>CAZPXP010000031.1:0-16968 GCA_964590975.1 uncultured Ferruginibacter sp. | reverse complement strand
GCCAGTTCGAGCCTGGTCTCCCGCTCATTTTCGCTGCCGGTTGTGCTTGTTTACACCTGCATACCGGCAGGCAGCAAAGATTAGCCTGGTATTCCGTATGCGGGATACCGGGAATGTTCATTGATTTGAATGAGAATTGATACATGCTTTCTCATAAGCTATTACCAGCTGTTGTAGCTCAGGGGTAGAGCACTTCCTTGGTAAGGAAGAGGTCGTGAGTTCAATTCTCATCAACAGCTCAAATTAATTTTAGCCCCGGCTAAATATAGATTACAATTTAAAAACAAAAAAAATGGCAAAAGAATCCTTCAAAAGGGATAAACCCCACGTTAACGTTGGTACTATTGGTCACGTTGATCATGGTAAAACTACATTGACTGCCGCTATTACCGATGTTTTGTCAAAAAAAGGTTTAGCGGAGAAGAAAAACTATGATGATATCGATGGAGCTCCCGAAGAAAAGGAGCGTGGTATCACCATTAATACAGCACACGTAGAATATCAAACAGCGAATCGTCACTATGCTCACGTAGACTGTCCGGGTCACGCTGACTATGTGAAGAATATGATTACCGGTGCCGCCCAGATGGATGGCGCTATCCTGGTTGTAGCCGCTACAGACGGTCCTATGCCACAAACTAAAGAGCACATCCTGCTGGCCCGCCAGGTAGGTGTACCCCGTATTGTGGTATTTATGAATAAAGTTGATCTTGTTGACGATCCCGAACTGCTTGAACTGGTAGAAATGGAGATCCGTGAACTGTTGTCTTCTTATGGTTTTGATGGTGATAACACACCCATCATCCAGGGTTCTGCTACCGGTGCTCTTGCTGGTGAAGAAAAATGGGTTGCTGCAGTTGACCAACTGATGGATGCAGTAGATTCTTACATTCCCCTGCCTCCCCGCCCGGTTGATCTGCCGTTCCTGATGAGCGTGGAAGACGTATTCTCAATTACTGGTCGTGGTACTGTGGCTACAGGCCGTATTGAAAGGGGTCGTATTAAAGTAGGTGAAGGTGTTGAGATCGTAGGTCTGATTCCCGAACCACTGACCTCTACAGTAACTGGTGTGGAAATGTTTAAGAAACTGCTTGACGAAGGTGAAGCTGGTGATAACGCAGGTCTGCTGCTCCGTGGTATTGAAAAGACCCAGATCCGTCGTGGTATGGTAATCTGCAAACCGGGTTCTATCACTCCGCATACCGAATTCAGGTGCGAAGTTTACGTACTGAGCAAAGAAGAAGGTGGACGTCACACTCCATTCTTCAACAAATACCGTCCTCAGTTCTACTTCCGTACAACTGACGTTACTGGTGAAGTTGAGCTGAACGCAGGTACTGAAATGATCATGCCCGGCGATAACACTTCGATGACTGTGAAACTGATCGCTCCTATCGCGATGGAAAAAGGTCTGAAGTTTGCGATTCGTGAAGGTGGTCGTACAGTAGGTGCCGGTCAGGTTACTGAGATCATTAAATAAGAACTCGCGGGATACCTTAATGGATAATCCGGTAAGTTTTTCATAAATTTGCAAAGTACTCAGGTCCATTCCTGGGTACTTTGTTCTGTAAAATAGTTCTTATACATACCAGCCGGGTGATTATTACCTGGCTGATTCACGGGCATAGTACAACGGTTAGTATAGAGGTCTCCAAAACCTTTGATCAGGGTTCGAATCCTTGTGCCCGTGCTTCCTGGTAACCCTGTTTTAAAGCGGTTGCCGATAACTGAACATATTATGAATAAAATTACGGCCTACTTCAGGGACTCTTACAAAGAGCTGGTTGAAAAGGTAACCTGGCCTTCCTGGGATCAACTGCAGCAATCTACTATGATTGTTGTAGGTGCTACCCTGTTCATCACCGCTATCGTAGGTGTGATGGATCTGGTTTGCAATTCCAGTCTTAAATTCATTTACAAACTCTTCGCTTAAGTAACAATGGACACTACAATACAGGAGAAGGAAAGCAAATGGTACGTGCTGCGTGTCGTAAGCGGAAAGGAACGCAAGGTGAAAGAATATCTTGATAAGGATATCGTGCGTAACGGATGGAGCAATATCATCAAGCAGATATTTCTGCCTGTTGAAAAAGTATACAAGGTTCAGGCCGGTAAAAAAGTAATGCGTGAGCGTAACTTCTATCCTGGTTATGTAATGATTGAAGTAGCTGATGGCAAGCTCAATGATGATATGGTTCAGCACCTGAGCAGTATCAGCAATGTAATGCACTTTCTCACCGATGGGAAAGGTTCCAAGGGTAATATCATCTCCCTCCGTAAAGCCGAAGTAAACAAAATGCTCGGTAAAGTGGATGAAATGGGTGAGGGTGGTGGAATGACAATGAGTGAACCTTTTATTGTTGGCGAAACGATCAAGATCATTGATGGTCCGTTTAACGACTTTAACGGAGTGATCGAAGAGGTTATTGATGAAAAGAAAAAGCTGAAGGTTCAGGTAAAGATCTTTGGCCGCGCCACCCCGGTAGAACTCAATTATATGCAGGTAGAGAAAATTTCCTGATCTGCATAATCTTCTTATACAGCCATCCAAAAGGATGGCTTTTTTTATGCCCCGTTTAAAAAGGTATCGATCTCCCTGCGAAGGGCCTGCAGGTAAGGCGCTGCCTTAACCAATCTGCTGCCATACCAACTGAACATTTCTCCGTCTGCCAGCAGGATGTGTACACCGGGCAATTGCAATGCCAGTTCATTGATATGTTTATCTGCGAACGGGTAGGGTTCTGAGGAAAGGAGTAACAACCGGCAACCGGTACGGCGAATGTCTTCAATGGTGATTGCGGGATAGCGTTGTATTCCTCCAAATACATTTTTCAGGCCTATCCTGCTCATCATATCGTTGATAAAAGTATTACCGCCAACGGTCATATAGGGCTTACGCCAAATGAGGTAGGCTGCAGGTATAGCGGCTACCTGGCGGGCTGTTTCCAATGGTTGAAAAGCTGAGCGGATGGTATTATTGAGTATGGCTGCCTCATTTATATGATTGGTGAGTGCGCCGACATCATTGATCATCGTAAGGGCATCCTCCAGGGTATTGACGTCGGTTACCCACACGGGGTAATGGGTAGCGAGGTCTTCTACCTGCTCTTTTACATTCTCTTCTTTATTTGCAATGATAAGATCGGGCTGCAGACTGTCGATCACCTCCCTTTTAACCTGCTTGGTGCCTCCCACAATTGTCTTTTCTCTCTTCCAGGCTGAGGGGTGTACGCAGAATTTGGTAATGCCCATTACCTGGTTGCCGGCGCCGAGGTCGTATAATAGTTCGGTTTGCGAAGGAACCAGCGACACGATACGGCTGGCAGTAGTTGCTGGAAACTGACCGGGAAGCAGGAGCATGGTGTAAAAATAGGTTGCATGGCATAAATAAAAAAACTTCTGCAAAAATGGCGAACCATTGTATTGCAGAAGTTTGTTTGTTTTCCGGAAACCGTATCTGCCAGGCAGACTGGTTATCCTTTAATCGAGTTCTTTTCTTCCTGAGGGGTTAACCTCGTGGGCCGTGAGTAGATTTAGTTCAATAATTTAATCCTCTACGGTTTCAGTTTTTTAGCTTTTAAGGAATAGATTTTCGGGTATTTTTCCTAAGCTGGCAACATGGATCTTACAAAAGCATTGAATTTTTTCTTTCAATGTGTAACGGATCAATTTGGTTTTTTAAAGGACCTGGTTTAATAGATTCTTCAACAATATTGGATTTTTTCTGTGTTTGACAACTGGTTATCTGGAGTACCACCTACGGTGGTATTGGTTTTTGGCTTTTCGTTCAGGATACCTGATTCTAAAAACGGACGCTTGGATTGGATTGGATTTAAAAGAAGTTGATTGATATTGGATTGTTGTTCGGTTTCTCAAGTATTGGATTTCTACTTACTTGGTTTTTTGGATCTTTGGATATGATTGATACTGTAATCGCTATCAATCAACTTCTGACACAAAGATGCGATGGTTTCAGTCCTAAAACAAGAGCAGTATTTCGCTTTTTTAGAAATACTGCAATTACTGTCTGCCTCGTACAATCGCTGCCATTACCGGGGTAGATGTACGGGAGGATGGATCGTAGAACTACGATGTTATTTTCAGGCTAAAAACGGGGGACGGTACTGGTTAAAACAACAAAACCCTTTACTGTAAAGGGTTTTGCTAAAAAATAGATGGCAGGTAGGTTTACCGGGCCAGGCTTTGAATAATGTCGTATTTGGTCACAATATGGAAATTTCCCGTTTCATCCGCGCTGAGCACTGCGCCATTTTCGCGGTTGATAAGACTGCTTAAACGTTCTACCGGGGTGTCAAAAGCAACCACGGGGTAGGGTTTTTCCATTACTTTTTCTACTGGCTGATCCTTAATAGCCGGTGTTTCCAGTATTTTATTGAAGAGGCCTCCTTCTGATACCGATCCGATAATACCGGAGGCATCAGTTACGGGGATATTCTCAATGTCGTATTTCTTCATCAGCCCGATTACCTCAGTCACCGGCTGATCGCTGTTTACCGTGATCAGGCGTTTATTACCGCGACCGCTTACGAGGTCTTTTACTGTCTTCATATCCAGGAAGCCTCTTTCCATCATCCACTGGTCGTTATAGATCTTTCCTACATAGCGGCTGCCGTGGTCGTGGAAAATGCAGACAACCAGGTCATCTTTAGTAAGGCCATCCTTCAACTGCATCAGCCCCTGCAAACAGCTTCCTGCGCTGTAGCCACAGAAAAGACCTTCTTCCTTGGCAATCCTGCGGGCCATAATGGCACCATCTTTATCTGTAACCTGCTCAAAATGGTCTATATAACGCATATCATAGTTGCCGGGTACAAAATCTTCACCGAAGCCTTCAGAAATATAGGGGTGTACCTCGTTCATATCGATTTCGCCTGTTTTGAAGTACCTGGTAAGGAGTGAGCCATATACATCAATGGCCCATATCTTAATATTGGGGTTCTTTTCTTTCAGGAACATGCCTGTACCCATAATGGTTCCCCCAGTACCTGCAGTACAAACGAGGTGGGTGATCTTGCCCTCGGTTTGTGCCCATATCTCCGGACCGGTACTTTCATAATGTGCCTGGCGGTTGGCCAGGTTGTCGTACTGGTTCATGTACATTGAGTTGGGAATCTCGGTAGCCAGTCTTCTGGCTACGCTGTAGTAGCTTTTCGGGTCTTCGGGCAGGACATTGGTGGGGCAAACAATAACCTCTGCTCCAACGGCCTTCAGGATATCAACCTTTTCCTTACTCTGTTTATCAGTAGTTACAAAAATGCACTTATAGCCCTTTACACAGGCTGCCAGGGCCAACCCCATACCTGTATTACCACTGGTGCCTTCGATAATGGTGCCGCCCGGCCTGAGCTTGCCTTCCTGTTCGGCTACTTCTACCATTTTTAGTGCCATACGGTCTTTAATGGAGTTGCCGGGATTAAAATAATCTACCTTGGCCAATACGGTGGCTGGTATTTCACGGGCTACTTTATTCAGTTTGATGAGCGGGGTGTTCCCTATCGTTTCCAGTACGTTGTTTAACCACATAACAAGCTGTTTTTTTGCTGCAAAGGTAGGTTTTTCACCCCACTCGTATGTTTCATTTGGGCATACCGGGCTTTATGGGTTACCCTGCCTCACGTAGTATATATTGCCATAACCCTGGTGGTAATCTATTTCCCGGAAGTGTAATGTCTTGTTTAAGTATGGGAAAAAGGAGGTAAAATAATTACAGATAACCGGAATATTTTCTGCACCCCGAAAAGTGATAGCTATGAACCAGGATTCATCGTCAAGTCGATATAAAGGATAGAGAAAGCGATAAGTATAGCCTGAACTGGTGCCTCCAAACCCCCGAAACAGCCTTCCAGCAAGGGTTTTGCAAAAAACAGGGAAGGGTGGCATTAAATTTTGTGGTTTCAAAAACAATTTTATCTTTGCTACGCATTAAAAAGCGAATAGTTAAGAATCAAAAAACCTCAAACTGTGGCGTACGAAAATAACGACAAAAAAATGGAAAGCGTTTATAGCAAACGCATCAGGGCTGGAAAAAGAAGAACATATTTCTTTGATGTAAGGGCGACACGCGGAAATGATTATTACCTGACTATTACGGAAAGCCGTAAGCGGTTTAATGACGATGGTTATGACAGGCATAAGGTATTCCTGTATAAGGAAGACTTTAATAAGTTTATCAAAGGACTGAACGAAGCTGTCAATTATGTTAAGACAGAGCTCATGCCGGACTTTGACTTTGATGCTTTTAACCACGATACGCCTTATGAGGGTGAGGGTGGACATGACGAAACGGAGCAGGCAACAGAACATACTACAGAGCCAGAACATACGGCACCACAAACTACTATAACCAATGAAAGTGCTGCTTCAACAGGCGACAACGGTGCCGATGAAGAAGTAGATAAATGGTAACGCTGCTGCAACTAACTGATTCAGAATCCTCCCTCAGGGGAGGATTTTTATTTGGTTGGTATTGACTGTTATGGTTGACGTAGCTGCTTAAACCTGTTGATCAAACCGTTGGTAGAGGAGTCGTGCGTGTCAGTCACGTTATCATCAACCAGTTCCGGCAGTATTTTACCCGCCAGTTGTTTACCGAGTTCAACACCCCACTGGTCAAAGCTGTAGATATTCCATATAACGCCCTGGCTAAAGATCTTGTGCTCGTAAAAGGCGGTGAGCTGCCCTAAAGTAAAGGGCGTAAGCTGTTTGAGCAGGAAGGAATTGGTGGGTCTGTTACCGGTAAATACTTTATAAGGAATAAGGTGGGGTGGTACGCCTTCTGCCTGCAGCTCTTCTTCGGTCTTTCCATTCATCAGCGCCTCGGTTTGTGCAAAGAAATTGCTCATGAGCTTCAGGTGATGATCGCCGATGGGGTTGTGACTGATGGCAGCGGCGATAAAATCGCAGGGGATGAGTTGTGTTCCCTGGTGTATCAACTGGTAAAACGCATGCTGGCCATTGGTGCCTGGCTCCCCCCAGATGACAGGACCGGTAGAATAAGTTACTGCTTTACCATTCCTGTCTACAGCTTTTCCATTGCTTTCCATATTGCCCTGCTGGAGGTAGGCGGCAAAACGGTGCATGTACTGGTCGTAAGGCAGTATGGTTTCTGTGGTGGCGCCAAAAAAGTTGGTGTACCATATCCCGATGAGTGCCATGAGGACCGGAATGTTTTTATCGAAGGGGGTTTGGGCAAAATGCTGGTCGGCAGCATATCCCCCCCTGAGCAGTTCTTCATAACGGTCATAGCCGATTGTAAGTGCGATTGATAAACCAATGGCGCTCCACAGGCTGTAGCGGCCACCTACCCAGTCCCAGAATACAAACATATTCTCAGGGGCAATACCAAACTTTGTTACTTCTGCCGTATTGGTACTGAGGGCTACAAAATGTTTTGCAACGTGTGCTTCGCCGGCAGCGTGCTGCAGAAACCATTCCCGGGCTGTATGTGCATTTGTCATTGTTTCCTGCGTGGTAAAAGTTTTACTCGCAATGATAAACAATGTCTCTTCCGGGTTGACCTTCTTAAGTGTTTCGGCAATATGTGTACCATCAACATTGCTTACAAACCATGTAGCAATGCCGGGCAGCCAGTAGGGGCGAAGCGCTTCTGTTACCATCACCGGGCCAAGGTCGCTGCCGCCTATGCCGATGTTTACAATGGTATTGATCTTTCTGCCTGTATAGCCTTTCCATTCTCCTTTATGCACTTGTTGGCAGAAGTTACGCATCTGTTCCTGTACTGCTTTAATCTCCGGCATGATGTCTTTACTATCTACGATTACCGGGTTTCCTGAAAAGTTGCGCAGGGCAGTATGCAAAACAGCACGGTTCTCGGTTGCATTGATACGCGTTCCATCAAACATAGCCCTGATGGCAGTTTCGAGCCCGGTTTCTTTTGCAAGATCGATCAGCAGGTCTACAGTATTATCCGTAACGATATTTTTGGAGTAATCAAACAGGATGTCGCCTGCGGTAAGGGAGAATTTCTTAAAGCGATCTTCGTCATTATCAAACAGGTGCCTGATCTGTACCTGCTCAAAGAGCGTGTGGTGTTGTTGTAATGCCTGCCATGCTGAGGTTGTGGTGGGATCTGTTGTTGGAAACATCTGCTGCGTAAAAAATTAATGGTTCACCACGAAGGTAAATTATTTGAGGCAGCCGTCAATAGCCACAGGTAATACAAACTACAGTTTTCAATTTCCGTTTGACAGGCAAACTAACAACCTACATCCTGTACGTTACGAGCCCCCTGATTCCCATATCTACCACCTGGTCGCCATTGAGCGGATCGTAAGTGCTGTTGCCGTCTGCGTTTATCCATTCAAAGCTTTTGTTTGTACTGAGTGAGACAACAATGTTGATGTCCTGTGTTTCGTTGCCTGTAATCACCAACGCGGTGGAGAACTGACCTGTTACTACGCAGGAGCCTGCCGGTATGGGAGATGTGGCAAAGAGCGGGTTGGGTACGGTGGTTGCGCCCGCCGGGGCCTGGCCACTGCTTACAACACCCACTACGCCGTTACTGGCTTCAAAGGCCCAGTACCCCTGTGCTCTGTTTGCGTTGACGGTAACCGTAGAGTCTTTTACCTTATAACTGCCAATGTAAGTATTGAAGCCCAGGAAGGACGCTACGGCAGCATCAAATGCCTGCCCCATAGCGTTAACTTTTACATTATAGTTCTGATAGGCGAGTGATACTCTCAGCCAGGTATACGTGCCGGCTGCAAAACTTTTTACCGGAACACTCAGAAAGGTTTGGTTATTGCCTGCAAAGTTTGATTTGGAAAAATCTATCGCATTACTGCCGCCTGTGCTCACTTCGGGCGCCCTGTACAGTACAGCTCCTGAGCCAAGTGGCGTAAGCGCAGAAGGGGAGAGCTCAAGGTAATGCGCGCTCATGCTGTTGAAGCGGGGCGATTGTGCTGCGTGTCCTGCTGCCAGGGTTGCAGGTTGTCCGGCATTATTGAGTCTTGCCTGGGTACTGTCGAACTTGAAGATAAAGTTCACTTTGGCTTCGCCGGAACTGCTGTTGTCTTTTTTACATGAACTGAATAGTAATAAAGCTGCTGCGGCCGGGAGTATCCATGTCTTTTGCATACGGTGGGGTTTGATGATGGAATAAGAACGAAAAAATAATGCCACTATTTTGCCGGAAATGTTAAATAGTAGTGAGATGTGAGTAGCGTGTAGCAGGAGTTTGAATGATTCCTACATTGATGCTATGAGCTGGAGCAACTGGTCTACCATAGAGGGGGTGATGCCGAGATGGGTGACCATCCTTACCTGCGTTGGTGATACGGGTAAACAATGCACATCATGCTGCCGCAGGTGAGCTACAAAAGAAGCGGGTGTAAAAGTATCTTTTACCTCGAAGAGCAATATATTGGTTTCTACGGGCATCATGGCACCTATAAACGGCTTATCCAGCAATGCCCTGGCAATAAGAGAGGCATGATGGTGATCATCTGCCAGCCGGTCAATATGGCGCTCAATAGCGTAGATACCTGCTGCGGCGAGATAACCTGCCTGGCGCATACCACCGCCAAAGATCTTACGTATCCGTCTTGCCCTTTGTATAAAAGCTTTCGTGCCTATCAGCACGCTCCCCACCGGTATACCCATGCCCTTGCTGAGGCAAACAGATATACTGTCGAACACTTCACCGTATTGCCGGGGGCTCTCATTTTTTGCTACAAGGGCATTCCAGAGCCTGGCACCGTCGAGGTGAAAAGCGAGGCCCTGTGCATCACATACCTGCCTGATGGCCTCAATATCCTCAAAATCGTAACAACTACCACCGCCGCGATTGGCTGTATTTTCAAGACTTACGAGTGTGGATTTTGGCTTATGCAGATCGTCGGGATTAATGGCCTGCACCACCTGGCTGGCATTGATGCGCCCGCGGTCGCCATCGATAAGGTGTACCGAGCATCCGCTGTTAAAGGCAATACCGCCGCCCTCGTACTGGTAGATATGCGACAGGCGCTCGCAGATCACTTCATCGCCTGGTTGTGTATGGCATTTGATGGCGATCTGGTTGGTCATGGTACCGCTCGGACAAAACAAACCAGCTTCCATGCCAAACAGTTCGGCTGTCATTGCTTCGAGCTGGTTGACGGAAGGGTCTTCTCCAAAAACATCATCACCTACCGGGGCGTTGAACATAGCGTCGAGCATGGCAGGTGTAGGTTTTGTAAATGTATCGGAACGTAAATCGATTGTCATAATGCAAATATATAGATGGATTGTACGAATAACGGGATTTGCGGGAATTATCCGGTTTCGTCATCCCAGGCCATAGCGCTGATTTTCCAGCCTACGGGTGTTTTGATAAACTGGAAACTCTTCATACCGGTAGTTGAAAAGGGGGTGCCAGATAATTTACCGCTCTTGCTGTAAAAGGAAAAGCGCTGGGCAATGCGTCCGGAGATGACCGTTTTACCGGAGAGCTCGTGCTCTGCAAAATCTGTGAGGGTACCGTCGGTAAGCAATAATTGCCGGGGTGTGATAAAGGTTTCGAGGTTAAATACCTCGGGAATCATCCCGGTATTTTTTATGATAATGCCTTCCGGAATAAAGAGGTCGTAAATGCTACCCAACTGTACGGTATTGCCGGAGCGGTTGTTGAAAAGCGCAAAAAAGCGGGAGGTGATGTCTTCGATCAAGTTCCGGTCGTGTTCGCCTGTGTCTGTGGAGAAAAGCATGAGCGGGGGTTCATCTTCGGTAATTTGTATCATCTTCCTGAACTGCAGACCGATCTTTACGAGCAGGTTGATGGCTGTACGGTTTTCGGGCATGGTGATGGCGAGAATATCCTGCATGCCAAGTTTTTCCCTCGCATAGCGCAGGGTAGCGCTTGCTGCCTCATAGCCAATACCTTTGCCGGTGTATTCGGGCAGGAAAGCAAAGCCGATATCGGGTCCATCAAGCAATACCCGCCTGATCAGTCCACAAATGCCTACAGGGGTATCTGTAGCTTTAAGCAATACCATCCAGAGCCCATAACCGTGTTCCTCATAACTGTGGAAAGGGCCGTTTTTCAGGTAACGCAGGGCATCTGCCTCCGAATGGATATGCCTGTCGCCGATATATTGGAGCCAGGTAGGGGTATTGACCAGTTTTTGAATAAAGGGGGCGTCGGCCACAGTGCATTCACGGAGAATAAGTCGTTCGGTTTCTGCGATTATCACGGCTAAAATAGGTTTGACTGTTCAGGATGTAAAGATACAGTATTCCGGGCGGAGGCTAAGAGGGGCAGGAACTGTGTGGGGCAGGACCGGGTGGTAGGGACAGCCATAAAAGGGTTTGAACTGCACCTGATAATTACCGGAGTTTTAACAATTAATGGCAGTGAGGTTAAAAAAATATACCAAAAAGAAGGAATTTATGCCCGATCCGGGCGCATTTATCCACCGGAGCCCCTTTTTATTGGTAAATACTATGAAATGCGGCTGTTGTGTTATAACTTTGCATACTTTTTTTCACGGGTTTTGCACATTTAACCTTTCATTTGCAACATTTCCCTATTAAAAAGTGTCTTTATAGTATAATTAAGCATAAATCAGGAGCAATAAGATGAGGCAATTAAAAATCGCAACCCAGATTACCAACCGTGACTCACAGGCGGTTGAGAAATATCTGCAGGAAATTTCCAAGATCTCGATGATTACACCTGAAGAAGAAACCATTTTAGCGCAGAAAATCAAGATGGGTGATCAGCGGGCATTGGACAAACTGGTACAGGCCAACCTCCGTTTCGTAGTATCGGTGGCCAAACAGTACCAGCACCAGGGTCTTTCGCTGAGTGATCTGATCAACGAGGGTAACCTCGGCCTGATCAAGGCGGCACAGCGCTTTGATGAAACCAAAGGTTTTAAATTCATTTCTTACGCGGTATGGTGGATCCGCCAGAGCATCCTGCAGGCATTGGCTGAGCAGGGTCGTTTGGTGCGTCTGCCCCAGAATAAGATCGGTACTTACAATAAGGCCAACAAGGCTTATATGGCATTTGAGCAGGAGCATGAGCGTGAACCAAGTACAGAAGAACTGGCAGAAATACTCGAAATGAGTGAAACAGAGATCAACAATATCTTCCAGAGCAATACCCGTCATACTTCTCTTGATGCACCCGTGCATGAAGCAGAGGATGTGGCTATGGGCGACTTGCTAGAGGGTGGTGCTGATACTGACGAGGATGTAATGCACGATTCACTCCGCAACGAGATACGCAGGATACTCAAATCTCTCTCTCCGCGCGAGGCAGAGATCGTAAATGCATACTTTGGTCTTGATGGTGAGAATGGGGTAACGATCGAACAGATCGGCCAGAAATACGACCTTACGAAGGAGCGTATCCGCCAGATCAAGGAAAGGGCTATCAAGCGCCTGCAGAAAGCACGCTACAGCGGCGCTCTCAAAGCCTATCTCGGATAGTGTTTTGATGGGTTATCATATTTACCTCTTAAGAGGCTGAACCTCCCGTACAGGGAGGTTTTTTATTAGTCTACAATGGCACCGCGGGATTTGGCGTATGCTTTCTGCTCGGGGGATAAGATTGCTGTTCTTAAATAAGTTCTCGATAAATTAGCACCAAATAAAACGGCCTTTGTTAATATAGCACCAGGTAAATTCGTTCTTTCTAAATTTGCTTCCGATAGATTTGCACCATGCAAGTTTGCATCAGATAAATTTGTTCCTTCTAAATCTGCCTTTGATAAATTTGCTCTTTCTAAATTCGAACCAGATAAATCAGCTCCTATTAAAATCGTTCTTTCTAAATTTGCTTCTGATAAATTCACTTCTAACAAGTCTACCCATGATAAATTTGCTCCAGATAAGTTAACTGCGTTTAAGATTGCACCGGATAGATTTGTACGTGATAAATCAGTACCAACTAAGATCGCTTCTGATAAATTTGTACGTGATAAATCAGCGCCGGATAGATTTGCATCAGATAAATCTGCCCGAATTAAAATTGCCCCAGGTAAATTTGCTTTTGACAAGTTAGCTTTCGATAAATCTGCGCCGATTAAATCAGCTCTTGATAAATCGGCTCTGGCTAAATTAGATCTGACCAAAATTGCGTCGGATAAATTAGTATCAGCGAAAATTGCAATTAGTAGAATAGCTTCAGATAAATTTGCACCATTTAGCAGGGCCTTGGATAAGTTGGCTCCAAATAGATTGGCTTTTGACAGGTTCACGTTGCTTAAAATCCCTCTTGACAAATCTGCGTCAGACAAATCAGCCAGGGATAAATTTGCGGATGATAAATTTGCTCTTGATAGGTTGGCTCCAAATAAATCTTGTGACGATAAGCTGGAATTACTTAGATTTAAATGGTTCAAATATTTTAAAAAAAAATTTTGAGGACTATTTCTTTGGTCGATCAACCGATTAATCCATCTTCTAAAAAAGGTTTTGTCTGGCCAATTAATGTTTACAGGTATATTAGTAACACTGGCGATTGTTCCCAAAATAGTTAATAACGCGATCTCTGCATGCTGGGCCAAATGAAACTCTTCCTGATAAGTAAGTGGCCGTGGATTGAGTGTTTCAACTGGCATTCCAAAGTGAAGTACGTGATTTGTGAATCCAATTATAGTATCTTGGACATCATTTATTAATTGGGGATTAGTGTTATATTTAATAGCTATCTGATTACGTATATATTTTAACAGGTCTTTATCCAGCATTTTGGCTCCAAATAGTTTTATCCATTGTTGCAGGCATTTTTCAGCCATCCGGTCATCGTCAAGATCCTTTTTATTTGCTTTGAATTTATTGGTGATATGTAACAACGTTTCCGTGATTCGCCGAGCTGCAAGGTATTCGCCAAAGCTTTTATGGGTAAATTCAAATGTTTCATCACCATTTACATACTTAAAACCTGCTTGCCTGAAGTAAAACGATACAAGAAGTGAAACGACTCCCTTTTCTGCGTCTTGCACGAATCTGTTTAGCAAAGACAGCATACCGCTTTCCCGAAAGTGATTTTCAATTTCTTTCACTGTAGTGGTTCGACCATTGCCTTGCCAGGCAGTGATAGCGATCTCCTCCATCATCCTGATGAAGTCGTTTAAATCTAATTGCTGAATACCAATCCGACGTTTCCCATCTGCATAGCTTCGTTCGTAAACTGCCTCAAGCAGATCTGCATAAACCTCGTTGAGATTAGTTTCTTTATCAAAGGTGAGCTTTCCTCTTTCGTAGCTCAATGCCACAAGGTAATTTAGTAATGGTTGTGCGGTAAGTTCATCCAGCTCCTTATTTTCAAGTGCAGCGGGTAGTTCTTTATAAGGTCTCCCTTTTGCTTTTCCATAGTTATGCCACCAGATGTTTCTTTGATCAGTATTAAGTAGCTGTTTAGGGTCGGTATACTCTTTTTTCTCACTATCCGGAAGAAAATAAGGTAGCAATCCTAACACTTGTTCTTCTTTTCTAAATCCGACTTCATTTTGCTGAATAATAATATCTCTACCACTGAGGATCACCTGTAAACGGAGCTGGCGTGCATTATAGTTTAGTACCTCTTTCGCTAATTCCTGGACGAACTTGCTGGCGGCTTCCGCTAATGCCATACCCTGCATTGATAACTCATCCAACCCATCGAAAAAAATAATAAGGGTATCTTTTTCATCGAGTGGGTTAAAGCTCAAGAATCGATCGTAGGCTAAGAAATCTCGTAATGCACGATTCAGATCATCTTTGAGATCAAATCGATGCAATGGTATAAAGAGGACTTTCTTATCCTGATTAGCCAATTTTGCAGCCAATATTTTAAGAAGAGAGGATTTACCATAGCCAGGGCCACCGCGTAATACCCGGATAGCATCTTCTTTATCACGGCGATTGATCCATTGCAATAAAAGAGATTCAATATCAACTACTATCTTCTCATGTGTATCACCTTCTTCGGACTTTTTGAATATTTGATGTTCACTCTTTCTTTCTTGTTTTTTTATATAAAAAGCTCTTAAGGGAATATATACTTGCTGCAGGCTAAAGCTCTCGGTAAAAATGGGAGTTTCTGTCTGTAGGTTCAACCAATTATTGTATTGTCGCCATTCAGTTTCTCTTTTAACGGCTTCATCAAAAGGTGTATTCAATGCATAACTGAGTTCCTGATAATAGTCGTGATTCTTTCTCCATTCGTCTAACAAGTCATAAGTGAAATAAGCGGGGAGTCGTTGTAACAAATTATCAATTGTAGTATTTTCAAAGGCAAAACTGGTTAGAAATTCTTTGAAAATATCTCGTGCTGCATTGAATAAAGGTAATTTACCAGGATTACGGAAAAAATCAGTATTTATAAAGTAACTACTATTCTCCAATAATTCATTTAGTTGCTGGTCTAATCTTTTTTCTATTAAGTCTTCTTTTCCCAACGGGGGAGTATTTTCCCATATCAATTTAAGCAATGCCTTTACAAGAGCCCTGCTTATGAGTTGCCATCCTCTTTTACCCGGGGCGGTGCCATGTTTGATTGACTCAATGGAGTCAATAGCCTCTACCGGAATTTCTGCCCAATTAAAGGTTGCTGCGTTTTTGAGGATAGATAGAATGCCCTTAAATAGTTGCAGCGGCAGGGTCTCAGGCTTGGTCCAGATGTTTTCGAGTTGAATGCCCCTATCTTCCATAGTGATGCTGTGTTGGCTTTTGCTTAATGGGTATAATTGATATTAAGATAGTCTTTTTTGCCGAAATGTAATACGTGAGCGGTTAGGTGTATAATTGCCCGGTGACAAGTTTTTACACATCTGTGGGTAAATTAGCTCACTCACAGCGCATATTGAGTTACGCAATACCTATGGTAAACTGTACTTTTGTTGTGGTTCAAATACACACGCATGAAATCGATCCTTACCGCCTTCCTGGGCGCATCTTTGCTATTGCTGCAACTTAACGTTAATGCTGTTACCCGATCATGGACAGGTGGCAGTGGTGCCAACTGGAGCGTAAGTACCAACTGGAGCCCTGCGGGTACGCCTTCCGGCACGGATGATGTAGTGTTTGCCGGTGCTGCGCTCGTTACGCTTGATATAAATCCTTCTGTCAATTCTATATCGGTTACCGCAGCGGGGACGGTGGAGTTTAGCGCCGCTGCTGCAAGAACCATCGCCTTATCTTCTACTTCTACTGCTGTACCGGGGCTTTATATTGCTGCCGGTGCTACACTCAAGCTTGCCCCAACTGCAGCGGTATCGATGAAACTTAGCTTTGCGGGTGGCGCTGGCGTAACGGGCGATATCTATGGTACGCTATGGCTGGCGGGTACGGTTTCCAGTGCATCTCCTTCGCTCGAAATAGGAACTGGTCCTGTAGCTTTTGGAAATATTAAAGTATATAACGGTGGTCTGGTGCTCTGCGACGTAAACAGTGGCAATACAGTGGGTTGGAGTGTTTCCAGTTTCCAACTGGAAGCCGGAAGCCAGTACAGGGTGTTGCGCAATGGCGGTACGCTGCCCGCAGGCAATTATAAAAACGGGTCGCTTATCTCGATACGTGGGGTTGTTTCCAATATGTTCAGCCTCAACTCCAGCGCTATTTATGATGGTGTTATTGAGTGGAATTGTACTTCGCAAACCATCACTGGCGGTACTGGTGCTTCATTTGCATTATCTTCTACTTATGTGATTGACAGCCTTGTTGTAAAGAGTACCGGATCTTCGGGCTCGTTACGTCTCGCTACGGAAATGACCACTGCTCCTTCTATCAATACTATACGCGTGGAAGGTGGTACGCTGGAAGTTGCTTCACCAAGATTTGCCAGCCGTACCATGACGATCAATAACAGCCTGACGGTAACGGGAGGTACGCTTATTGTAAATGCGACAGATGCATCTGACGGCAGTACGGTATACAATATGACGCTCAATGTTGCAGGTGACGTCAGCCAGTCGGGCAGTACATCAACGATACTGCTGAGCAACCGCCCACTCGGCAGCA
>CAZPXP010000030.1:0-54414 GCA_964590975.1 uncultured Ferruginibacter sp. | reverse complement strand
ATTCATACCCGCAACTCAGCCCTCACTTCCCCGTTTCAACCACCGGTTCCCCCAACGCCCTTTTCTCCGCAATACTTCTCAGCGATTTGATACTCACATTAAGCTCAAAGCCAATGAGCAGCACCAGCGAATTGATAAATACAAGGCTCATCAGTACGATCACCGTACCAATAGCGCCATAAAGCACATTGTAGTTGCTGAAATTATTTACAAAAGCAGAGAACCCCAGCGAAGCAGCAAGGCTGAGCGTAGTAGCAAGAATAGAGCCCGGCGAAAGCAGCTTCCAGCGTTTCTGTACCGCAGGAGCATATTTGTAGATAAAGGCAAAAGCATAAAAAATAAGCCCGACGATAAATATCCAGCGGATAAAATAGATCACCTGACGTACCTCGAAGCTCCTGATACCAAAAAATTTCAGTACAGCGCCCTGGGTGATCATCATCAGCAGGCAACCCAGTACAAGAGCAAACAGGAGGGAGGTAAGCTTAATAGCCATCCACCGCACATGCAGCCCCTTCCTTTTTTCAAAGCCGATATAGTTCTTATTGAAAGACCGCATGATGCCCATCATGGCATTTGATGCAAAGAACAGGGAGAGGATAAAACCGACAGAGATCAGGCCCACTTTTGGCGAGGAGAAGAACTGGTCTATAAAATTGATGATGTTCTGGTTGTGTACTTTGGCCGGGATGATATCATTGATCAGGCGGTGCAGTTGTATCCGTATATTCCGTTGGCTGATAAAGGGCAATCTCGGCAGCAGTGTAAAGAGGAACAGGAAAGCAGGAGGCAGCGCCATAATAAGGTTATAAGCAATCGCTGAAGCCCTTTCCGTGAGTCCCGTAGTACGTATCTGCCGTACAAAAAAACGGGTCACATCATAAAGAGGCACACCTTCAAACCCCGGGAGGATCCAGGATTTACTTTTGCGCAGTAAGAAACGTACCGGCGGCGAAGTAATGATAATCCGTTGCAGTTTGATCACGTATAAATGTATTACCTGTCCGGTATTGCAGGACAGCAACCAGTATAAAAATACAGATGTTTATGGTTGTTTAGCCGCTTTAGCACGTAAAAAACTGTCTATCCATACCTGGTACTCACGAGCATACTGCATGTGTTGAGTATAATTACTGGCAAAGTTGGAGTAGCCCGTAAGGTTAGGCTGCGCAACAAAATAAAGATAATCAGTGATGGGGGCGTTAAGCACCGCATCGATCGTTTTGGCAGAAGGCGTACAGATAGGCCCCGGGGGCAAACCCGTATGCATATATGTATTATAAGGCGATTCTACGCTGAGGTGTTTGTTGAATATCCTTTTAAGCCCGAAATCCTTCAGTGCAAACTTTACCGTAGGGTCGGCGCCCAGCTTCATACCCGTTTCCATGCGGTTGAGGTATACGCTGGCGATCTTGCCTTTATCAGCATCCTCATTTGTTTCTTCCTCAACAATGCTTGCCAGTATATATGCCTGTTTGGGAGTGAGGTTCAGGGCGCTGGCTTTCTGTTTACGTTCAGGTGTCCAGAATTTATCCTGCTCCCTGTACAGTTTACGGAATATCCTCCAGGGCGGGCTGTTCCAGAAAAGACCATAGGTATTCGGGATAACTGCGGTCATAATGGTATTGCTGTCGAGGTTAAGTGCTGCCATCGAATCCGGGTTGTCAAAATAAGACCGCAGAGCAGTGGCGTCACTCTCAAAGTTTTTGGCCAACTGGCCGATCATATCATCAACAGTGCGCCATTTGTTGATCACCAGTTTAACCTCACTTTGATCGCCGCTGCGCAGCATGCGTATCAGCGCAATCAGGCTCATTCCTTTCCTGATCTCGTATCGTCCCGCTTTTACAGATTCATCATAACCAAGGCGGTGAGCCATAAAATCAAAGAAGAAAACTCCGTCAATAATATGTTCATCCAGGAGGTTCCGCTTTACCGAAGCGTAAGAACTCCCCGTTTTAATATAAAAGTATTTACCCGCCGGTTGGTGTACAGATGGACCAAATATCTTCCAGGCAGTAAAACCGCCCGCTGCCAGAAGCACTAAGAGAATGCCTGTGATGATTTTTCTTTTCATATTGCCTGTGCACAAAGTAAAATAAAAAACCCTGTTTTGGAGAACAGGGTTGCTGGTATCTTATATAACAAGTTGTTATTTTTTTGGAGAATCCGGACCAGGAGCTGGCGCATTAGCAGCGCCCGGTGCTACAGGAGCAGGAGCGGGGTTGCTCTGGGGAACGCTGGACGGAGCTTTTTCCATCAGTTTGTCATTAACTGAAGAAGAACCATTGCTTTTGGGAATAAAAAGGGCCGAAGTAAGGCAAAGAATAGCTACCGCACCTGCAAACACCCAGGTACCCTTTTCAAGGATATCTGTAGTCTGCTTAACACCCATCAACTGGTTGCCAAAGCCGCCAAAGGTACCGGAAAGACCACCACCCTTGGGATTCTGTATCAGAACAAAAAGCCCCAGTACTACCGCAGCTAAAATTATCAGTACCACAAAAAATATCATCATGTCAGTTGCCTTTTAAATTTTCGATTTTGGCTGCAAAGAAAGCACTTTTAGAGGGATTGAGCAAACTTAATTTTTCGTACACCTGCCGCGCCTTCAGGAGCTTTCCCTGTTGCAGGTACACCTCCGCCATAGCCTCCGTAAGCACATCGTCATGCGTATTGCTTTTTTCCGCTATATGTTGTATAGCCTGCTGGGTAGCATCATTAATGGCCGTTTCTTTGGGCAGGTCATGTACCTTTTTCATCGATTTAAGCCAGTCCGTAAAGCTTCTTAGCTGGATCCCCAGTTTATCGCCCGATTTGATCTCTTCGCTCAGTTTTATCCCGAGCGATGCAAAATAATCTACAGTATGGTAAGGTTCAAACGATAACAGGCTGCCTTCCTTAACAGGCCTTATAGCAGGTATAACAGGCACAGGTTGATCCTCACCCGCGGTCATCCCGTCAGGCTCAGGGTTTTCCTCCTCTGTATATTCATTACCAGCATCTCCAGGCGCCGGATCGGTTGCAACCGGTTGTTCCGCCGGCATATCCGGCCTTTCTGTGTCGCCATCACCTGTTTCTGTTGTAGAGATCTCCTCAGGAGCCGTTTCATCAGTTGCAGCAACCAGTTCAGCAATATCCTGTGCCGTAGCAGTTGCCCCCGCAGTCTCTTCCACTTCAGTTGCAGGCACCGGTTCAGGTACATGCCCTTCAGCAGTTGCGCGGGAAGTGCTTGCAGGCGCCATAAACTCGCTGAGCTTAAAATGAAGCCAGCGGTTATTGTTAAACAGAACAGCATTAATGGCCGTTAACCGGCTATGACTCTCCGTTCCCGGCTGTGCCCTTTGCAGGCGGTAGAACTGTGCAGGGGTAAAATAAGGGTGTTCCTCTGCAAGCTGGTGCATAAATGCCTCCTCCTCTTCAGCCGTCCGGAACCTCGAAAGTAATTGTTCAATCAAAATCGTATATGTATTTCGTTCAAAACTACAAAGATAATCAGGTAGTTACATCCTTAATGACCCTAAAATCCCGGTATTTTGTAATAAGCCCCTGGCAGTGTACTACCAGTTAGAAAATATCTTGTTAAAGATCTCGTCAATAATATTCTTGACAATCTCCGTATTCAGCGATGCCTCCGCCTGCGAAAGTGTTTGTGAGGCAGGAAAGTCAAAGTTGCGGCTCAGATCCGTTTCAAAGTTCTTGGTATTATCCAGCGTATTCTTGAATATAAGGTGAAAACCAACCGTAAGGCGGTTCGAGCTGGGGTTATTACCCGAGATGCCCGTAGTAGAAGTAAAGTAGTTCGATACATAACCGCTGATGTCATAATGCGCATCATCATCGTTCGTCTGCCGCAGCCTTGTGGTACTGATGATCTTCTGCTTAAGCTTTTCCGTAAGCTGCGGGCTCAGTTGCGGGTTTACGTATGTGGCCTTATTCTCCAGGTAGTTTACCCTGAAAGTTTTGATCTCCTGCGGTATCGGGGAAGTATCCTTAAAAGAATATTTGCAGGTAGAATAGAACCCGCTCAGCCCTGCCACCAGCAGCAGGAATATATGATATATACGTTTGTTCATTTTTTAACAGCAGGATTTAATACCATACAGCAAATATCCGCACCCCGTACAGCTTACAACTCCTCAATCCCATACTCCCTGATCTTCCTGTACAGCGTGCGCTCGCTGATACCCAGGTCAAGAGCAGCATCCTTTCTCTTGCTCTTATGCTTCTTTAACGCTTTCGCGATCAGTTCTTTCTCCTTATCCATAATGCTCAGCGATTCTTCGATCTCTTCATGGTGATGGATATCGCTACCATTATGGCTGATCACCACCGCCGGGTTGCCGCCCGTCTGCATAATGGCCTGCTGCGCTGCAATAGGCTGGTAGTCGGGCAGTAAAGGCTCCTCGTTATATACAGCCCCGTGCTTAAGAGCATTACCCGGGTTCTGTATCATGTCAAAGAACATACGTTTCAATTCCGTTACGTCCTTTTTCATATCGAAGAACAATTTATAAAGAATATCCCTTTCATTTGCAAACTCTGCATGGCTTACGCTTCCGCTGCCCCCCGCCAGTACCGGCAGGCGGTTCTGGTTGGTTTCAGGCAGGAAGGGCTGCAGGTTACGTGCAGTAATCTGTTTATCCTTGGCCAGTACAGATATCTGTTCTGCAAGGTTCTTCAATTCGCGCACATTACCCGGGAAGGGATAGTGCATTAACAAATCTTTAGCGTCCTCTTCCAGTTGTACCGGGGTGGTTTTATACCTGTCGGCAAAGTCAACCGCAAACTTCCTGAACAGTACAGGAATATCTTCTTTCCTGTCGCGCAGTGCAGGAACACGGATCGGTACTGTATTCAGCCGGTAGTACAGGTCTTCGCGGAAGCGCCCCGTTTGTGTAAACTCCAAAAGCTCCTTATTGGTGGCGGCAATAACCCGCACATCCGTTTTCTGTACTTTGGAAGACCCCACCCTGATGTATTCACCCGCTTCCAGTACACGCAGCAGGCGTGCCTGTGTGCCCAGCGGCATCTCACCAATCTCATCAAGAAAGATAGTACCCCCGTTAACCGTTTCAAAATACCCTTTACGACTGTCTACCGCACCCGTAAAAGACCCCTTCTCATGTCCAAAGAGCTCCGAGTCAATAGTACCTTCGGGAATAGCGCCGCAGTTAACGGCAATAAAAGGGTTATGCTTACGTGCAGACAGTGCATGAATGATCTGTGAAAATACTTCCTTACCCACACCACTTTCACCAACAATGAGTACGCTCAGGTCAGTATTCGCCACCTGTGTAGCAACATTTAAGGCGTGGTTAAGCGAGGGAGAATTACCAATAATACCAAACCTGTTCTTTATACTTTGTAGATCCATATAGATACCGCAACTGCGGTCATTTTAATGATTTAATCCCGTTGGTTATACAACGAGTTCGCCGATAAGAGTGGCCGAAGTGCAGCTATGCGTTTTAACCATTACATAATCACCCGGCCGAAGCAGCCTTGAGGTTTTAGGAAAAACGATCATTTTGTTCTGGTCATTCCGCCCCGCCCAGTCACCATCGCTTTTCCTGCTGTTGCCTTCAATAAGCACCTTAAATGTTTTGCCCACGTCGGCCTGCATACCCGCAAGCGCATTACGTCGGTGCAGCTCTACAATTTCCGCAAGCCGGCGCTTCTTGGTCTCTTCCGGTACATCATCCTCATAACGGCGTTCAGCAAGCGTACCCGGGCGTTCAGAATAGAAATACATGTAGGCAAGGTCAAACTTACAGTAGGTCATCAGGCTGAGGGTTTCCTGGTGATCCTCTTCCGTTTCAGTACAGAATCCGCTGATGACGTCTGTGCTCAGGCCGCAGTCCGGTATGATCTCCCTGATGCGGTCGAACTTGGCAAGATACCATTCGCGGGTATAAGTACGGTTCATCAATTGCAGCACCCTTGTACTGCCGCTCTGAACCGGAAGGTGAATGTAATTACAGATGTTTTCATATTTAGCAATGGTAAAAAGCACTTCATCCGTAATGTCTTTGGGATGAGAGGTAGAAAAACGTACCCGCAGCAGGGGCGATACCAGTGCTACCCTTTCGAGCAGCATGGCAAAAGTCACGGTTTCAGTACCGGTTTCATTAGTCCAGTAATAACTGTCTACATTCTGCCCCAGCAGCGTTACCTCGCGGTAGCCCCGCTCAAATAGCTCCTGGCATTCGTTAATAATGCTGTATGCATCCCGGCTCCGTTCACGGCCCCGCGTAAAAGGCACCACACAGAAAGAACACATATTATTACAACCCCGCATAATACTCACAAAAGCAGTAACGCCGTTACTGTTCAGGCGTACGGGAGCAATATCAGCGTATGTCTCCTCCCTGCTCAGCAATACGTTTACCCCCTTTTGCCCACCCTCTGCCTCTTCGATCAGCGAGGGTATACTCCGGTAAGCATCAGGCCCAACCACCATATCAACCAGTTTCTCTTCCTCAAGAAATTTAGCCTTAAGGCGCTCAGCCATACAACCCAGCACACCTACCAGCACACCTTTACGCCCGTCTTTGATACGCTGAAAATCATGAAGGCGCTTACGCACAGTTTGCTCCGCCTTATCCCTGATGCTGCACGTATTGATAAAGATCAGGTCGGCATCCGCCAGTTCGGTCGTAGCGCCAAACCCCTTATCGTTCAGAATAGAAGCCACAACCTCACTGTCGGCAAAATTCATAGCACAGCCATAGCTTTCTATATAAAACTTCTTCCTGTAAAGGTTTACCTCCTGCACAAAAGGAGCAAAAGCCTCCCCCTGCCTTGTTTCGTCGTGTTTAGCGGTGGATAAATCAAGCACACTCATGATCTTGAAAATGATAGCAAAGGTAAGAAAGAATACCTTAATAGTGACAGATTGGCAGGCCGATAAGGATAAGTGGCAGTTACCTGCGAGAAAGCGGGTTTCGCTCCAACGGGGCCAACTGCAGAAAGACGGCAGCAGTATTCCGGCCGCTTTTTCTGTAAATGGTTTGTAATATGCCCGCCACTAAACTATTTTTGAGGAATAATGAATTGTCATTTCTACCAGAACCAGAACCCTGTAAAGACTTCCCCGCTGCGCTGCGGCTGGCTGCTGCTGTTGGTACTGGTTTGGTGTACCCCACCATTATTCGCCCGGAATACCCCCAATGGAACCGGTATCATTACCGGCACTGTTATGGACGGTGCACAGGATAAGGCGCTGCCACAGGCTACAGTCGAACTGACCCTGCGGGGCGACAGCACAGTAAAATACACAGTACTCACAGTAAAAGACGGCGGCTTCCTCTTTGAACACCTTGCCTTTGGTTGGTACAGGTTACGCATCTCCCTTACAGGATATAACACCCTTACCCTCGACAGTATCCACCTGCGTGCAGAACGGTTCGATTTTGACCTCAACGAACTCAAACTCAACCCCAGCAACAGGCAGATGGAAGAAGTGGTGGTGTATGCAGAAAAACCCCTCATCGAAAGTAAAGACGGGAAGATCACCTTCAACACAGGAGAATCGGCACTGAGCGCGGGGGCTACAGGAACCGAACTGCTCAAACAAACCCCGCTGGTAAATGTAGATAACGACGGAAAAGTATTATTAAAAGGTAAGGAAACCAAAGTGCTTATTGATGACAAACCCGTTGAACTCAATGCCCGGCAGTTGCAGGATCTCCTGGAAAGTATGCCCGGCAGCATGATCGAAAAGATTGAAGTAATGACCACCCCGCCACCACAATACGCCAACGAAAGGGGAGGTGTGATCAATATCGTAACAAAAAAGGGTAAAGTAGGTATGAGCGGCAGGCTCAGCATCAACGGCGGTACAAGAGGAGAAGCCGGCATCAGTGGTAACTTCAGCTATCGCAGGAAGAAACTCGGTCTCAACTTTACCGCAGGCTTTGGCTACAACGATTTCGATGGCAGCAGTTTCAGCAACCGCCAGAATATTTATACCGATTCGGTTAACTACTTTAATACCACCGGGCAGAACAACACCCTTAACCACCGCCCCAACCTGCGTCTTTCAATCGACTATGAGCTCAATAAAAAGAACAGCCTTAATTTTACTTCTACCTTCAACAGCAACGATGCCGGTAACAGCAGCACCACTACCTATACCAACCTTAACAGCAATAATGCCATATACCGTTTGAGTAACCGGTACATCAGCAGTGGTACAGAAAGTATAAACCCAGGTATCAGTGCAACCTATTCGCGTAAATTTAAAAACCCCAGGGCCCAGTTGAGGCTTATTACGGCATTTAACCAGGGCACAAGCCAGGTAGACAGGGATTTTTACCAGCAGTTTCTTAACCCCGATTACAGCTTCAGCGGCAACGACTCCACACAGGAACAGAACACAGAGGTAAAGAGCCGGAACTTCAGCGTACGCCTCAACCTCGATCACCCCCTCAACGCCAAACTCCAACTGAATACCGGTGGCAGCATTGCGGTCTCTAATAGCCATACCATACTCAATACAGCTTTCCTGAAAAAACCCGACGGCATATTTGTTAAGAACAATCTCCTGAGTAACGATTTTCGTTTTCGCCAGGCCATAGCTACCCTTCGCCTTGCCCTGCGCTACGATATCATAACCGATTTCTACATCAATGCAGGCGTGCAGGCCGAACGGACCGCCATCAGCTTCGACCTTAAAGCAGGAGACCCCGATGCAGCCAATCACTACCTGAGCTGGCTGCCCTTTGCCACCATGATCAGGAAATGGAAGAGCGAGATAAGCCTTACACTCAGCTACAAACGCACCATCCAGCGCCCGGGCCTGAATGAACTGAACCCTTCTGTCGATTATGGCGATCCCTATAATACAAGGTTTGGCAACCCCTACCTGCAACCCTACTATGCCGATAACTACGATCTGATAGTGGGTAAATGGAATAAGGGCTGGTACCTCAACGGCGCAATAGGATATAATACCCTCACCAATATTTACAGTGCTATCCGCACACTGCAGCCCGATGGAAAAACCACCACCACCTGGCAGAACATCAGCGGCCGTACCGAATACGAGAGCAGCGCATGGGGAGGATATACGATCAGTAAAAAGTCGAAAGTGAATATAAGCCTCGGCTACACCTACAATGTTTACAGCCGGCACGACCGGGAGGTAAACCGGTTCCGCAACGGTGGTTCTTTCTTCTCCACCCTTAATGGCAACTACCAGTTTACCAGCCTCCTCGGCAGCAATGCCAGCTTTACCTTCAACCGGTTTGCAAACCCGCAGGGCACCGTACGGAATACACTGAGTATGAACATAGGAGCGCAGTATAAACTGCTGAACAAAAAGATGACCATCAGCCTGAACATCATCGATCCCTTCCGGCAGCAGCAAAACCACAATACCACATACGGCAGTAATTTCTATCTCGAAAGCTTCTCAGCCACGCAAACGCGCAACATAAGGCTCTCCCTGAGCTATGTATTCAGTAAGAATGCAGCAAAAACAAATAAACTGCAACTGCTGCGCAAATTGAATGAAAAAAATAAAGCTACCCCCGCCAAAACTGCATCAGGCAGGTAGGCTTCCTGCCAGCTTATTTTTTAACCAGCTTTCCTTTACGGGTATCAGCCAGTTATTTTCCATCTCTTTTTTGGTGAGTACAGTATTATTGAAATATAAGGTATCCGGTGTAATAAACTGGTTGCTGAGCGCATACTCCAGTTGTGCAAGAGGGAGAAGCTGTATCTTATCCTTTACAACAAACGCCAGTTGCAGGCGATCGAACAGTGATACATTAAACCGGCTTTCGATCTGTTTAACCAGCCGCACCGAGCCATCAGTACTGCACCCGCTAACGCCTGTAGCCGTTTCATCAGCCATAAGCACTATGAATTGACCATACAGCAGGTTGCCATATCCTTTTACCGGATCGCCGTGGCTCCTCCAGTCTGCTGCAAACGACTCAATCAGGTCTTCAATCTCCAGTGCCTCACTGAGGCTGAACAGCCGGTTACATTGATAAACCCATACCCTCGATTCAGGACTGAAATCCGCAGGGAGCCATTGTTGATAATTGAGATTCATGATGCAAAGTTAACCATTCTTTTTTCACAACAGGCCCCCGCCGGAAAGGCATAATAGAAAAAGAGCACAGTTGTGGCTGCGCTCTTTTTCCGCTTGTGGCTGAGAGGATGCATTAAATAACGTCAGCATATTACAGGCATCGCCAACGTAGGTAAATCTCCTTTGGGGGGGTATTTATCTAACACATTCAATAGTCTCAGTACAGCATTCCTGCGGGCCAGGTATAAATAATACGTAAAAGGCCTGGCAAGTTTCACGATAGGTGCATGTGTCGTCCTGCCATTCAGTAACACAGGTAGTCTGCCATCCAATTAAATTAGCGCTGGCGTTGTACAGGGCTCCGATTGTCAACGAAGCAATAAGTACCATCGCAATCATGATCTTCTTCATTTTCATAACATAGTGTTTTTAATTGTTAATAATTGTACCTTCTATATAAAACGTTTGATTCCCATTGGGGCAGTTGCCAATAACTATAATACTGTTCTGAACACGTCCTTTACTATTGCTGATATGCAGTTGATACGAAACTTTAAGGCTGTCGCCGGGCAGTATCGTGGTAGCATTACCATAACTGGTGGTAAAACAATCGCAATGCGACGCTATGGAGACGATGTTAAAATTCCTTTGACCCTTATTTTTAACGGTGAAATATCCTGCCAGCTTGCCGGAAGAAGGCAGGGAGCCAAAATAGACCTTCTTAGGAAAAAGCTCAATAGCCGTTTGTAAAGAAGAATCAAGAGCAGCCTGCTCTTTTACAGTTTTCATAAAAGCATGATCAGCTTTTTTTATTTCTGTCCGGCAGGAATAAAAAAGAAGTATTGTGCTGGTGAGAATTATTAGTTTCAACATAAAGAATTCTTTGCAGTGCTACCAAAAAATTAATATGCAGTAATATAAAACTACTGTCCTTTAATAGAAAATACAAGGCTTTGTGCTTAAAACTGAACAGATCAGGTACAAGTACGGAAACGGCTGATAGTGAACACCAGCATAGGTTTTGTTAATAGCACAGGCCCATGCTGTGCAAAAGACCAGTGCTTGGGCACAGGTAATATTTGGGCTATTAGAACAGGGGTAATTTAACCCGGCAGGAGTAACGGTTAGCCGTATTAAATATAAGCAGGATTATAATGAAGCAGCTACAATTTCGGCAATATCAAGTACCATCACTGTCTCCTCTTTTTCGTTGGTTTTTACACCGTCAGTCATCATCGTATTGCAGAACGGGCAGGCAGCAGCAATTACAGTTGCCCCGGTAGCCAGGGCTTCAGCAGTACGTTCAAGGTTTACGCGCGTATCACCTTTCTCCTCCTCTTTAAACATCTGCGCACCACCCGCACCACAGCAAAGGCCATTACTGCGGCAGCGCTTCATTTCCACCAGTTCGGCGTCGAGCACTTCAAGTACCTTACGGGGAGCTTCATAGATATTATTGGCGCGGCCAAGATAACAACTGTCGTGGTAGGTTATACGCCTGCCTTTAAAAGTACCGCCTTCCTGCATCTTTATCCTTCCTTCGTCAATCAGTTGCTGCAGCAGGGTAGTGTGGTGGATAACCTCGTAGGTGCCTCCCAGCTCAGGATATTCATTCTTAAGAGTATTAAAACAATGCGGGCATGCAGTAACGATCTTTTTAATACCATAGCCATTCAGTACCTGTATATTCTGGTAAGCCATCATCTGGAACATAAATTCATTACCCGCCCTGCGCGCCGGATCACCGGTACACATTTCTTCCTTACCGAGAATGGCATAGCTCATACCCGTTTTATCAAGGATGGTGGCAAAAGCCCTGGTGATCTTCTGTGCCCGCTGGTCAAAGCTCCCTGCACAGCCTACCCAAAAAAGAATTTCCGGGGTTTCACCCTTAGCCATCATTTCTGCCATCGTTGGTACATGCATATCGTCTGCTTTTCGTGTGGCAAATGTAATAAATAGTACGGAGTAGTAGCGCAGTACAAAGTATCTCACCCCGTACCCTTCATCCCGCCATTCATAAACAGACCCTTCCACCCCTTAAGAAATTAACATTTACATCTTACATTTGGGGCTTTAACACAACTACGGTATTTGAAACAAGCTATCAGGAGAATAACAAACTGGGAACAATGGCCCTTCAAATTGCTCTACACGCCCATCAGCCTTTTCTGGCTGGGGTATATCATCCGTTCCTGGTCGGTGTGGTTCTTCACACCCAGTAACCCTAAGATCACTTTTGGCGGTATGGAAGGCGAGCCCAAGAAAGAAATGTACGACCTTCTGCCCCATGATCTTTACCCGCCTACCTTTAACTGTCTGCCCGCCGAAAACTTTTCCAGCCTCGGTAAAAAGCTGGAAGAAAGCGGTATAACCTACCCCTTCGTGGTAAAGCCCGAAGTAGGAGGGCAGGGGGTGCTGTTCCGTAAAATTGATACAGAAGAAGAATGGCGCTTCTACCACGAGCGCGTACCCGTAGAATATATAGTGCAGAGCCTGGTATATTACCCCATGGAAGTAAGTGTATTTTATATCCGTCACCCGCAATCCCCCCGGGGTATGATTACAGGCTTCCTGCATAAAATACCCCTGCAGGTAACGGGCGATGGGGTGCACACCCTCGAACAACTGGTACTCCTTCACCCCAAGGGAAACAAACGGGTAGGCGAAATGCACAGCAAGCACCGCGAACGGTGGAACGACGTACTGCCCAAAGGTGAAAAATACATGCTAAGCTATGCAGCCAACCACAACCGCGGAGCACATTTCATTGATCTTAAAGAACATATCGACGACCAGCTCGTATCAATATTTGATAAGATCAGCCACCAGGTAAATGATTTTTTCTATGGTCGTTACGATATCATGTGTAATAATGTAGACGAGCTGAAAGCTGGCAAAAATTTTGTCATACTCGAATACAACGGTTGCGGGGCAGAACCCAATCACTTTTACGATACCGGTTATACCCTCATGGGCGCCTACCGGGAAATACTCAGGCACTGGAAACTGTTGTTTACCATAAGCCGGTACAACAGTAAGCAGGGGGTAAAGCCCTGGCCATTGTTTAAAGGGATACGCTTCCTGAGGCAGGCAAGAGTACACATGAAAGTGATGAAAGCAGCCGATAAGGCGATGGGGTGATGAAGATAGCCCGCTGCACACAGGCGCATAGCTTCCCATTATCCGTTTACGACCCTGACCATCGTAAAAATTGATCTAAACCGTTGTATAAGATGCAAACACGCATGAAAATCAATCTCACACATGCGAAATTGAGTTTTACATGCGTGAAAATCAATCTTACAGGAATGAAATAGGTTCAAACAAACGAAAAAACGATGCTTAAATAGAGGCAAATGAATGGTGCAGGCGCAAAAACCACTCTTACAAGAGCGCAAAAGACCCTAACACGCGTGAAAACCACGCTTACAGGTGTGAAAATCGTATTTACAGTGGCGAAAACGATGCTGACACCCGCGCAAACCATGCTTACAACCATGTAAAACACAGTGGCAGGCGAGCAGGTAGCAGGTAATCGATAGCATAGCATAGTGCCCGGTAAAGCACTGCTCCGTTATGCAATTGGTAACAAAGAATAAAAAGCGAAAACAATTTTAATAGTAACAGCATAATACCTTAGAACCATAAAAAAGTTAATCAAAATATTTGCCTGGGGCATGGTGATCAGCTTTCTCGGATCGCTGCCGCTCGGTACGCTCAACATAGCAGCCATGCAGATCGGTTTGCAGGAAAGCATTAAAGATGCAGTATGGTTCTCGCTGGGGTCGCTGCTGGTAGAGATGGTGTATGTACGCATCTCGCTGGTAGGGATAGACTGGATACGCAAACAGGAAAAGCTGATGCGCATTATGGAGTGGGCAACCCTCGTTATCATACTGGCCCTTGCCGTCGGTAGCTTTGCCGCCGCCCTTAAAGACAATCCCGGTGCAAAGAACGTATTCCTGAAGAATGACATGCACCGTTTCCTGCTCGGCATGTTTATGAGTGCCATCAACCCCGTTCAGATCCCCTTCTGGTTTGGCTGGAGTACCATACTCTTTACCAAAAAAGTGCTCCAGCCCAAACGCAACCAGTACAACAGTTATATTGTAGGTATCGGTATCGGCACGCTTGCCGGTAACTGTGTATTTATCTTTGGTGGCAGGTGGATCGTTAGCCGTATAGCCAACAGCCAGCAATACCTCAACTGGGTAATAGGTGGCGTCTTTGCCATAACGGCCCTCATCCAGCTATACAAACTGCTATTGCATAAAGATGCCATTACAAAATTCAGGAACAAAGACAAAACCAAAACCGCCTGACCGTAAGCCGCCACGCCGACCGTAAAAATCCTGTTTGCGGCAATGTGCGTGCATATCCATCCTTTGTTCTGCAAAAGCAGTATATAAAAACAGGCATTCAATCAGCCACTGATTATTGTAGTCACTCCCTTGTTCTTAAGCAGGATAAGCAGCCCGGCAAAACGAAACTTCGATTTATAAATATACAAAACGCGCATTGCGCCAAATGAATAAATGCATCCTTTGCGAAGAAAGATTTATACAAAATACGCATTGCGCATTATTTTCATAATACCTTGATACAGAAAACTATCTGAATAATGTTAAAGCTTTGAAAATCGAATAATTGCGTATATATTTGAGTTGTGTGCAACCAAACGAGACAGCCTACACATACAATCCAGATTTTAAGGTTTAAAAGAAATCATTAATGCAAACTCCTTACACTACAGCGTTTGACAGCGAGCTAAAATCAAAAGTTAAGCATTTAAATAATTACCCTCAAATGCTGCCCTTTATCGGTTATAGGTGGACAGAGCAATCAAAAAAAATATTACTACTTGGAGAGAGCCATTATATGCCAGGTGACGAATTGAAAGATTTAGAAAAAGACAATGAAACTCATTTAACTGATTGGTATAACAATACCTCTGATAATTTCTATGAAGGACTTGCTGATTATATTGATACGAGAGGCGTTGTTCAAAAAGCAGACAATCCAGATGAGGAAGGATATGCAAAGCCGCTTATGATATTTTATAATCTCAAAAGAGAACTCAAGAACAACCTTTCGCATTTAAAAAATGAAAATCAGATATTTCCATTTGTTAGTTTCTACAATTATTTTCAAAGACCACATTTTATAGAAGGCGGAAGCATAGAGAACAATGATAGAGATAATGAAGTAGCTTTTCAAACATTAAAATCTGTATTCAAGATAATTAAGCCTACGTTGATGATATTTATTAGCACAAAAGCAAAACACAGTTTTATGAACAAGTTTAATTCAGAACTTGATAAAAACTGCTTTGACAATATAAAGATTGACGGAGTTCCTCATGCAAGTTCTCAATGGTGGAATAGAAAGTCTGCTGCTTACAATAATAGAACAGGACGAGAGAAATTTATTTCACTTATAACAACAAACTAAACAGACATGGCTGCACACAACATTGGGTTTGGCGTTATTGGGGCAGGACGTTGTTATCTTCATCATCAGTTTTTCAATTGGGCTTCAGTTCCGGGCGGACGTTTTTCAAATCCCCCAACAACGCCAAGCCCTGCCTTTGGCAGCAATAAGTTCGGGACACAACCTTCAAAATATTGACAAAGAATAATGTGCAAAGTTCATAACTCTGTTGGCTGTTTAACAACGGTAAAAACGCATTTGAAGCGACACAACATTAATGACTTCAATTCTTTAAACGAGGTAATAAATTTTCAAAAAAACTTTTCAATTTTAAGACAGCAAATCGTTTCAAACCATGAACAACTTATAGAAAATGAAAAGATTACTCTTAACGCAGAAATTTTACAATTAGATAATGCCATTAAAACGGACAAAACTCATTTTGAAAGCATTTTTCGTAGTGAGATTGAAGAGTTAGTGCAAAAGCTAAACAGCTTATCTACTTCAAGGGGATTGAATTTTATTCAAAGATTTGTAAACTATATAAAGCGGAGATTTTTAAAAAGGAAACTTCAAAGTTTAGAACTCAATTTGGATAATAAAGTTAGTTATGCAATCAGGAATATAGTTGACCAACATCAATATAAAACTAATCGCCGTCAATATATCACTTCGCAGTTTAGAGACGCAGTTAACGAAAGCTGTTTGACCGAGATAAACAAACTTGAAAATAAGCAGCGTATAATTGATGAAGTGAAAAACTCAATTTATGGAGCGTTGGGCGAACATAAAGTTGTAAAAGAGTTGGAGAACTTATCAGACGAAAACATTTTAATAAACGACTTTACTCTAAGTTTTCATCCAGCTATTTACAACCGACAAGAAAATGATTATATCAAGTCAATTCAAATTGACCATTTACTTGTTACGCCTTCGGGTATTTTCATTATTGAGACAAAAAATTGGAGTGACAAATCATTAGCAAGCTTGGATTTACGTTCCCCCATTCAACAAATAAAGCGAACAAGTTTTGCTCTCTTTAACATCCTAACAGGAGATATTTCAAAGTATAGAATAAACATTAAGCGACATCATTGGGGAGACAGAAAAATACCAATAAAAAACTTAATTGTAATGACAAATTCAAAGCCTAACGAGGAGTTCCAATATGTAAAGGTCTTAACAGTTAGTGAACTTCTTAGCTATGTCAACTATTTCAAGCCAATTTTTACAAGTTCGGAAACACAAGCTATTGCAAGTTATTTACTCAATTTGAGTGACACAAAAAATTGACATAAAGTGTATAACAAACAAAGCGAAATCTTACTGCTGCCAACATTGGGTTTTATGCAAGTTGGGCAGGACGTTGTAACATCAGCTAATTGCAAATCCCAGCTTCAGTTCCAGCAGACGAATAAATATCAGCTTTTGTACTTAACTTCATCAACATATTTTCAATCAGCAGCGGTTACGGGCAGACGGGATACTAATTCCCAACCTGCATAAAGCCCTGCTCGTTAGCAGCTATTATTATGAAACTCTCTAATACTCTTATAGATACGGCCGGAAAAGCTTTGTCTCGTGACACAGAAACAGATGTCGACAAGTATATTCACTATACTGACGCCTTCGACGAATATCGAAAAAATCATTTAGAGCCTCTTTCTAAAACTACCGTTGAACTGCAACAATGGTTATCTCAATTTGGGAAAGACTATTTTATAGCTCAAAGATTAAAAAGAAAACCGCAGATATTAAGGAAACTAAAAAGGTTTAGCGTAAGGCTATCGCAACTCCAAGACATAGGTGGGACAAGAGTTATTGTAGACCAAAACAAGGATGTTGAAGATCTTGTAAACTTTTTAAAAGAGAGATTTCAAAATAGCAGAGACTTGAAAATTGTTCGGTTAACTGATTACCGTGGAGAAGGCCGGGAAGATTCTGGATATAGAGCCTATCATTTAATTTTGGAAAGAGACAGCTACAAAATGGAACTACAAATCCGAAGTAAAATACAGCATTATTGGGCTGAAACTATAGAAAGAACATCAGTTATATATGGGCAGCACTTGAAAGAACTTGAGGGACATTCAGACGTAATTCAGTATTTCAAAAGACTTTCTGACCTTTTCTATGAGATTGAGGCGGGTAGGACTCCAACTGCACAATTAAAAACAAAAGTCGAAGAATTGAGAATTAAATCAGAAGAAATCATTCAAAATTCTGACGATAAAAATGTATTTAGCAGTTACGTAAATGAGGGAGTCACCAAAGACCTTGAGCAGAAGGAAAAAAGTTTAGGTAATTCCGGACTTAACTACTGGATATTTGTTTTTAATTGGAACATTGGTTCATTCGTTGTTTGGGATTTGATAACAAATAACCCAAAAGGAGCTATAGAAAAATATGTTGACTATGAAAACAAATATACCTCGGACAACGGTTTTGAAGTAGTGCTTGTAGGTTCTTCAAAAGTATCTACACTACGACAGACACATAGCCATTACTTCGGACTTAATCATGCAGATGGTCCAATACTTGAGGATTTGAATTCATCAATAGTTGGCTTTTCTAATGCTATGGATATCGATGTTGGAGCACGAGAAATTCTTCGAACTTTGGAGAGAAGGCACTTTTGGGGTACAAAAGTCATTTCACTTGAAACACTAAAAAATCATTTCTGTAAAGGGATAATAACATTCGACTCCTCTTTGGAAACACTTACTGAAAAGGACCTTCTAATAAATGACGGAAATGGAATTTCATTGAATCTTAAGAAGAAAAACGATATTAACAAATATGTAAGCTAATGAATGCTATAAGAGCTGCTAAAAAGGCGTTTGCGCAACCGGGGCAAAGAAGAAGTTGAACGAATCTATATAGAACTTGACAGGCAGTTATTTGGTTAAACGATAAGTATAAAGCAGAGTATGAGCAATATTAAATTATTTGAAAGTAAACAAATAAGAACCGTTTGGAATGAGCCAGACCAAAAATGGTATTTTGTAGTAGCTGATGTTGTGCAGGTATTAACTGACACTCCGAACGCTACAGACTATATTAAGAAAATGCGTAAACGGGATGAACTCCTTTCGCAAGGGTGGGGACAACTTGTCACCCCCCTTTTGGTTGACACCGCTGGCGGCAAACAAAAGCTGAATTGTGCTAATGCACAAGGGCTTTTAAGAATCATTCAATCAATTCCATCTCCTAAAGCAGAACCTTTTAAACTGTGGTTAGCACAAGTCGGCTCTGACAGATTAGATGAAATTGAAAATCCTGAATTGGCGACACAACGTACCAGAGAACTTTACAAACTTAAAGGTTATCCTGACGACTGGATTGAAAAACGGATGCGTAGCATTGCTATTCGTGAAGAACTAACAGATGAATGGAAAACGAGAGGTGTAAAAGAGCAAAAAGAATATGCAATACTCACAGCAGAAATCTCCAAAGCCACTTTTGGTTTGACACCTTCAGAATACAAGAAAGTAAAAGGACTTAAAAGCCAAAATCTCCGAGACCACATGAACGACCTTGAATTGATTTTTTCAATGTTAGGAGAAGCTTCGACAACTGCGATTGTAAAGACAAGAAACCCAAAAGGTTTTATTGAAAATCAAATTGTAGCTAAGCAAGGTGGTTCAGTTGCTGGCAAAGCAAGACGAGACCTTGAAATGAAAACTGGGAAAAAGATAGTGTCATCTGAAAATTATTTGCCAGAATCAAAAAAGAAGAAACAACTTAATAAAGGCAAAAAGAAATAACCCACGCCAAAGCAAGCACATTTGCAAGGCATACAAATCCAGACACAAAGCCAACCTTGCAAAAGAGCTTGCTTTTCCACACACGGGACACACCCTGCAATTCGGGACGACACAGACCGAGGAGAAGCACGAACGTACAACATGGGGTTTGCTGCTATGCTGGCTGACGAATATATTCTCATCTTTTTTTTCGCTATCAGCTTTTGTTCCGGCAGACGAATATCTATTTGGCTTTTAGTTGTTAACTTCAACTTCAGTTTTTCAATCGCCTTCAGTTGCCGGACTGACACAGCAACAATCCCAGCCACTGCGCCAAGCCTCAAACGTTAGTGGCAATGGCAGGACGATCCCGTCAGAAAGGCAGACACACAACCAACGACACGACACTGAAAAAAATAAAAGCCGACCGCACAGAAAAAAAATTGAACCAAAGCCTACCCATCACCCTAAACTATTTGACTGTTTACAAATACATTCCATTTCAACTACAAAAACAGTCATTTTGGATACATCTGTTTTTTGACTACGTGGTAATTTTGTACTATTAATTATTAAAGAAAAAAAAATGAATAAGAACATCATTATCGTAGGAGCAGGGCCAAATTTAAGCCAAGCAATTGCTGAGAAGTTTGCAGAAAACAATTTTTCAATTGGACTTATTAGCAGAAATGAAGAAAAGTTAAAAACGCAGGTAGCGGATTTCGAAAAAAAAGGAATCAAAACTGAATACGTTGCGGCAGATGCTTATGACACCGTGCAGTTAACGAACGCTGTAGAGAGATTAGCGGATAAACTTGGAAGCGTGGACGTGTTGTTATATAATGCTGCAGCTATGAAATATAAAAACATCATTGATGAAAATGCTGAAGATTTAACAGAGGATTTCAGAATGTCTGTTGCAAACGCATTTCATTGCGTAAAAGTCCTGCAAATAAAACTTAAGGAAGCAAAGGGAGCGGTATTATTCACAGGTGGCGGGCTTGCCCTTTATCCAAACGTTCAGGTTGGATCTCTGTCAATTATAAAAGCAGGATTAAGAAATCTGGCTTTTCAACTGCACGAAGTTCTGAAAGAAGAAGAGATTTATGTGGGAACTTTAACCGTTAACAATTCCATTCAACCGAATAGCGAAACCCATTCGCCCCAAATTTTGGCAGAAATATTTTGGGAAATGTATGGTAATAGAAAGGATGCCGAAGTGCAGCACTAATAAAAAAATCCGAAAAAGTAAGCAACTATTTTAGAAAAAATGGCAAAATTGATAATAGGTTTGACAATTTTTTTTATAGTTATTATGGTATTATTAATACAGACCAATATGGAAAAGTCAAAAATCATAGAAGAAATAGAAAACACCATATTAACTTGGGAAGAAACAACCCTGGGAAAAGGTGACTTCGGTGCAATTACATTTTTGTATCGTGGAAGAGAATTTGGGCACATACACAGTGATGGGGTTCTTGACATCAGTTTCGATAAAAGTATGACTACAGAATTACGCCGGACAAACCTGGTAGAAACACATCAATTTGTGCCTGAAACTAATATCACATACCGTGTTTCTAACGAAGCAAAAGTAGTGTTTGCTGTTGCACTTTTACGGCTTGCATATCTTATCCATTTCATTAAATCAAATGAAATAGATAATACTGCAAAGACAACATTTGAAACCGAATTGGCAAAACTCCCCGAAAGTTTATCATCAATTTATTGGATGCAAAAATGAATCAGAATAAAAGAATAAAGACAATAGGAGAATACCATCGCTTGCGAGGATTTCCCGAACCTGCACATCCTTTGATAAGTGTAGTGAATTTAGAAACTGTTTCGCCCGTACATAACGTAACAGGAGTAATAATAGATTTTTATTCTGTTTGCATTAAACGCAGTTCAAATATCAAGCTCAAATACGGACAACAAGAGTATGATTTTGATAGTGGCGTAATGTTTTTTATGTCGCCCAATCAGGTTTTCAGCCTTTATGCCAATGGAAATGAAACACCAACACAATCGGGTTGGTTATTGCTCATTCACCCTGATTTCTTTTGGAACACACCACTTGCAAGGAGAATTAAGCAATACGATTTTTTTGATTATTCGGTAAACGAAGCGTTGTTTCTTTCAGAAAAAGAAGAAACGACAATCAACGGAATTGTAGAAAACATTCAGCAAGAGTATCATTCCAACATTGACAAATTTAGTAAACAAATCATCATTTCGCATATAGAAACATTGCTCAACTATTCCGAACGGTTTTATAACCGTCAGTTCATCACAAGAGAAAAAGCTAATCATCAAATTTTGGAACGTTTGGAAAAATTATTGACAGATTATTTTAACAGCGACAATCTAATTTCAAAAGGATTACCGACAGTTCAAAGCGTTGCAGAAAAATTAAACGTTTCGCCAAGCTATTTAGGCAACTTGCTTAGAGTGCTGACAGGACAAAACACACAGCAACACATTCACGACATACTGATAGAAAAAGCCAAAGAAAAACTATCTACGACAAACCTTTCAATAAGCGAAATTGCCTACGAATTGGGCTTTGAACATTCGCAATCATTCAGGAAACTATTTAAGACAAAGACACAACTTTCGCCTTTGAAGTTCAGACAATCGTTTAATTAAATTATTTCCTTTCCCCTCTTTTTATTTTTTCAGCAGACACCCAACCCGACAACGACAGACAACGGACGACCGAAAGCCACTTATCACTAACATCGGTTTGGCATTATGGCGGCTGACATACATAATTTGAGCTTAGTGCTACTATTAAACTTTATTGCTACATTTGGGCTGACGGTTTTCAAATGCCACCACAAACGACAAGCCGCAAACCGTTAGCGATAATTGTAGAGCGGCACCCTGCAAATGACAAAAGACATAAAAAAATACGACTTTAAAAGGGGGCTTCCACACGAATTTGAAATTGTGGACTTGTCTGAACTTTACAGCAAATCAAAGAATATCTTGACACACTTGCACAGAGCAGGTTTTTATCATATTATCTGGGTTCAAAATTGCAACGTAACACATTGGGTAGATTTTAAACTTATAAAAATAAAGCCTAACTCTCTGCTATTTCTCAACAAAGATGTTGTTCATCGCTTTGATGACAAAGAGAAGGTAAAAGGAAAAGTGCTACTGTTTACCGACAACTTTTTTTGTAAAAATGAAAGTGATAATAAATTTTTAAGACAAAGTATTTTGTTTAATGACTTATTGGAATTTTCACCAGTAGAGATAAAAAATCAATCAGCACAATTAAATGCCATATTACAATTGTTGACAAATGAATTTCAAGCATTGAACGATGAATTTCAAGCAAATATTTTGCGACAATTATTACATAATTTCTTGCTTTTTGCCGAAAGAGAAAAGCACAAACAAGGATTTTTAAAAATAAAAAAAGGTGCCGACTTTGATTATGTAATGTTGTTTAAAGACTTGTTGGAAACTAACTATAAAACCCAAAAACAAGTGTCGTATTATGCCAAAAAAATTATTATTACAGAAAAACGCTTAAATCAAGCAACTTCAAAAACTTTGGGCAAATCGCCAAAAGAACTCATTAACGACAGAGTACTTTTAGAAGCCAAAAGAATTTTAGCAAACACTAATGAAAGCATTAAAGAAATAGCCTACTATTTAGGTTTTGAAGAGCCAACCAATTTTATCAAACACTTCAGGAAAAATTTATCAATTACCCCGACCGAATTCAGAGAACAAAACGCTTTGGCGTAAAAGTATCATTCAAAAGCCCTTTTCTACCTTTTTCATTTTTACATTTCATAGCACCTTTACATTGTAATTTAAACAACAGAAAAATGAACAAAATCATTGTTGGTGCAACAATAATTTTAGGACTTGTATTATCCAATGTAAATGCACAAAACAAGTCAATTGTTAAATCCAAAAAAAATAATATAAAAATGGAATCACAAAAAATTCAAGTAATTGGCAACAAATTTAAGGTAGATTTTGGGCCAATGGCATTTCAATTACACTTTGAAAGTGCTACTCAAATGACCTTTGCACCAATAACCCCACAGGGGCTTGGAGAACCTGAAACGGTTCATCCCACTATGATTGAGGTAAGGCCTAATGTGTATATGGTGTACTGGAAAGAAAAATCGGGAACAACGGTTACACACGTTGAAGATTTTGAAAACGAAACAGCTTATACAAACATTACAACACCAGACCACAATTTCACCAACTTAAAGGGTAAATTAACTTTAATAACAAATGAAATGGACAATAAACAAAAAGTAGTAGCACTACTCAAATCACTTGAAACTGGGGCAACTGAACCAGTCGGTTACATTAACCCAAACAAATACATTCAACACAACCTTGCTGTTGCTGATGGATTAGCAGGTTTTGGAGCAGTTTTACAAGCACTTCCTCCAAATTCTGCTAAAGCAAATACGGTTCGTGTTTTTCAAGATGGCGATTTTGTTTTTGCTCATACAGAGTATAATTTTTTTGGTCCAAAAATCGGATTTGACATATTCAGATTTGAAGAAGGTAAAATTGTAGAACATTGGGATAATTTGCAAGAAACAGCAAAGCCAAATCCAAGCGGTCGCACAATGATAGATGGCACAACCGAATCAAAAGACCTTAATAAAACAGATGCAAACAAAACTGTGGTAAGAAATTTTGTAGAAGATATTTTGGTAAATGGAAAAATGGAAAAGTTGGCTGGTTATTTTGATGGCGATAATTATATTCAACATAACCCAATGGTTGCCGACAAACTTTCTGGATTAGCAAAAGCTTTGGGTGAGTGGGCTAAACAAGGTATGACAATGAAATACGACAAAATTCACAAAGTGTTAGGAGAAGGTAATTTCGTGTTAGTTGTTAGTGAAGGACATCTTGGAGGAAAACACAATTCCTTTTACGACTTGTTTAGAGTAGAAAACGGAAAAATTGCCGAACATTGGGATATTATTGAAGAAATACCAGCCAAAGAAAACTGGAAAAACAACAACGGAAAGTTTTAATAAAAGCATAATTCCGATAAAAAGCCATTTACATATATTTGTGAATGGCTTTTGTCGTTAAAACAACTACCGCTAACAAAGTACGGCAAAAATGTGGGCAGAAGTACTAAATTTTTACTTTGGTAATTCTATTTTACATTTTGTACTAAAATGAAAATTTGGAATACTAAGCCCATACTTCGGCAATATCCAGACGGTACGAATGGCGCTTTATATCTTTCAGATGTAATTATTAACCTGGCATCAGTTGATAAAATAAAGTATGTAAAATTGACTTACAATGTTCAATGCCACTCTGAATGGTGTCGGGTAATGCTCTTCGCTTTTCATATTTAAATCGGCAACGTTTTAAAAAAATAAATTCCTCCTGACAATCAAAAATACCAGTAACATAAATTTCCTCCGAAGTTTTTTATTCGCTTCAAAAGTTTATATATATTTGAAGTGCGAAACGATTAAAACGAATGTACAATTCATCAAATTTAGAAATCAAAGATAAAGCCTGGCGGAGAGCGGGTGCAAGTCCCGTATCTACAAACTTCGTTTGTCGTTTCGCAGCACCGTCAGGCATCTTTATTAAAACAAATAAGTCATGCGAAACGACAAACGAAAAACAACAGTCGGGAAACCCGATGTGCGTAGCCTGAAAATTCAACCCGACACCAAGTTCAATCGCTGGAGCCAAACAACGGTTCCGGTAATCAGGCTTAGCGGTGTGTGGCTTGAAAACTTAGGATTTACTCCAGAACAACGAGTTACCGTAACGACAATGAACAAATTACTTATCATTCGCTTAGAAGAGTAAAAAAGATAAAAGCCGTCAGTTTTTAAATTGACGGCTTTTTCATTTTCGTGTGTTGACACCTTTCGTCCGGAAAAGTCCATCCGCTAACAGCGGCTTAGCAAAAGTGGGTCTAAATCATTCTAATACAAATTTGTAATATATTTAAACTGAGACGTCTCCGGAAGAGACTTTGCGGTAAATGATCCCCTCACCAGACCGCAGTCACCTTTTTTTAAACAAAAAAGCTAATTTTAGTCATCAGCCGCATCCGGAAATATAAAAAACAGCTCCCGCTCCGGTTGTGATAACCAAAACCGTAAATCAAGTAGTAAGCAAATCAATAAGCAACAACATAAAAGCCAATACTTTACACCTTATTCGATCCACCCAAAGCAGACAAGCATTACAGAAATAAATGGAACAAATTAGACAGGTAATGAAACAGATGATAAACGTTTCGGAAGACGAGCTAAACGACTTCCTTGGCAACGCCATCATCAAAAATTGTAAGAGACAAGAAATATTAAGCCTGCCAAACACAATCCCAGGCGAAATATATTTTATAAACAAAGGAATTATCAGAGTTTTAATAACTGACAACGAAGGAACAGAACATACCATACACTTTGCACTTGAAAATCAATTCATAGCCGACTATTCAAACTTTATTCTAAAAAGCCCTTCCATTTATAGCTTACAGACATTAGAAGAAACACAAGTAGTTGTTTTGCCTCGTTCTACCATCGAATGGGGGTATCAAAACTTAAAAGAAGGGCAAAAAATGGGGCGATTGGTAGCAGAGTATTATTTCATTTATCAAGACAACCGTATCAAAAATTCATACGTCAGAACACCAAAACAACGTTATGACAGCATTACAGACGTCTTTCCAAACATACACAACCGCGTTCCGCAACATATGATTGCCTCGTATTTGGGAATTACACCAATACATTTAAGCAGACTGAAAAAATCAAAATAGAAAAAGTCTAAACATTTGTTATCGTTTCAAAGTAACCCCTGAGCCGACTTTTGCATTATAATTTAAAACAAATTAAAATGAAAAAGTTTCTGTCTCTTACGGTGCTTTTCGCTATTTCAGTTTCCATTTTTGCACAGCATACCACTTTAAAAACAATCAATTGGCCTTCTGAATATGAACCAGGAAAAAGTAGATTCTATGTTCACAACGAAATAGAAATCAATGCAAAATCAGAAGTTATTTGGAAATACCTGGTTGATGCTTTAATGTGGCCATCCTGGTATAAAGGTGCAAAAAATGTATCATTCACAAACCCAGGTGAAGCAGTTCTGAACGCCAATTCTGTTTTTCATTGGAAAACAATGGGATTGAAATTTCAATCCGCAATTAAACAATTTGAACCAAACAGGTTATTGGCCTGGGAAAGTAAAAATAAAAGTATTCGGGGTTTTCACGTTTGGTTAATTGTTCCAACGGAAAACGGTTGTAAAGTGATCACAGACGAATCTCAAAATGGCTGGCTCACGTTTTTTGAAAAGACATTTCAAAGAAAAAAACTAAAAAAGCTGCACGATATTTGGCTTACAGAATTGAAAAATAAATCAGAAAACAAAAACTGACCCAATGAAAGAATATACACTAATAACAGGCGCAAGTTCTGGAATAGGTTTAGAAATGGCTAAACAATTAGCGGCTAAGAGCCATAATTTGATTTTGGTAGCCAGAACACAATATAAATTAGAAAACTTACAAAGAGAACTAAAAAATCAATTTGACATAGATGTTCAATATTTGCTATTTGACTTAACCGAACCAAATTCTGCGCAGGACATATTCAACGAAGTTAAAGAACACAAATATTTTGTGACAGGTTTGATAAACAATGCAGGCTTTGGCGACTATGGTAATTTTGTAGAAATGCCTTTGGAAAAAGACGAAAAAATGATTGCCTTAAACATTACTACATTAGTTGGGCTCACGAAATTGTTTGGTGCAGAAATGGTTAAAGTAGGAAAAGGTAAAATTATGAATGTAGCTTCGCTACTTTCATTCCTGCCATTTCCCTACTACTCAGTCTATTCCGCTACCAAAAGTTTTGTATTGGCATTTACTGAAACAGTTTCAGCAGAATTACAAGGAACAGGCGTAACAGTAACAGCACTTTGTCCGGGAACAGTCGAAACCCCTTTTCACACAGACGCAATGCGAAAAACCAATGGAATGCATGCAAACAAACCAATGCCCGCAAACATAGTTGCAAAAGCAGGCATTGAACTTTTTTTGAACGGAAAAAATAAAAAAATTGTTGGCTTTTTGAATTGGTTTTTGAGTAACCTTCCAAGAGTAACGCCAGATATAATAATGATGAAAATTAAAAAGAAATTAGCAAGTATTAAACAGTGATAGACAGAACCACCGTACCAACAAGGTGTTACCAAAAGCGGGGCTTGACATTGCCACAATGGCTATTTTATCGCTGTTGTGCTTCATCTGAGCTGGACCAGCATTGCCGGCCTTTTGCTTGTTAACCTGTGCTTTTATATCTTTATTCAGCAGCAGTTCCGGGCAAGCAATAAACCAGCCCGACGCAGTCAGGTTCCAGCCCTGTAGCATAACCTTGCCGTTAGCTTCCCTATGCGGGGCAATAGCAGGAGCACTGAAAATTCTATTGGGCTTCAGTTGGTGGCCAACGATTTTCAAATGCCCACCCCATCGCCTACCGTCAGCAGCATACGTACCGGCACACCCCTAAAACCCCGATCTTTTAAACAAAGCATATTCGGACGTTTAAACAAAGCCGCCGCCAAACATCCCGTCTACTTTTGTTCCATCAAAAACAATTAAAATTAAAAATGATGGAACAAAACAATTATCAGGGTGCCTTACAAAAACCTACAGGTTCAGGCTTCAGCGCAACATCCACAGCAAGCGACGTAATCAACGGTATTAACCTTACAGGAAAAACCGCAATCGTAACCGGTGGTAACACAGGTATTGGTTTGGAAACTGCCAAAACGCTGGCATCCGCAGGGGCAACAGTAATTGTACCTGCAAGAGATATAGAAAAAGCAAAAAGAAATTTGACAGGTATTGCCAATGTTCAATTAGAAACAATGGATTTGATGAAGCCAGATTCAATAGATGCCTTTGCCCAAAATTTTTTAGCCTCAGGCAGACCACTTCATTTACTTATCAACAATGCAGGCATTATGTGGGTACCACTGCGGAAAGACTGCCGTGGTATTGAATCTCAGTTAGCCACCAATTATTTAGCACAGTTTCATTTGACAGCCAGGCTTTGGCCTGCCCTCAAAAAAGCCGGTGGAGCAAGAGTGATTAATGTATCATCTCACGGACATCAATTCGCACCGTTCAATTTTGCCGACCCTAATTTTCTTAACAGGGAATACGAAACGCTGCAGGCTTATGGGCAATCAAAAACTGCAACCAATTTATTTACTGTCGAATTAGACAATTTAGCCAAAGCATTTAATGTAAGGGCTTACTCGTTGCACCCTGGTTCTATTGCAGGAACAGAATTAGGCAGAGAAGCTTCATTAGAACTTTTTCAGCAAATGGGTTTCCTTGATGCAGAAGGCAACCTGTTACCCGAAGTAGCCGCATCATTAAAAACAATTCCGCAAGGTGCAGCTACAACAATTTGGTGTGCCACCAGTCATTTACTAAACAATCTCGGTGGGGTGTATTGCGAAGATGCAGACGTAGCCGGTTTGGCCACAGGCATTTCAATGTCAAAAGGTGTAAAACCTTACTCATTAGATGTAAGTAACGCTAAATGCTTATGGACTTTAAGTGAAGAAATGACAGGTGTAACATTCAACATTAATTAATCTCTTAAAATTATCAAAATGAAAAATTTGAAAGATAAAGTTGCCGTAATTACAGGCGGCAACAGTGGCATCGGGTATGCCACAGCTAAAGCCCTGAAAGCAAATGGAGCAAAAGTCATCATTACAGGCAGAAGAAAAGAAGCCATTGAAAAGGCAGCATCAGAACTTAGTGTGACAGGACTGCTGGCCGACCAATCCAGCTTATCCGACATTGATCAACTGGTTGCAAAAGTGAAGGACAGCTTTGGAAAAGTAGATATTTTACTCATCAATGCAGGTATTACAAGATTTGCACCCATTCAGTTAATGACAGAAAATATGTTTGACGAAATAATGAATACAAATTTTAAAGGGGCATATTTTACTTTGAGTAAATTTATTCCTGTCCTTAATGATAACGCATCGGTTGTACTGTTATCGTCAACATCTGCCACTATCTCCCCGCAAAGTGCATCCGTATATGCAGCAAGCAAATCAGCCATCAATGCAGTAATGAAAATCGCAGCACTCGAATTATCTTTCCGTAAAATCCGTGTAAACGCAGTGAGCCCGGGCCCTGTTGCTACGGAAATAATGAATAAACTTGGATTGGATGATTCTGTTGAAGCTCAAATAATAAATAGCATTCCTCTCTCAAGGTTAGGTAAAGCAGACGAAGTAGCCAGTTTGATAACTTATTTATCAGGCGATGATGCTGCATTTATTACAGGGTCGAATTTTCTGATTGACGGTGGCCAGTCCATATAATACCATATCCTATGATAATTTCTATTTTTGTATTCATAATTTCCTGTTTGAGAAAAGGACATTCAAAAAAAAGCAATGGAATATAAAGCAAAATATATAACTGATGATATAAAACTGTCCTCGTATGAGGACAAGTTTTTCAAGTCGGATATTATGTTCGACCATCACATGCTCATCTGGTTCATTTCAGGCGAAACCAAAATTGTACAGGCAGAAGCCACTTACTTTTTTAAGAAAGGAGATATATTTTTAATTCCCAGAAATCAACTGGCAACAATTATTAATTACCCCACCAATGGGCAACCGCACAAAACCGTGGTGATGCACTTATCCACCAATAGGCTAAGGAACTTCTACGCCAACCTGAATGTAAAACCAAAAGTGTTTGAACCTCAGAAAATATATTCTTTCAATAATCACCCTTTGCTCGAAAGTTGCCTTGCATCATTAGTTCCGTATTTTGAAATGAAAGAACTACCTGAAGATATTGCCACCTTGAAAATTACTGAAGCAATCAGTATTATCAGGACAATCGACAAAGCAATCGACAATGTACTGGCAAACTTTGAGGAACCAGGAAAAATCGACTTGGCAGATTATATGGAAAAGAACTTTATGTTCAATCTGCCCTTAGAGAAATTCAGCTATCTGACTGGTCGCAGTTTGACAACTTTCAAAAGAGATTTTAGCAGAGCGTTTAACACAACACCACAACGTTGGCTTACTCAGAAGCGGTTAGAATTAGCACACTATCATTTTGTTGAAAAGAAAAAGAAGCCGGTTGACGTTTGCTATGAGGTTGGTTTTGAAAATCTATCGCACTTTTCATATGCCTTTAAAAAACATTTTGGGTATGCACCAACTGCTTTACTATACAACAAACCAGCCGCTAACGTTGGTATTACTGCAAGTAAGGCTCAACGTTGAAACTTCGGCTTCCGGAACTACTACACCCAACACGAACTATACAAGAAACAAAAAGAAGCAGTAATGAGAATTTCTAAAGCACTTTAAAAACGTGGAGGTTTTTTATTGATACAGGAAATCCGTTGAAAGAAATTAAAATAATTACCAGGTAATATTAAAAAAGTAGAAATAGCCAAAGCATTCTCCAGTGGTAATTTCGAGATATGCTTCGGCCACTTAACAGATAAAACATTTTGGAATACACCGGGCGAGCAATATTCGACCGGGCGAAATCAGATTGAGCCGTTTTGCAAAAAAATAAGGGTATATTTTGACGGCATAACCACAAATTTTCAGAAACTGAACCTTATAGAAAATGAACACTGTGTAGCAATCAATGGAACAGCAGAATTTATTCGTGATGGCAAAAGAGTTTCGTTTGTGTCCTCCTGCGACGTTTATGAATTTGACGGCAACAACAAAATTATAAGTATAAATTCCTACTGTATAACTGAGCGGCCGGGGAAATAATTAGCCTGATAACCCGGGATTTGCTGCAAGTCCGGTTGAATAGTAGCAGCATTGGCAGCCGTTCGCTCCCTGCTTTTACGGCACTTAAAAAGCCCGGTTCAGCATCTTCAGGCCGTTTCTTCCATTTCCTCCGCCCATTTATCCCTTTCTTCAGGGCTGAACTTCCAGGGAGCAAAATTGTTCTCAATATTACTGAACATAGCATTCCACTCCTGCGGAGCATTACTGTCTTCCATGATCAGGCTCCTGCGCAGCTCGATAATGATCGATAGGGGAGAGATGCTTACAGGGCAGGCTTCCACACAAGCGTTGCAGGTAGTGCAGGCACGCAGCTCTTCTACGCTGATATGGTCGTTCAGCAGCGTACGGCCATCATCCTGGAAAGTACCTTTGTTAGCGTCTATATTTTTACCCACGGCCTCAAGGCGGTCGCGGGTATCCATCATGATCTTACGGGGGCTCAGCAGTTTACCCGTCTGGTTGGCAGGGCATGAGGCACTGCAACGGCCGCATTCCGTGCAGCTATAGGCGTCCAGCAGGTTTTTCCAGCTCAGGTCAAATACATCCCTGGCGCCAAACTTCATAGGCTGCGCCTCACCCGTAGGGGCAAGCTCAGGCTGCATCATATACTTTACCTCGTTCTGCACATGCTCCATATTCTCCATTTTACCCTGTACGCCGAGGCGCGCATAATAGGCATTCGGAAAAGCAAGCATGATATGAAGATGCTTACTGTAAGGCAGGTAATTGAGAAAGGCCAGGATACCTATGATATGCAGCCACCAGCATCCCCGCTCAATGGCAATAAGCGTACCCTCGTTCATACCGTTAAATAAGCCCGACAGCGCACCCGAAACAACAAAACTGCCCGTTTGGTGGTAATGCTCGCTGCCCAGGCGTTGCAGGTTGAGGTCTGCCGTGTTCATGGTGAGGAACAGCGACATAAGAATGATCTCCGTAATGAGAATATAATTAGCATCGCTGCGGGGCCAGCCGTTAAGATCTTTACTGATAAAACGTTTCAGTTTGATGATATTGCGGCGGCAGAGAAAAATAACACATACTATGATAACGCCCACAGCCAGCAGCTCAAAAAAGTTGATCAGGAAAGTATAAAACCCGCCCAGCATATCCGCAAAAAGACGGTGTTTGCCGAGAATGCCGTCGAGAATGATTTCGAGTACTTCAATATTAATGATGATAAACCCCGCATAAATCACAAAATGCATCACGGCAACGAGGGGGTTGGCAAACATTTTCTTCTGTCCGAAAGCCAGCAACAGCAGGTTGCGCCAGCGGGCAGGGGAGTTATTAGTCAGGTCTTCATCGCGCCCCAGCAGTATATTGCGCCGGATGGCTTTTATATTTTTAGCGAAGAGCAGGGAAGCCCCTCCAGCGATGAGCACAAAAAGTATCTGCTGAACAAGATGCATAAGCTGATCAGTTATCGCGCTAAGGTACTACATCAGCGCGAAATTGCCGGTATCTGGGCCGAAAAGACGTAACCGTAAATTCATATAATTCCTATAAATTCGTGCACAAGCATACTTTATGGAGAGTAAAAAATACATTCTGTCAAAAACAGTGGTCGAAAAGAAGATCCGGCGTATGGCGCTGGAAGTAGCCGAACGCAATTATAATACCCCCGAACTGGTATTGATCGGCATACGCGAGAATGGTATCATCATTGCACATAAGATAGCCGAAGCCCTTGCCGGAGTGTTTACCGGTAAGGTGCAGGTACTGGAACTTTCTATGGACAAAAAGCAGCCCGCCACCATCAGCATCCTGCCCGAAACAGACTTTACCGCTAAAAATATCCTGCTTATCGACGATGTAGCCAACAGCGGCCGAACCATGCTGTATGCCCTCAAACCACTGTTAAATAACTACCCCGCCAATATCCAAACCTTAGCCCTCGTAGAGCGTACCCACAAAACCTTTCCTGTAGATGTTGACTATGTTGGTCTGTCGGTTTCCACCACACCCGATCAGCACATTTATGTGGAGGTGGAAGGGAGTGAAGTAGGAGGGGCGTATATAGATTAAAGGGTAAACCGGTCACCCAAACGCGCAATTTTAAATCCTTTCTGTAATACAGTTTTGCTCTGCTTGCTGGCAGGGTTCAATACCGGGTTAGTATGGTTAAAGTGTATAAAATGAATCTTGCTCTTTTCAGCAGGAAGCAGGTCCTTAAACCTCTCCATGCTTTCCGTAATAAAAGGATGGGGAATCTCGGCGATGTTCCGGTTATTTACCTCTGCAGCGTCATAAAAAGTGCCGTCAATAAAAGCATAATCTACCCGTGCGATGGCGGCGGTAATGTCTGTATTCCATTTTTCCCATTTATCAATATCAGGTATAAATAGTGCTTTCTTCGCAGGACCCTCAATCACATAACCCACAGTTTCAGAATACTCATCGCGGTGAGGCACAAGAAAAGGTGTCACTTTAAGGCCAGACCCGGCGGTAACAGCCTTGCCATCAGCTAAGGGTTGCAGGGCAATATTGTGCAGGTTAACCAACTGATCCCAGGGACCGTTCGTTTCAAGAAACTGTTTCATGCGCGGCATGGCATATACATTTACATTCGATGCATTCATCGATTCCCTGCCCAGGTACATCAATCCCGCATAATGACCAATATGCGCATGGGTGAGAAAGATGCCGTCAGGTGTTTCCTGTGTGCCGAAACCAGCCCGGACGAAAAGCGTTTTCATTTGTACGGGTAAATCAGGCGTAGCTTCAAAGAGATACTTTTTCTGACTCCCGGCATCAACAATACCAAGCGATGTTACCTTACGGCTGGGGTCAGGGTGAAGAAAGAACTTTTTGCAGCAATCCTTTTTACAACCCGCATGAGGCGAACCCGCATCCTGTACATTACCAAGAATAACCAGGTAAGGATCAGAAAAAGAGAGTGCGATATAATTGTTGTGGTATGCTTCCCCTGTTTGCTTAACAGGAAGCGCATAGCTGCCAGAAAACAGGACGAGCGTAAGAAAAATATATAGCTTCATATTATATTGATAAAATGGGCATGTCACTGCCAGACTCTCAATTGCGTAGCAATTGTAAAGCTTGAGGACTTGCACCCGTATGCCAGCCCAATAATTTGTAATCAGTCATCATGCTTCGTGTGTTAAATAATCGGAAAAGGAAAGATAATAATAAAGACGATGGTAACAAAGATCATAGTCTGATATCAATCATATACCGGCTTTTAAAAAGAAACATTCCAATAGACAGCCCATCATAAAACAGACTTCGGGACTCACACCTGTCTATAAACCAGTCTAAAGTGCATAAAATCAGGTGTTTTTCCTCTTACCTGATATTGCCTGGCACCCTACCTTTGCCACCATACTGTTACCGGTAAACATTCTTAATACACCAACAATTTATTAGCTGCTTATAACCGTCATGATGTCTTTTTAGCCTTAGCAAGTACTACTGCCCCTAAAGATTTTTATGGCACCCCCTAAACCTGAATCAATATGAATATTACAAGTAAAAAGCATTGCACGCTAGCTGCAATGGTTATGCTCATTGCCGTTACCATGTTTGTTGTTTCCTGTAAGAAAACAGATATACCTAAAGATGAAGAAACGACTGCTTTTCGCTTCTTCAGGCATACAGCTCCGGGCAGCCCGGTACTGAAAAGAGTAATGGACGAGTTAAAAAAGCGGCAGTCACAAAATCCAACCTTTATTCCATCACTCGTTGCCCGTCATGGATATGTAGTATGGGATAAAAGTACTATCAAAATAAGAACTGCAAATATAACCAGTGGAAGAACAAACGAAACGCAGAACGATACCATTATCCTGCTGCCGTTGGTACACCCGCAAGGGCATACCGTCAATGCCTATATTGAAGCACATCTTACCGATACGGTGCGGCTTAACCTCTACCAAAGTGATGCTTATACAAACTATCCTTACGGAAATCTTAATTCATCAGTAAACAATGCCGAAAAGTTTGCGCTTGAGTTTATGCTGCTTGATAATAAAGTATTTGGTTATAGCCGGTTCCGGATTATAGATACAACCCTTTTCCGGCATGGAATGACATTAGCTACAAACTGCTACGGAGTATTTAATATTAGCAATGTAATAACTTCAACCGAAAGAATATCAGGTTCAGCACCGGATGATTGTTATGAGGTTGAAATATGGTACGACCCGGACGGTGACTCCGACCCATCTGATAATTCTGGGAATGAGTATTTTACGGGTGTAACTTATTGGGTTGGAGATTGTGGCTCTGGCAGTCTTGGAGGAGGTTTTGGCCTTGGTTTTGGCAACGGAAATAATAATAACATAGGGGGCTTGGGTAGCGGCAACCCTGGAGGTACAGGCGGTGGTGGATGGGAGCCACTAGGCGGAGGGAGTGGTTCTGGTGTTGCCGATCCTGACTATGACCTGTATAATAAAAGTATTTCTGATAATTATACAGGTGATGAAAACAATAATACTGATGGGGATAACGATACAACCGGGTATCAATCTTATAGCCCGGGCGCGCTATGGCCATCAATAAGCAACGTTATACCTGTGGCAGACTTTGTAGGTTGGGGCACGCCTGGCATTAATAAAAACTGTATGGAGTATGCCAAGGCCCAAATTGCTAAGAAAAATTACCGCATTTCTAATTACGGTACTCCCGGGCAAACCATACAGGTATATAAATCCTCTACCGGTGCTGATCACACCGCTGTTAAAGATGGTATAGGGTATCTGATAGCTGCACTCAAACGTGGTATACCTGTTATTGTTGGTGTGGATGACAGACCGGAATCGTCCAATCCTCAAACTGATAATACAACGGACCATTTTGTAGTTATTGTTGGAATGGGTACGGACGCTAAAGGGGATTATTTTACTTTTTATGATAATGCGTCTGGTGACAGAAGCCAGGGAACAAGCAGCGGTAATAAGCTATATTTTAACCCTGTAACATGGTTAATAACAGGCCGTTCACAAACCAATTATGCATCTGGGTTGAGAGATTATATTGTCACCATGATCAGGAAAAGCAAATAATTACTACATTTATTTATTGTTTTTGTATATTTAAATATAATTTATGAAATCGATACTACTATCCGCAATTGTTACCGCCAGCAGCCTTTGCGCCTATGCCCAGAAAAACGTTATTACCAATTATACGGCACTTCATTCTAAATTGAATGCTTTGGAGCATAAAGAAGAATCATTGTTATTAAGTGCAGTATATTTTGCTAACGGAAAAGTAAACCAGCAATCCTGCCTCGACGAATTAAATACAGCAAAGCTGGTTAAATCAGCGGCTTTTAAATCAGCCATTGCCTTTTCCTTTCCTGGAGAAGATACGGTTCATTATCTACCCGTACGCGATATTGATCCTGCCGTAAACGCGATGCTCATTAACCCCGAAAACAAAGGGAAGAAAGCACTGTTGAGTGTGCGGGTATTTAAAGATTTACTGTATTGTAACCAGCAGTTATTTTTTGTAGTAGAAAAGATTAACTTTATCAGGTAGTGCCAATAATCGATGGTTAGCCTGTATAAACCGTTAACATAATGGAAATACAAATCACAAACATCACCTTATTCATCTACGTCATCATCAGTATGGTTGTAGCTGGTGCTATATTATATTTTATTGGCCGTTATTTTACAAAGAAAGCCAGAACAAGCCAGCATAAAGCTACGCCTATGAAAGACAAATACCATTCCTGATTGATTCCTCTTGTTTAAACTTATTAACTTGCTGTGTTCTTAAAAGGCTATTCCCCTCCCAAATTAAGGCACGTTTTTCGATAGGTAACGGCACAATGATTCAAATAGCTTAAATTAGAGCGGAAATGAATGTGCCACTATTAGTATTTAACGACAAAGGGATATACTGCCGGCAGGCCGATGTATATCTTGATCCCTGGCAACCAGTTACGAATGCGATCATCACCCATGGACATTCAGACCATTCCCGCTGGGGGCATGAAAACTACATTACACATCACACCAATGTACCAATCATCAAACATCGCTTAGGCGAAATAAGCCTTACAGGAAAAGAATGGAATGAGCCCTTTACAGTGAATGGCGTAAAATTTTCTTTGCATCCGGCTGGCCATATTATCGGTTCTGCACAGGTACGGGTAGAATATAAAGGCGAAGTATGGGTTTTTACAGGCGATTATAAAACAGAAGATGACGGAATTGCAACCCCTTATGAAGTAGTAAAGTGCAACACTTTTATTACCGAATGTACTTTTGGGTTACCCGCTTTTAAATGGTTGCCCCAATCGGAAGTAATGACCGATATCAATAATTGGTGGGCAGAAAATAAAGCCGAAGGAAAAACATCCGTTCTTTTTGGATATTCATTAGGAAAAGCGCAACGTTTACTAAAATACCTCGATGCCAGTATCGGAAAAATATATACGCACGGTGCTATAGAAAATATGACGGAAGTAGTAAGACAGTTTGTCGATTTTCCAACAACAGAAAGAGTAACGCCATTCACCAAAAAAGAAGAATTGCTGGGTAATATTGTATTAGCACCACCAAGCGCACACGGCAGTCCATGGATCCGGAAAATGACGCCTTTTGTTACCGGCACCGCAAGCGGCTGGATGGCTTTTCGGGGAGCAAGACGCCGCCGTGCCGTAGACCGGGGTTTTGTATTAAGCGATCATTGCGATTGGACGGGATTGCTCGAAAGTATTAAAGCAACCGGTGCCGAAAAAGTGATTTGCACGCACGGGTATGCCGATATTTTCTCAAAATACTTACGCGAATTGGGCTATGACGCCCGAACCGCACATACACAATACGTAGGCGAACTGGGTGAAATAGATGCTAAAAAAGATAAAGACGAAGAAACTGTATAGCAAAAGAGCCATATTCTTTTCATTTAAAAGATACAATAAATGAAAAACTTTGCCGAATTGATAAAAGCCCTTGACAGTTCTAATAAAACTTCGGTCAAAGTAACCGCATTAAGTAACTATTTCCGGAATGCAAGTGATCAAGACAAAGTATGGACGATTGCCATCCTTTCGCACCGTCGTCCACCAAGGCCTGTAAATACTACGCTGTTGCGGTTATGGGCCAATGAACTCGCCAATATCCCACTTTGGCTTTTTGAAGAAAGCTACCATATTGTGGGCGATCTGGCCGAGACTATCGCCCTGGTTATTCCAACCACCAAAGAACACGCTGATAAAAGTCTTACTGAATACCTGAAGGAGATGATTGCACTTAAAAAGAAACCCGACGAAGAAAAAAAAGCCTATTTACAGGAGAACTGGCTCGCACTTAACTATTATGAACGTTTTGTTTTCACCAAGTTAATTACCGGAAGCTTCAGGATAGGGGTGAGCCAGAAACTAATGACGCGTGCCCTTTCCATAGCCGAGAATATTGACGAAGATATGCTGGCCCATAAATTAATGGGCGATTGGAATCCAGATACAATTTCCTTTCAGGAACTTATTCTGGATGAAAAAAGCAGCGCTTACCTGTCGAAACCATTTCCGTTTTACCTGGCGTATCCTATCGAAGGCGAATTGTCAGCATTAGGCAATCCCGGAGACTGGAGCATCGAACATAAATGGGATGGTATTCGTTGCCAGATCATTATCCGCAATAACGAAATATATGTTTGGAGCAGGGGAGAAGAACTTGTTACTGACAAATATCCCGAGTTTGGCTCTTTCATTGGCGTCATACCAAACGGAACTGTAATCGATGGAGAGATTCTTTCTTATATCAATAACGAAATCGGAACCTTCAATAACCTTCAAACCCGCATTGGCCGGAAATCCGTTGCTGCCTCCGTAGTAAAAAAATCACCTGTCATCATAAAAGCCTATGATTTATTAGAATGGGAAGGACAGGATATCCGGCACCTTCCTTTTGAACAAAGACGGGTTTTGTTAGAACAATTATATGCAGCAATAAAAAACGATAACATTCCTTTTCAGCTTTCCGAGCGGTTTTCATTTACTACCTGGGAAGAAATTGCCAATGAAAGAATCCGTTCCCGCGAAGTAAAAAGCGAAGGGCTGATGCTCAAGCGAAAAGACTCCCCTTACCTCGTAGGAAGAAAAAAAGGCGATTGGTGGAAATGGAAAATTGAACCATTGGTTGTTGATGCGGTACTTACTTATGCCATGCGGGGGCACGGTCGGCGGTCTAATTTATTTACAGACTATACTTTTGCCCTGTGGCAAAATAACGATAAAGGCGAACGGGAACTTGTCACTTTTGCAAAAGCCTATTCCGGTTTAACCGATGCAGAATTTCGTATGGTTGACGATTGGATCAAAAAAAATACACTCGAAAGGTTTGGACCCGTTCGGAGTGTAACACCACAATTGGTTTTTGAAATAGGGTTTGAAGGAGTATCACTTTCCAAAAGGCATAAAAGTCGTGTCGCAACCCGGTTTCCAAGAATATTACGATGGCGTCACGATAAAAAAATAGAGGAAGCCAATTCGATAGAAGATTTAAAAGCTATGATTTTGTAATCCTCCGCAGAAGGCTCTTTCAAGGAACTGGTATAAGTTGCAAGTGTATTTTTTATTGCTGCGTATCAGCTATCCGCTATTACTTAAATTATGATGCCCACTGCGATAACCCTGTCCAATTTACCCTCTTATTGTGTCTTTCACACACCACCGGTACAGATTCTGCCAATAGTTTTGTACTGTTATTAAATCCTCTTGAAATGAATAAATATAGCAACGATGTAAAGGATCATACCAAGCCTTAGGTTTGATATAAAGGCAGAAAAAGCCGCATAGTCTTACACTTCTATGTTCAAAAACTCAAAGTTGGCAGAATTGCGAGGTACGGCAAAGCAGGCTTCAGGTATCATGGTCGGCCCGAAGGAAGCATGCTCACAGATATGAGCGCCGATACAGATACTGCTAAAGCAGATAGAGTTTCAGCAGAGATATTCAGGATGAAGAAGCTCGATATTGAAGTATTGAAAAAAGCATATAACAGCTAAGCCGTAATGCTGTTGGGAAATACTTAGAAGATCACGCCTTTCAGTTTGAAACTGCCGTTGCTGAACTCAAGGCCCGGTGCAGGTATCTTAATGATATTCAGTACACCCAACAGGAAGCGGATAGCCTTCTTTTTGGTTTTGATCTTGCTCAGGTCAATATCCGGTGCGAGGTACCATTGGCGGTAGCGTTTAACATCAGTACGCGAAAAAGTAATATTACCGTTATCGTCGCGGGCAATGTTTTCAGTGCCGCCAAATAACCCTTCGGCGCCATAGCCTACGGCAACATTCAACCATGCCGGTAGTTTGGATTTAGGCAAGAAAGATTTGAGGTTAACACTGAGCCAGTAAGTCTGGCCGTTATAGTCTTTCAGGAAACGTTCAGAAAGTTGTTTGCCAAAGAGTTTATCCGATCGGGCATTGAGTGAGGCATCTCCATAGCTTTTACGGTGAAAAGAGAACTTTGGACGGATGCGTTGTTCACCCCAGGCCAGTTCCTGGGCAATAAGAGTGCCGCTGCCCATGAGGTTGGCGCCAAAATCGGCCCAACTCCAGCCCCAGCCTTCACTGAAGCCATCAAGTGTTTCGATAACGGTTTGGTAAGCAGCGCCGCTCAGTCCACCGATCCATATTCTTTTTTTACGGTCAATACCCGTCCACCGCCACATTTCCATACTGCCATAGCTTTCAGCATAAGCGCTGAACATATGACCTACCTTATCTACCTGTAACCATTCTTTACTGTCGTCAAAAGCGTGGAAATTGGTCTGGGGATACTTGCTGTACCAGGCAGAATAGAGGCCGATCATGGCAGTACTGTATCCCACTACGTTACCAATGGCTACAAGCCGTACCTTTTTCTTGGAATAAGGGTAGGTAAGCGGTCCTGTTCCAGCGGGAAGAATGTTTTCCTGCGGCACCGCAACCCTGGCAATAACAGTATCCTGGGCGCATAACCCTGAGCTGAACAGGAACAGTATTAAAGCTGCGAAACCATATATCATTACCCTGCCGCAGCAATGCACAGCTTTTATGGCTGGCCTGTTTAACAGGTACCGGGCAGAAAGAAGCCGGTTTAAAGAAGATCGGGCTGAAAAAAGGATCATGCTTTTACAAAGGTACGATAGAATAGCCGATACCGGTTTCGGGGTATCCCATAAACAGGTTCCTGGAACGCATACCCACCTCTTGCAGACAGTCATATACTTACTGATTATCCTTGCTACTTTTTTTATAACTTCATCCTTTAACAAAAGACTATGAGCAATAATATTGAAACGGCCGTAGCGGCCTGGCTGAATGGCAGTATAGCAGAGACAGATAAGGCGGAGATCCGCCGCCTGCAACAGGAAAACCCTGATGAATTGGCGGATGCTTTCTATAAAAACCTTGAGTTTGGAACAGGTGGTTTGCGCGGCCTCATGGGCATCGGCACCAACCGTATGAATAAATATACTGTGGGCATGGCCACACAGGGGTATGCCAACTACCTGCGCCAGTGCTTTGGAGATGAAATCAGTGTCGCCGTAGCCCATGATTGCCGTAATAACAGTCGCTTCTTTGCAGAAACAACCGCAAACATCTTTGCAGCTAATGGCATTAAAGTGTACCTGTTTGAAGCGTTGCGCCCCACGCCTGAGCTGAGCTATGCCATTCGTTATCTCAAATGTAAGGGTGGGGTAGTATGTACGGCAAGTCACAACCCCAAAGAATACAATGGATATAAAGCTTACTGGGATGATGGAGCCCAGATGGTACCACCGCACGACAAAAACGTAATTGTTGAAGTGGAAAAGATAGCTGGCCCGGAAGAAGTAAAATGGTCAGGTAACCCCGAAAATATAACCATACTTGGCCAGGATATGGACGACGCTTATATGGAAATGGTAAAAGGCCTCAGCGTATATCCCGAAGTATGTGCAGAGCAGCACGACCTTAAAATCGTTTATACTCCCATCCACGGTACAGGTATCACTCTGGTACCGCAGGTATTAGAGCGCTTTGGATTTACAAATGTGCACGTGGTAAAAGAACAGAGCACACCCGATGGTAACTTCCCCACGGTAGTTTACCCCAACCCCGAAGAGCGCGAAGCAATGAGCATCGGTTTGCAGAAGGCCAAAGAGCTCGATGCAGATATCCTGCTGGGTACAGACCCCGATAGCGACAGGGTAGGTATCGGCGTTAAAAATACAGATGGCGAGTGGGTACTCATGAATGGTAACCAAACCGCAGTACTTGCCTTTAACTACCTGATAGAAGCGCGTAAAACAAAAGGTATTGCAGGCCCCGATGATATGGTGATCAAAACGATCGTAACAACAGATATGATCGACAGGATAGCTGCCGCAAGTGATGTGGCATGTTATAACGTGCTTACAGGCTTTAAGTGGATCAGTGCCATGATCAAAGAAAAAGAAGGAAAAGAACGGTACATTATTGGTGGCGAAGAAAGCTTTGGCCTGATGATCGGCGACCAGATCAGGGATAAAGATGCTATCAGCGCCGTAGCCCTGCTCTGCGAAATGGCTGCTTATGAGAAGAGTAAAGGCCGTAGCCTCTATGCTAAACTGATTGATCTTTACCTGCAATACGGTTTCTTCAAAGAAGGACTGGTAAGCATTACCAAAAAAGGCATGAACGGTGCAGCAGAGATTGCGGCTATGATGCAGGGCTTTCGCGATACCCCTCCTGCATTGCTGGATGGTATAGCAGTAACCCGCCTGCTGGATTATGAGTTGCGGGTGGAAAAAGACCTTACCACGGGCGATACAAAGCCCATCGCATTACCCAAAAGCAACGTGCTGCAGTTTGTACTGGCAGATGGCTCAAAGATATCAGCCCGGCCAAGTGGTACAGAACCTAAGATCAAGTTCTACTTTAGTGTCAACAGCCCCCTGGCAACAGCCGGTGATGCAGCAGCCACCGAAGCAGCATTAGACGCAAGAATAACGCGCATGAGTGAAGGGTTGGGGCTAAAAAGTTAAAGGATCTGTTTGTTGCACTGTAAAGCTGATTTCTTAAAGTAGCTGTAGACTAAGATCAACCAAAGAGCAGCTACCGGCCATCTGCCTACTCCACTATTTTGTCTAATTGTAACATCTTACCATTAGCATCAATTCCCTGTACAACAAGCCTGAACCTTTTTGTAATAGCATTATTATAAAAAGAGATAATGGCATTGCCACTGCCATCAATCTTCAGGTTAGGAATCCATTGCAGGGTAATGCGCTCATCTTTTGTATCGGCCGGAGGTGATGTAGTATATACAGGTGAGTAGAACTCACGAATGTCGGAGTATCCCTTCTTCTTATAATTATCAAAACCACGGTCGCGGAAATCACGGGTCCTGGCGTCTTTCTTTGTATATATGCCGATTACACCACGGGGAGCATTAAAGACCGTAGCTGAAGGCCCTTTCCATACTTTCACCATGGCCACATCAGAGGGATTCAAAAAGTCAATAACATCTTTGGTTACCTGTATCTCGTTGAGGAAAAAAGTGATATTGGTAGTAGAATCAGCAGAAGGATTTTCCGAAAACATATCCAACCCCGAAAAGCGGCTGAAATTGGCTGTCGTCTGTCCATAGTTATTACGCCCAACCTCAAGCCCCGCAATATTCCGTTGCAAAAAAGGCCAGATATCTACATAGTAACCCTTTTCATCCATGGGTATGGTCTGGTCGCTCAGGTAAAAAAGATCAGTAGCATACCGCTGGTTGAGCGAATCGATAGGAGTGGAGGATTTTCTCCTTGCCCTTACCCTTACTTCCTGTAAACTCTTATAATTGGGGTTGCCCTCGCCATTAAGTTTTTTGAGTAATAGCTGTTGAGCATAGCCTGAAAAGCTGTTATGGTCTGTGGCGGTATTAGGATCAAGGTCAGCAAAAGGCCGGAGGCGGGTATTGAGTAATGTATCATAATAAGCCGGAAACAGCTCCAGTTGAGTAAGAGCGTCTTCCTTTCTTCTGTTCGTACCCTGTACATAGAGTTTGGCTTCATTCTTAAAAGAGAGACTGTCAATCACAAAAATGCCACGGGCATCAGTAATAGCAGTAGCCACAATAGTGAGAGAATCCTCCGTTTTGATAATAATATCCGTTCTGCCATTCTGCAAAGGAGATTTACCATCGGCCTTTAATAATTTACCCGCAATGGAAATACCCGACTCAACAGCATACTGCAGTGGTGGGAACTGCATTTTGAGTAATGCCTCCCAGTTGAACTTCCTCCAGCCTTGCGTCATCAGGAGCAGATCGAGCTGGTGATGTACACTGTCATTATTGTTGGAAAAATAATAATCAGGTTGGTGGATGTATCCTTTGAGCTCACCGTTGAGCAATAAAGAAGCAAGGATGCCTGTGTTATTACAGGTACCGGGTTCTGCATCAGCATCAATTATGGCGGCAGACGCATTGAGCATATTGAAACCTGTAGTACTGATGCGGAACTCATTCTTTCCATAAGCTTTGGTATTAGCTGAAGCATTGAGCGTAGCATCAGTCGCCACAGTATGTACAAACACAAGGCGCTCAGCCAGCGGGATACCATTGTTATCAAATACCGTTACCTGCATAATACCCGGGGGGAGATTCTTTTTATTAATAGCAGCAACATTCTGGTCCTCATCAAAATTAACCTTACCCGTATAAACTACCTGCCCGGCCATCTGTGCACTGATGATGAGGTTATTATACAGTGCTTTATTCTTCTCAGAACGGTTGAGCGCAACAAACGTTTTCTGTGCGCCATTGTTATTAACCGTCATTACAATACCCTCAGGTAAAGGTTTAGGGAGGTCAACTACCACCTGCGAACCATTACCACTTCGAAACCGGGCTTTATACTTTTTACCCACCTGTGGAGTGATCTCAAACTGGCCCATACCATCGTGGCTGGTGCTGAGCGTGGCAATACTTTGCCCCGCTTCATCAATAAGGCTGCCCGTAACTGCAACGGGTAATCCGTTCTGCCCTGTTGCTTTAAAAGCCACCTGCGAAGGAACACCCTCTACAAGGTTACCCCCTTCAGGAAAGAGCTGAACTGCATACCTGGTGGTCATATCAGCAGCAGGGGCTTTCAGCGTAAAATCATTACCAAAAATGTACAGTGGCTTACGGAATACATAATCCTTAAAGTTGAGCATCCACAACGTATAGGCCCGAAGGGTATAATTGCCCGAGGTGAGGGTATTAGGAAGAAATATATTACCATTTGCAGTACCCTTTTTCAATGGCAACATCCTTTTTTCTACGATATCCCCCCGCTCATTCAGCAGGTCGATATAAAGTACGCTGCTGAGGATACTCAGCCTTTCGTCAATAGTAGTATAAGCTTTAAACCATATAGTTTCTTCGTAGCTGTAGTTGCTTTTATCAGTGTGGAGGAAAACCTTTTCCATGGGATACAGGGTCCTGAAAGAATCGCTTGCAGCAACAATGCGCTGCTCGATGGTCTGGGCATTCGCCCACAGCAGGAACACAAAAATAGATGCAAGCGAAAGAGTAAGTTTCTTCATATCAATATAAAGGGTATGGCAGCATTTTCGCCAGTATCCAAAAGTAGGTATTTCCCATATCGGCCATTTAATTACTTGATGGACGGGCAAAAAAATACCCTTCTTTCGAAGGGTATTCATATACCTGTAGAGGTTGTTATGGTTTGAGTACGCCGTTAATAGCGTGTACCACTCCTGTAGTGGTGGCAAGGTCTGCCCCTACGATGGGAATAGCTGTGGCATTACCCGCACCCTTTACGGCAACACCAGCCGAAAGGTCAACAGTAATATTAGTCCCCTGTGCAGTCTTATATGGCTTTGCCTGGAAGTCGCACGAAAAATAGCGACCAGCTATCACATGATGTTTGATGATATTGGTGAAAGTAGTAAGTGCTGCACCGCTCAGGTTGGCGATGGTGGTAGAGTCGTACCCTGCGGCTGTTAAAGCTGCATTGGTTGGCGCGAAAACAGTACCCGGGTTTACATTAATGTTGGCCGTAGTACCCGTTTTAGTGATCGCCTGCAAAAACAACTTATACTGCGTAATTCCCTGTAAGGAAACAGTTGGTGTTCCGGGAGGTATCACAAGAGGCCTGTTGAGGATATGGATGACCCCGTTGGAAGCCTGCTTATCTTTTGTAACAGCAAATACCCCGTTAAAAAACATATTGCTGCCATACTTGGAGCAATAGAGTGTTACGCCGTTCTGTGAGCCAAGTGTGGCATTGGGGCCAATGGGTACATTAGCTTCGTTGCGCCTGTCGGGGATAATATGATAAAGCAGGAAGTTAGATAGTGATACTTTAGGGATGGCGTCGAGATCAGCCACAGTATTAATGCCTATACTGTTCATGGCAGCATTATTGGGTGCCAGTAAAGTAAAGTCACCCGGGCCGGTAAGAAAAGTAGTCAGGTCTGTCTTTTGCAGAGCTGCATTAAACAGCGACAATTCAGTAGTCTGGCTCAACGTAGCATCCAGCTTGGGAAGATTGCTGTAAGGAACTGCCACAGGGTCACTCTTATCGCAGGAACTGAACAGAACCATACTGAGCATAACCGCGCAGGCAGAAGAAAATATATGTTGCAAGTATTTCATTACAGTACAATTTATTGGTTAATAATGCCGGAAATATTGGGCACCCGCGTGCCGGTGGTTACACCGGTATATCCCCTGCTGAGAATAGAATATACCCTTTGATTAGTAGTAGTGATCTGGCGTCGTGCGATGATTGTTGCCAGGGTAGGCGCAGCACCGGTAGGCCTTATAAAGAAACTGTCTGCACTGGGCGGCAGGTCAATATAATCAGTAAATGCCTTATAGCCTACCTTGCTCGCCACCAGGGCAGTTCCCCTGTAGAAGTCTACCTCTCCGCCATTTGGCATCAGGTTGATAAAGCGTACAAAAGTATGGCCGGAATCGGGGAAATTAAACACATCCGGAGCGAGTACTGTAGTGATATTACTACCAGTATCGCAAACGTAAAGCGTTTGCTTTTTATCAGCAACAGGTGTAAATGGAGCTTCCAGCACCGTTGCAATCTCATTGCCAGTACCGGTTACATTCGTATATATCTTCAGGGTATTGCTTTGAGGATCCACCTGCATATAATCAGCATTAAGCGAACCACCCATATTGAAACCTCCACCAGGAAATGCGGCAGCATAAGTAAGCGTATTGCTTACAATAGATCCGTTGAGCTTCAGGATTACCGTGGGCGTGAGTGTGGTAGCGCTGAAATAGCCTACTTTAACAAGAGCCTTCCCATTCGGGTAAGTACGTTCCGTTACCTGGAAAGTATTCTTTTTACAGGCAGCGGCAATGGCAATTGCGATAAGGCCAAGCGCTGCTGTTTTTATTGTATTGTGCGTCATAATTTTAAACATTTTGTAGATTCAAATCAGGGTTTGCTGAACCATGTTTCATATGTATGGTAATCAATATTAAGGGCACCGATTCGGCGCAGCTCTTCCACATTCCATACATATTCAGAGTTAAACCTTGGCCTTACGCGGTACACGGGTTTATTGAAATTGTTGGCAAAGAACGGATTGGGTAATGCCATTCCCAGGTAAACCTGCAAACCCGTTGAAGGGTCAAGATCAGTATAATGGTACCTGCGCATATCCACAAAAGTTTCAAAGCAGCCCCATCCCCACAGTGCAATATATTTTTGCAGCATAATATCAGTAAGAGTAAGTGTCGCAGTTGTCTTATTTACATAAGGTCTGGCCAGGTAATCCTGGCGCTCATTTCCTGTAATAGGTGTAGTATTATACAACAGGTTGTTAGACCGCTGGAAAGAGCCCCTGTTGATAAAATCAAAGTGAGCATTGATACCCTCAAGATAAGCAGCAAGCGCACCAGGTTTATCACCCTTTCGGAACATTGCCTCGGCTTTTATAAACTTGATCTCTGCAGTAGTCATTACAGGAAATACCACTTTATCGCCAAAAACATACTTGCGTGTACTAGTGGAGAAGTTATTAACGAAGTCGTTGCTGTAAAGACTATCGCCAAAAGGAACAGGTACCCTTTTACGTGCATTAGCTCCTGTAGTAGAGGCGACAAAAGGATCACCAAGCGCTGGGTCCACACCACGGTATCCACCATTACCACTAGTAGTGTCAGCACTTGCTACAAGCATATGGCGCATACGCGGATCTCGGCTGGAGCCATTGGTATTGCCCGCAAGCGTGGTCCCATCCATCAGGCGTACAATAAAATTGGTCTGGCGGAAAACAGACATATTATCCCGGAAAGTACCAAAGAAGTTGGCATCATCATTCTTACTCGCATCAAAGGGAATAACAAAATCTTCCGTAGTAGTAGCAAATGAGTTATCGCAGTACTTGATAACAGAATCAGCATTATAAGATGATTTGTTGGTAAGGTGATGCCAGTTACGGGCGAGAATGCCGTACACCAGTTTTTTCCACCTGGCTATATCTCCGTTGTACACAAAGTCACTTTTGCTGGATAGCCTTATAGCACTCGCACTGTAATCCGTACGGTTAAGAAAACTCAGCGCAAGACGGCAGATAGAATCTACACCCCTGTAAACGGTTTCCTGGTCATCAAACTTAAAGAAGGCCTGGTTTTCACGAAAAGCCTCGGTAAAGATGATATCGCCATGATAATCCGTACAGTACTGGAACATAAGAGCTTCAAGAGCAAGGCTGGCACCTACCACATCCCACTGCCCGTTCTTCTGGCCTTCGGTAATATTATACACCAGGTTCTGGCCATTGCCAAAATAAGTCTGACGCCAGATATCGCCATTTACGTCACTTCCTGCAGCATATCCATGCCTGTCGAAGTTAACATTGGTTGCATTGGCAGTAGAGCTGAATGAGCACAGCATCTGCGTATAGCGCAGGCAATAGCGGGCATCAAACTGTAAGCCCCTGGGGATGGATGCGAGCTGCGTGGGAAACACATTTGTAGGATCAGGAAACTGTGGCGTATCCGGATCATTATTAACATCCAGGTATTTTTTACAACCCGCAAATGTCAACGCCAGAACAGCGATCACACCTGTAGTTATTATTCTGATATTCATATCAAAAGATTTAATTTTTAGAATTGAATTTTACAACCGACAATGATACCACGGGGAGTTGCCAGTGAACCATAGTCTATACCGGCACCACCATACCCCCTCGAGAAAGCGGTATTGGCATTTACGCTCGGATCTGCACCAGTATAATTGGTTACGATAAACAAGTCAGTTCCGGTAACAAACACCTGTGCCGAACGAAATACTTTCTGCCTTTTCACCAGCGACTGGGGTATGCGGTAGGTAAGGGTTGCATCCCTGAGGCGCATCCAGTTAACGGTTTCGATAAAATCAGCCTCAGTAGCTACACCGCTGCCATAATAATCAGACCTGAAATATGGGTTTACAGTAATGGTATTGGTAGTAGGGTTTGCTGTATTCTGCAGACCATCTGCCAGCACACCAGTAATGGTGATCAGCCTGTCCCTGTCAAGTGTACGGGTGCTGCCACCGGTAAGAAACAGGTAATATTCGTTGCCATTAAATACATCTCCGCCCCTTCTGAAATCAAGGTTAAAAGAAAGCGAGAAATCTTTATAATCAAACTTGTTGATCAGGCCTACCCTGAAATCAGGCTGCCTGTTACCAACCGTTACGAAATCGCCGTTAGAAGATGGCAGGCTGGTGCTGGGGCTGATGAGAACTTTCCCGGCATTGTTACGCGCAGAGATAAAGCCCGCGAGGTTGCCATTGGCGGCGCCAGCAAATATCTGGCTGCGCAGGTTACCAAACACCCAGGTATCAGAATCATAATAAGTAGGCAGATCGGCCGGCATACGAACCACACGACCTCTGTTACGGTCGAAGTTGACTGTAACATCCCAGTTAAACTGCTTGCGTTTGAGCACATTATAGTTTAATACTACTTCCCATCCTTTGTTTTCCACTTCGCCGCCATTAAAGTATTTGATCACATAACCCGTACCATAACTGGAGCGCGCAGAAAGGATCTGCTTGCTGCTGCGCAACTCGTAGTGGGTAAAGTCGATACCCAGCCTGTTCTTAAAGAACTTCAATTCACCGCCCACTTCAAAGTTTTTGGTGAACTCAGGCTCCAGTCCCTGGTTATTACCCGTGAAGCCATAAGCATAACCACCGCCCGTAGTGATCTGCGACTGGAAGAGAGGATCAATAACATAAGGAGTAAGCGGAGCTTTACCTGTAGTACCATATGCAATGCGCGCTTTACCATAAGAGAGCACTTTTTGCTTATCGAAAATATTAAGATCAGAGAATACAAAGCTGAGAGACGCAGACCCATAATTAAAGAAAGGATTCTTGTCCACCACTGTTGAAAGCAGAGTAGAAGCACCTTCACGACTGCCGGCAAAAGAGGCAAACAGCAGGTTTTTGTACCCGATAGTATAGTTGCCAAAGAAACGGACTTTACGCGTATTGAAAAGGTTCGTTACCGCATTCCGGGAAAGAGGCGCAGTGTTGTTGATAGATTTGAAATCCACTTCATAAAACTGCTCACCACGTTGCCCTTCAATCCTTGTCTTGTTATTTTCCGCGGTAAAACCAATAGTAAGTGTATTCTGGAACTCGCCGATCTTTTTCTTGGCAGTTCCTTTGATTACAGTACTCAGATTTTTGGTGATCTGTTCGTAAATAGAATAAAAACCATTAGTAGGCGTTCCGAAGCGGGAGTAGGGGTGAACGAGGTAATCGCCGGACTGGTTGTAATAATCAATACCAACCACGCCATTCAGGTTGAGCCATTTGAAAGGATCGTAGTTAAGGGTAAAGTTGGTAGTGATACGGTCAGTTTTATCCTGTGATGTGTTTTTGTAAACATCCCAGAAAGGGTTATCATATTCAGTAGTAAGAGTAGAATTTCCTCTTACCAGTTTGCGGTTGCCCGTAGCAGTCTGGTAATCGCGCACATCCACATCCGCAGGGAAATTAAGCAGGTTCAGAAAATAACTGCCGACACCCCTGCTGGCCTTGTCAGTCGTAGACGATACGTAATTGAAAGAAGTGTTGATATTTACCTTCTTGGAGATTCTCGCGCCACCAGCAAAGCGAACGCTCAGGCGCTCAAATGCTGTATTGGGCACCATGCCCTTCTGATTCATATACTGGGTAGAAAGGCGGTAGGTAACCGCATCGTTCCCACCTTCAACATTCAGATTATGGCGTTGGGTAAAACCCGTGCCAAAAAAGTTCCTGAAATTGTCGTAGAGAGTAGTATTCGGCGAATATTTCGGCCCGAAGAAAGCAGTATTATTTACACCAAACAGGCTCACCGTAGCATTAGGGTCCGCAAGCCCGTTTAATCCACGGCCATACACCTGCTGCAATTCGGGAAATCGGTAAACCTTTTCCCAGCGGAAAGAGTTATCATACGTTACACTTCCACGACCCGATTTCCCCTTCTTGGTAACGATCACAATAGCTCCTGAAGACCCATCAGACCCATAAAGAGCCGTAGCCTCAGGGCCTTTAAGAATGGTTACCGACTCAATATCTTCAGAGTTGAGGTCCATCGCCCGGTTTCCATAGTCGGAAGAACGGTTACCCAGTGCAACCGAATTACCCTGCGCCAGGTTCTCCTGGTTCATAGTCTGGTTATCGTAGGGAATACCGTCTACCACGATAAGTGGCTGATTATTACCTCCGATAGAAACGGCACCACGCAGTACTATTGAGGTAGATGCACCGGGGGTGCCCGAAGTAGGGGTGATGTTGGCTCCCGCCACACGGCCTGCCAGCGCGTTGATGAAGTTGTCACGCTGCGTTTGGGCAATTTCATCACCCTTTACTTCCTGTGCGAGGTAAGCCAGTTCGCGTTTGTTCTTCTTTGTACCATAGGCCGTAACCACTACTTCGCCGATCTGTTTATCACTTTGTACAAGTTTGATGCTGATCATATTGGCATCTCCAACGGTCATTTCCTGCCGTGCATAGCCAACATAGCTAAAGGTAAGTACATCACCCTTCTTAGCCTGTATGGAATAATAACCGGCAGAATTGGTTTGTACACCTTTGTTGGAACCTTTGAGCTTTACGCTCACACCATATAATGGTGTATTGTCGTCGTCTGATACGACTGTGCCACTCACCGTTTTTTCCTGGGCACTTACAGACAAGCCGCATAGCAGTAAAAAAACTGCTACCGCTAATCGTTTTGTTAATCTCATAACGCAATTGATTTTGGTATGGGAAAGTTAACAAAAAATTACGTATTAATGACAATCAGATATCAAAATGCGTATGGTACGGGAATAGGTTAGTGTCGGCGTGTTAATTTTTTATCTACTCACAGGTAAGCCTAACTAAAGTCGCCTTGATTTCTGGATAATCTCATCCCGGTGCTTGTCTTTAAAAATACGCTGTATAAGTGAATCCTTTTTAGTCATCCTCGTTTTTTTCAGGAAAAGCGAATCAGTTTTCATGGGAGTATTGTTACTGTCACTGATAGATTTTACAGGTTCTGCATCCTCTTCCTCTTCCGGAATATTGTAATCACCAAATGCATTGGCAATCTGGCGGGCAGCATAAATGGCCCTGGTAAACCTATTACCCGTAACAATGATGGTTGCGTCCTCGTCAAGCAACCTGATGAGCACCGCATTATTGCCATGCCACCAGCCATTATGATAGATGATTTTCTTGCCATTAGGATAGAGATTCATACGCCAACCCAGGCCATAATTCCTCACTCCAGGCCGCTCGTTACTGTAGGGGGCATAAGCCTGCCTGAGTGTATTCTCATTGAGTAAAAGACCAGACGAAAGGGCTCTGTCCCACGTAAAGAGGTCCCTTACCGTGGAATAAATATTTTTATCTCCATACACTTCGTCAAGGTAATTAAACGGCATCAGCCTGCCCTTCCAGTCATAGCTTGGAATAACCTTAGCAGAATCATTTGGCAAAAAAACAAAGCTGTGCCGCATGCCAAGGGGCTCAAAGAAATGCCGGCGCAGGTATTCGGGATAAGGTTGACCACTTACTACCTCCACTAATAGCGCAAGCAGGGCATAATTAGTATTACAATAAGTGAACTTTGTATTAGGCGGGGCAATATTTTGTATGTAGGCCTTGTTCTGGATTAACCAGTTCGCCATATCTGCATTGGTGATACGATGGTTAAGATCCCAGCCAAGGTCTTCCATGAAATAAATATAGTTGGGCAATCCACTCCTGTGGCAAAGCAGGCTTCTGACCGTAACTCCCGGATAGTTAAATTTGGGAAAATACTTACTCAATTCATCGTCGATATTAAGCTTACCCTGCTGCCATAATTGTAAAATGGCTGTAGAAGTAAAGGTCTTGCTCACTGAAGCAATATGAAAAGGCATACTGTCATTTACCGGGTCGTTACCGGGGATATGTCCCGTACCATGGTATTGTTCAAAAACGATATTACCCCCTTTGGCTACAAGAATACCTCCATTAAAACCCTTGGGTCGGAGAATGGTATCATAAAAAGCCTGGCATATGGCCTTTATCCGTTCAGTTTCTCCAGGAGCAAGTGGGGTAGGTTTAGGGAAGACCAGAGCTTGCACAGCGCTGTCCTGCACCCCTTGTTTACCCGCCTTGTCTTTGCCCTTTGAAGAACAGGCTGGTAACTGTAGCAGTAAAATAAATAGTGAAAAGACCGTCAATATGCCGAAGCAGCCCTTCCGGCACTGGTTGTAAGCCCATTGCATGAGCGGCGTTCGGTTTGCTATAACGGTTAATAATGCGTTGGTCGCCGGTTTCATACAATATTTAGAAATATATTTGCGCAAATTAAGGGTTAAAACTGATGGCAGACAAAAAAATAACAAGTTATCCAAAAGACAAGATCAATATTCTTTTCCTGGAGAATATCAGCGATATAGCGGTAAAGCGTTTTGCAGAAGCAGGATATGCCAATGTGCGTAAACTGGGTGGTGCATTAAGCGAGGATGAACTTATAAAAGAGATTCGTAATGTACACCTGCTTGGTATCCGGAGTAAAACACAAATTACCCCCCGTGTGCTGGAGGCAGCAGAAAAATTACAGGCCATTGGTTGCTTCTGTATAGGTGTTAACCAGGTCAACCTTAGTGCAGCTATACAAAATGGGGTAGTCGTTTTCAATGCCCCTTACAGCAATACCCGCAGCGTGGCAGAGCTCGTGATTGGTGCCTCCGTAATGCTCATCCGTCGTATTGTAGATAAGAACAGGGCAGCCCACGACGGCGTATGGCTTAAGGATGCCAGCGGCAGTTTTGAGCTGAGAGGTAAGAAACTGGGTATTATCGGCTATGGCAATATCGGCAGCCAGATCAGCGTACTGGCCGAAGGGTTGGGTATGAAAGTG
>CAZPXP010000029.1:0-55588 GCA_964590975.1 uncultured Ferruginibacter sp. | reverse complement strand
TTTTTGTGGGCAGCGGGATTATTGTTTTGGGAATAGCGGCCATACCGGGTTGACCGGCACGTATTGATCACCTTCCTTTTTAAATACATTCCGGTACACTTCACGGGCATTTTTCCAGGCGTAGCTGCTCAACGGGCCCGTTTGCCATGTCGCCATCCCCCACGATCTGGCTGGCTGCCATATCGCCATATACCGTGTACTGGTACTCAGTGCCGCCGTTTTCATAATCTTCGCCAGGGCTTTCTGTTACACTGCCGTAGGAGACGGGTGAAGTATAGGTATAAATATTGCTTTTTGTATTGGAATACATACTTAAAAAACGAAAATAAATCAACCTGCTATTATCAAAATCAGCGTTTTTCCTGTTTTTTAAAATACGCAGATCAGTTATCTGATAACCATTCTAACTGTATTTACAGGTGTAAAATCAGAAGGGTGCTTTTGCTCATTTATACCCGGTTAGAGGTATTTATTATGTAAAAACAAAATATCTCTCCTGTAAATGAAAACCACCGGTTTAGAATGGATAATTGATACCGATAGTGAGGTTAAAATTCTCGTACCGCCACATCCTGTTCACCTCGTTGCCGCTGAGCAGGTTCTTGTAATTGGCCGAAGGAAATTGCCAGCCATTATTTTTACTTATGTCGGGCCGTTTAAAACGCAGCCCGAGATCAAACCGGATCACCAGGTACGACACGTCAAAGCGCAAGCCATAACCAGCCGCCACACCCAACTGCTGGTAAAAATATTTAGGGTCGAACCGGGTACTGTCGCGCCCCACAGTAGTTGATTTTTTAAGGTTCCACACATTGCCCACATCTACAAATACAGCACCTTTCAGCGATATGGCGTTAGGTACCAGTGTGGCAATATTATGGCGGTATTCAAAATTACTTTCAAACTGTATATCACCCGTACGGTCGTTCAACCCGGTCCTGTTGCTCGAAAACGGTGCCTGCGGCTGTGCCCCCCGGCCAATACCCCTTACCGGCCAACCCCGCATACTGTTGGCGCCACCACCCGAAAACTGTTTAAAGAAGGGTAGGGTAGAGTCTGCACCCAATGGAATGCCCACCCCGGCATAGATCCGGGCTACCACCTGCGATTTGTTGTGGGTAGCAGTGTAAACATACTCTGTTTCGAATTTGAGGAATTGCCTGAGGTACCGCCTGAGAATATTGTTTTCTCCACCTATCACATTCTTAAGCGTGCCCAGTAAAAGGCCCGATTCTTCGGCATTAAACCTGAAGTTACGCTGACGGTTAGTATGCTTGGGATTATAATAGGTAGAACGGTAGGAAAAACTCACGCCCGATACCAGTGCCGAAGTAAACGAACTACGGAGGAAGGGGTTATCCCGCAGCGTATCAAGGAAACTCTGTGATGCATTATACAGCTTCGTAAATTCTATATTGGGAAACTTAACAGTGTATTTGCGGTTGAGCCGGTTAGACCAGTCGTACCCGATACCCAGGTTAAACGATTGAAGGCTGAACAGGTTGATACGGTTGATATAAGAAAAACCAGTATTGATAAAACTCTGTTCCGTAAGAGGCTTCTTTTTGGAAAAAAAACGGAAAGGAGGAATGGCCTTTGGAAAAACAAAACTGTTGCTTGCGCTGAACTCGTTGGAGTTGATCAGTCCGTTCTTCTTACTCGCCGCACCCACATTCAACTCCACGCCTGCCCTGATGGAGTTGGTCATCCGGATGGCTTCCTTACCCACATTGCGTGCCAGCCACGACAGGTTGGTAGACAGGCCAAACAGGTTACCCGCACTGGCAGTGGCAATGCTGCTCGTATTACTGTTTAACGAAAAACTGCTCTCAAGGTTGGCATCGAAACCATTTCTTTTACCGGGTATCAGTTGCAGTACGAGGTCGATCTTACCCACGCTGTCCTTTACATCCACGATCTGGATATTAACACTCTGCCATACCCCGATCTTTGAAAAGTTATTGATCGTTTTATAATAATTGAGCTGATTATATTCCTCACCCGGCCTAACAAAAAGAAGACCGGTAAGAAAATTACTCTTGAAACGCCGCCGGTGGTAATGTATAATGCACTGGTTTACCACCTCTTTTCGTATACGCGGGTTACCGATCGAATCACCCGCCCTGAAATCCGGATAGATATAAATATTGTTGATGTAGTACTTGATCAGCCTTGGCTGCTTCTTAGGATCCTGGGCATTAATGAGGTCAACAGACAGTTTTACCGTAGGATTTTCCCTCCGCTGGCTTGCAGCGGCAAGGAGGGCCAGTTGTTCAAAGGGGTTATCACTGATGGTAGTCAACGCCGCAACTGTACTGTCGGCCCTGATGCGCATCTCCTCGCTCGTAAACTTATAATACCCGTTATTGCGGAAGAGCTCCACCAACCGGCTCATCTCGCCGATTGCTGTGCTGCGCGATATAGGGTCGTTCCTGCGCAGGATGCTTTTGCCGCTGTTCTGGTTCACCAGTTGTTGCAGTTCTGGCTTGTCGTGAAACCGGTATCCTACCGTGTCTATACGGGTAGGCTTACCTGCCGTTATGGTATAAGTAACGTTTACCCTTTTCTGTTTACCCTTTTGTATCGTGTCTGCCTTATACGAGGTTGTGGCGCTGAAATAACCCTGCTGCTGCATCACGTATTCCATATTACGCGCCGATATGCCCGACGAACTGCTGTCGTACACCGGTGGGTGCATAATATAGTGAAGGAAGAAAAAGATATCCTTGGTACGTAGCCTCGAGCTGTCGTCAAGCTGGTTATTCAGCCGTTGTTTCAATAATGTCCTTTCATCGGAGGTAAAATCGCCCCCATTCAGTTCAATCGTATTTTTATAAAGGAATGGTTTATCTATTTGGTATTTTCGCGGTACGGTACACTGAGCAAAGATCAGTACCAACAGTAACAGGTATAACCCCTGCAGGTACCAGTTTTTTTTATCGGGAACTCTTGCCGGCATATTAAATTTAAGAAGCGATGTTGTCCAAATCACATGCCAAATATATCCAAAGTTTACACCACAAAAAATTCAGGGATGAAGAAGACCTTTTTTTTGCAGAAGGCCCTAAGCTGGTAGAAGATATGTTAAAGAGCGGCAGGTACCGTTGCCGCCTCCTGCTGGGTACTGCAGAATGGGCAGATGTCTCTGCCAATGCGTTGAAAGAATACTTTGCAGGAACCATTGAAACAGTAACAGCAGACGAACTGAAAAAGATATCCGCGCTTACCACCCCTAACAGGGTTCTGGCCGTTTTTGAAAAAACAGCAGCCGATGCCGAATTTGCCCCGGGGCAACTTACGCTGGTGCTGGATGGCGTGCAGGATCCCGGTAATATGGGTACCATCCTGCGCACCGCCGATTGGTTTGGTATCGGCAACGTGGTTTGCACACCGCAGTGTGCCGATTGCTACAATCCTAAAGTGGTGCAGGGTAGCATGGGCAGTATAGCCCGGCTCAACATTGTTTATACAGACGTATTGGAATGGCTCGGTACCCATAAAACGCTGCCGGTATATGGCGCTATGCTCGAAGGTGCCGACATCAATAGCATTGAAAAGCCGGAGAAAGGTGTACTCATTGCCGGGAGTGAGGGCAGGGGCATCAGTACACAGTTGCAGGAGCAGGTACGGCATCGTATTACCATACCGGGAAAGGGAGGTGCTGAGTCGCTGAACGTAGCCGTGGCAGTGGGTATTATATTAGCAAGGCTCACCTGAGCCTCCTACCGGGTCTTTTCGGCAATCATCAGCAGGCGGGGCGATTTTCTCACATCATAGTGTCCGAACTCGTAATCGCCAAATACCTCCTGTATCTGTAAACCCTGGTAGGCAAACATTTCCGTGAAATCGCCGAGCGAAAACTTAGCTACTTTTTCAGTGTATTCCAGGGGCACATCAAGCGCCTCGTCTTCCACCACAATCTTCTTGTAAAAATGCGTTTCGTCAAACCATTTGGTGATCACAAAGTTCACACCGTCAATCTCTTTCTCAAACTGGTGAACCAGGTGATCTTCTGCATAATGTACGTTGAGATAGTCCATTACAAAACGGCCGTTCTTTTTTACTGACTGGGCAATCGTACGGATAGCATTGTCGTGTTCGCGGCGCGTACGGAAATAGCCAAAGCTCGTAAAGAAGTTAAAGGCGTAGTCGAAATAATTGATGTGGAAAGGGAGCCGCATATCATGCACAAAAAAATGAAGGTGCCCGTGTTCCGAAAGCCGGGCTTCCGCAATACTGTCTTCACTCAGGTCGATGCCCGTTACGTCGAATCCTTTTTCAGCAAGGTTGATGGAATGACGGCCTTTACCACAGGCCACATCAAGCATCAGCGAACCTGGTTTCGGGGCCAGGTACGTAATCAGTTTATTGATAAATGCCGCCGCTTCCTGCTCATCCCGTTTAAAATAAAGCTGATGATAGTAGGGGGTATTAAACCAATCTTTAAACCAGGCCTGTTGCATAATGCAAATATAATAGTAAATGATAGAACGCCGGAGCATTGGTATTCATTGTGTTATCTTTTCAGGCCAGGTAACCTGCACTGGATTTACCCGTAGACATCGGTCGGAATGCTTATATTTGCACCTTCAAAAAACCGAAGCGAATGGCATTGATCAAAAGTATTTCCGGCATACGCGGTACCATTGGAGGAACAACAAATGATAACCTGACACCGTTGGATATTGTAAAATTTACTGCAGCATATGGCACATGGCTGATGGCGCAGGGCGAAAATAAGAAAGTAGTAATCGGGCGCGACGGCAGAATCAGTGGCGCAATGGTAAAAAATATTGTAATCAGTACGCTCACCGGCCTCGGGTTAGATGTAATTGATCTCGACTACAGTACCACACCTACGGTAGAAATGGCGGTAGTATTTAAAGCGGCTGCGGGTGGCATTATTCTAACGGCAAGCCATAACCCCAAAGAGTGGAACGCGCTCAAACTGCTCAACAGCAGGGGCGAGTTCATCAGCGCGGAAGATGGTGCAGCCATTCTCGAAACAGCGGCAGGCGAAGCATTCACCTTTGCGGGGGTAGACAGGCTGGGTACCATTACCACCAATGAAAGTTCGCTGAAGGAACACATCGATGCAGTAGTCAATTACCCGCTTGTAGACGTGGCAGCGATCAAAAAAGCAAAGTTCAAAATTGTTGTAGACGCGGTGAACAGTACAGGTGCCATTGCGGTACCTGCGCTGCTCAAAGCTCTTGGGGTAAAGGATATAGTACTGCTGAACGGCGAGGTAAACGGCCGCTTTGCGCACAACCCCGAGCCCCTTCCCGAACACCTTACGCAGCTCAGCAACGACGTGGTTAAAGAAAATGCACACCTGGGCATTGCGGTAGATCCCGATGTAGACAGGCTCTGCTTTGTATGTGAAGACGGCGGTATGTTTGGTGAAGAATATACACTCGTTGCAGTTGCCGATTATGTACTCAGCAAACGCAAAGGCAATACGGTAAGTAATATGAGCAGTACCCGCGCTCTCAAAGATGTTACCGTAAAGCATGGGGGCCAGTATTACCCCAGTGCAGTAGGCGAGGTAAATGTGGTAAACAGGATGAAAGAAGTGGATGCCGTTATAGGCGGCGAAGGCAATGGCGGCATTATCGTGCCCGACCTGCACTATGGCCGTGATGCTCTTATCGGTATAGCCCTCTTTCTTACACACCTGGCACAGAGTAAAAAAACCATCCGCCAGTTGCGCAGTACCTATCCCGACTATTTTATGAGCAAGAATAAGATTGCACTCGAAAATGGTATAGATGTGAAAGAGATATTCGGCCGTATAAAAGATAAATATAAGCACCATCCCATTAATACGGAAGATGGCCTGAAGATAGAGTTCGACAACGACTGGGTACATCTTCGTACGAGCAACACAGAACCGATCATTCGTATTTATGCAGAAAGTAATTTTGAAACCACGGCCAATAATATAGCTTTGCGCCTGATGCAGGACATTAAGGAGGCGATGTGACCGCCCCTGTTGTATATACTATACCGGGTAATACGTTGCACCACGAAAACACTGTAAAACGATTTGTATGTCTGCCAATAGAATCTATTTCGACAATGCGGCAACCACGGCCCTCGATCCGGCCGTGCTGGAAGCCATGATGCCTTACCTCACGGATAAGTTTGGTAATCCTTCTTCTATATACAGTTATGGAAGAGAAACCCGTATGGCCATAGAAGAAGCACGTAAGACGGTTGCCCGCATACTTAATGCGCACCCCGCAGAAATATTCTTTACCAGCGGGGGTACCGAAAGCAGTAATACAGCCATTTCTGCAGCCGTTCGGGATCTCGGCTGCAGGCGCATCATTACCTCGCCCATTGAGCACCACGCTACCAGTCATACGGTGGAAGCGCTCGACCGCAGGGATGAAGTGGAGGTAAGCTATGTAAAGTTGCTGCCCAATGGTCATGTAGATACCGACGACCTCGAAAAAATACTGGCCCGCAGCGAAGAAAAATGTCTTGTTACGCTGATGCATGCCAACAACGAAATCGGTAATATGCTCGACCTGCACGCAGTAGGAGAGCTGTGCCGTTTGTATAACGCCATCTTTCACAGCGATACGGTACAGACAGTAGGGCACTTCCCCTTCGATCTGCGTAATACCCCGGTACACTTTGTTACCGGCGCCGGCCATAAGTTCCATGGTCCCAAAGGCGTGGGCATCCTCTACATCAACGAGAACGTGCGTATAAAACCCTATATCAACGGCGGTGGGCAGGAACGCAATATGCGGGCAGGCACGGAAAACCTGTATGGCATTGTGGGTTTTGCCAAAGCTCTTGAAATCGCCACGGCGAATTACGAAGAAGACAGCGCCTATATCGGTACGCTCAAATACTATATGCACGAGCAATTGTACAAACACATACCGGGGGTATCTTTTAACGGCGATCCCTTAGGTCAGAGCCTTTATACCGTGCTTAACGTGAGCTTTCCAAAAACGGAGAAGAGTGAAATGATGCTTTTTAACCTCGACATACATAATATCTGTGCCAGTGGTGGCAGCGCCTGCACCTCGGGCGCCGATGCCGGCAGCCACGTGATCCGGGCCATCAACAACAACCCCAACCAGGTGGCCGTACGCTTCAGCTTCAGTAAACACAATACAAGAGCAGAAGTGGACGAAGTAGTGGCGCGGTTGAAAGAAATGATATAGTATAGTAATACCTGGCGCCCACAGGCAGTAGTACACAATCTTCGTACCTGTAAAAAAATCGCTCCTATATTTGCGTCTTCATGCGAACAGCTCTTATTATTGGTGCCGGCCCGGCAGGACTAACCGCAGCATACGAACTGTTGCAGCAAACGGATATTATTCCAATCATTCTCGAGGCTACCGCCGACACGGGTGGGCTATCCAAAACAGTCAATTACAAAGGCAACCGCATGGATATCGGCGGGCACCGCTTTTTCTCCAAGAGCCAGCGCGTAATGGACTGGTGGCAGCACATACTGCCCATCGAACCACAGGATGCACCGCTTACCATACAATACCACAACCAGCAAACGACCATACATACGGCGGCTGCTGTTCCCGCATCGCCCGATGAAGTACTGCTGGTGCGTAACCGGCTTTCGCGCATTTATTTCCTGCGTCGTTTTTTTGGCTACCCCCTCTCGCTCAATAAAGAGACGATCGGGAATCTTGGTTTGGTCAGGCTCATGCGCATTGGCTTCAGCTATCTGCGTGCACGTTTATTTCCCCGCAAACCCGAAACCACTCTCGAAGACTTTTTTATAAACCGTTTTGGAAAAGAACTCTACCTCACTTTTTTTAAAGACTATACAGAAAAAGTATGGGGTGTCCCCACCAGCCAGATCAGTGCTGCATGGGGGGCACAACGCATAAAGGGCCTATCGCTGGTTAAAACGATCCGGCATGCCCTGTCTGGTAAGAAGAAAAAAAACCAGGGCATAAGCCAGCAGGAAACAGAAACCAGCCTGATCGAAAAATTTCTTTACCCAAAATATGGCCCCGGCCAGCTTTGGGAAAAAGTAGCTGAACACATTACTGCGCGTGGTGGAAAGATCGTATACAACCAGATGGTGACAGCTATCGACAATACAGGAGGTAAAATTAACAGTATAACGGCAACGGACACCCATTCTGGTGCAACGGCTGTTTATCATGGCGATTATGTAATATCTACCATGCCCGTTAAAGACCTCGTACATGCATTTACCGAACCGGCGCCGCCAGAGGTAAAGGCAACCAGTGATGCACTGGCCTACCGCGATTTTATTACCGTAGGGCTTCTCGTCCGCCACCTCGCTATACAGAACCCCGATGGCACAGCCGTAAAAGACAACTGGATATATATACAGGATAACAGCGTAAAACTGGGCAGGTTGCAGGTATTTAACAACTGGAGCCCCGCAATGGTGGCCAACCCTGCTGCCTGCTGGCTTGGGCTGGAATACTTCTGTAACGAAGGAGATGAACTCTGGGTAAAAACAAACGAAGAAATGCTGCGGTTTGCAGCGCAGGAACTGTCTTCCATTGGCATCATCAGCCAGAAGGAAGTGATGGATGGTACAGTGATCCGTATGCCGAAAACCTATCCCAGCTATATCGGGGCCTATGCCCGGTTCGATACCGTACGCAACTATCTCGATACTTTTCCCAACCTTTTTCTTTGTGGCCGCAACGGCATGCATAAATACAATAACCAGGACCATTCTATGCTTACAGCCATGCAGGTTGTAGAGCATATCCGCGGAGGAATAACAGACAAGGCAGCCATCTGGGCCATCAATACGGAAGAAGAGTACCACGAAGCCTGATACCCGGGCTCCATTCCCACCGGCCAGCGATTGCATAATCTGTCATTATACCTTATATTTGCCTTCCACTTTCAGTAAAAAATGTTCAAAACGAATCAGTTATGAGTAAATACAAACCCGGTGTGCTTTTCGGCGAAGAGTTGGAAGCCCTGTTAAAAGATGCTAAAGACAATAACTTCGCCCTTCCAGCGGTAAATACAATTGGTACCAATACCATCAATGCCACCCTGGAAACAGCAGCCAAGGTTAATTCTCCCGTGATCGTACAGTTCAGTAACGGCGGTGCCCAGTTTATTGCCGGTAAAGGGATGCCTAACGACAAGTTACAGGGTAATATCTCCGGTGGTGTTTCGGGCGCATTGCACATTCACAACGTAGCCAAATATTATGGTGTTCCTGTGGTGCTCCATACCGACCACGCAGCAAAAAAATGGCTGCCCTGGGTAAGCGGCCTGATCGATGCAGGTGAACAGTTTTACAAAGAAAAAGGACAGCCTCTCTACAGTTCACACATGCTCGACCTCAGCGAAGAGCCCCTCGAAGAAAATATTGCCACATCGGTAGAGTTTTACAAACGTATGAAACCCCTTGGTATGGCTATTGAGATAGAGCTTGGCGTAACTGGTGGTGAGGAAGATGGCGTAGACAACAGCGACGTGGAAAATGAAAAACTGTACACACAGCCCCAGCACGTAGCCTATGCCTACACAGAACTGAGCAAGGTAGGCGATCTCTTTACCATAGCTGCGGCTTTTGGTAACGTGCACGGTGTGTACAAACCCGGTAACGTAGAACTTCGCCCCGAAATATTAAAGAACAGCCAGGTATATATCGAACGCGAACTCAAAACAGGTCCCAAACCCGTTTACTTTGTATTCCATGGTGGCAGTGGCTCTCCACAGCACCAGATCCGCGAAGCCATCAGCTATGGAGCTATCAAGATGAACATCGATACTGATCTTCAGTGGAGTTTCTGGGATGGCGTTAGGGAATACTACAAAGCAAACGAAGGCTACCTGCAGGGGCAGTTGGGTAATCCTGATGGAGACGATAAACCCAATAAAAAATACTACGATCCGCGCGTGTGGCTGCGCAAAGGAGAGGAGGCATTTGCAAAAAGACTGGAAGTTGCATTTGAAGACCTCAACTGCATCAACCGTAACGCATAAAAAACAGGAAGACGCACACTGCCCTGTACAGGGTATGCCTGTTACAACATAAACATTAAGAAGCCCGGCCTGTAAAGCGCCTGGCATAAAACGAAACGTAATTATGTTGAAAGAAGAAGATTTTGACGCCAATCTTGCCGGCGAAGACGGCGAGTCTGAAGAGACGAAAAGAAGCTGGTTCAAACGGATCAAGAAAGGAATACTCACGTCTACAAAGGATAAAAAAGAAGCGCCCGACGGGCTGTGGACCAAATGTCCTAATTGTAAATTTACCTGCACTGTTAACGAACTGGCTGAAAATAAGTTTGTCTGCCCCAAATGCGAACATCACCACCGCATCGGCAGCGAAGCCTATTTTGAGATCCTGTTCGACGACAACATATTCGAAGAACTTTTTGCAAATGTTAAATCCAAAGATTACCTGGGCTTTGTAGACCTTAAGCCGTATGGTCAACGACTGGAGGAAACCTATGCCAAAACTGATATCCACGATTCGATTACGGTAGGGCATGGTAAAGTGAATGGAAATGATCTTGTAGTGGCCTGTATGGACTTTGAATTTATTGGCGGTAGCCTCGGTAGCGTAATGGGCGAAAAGATATCAAGGGCCTGCGACTATTGTCTTGCCCATCGGTATCCCTTTATGATCATCAATAAGAGTGGGGGAGCGCGGATGATGGAGAGTGCCTTCTCGCTGATGCAACTGGCCAAGACCTCAGGAAAGTTGTCGCAGCTCAGCGACGCACAGATACCATATATCTCACTGTGTACCGATCCCACTTTTGGAGGTACCACAGCATCTTTCGCCATGCTTGGCGACGTGATCTGTGGCGAGCCCGGCGCTCTTATCGGCTTTGCCGGCCCCAGGGTGATCAAGGAAACCATTAAAAAAGACCTCCCCGAAGGCTTCCAGCGCAGCGAGTTCTTACTCGAAAAGGGATTCCTCGATTTTATTGTACACCGGAAGGAACTGAAAGAAAAGATTGGCAACCTGCTGGTATTGTTTAAAAGCTGATATCAGATCAGCTACCCCGGCGGCAAGCCTGTGCCGTAATAATATATGTGTTACCCCGGCAGGGTGACCTCTTTGTAGCAAGTATATGGATATCTCCAACCGTAAAGCATACCACGAGTTTTTTATCGAGACGAAATACGTCGCGGGGATCGTGCTGACCGGTACCGAGATTAAATCTCTGCGCGCAGGTAAAGCCAGCTTTAACGACAGCTTCTGCCAGTTTCACCGTGGAGAACTGTTTGTAAGAAGCCTACACATCTCGGAATACTCTTTTGGTACCCATTATAACCACGAGCCCCTGCAGGAGCGCAAACTGCTGCTTACCAAAAAAGAACTGAAGAAGCTCGAAAATAAGATCAGGGAAAAAGGATATACGATCGTACCACTGAAAATATTCATTAACGATAAGGGACTCGCCAAAATGGAGATCGGTTTGGGTAAAGGGAAGAAATTATATGATAAACGCGAAACCCTCCGCCAGCGCGATACCGAAAGAGATGTAAAACGCACCTACGGCCTATAGGCCGGTTTATTCCTTTATTTCAAGAATGGTAAATTGCTGCTCAAGGGTTAATGAGTGCTTGTACAGCGCGCGCAATAGCTCAGGCCCCCATTGTGCATAAAAAGGCATGAAGTTCTCTACCCGTTCCTGTAAACCATTGCCCGGAAAGAGTTGCTGCTTTACAGCGTGTATGTGCCGCTGTTCCGCTTCAAACTTCCGCTTTTCCGCACGAACCATCTTTTTCTCCAGCGCATCCAGCTTTTGTAATGCCCTTACTTTTAAGGCTTCTGTATGCCGCAGCAATGTAGCGTCTGTTTTAGCGGCGGTTATTTGCAGTGAGTTATAAAAAGAAGTAAGCTGTTCACGCTCTGCGTCCAGTTGGAGCCGGTTAGCACTTTCCCTTTTAACCAGTATTTTAACCAGTTCGGTTTCAGGAATAAAATATTGTTCACCGTTGAATTGCAGCTTATTCCATTGCTGTGTTTGCCGTTCGTTGGTAAGCAGGAAAGAATTGCGTAATACCTGTACAGGGTAAGGCACTTTATAATGTACAAACAGGTCTTTCAGTTGCAGCCAGTAAGCCAGTTCGCCGCCACCGCCAATAAAGGCAATATTAGGAAGCACTGTTTCCTGGAACAGGCCGCGGAGGATCACATTGGGGCTGAAGCGGTCGGGGTGGGTATGCAGTTCATCCAGCAGCTCCTGCCGGGTAAAGTGAATATCGTGTTGATTCACCACATAACGATCGCCTTCGGCTTCAATACGTTCGCGGATATTATCTTTCAGGTAAAAGAGATTGATATCTCTTGGAAAAGCCTGTGCCTTATATGCTTTTTCAAGTTGTTCGGAAGTCGCTTTCACAATAGGCGCTGCGGTATGATTAAACAGGTCATCTGTAAACAGATCAATCAATTTCTGTTTATATGCCGCATTATCCGGCAAAAACACAAGCAGGCCGTATTCAGCAAACAGGGTATGGACTAACCTGAATGTAGCCTGTTCGATAGTGCTCCCCTTTGTATAGCAGCGTTTAAGCAGCTCAACCAGTTCTGTGCCATGCGGTTGTACCAGTAATTCACCAGCCACGGCATCGAGTATGCGCAGCAGAGCCGCATCAACCACCATACGGCCCACAGCGCCGGTCTGGTCTGTCTGCCATTTGTAATGCGTACCATTTACAGTGATCTCACCCAGTTCATCAAGATCTGCATCCTCGCTGCCCATATAGTAAACCGGCACAAAATGGCGGCCGGGCATCGTGGTATTGAGCTCGTCCGACAATTTGATCGCATGGATGATCTTATAAATAAAGTAAAGATGCCCGGTAAAGATGTTAGGCTGATGAGCCGTGCAGATAGTATAAGTATGGGGAAGAAGGAGGCTTTCGATATTGTCGGTTACACCTGCCGGAACATTCATACCGGCATACTGTGCCTTCAGGCTGTCAACCAGTAATTGCCTGTCGGTAGGGAAGGTGTCACGGGCATCTATAGCCGCTGCCAGCCCCCCGGCTGTGGGCGGGTGCATATAGAAATCCTTTAACTCCGTTTCCTGTTGAATATAATCAGTACTGATTGCAGAAAAATAACCCGTTACGCGATAAGGCAGATGCGTGCTGCTGGCATTCATTGTTACTAATTTACAGTTCCGGTACAATTCAGCAGCGATACCGGCACGCTGCACACCAGGGGAGGTCCGGCTGTATGGCGTCAGTCTTCCACTACCTCTCCTTCAATGTCGTAGTCATATGCCTTAGTGATCTTCACCTGTACAAAATCACCCGGCTTTAATCGTTTCTTACTTTGTATAATCACCTCGTTATCCACCTCTACACTGTCGAATTCGGTACGGCCAAGATATTTTCCCGCCTCCCGCTTATCAACCAGTACCTTAAATATCTTACCGATCTTCTCTGTGTTCTTTTCATAGCTGATCTCCTGCTGCACCTCCATGATTTCCTGTGCCCGGCTTTCCTTCTCCTCCTGTGGTACATCATCTGCAAGATCATAAGCACCCGTACCCTCCTCGTGGCTGTAGCTGAAAATGCCCACCCGGTCAAAGCGCATCTTTTGGAGGAATCCTTTCAGTTCCTCCACATCATCCTGTGTCTCACCCGGAAACCCTGCAATAAGTGTGGTGCGAAGGCAGATATCCGGTATGCGCGAACGGATCTCACCCACAAGGTCTTCCATCTCTTCCCTTGTGATCTGCCGTTTCATGGCTTTGAGCATATTGTTTGCCGCGTGCTGCAACGGCATATCAAGATAATTACAGATATTATCCCGCTCCTTCATCACATCAATGATTTCAAGGGGGAATTTAGAAGGATAGGCATAGTGCAGCCGGATCCATTCCAGCCCCTGTACATCCGCAAGAGCATGGAGCAGGCGGGGCAGTTCCCTTTTCTTATATATATCAAGTCCGTAATAAGTAAGCTCCTGGGCAATGAGCATAACCTCTTTTACTCCGCTTTGTACAAGCCGTTTAGCCTCGTCTACCAGTGATTCAACGGGCCTGCTCACGTGCTGCCCGCGCATGAGGGGAATGGCACAGAAAGAGCAGGTGCGGTTACACCCCTCGCTGATCTTCATATAAGCGTAATGGGTAGGGGTACTCAGCAGGCGTTCGCCTATCAGCTCGGCCCTGTAATCTGCTTCAAACTGTTTCAGGATCAGGGGGAGTTCCATCGTACCAAAATAGGCGTCTACCTCGGGGATCTCGGTTTCCAGGTTATTTTTATAGCGTTCGCTCAGGCAGCCCGTCACATATACCTTATCGAGGCGCCCTTTTCTTTTCAGCTCTACCTGGTCGAGAATGGTATTGATACTTTCCTCTTTTGCCTTCTCTATAAAGCCGCAGGTATTGATAACCACTATGTTGTGATCTTTTTTGGTGCTTTCGTGCACCACGTCTATCTCATTGGCCATCAACTGCCCGCTCAGTACTTCACTATCCACCAGGTTCTTGCTGCAACCCAGTGTAATAATGTTCACCTTATCTCTTTTCAACGTTTTTGTCTTCATACCAGGGTGCAAAAATATGGTAAATGCCCGACGGGCTACCTGTAAATATTTCAACGGTACGGTAACATTAACCATTCTTTCACGTATTATCTGCGCATTCGGCTATTTACCATTCATCCGTTGAAAACGGCAGTTTATGAAATATTACCGAAATATTGCAATAGGGCTGAAGTAACTTTGCGCCCGAAGTATAAAACTAAAGTCATGAAACAACTATTACTCTTTATTGCTGTGCTCTCATTGTCAGCTTTTAAGCTGCAGGCACAGACCCGTTCAAAAATTACCGGTGAGGTAAAGGATGCCTCCGGTAAACCCATTGCAGCAGCAACAGTAAGCCTTTACCGAGCTGCAGATTCTTCCCTCGCTAAGGCCGAGATAACCGATGCATCAGGTAATTACAGCATTGAGCAGGTAGCCCCGGGCAATTATTTCATTGCTGCCAGTGCCGCCGGACTGCAAAAGACCAACTCTGCCATCTTTAGCCTGAAGGGTGGGGAAGACGTGCAAGTTCCGGCCATAAGCCTCCAGCCCGGCGGTACACAGCTCAAAGGTGTAACCGTAACCGGCACTTATAAGAAGCCTATGATTGAGGTAAAGGCAGACAAAACGGTTTTTAATGTAGAAAGCAGCATCAATGCTACCGGCTCCAACGCTATGGAACTGCTGCAGAAATCTCCCGGCGTAGTGGTAGATAAGGATGATAATATTTCCATGAAAGGTAAGAATGGTGTACGCATTTATGTAGATGGACGCCCTACCCAGATGGATAATAAAGACCTTGCCGCCTACCTCCGCGCGATCAATTCGGCCGACATTGAGTCTATCGAAATGATCAGCAACCCTTCTGCCAAATATGATGCTTCCGGTAATGCGGGTATCATCAATATCCGTTTGAAAAAGAATAAGAAATATGGGCTCAATGGTAATATTGCAGCCGGCCTGAATGTTGGTAAAACGCCCAAAACGAACGGATCACTCAGCCTGAACTACCGTAACAAAAAAGTAAACCTTTTTGGTAACTACAGCAACAACTGGGGTGACAACGAAAATGATATTAACCTGTACCGTATACAGGGGGATACCATTTATGATCAGAAAGGCATCAATAAGAATGGTGGCTGGGGCCACAACTTTAAAGCGGGCATAGATATATATGCCGATAAGGAAAATACCCTCGGTTTTATCGTTACCGGTAATATCAACAGGAATACCTCTACGTCTAACAGCCGTACCCTGATTACCCCGGAAGGCCAAACCATTCCAACCAAGATACTGGTGGCCACAAACAATATACCCGGCAGGAATACCAATATGAACTACAACTTTAACTACCGTCACGCAGACAGCGCCGGTCGTGAGTTTAACTTCGACGCCGACTACGGAAACTTCCGTAACAGGGCAAACAGTTACCAGCCTAACTATTACAGGCAGCCTTTTACAGACATCCTGATGGACGAAAGGATATACACCAACAATACACCTACCAGCATTAAGATATATACAGCTAAATTCGACTACGAAAAGCCCTGGATGAAAGGTAAGCTCGGCTTCGGTGCCAAATACTCCAACGTAAAAACAGACAATACGTTTGATTTTTATGATGTGATAAGTGGCTATAGTTTCAAAAATTATGACCGCAGTAATAAGTTCGCCTACAAGGAGAATGTAAACGCGGCATATATTAACTACAACCGTCCCGTTAACCAGCGCTTTAGTGTACAGGCTGGTCTGCGCGTAGAGAATACCCAGAGTGAGGGTACGCTTGAAAGTGCAACCAACCAGAATGATAAAAATGTAAAGCGAAGCTATACAGATCTTTTCCCAAGTGCAGCGCTGACATTTAATGCCAGCCAGAAACACGCGTTTAACCTGACGTACAGCCGCAGGATTGACCGTCCGGGTTACCAGGACCTGAATCCGTTTGAAAACAAACTTGATGAACTGACTTATCAGAAAGGTAATGCCTTCCTGAAACCCCAGTACACCAATAGCTTTGAACTGACGCATACCTTCCTTTACCGTTTTAATACAACCATCGGTTACAGCCGTATCAAGGACTTCTCTACACAGATCATTGATACAGCCGAAGGAACAAGGGCATTCATCACACAGAAGAACCTGGCCAGCCAGGACATTTACAGCATCAACTTTGCCCTGCCTTTCCAGGTTACTAAATGGTGGAGCCTGTTTGTTAATATTAACGCTTTCCATAGCGAATACAGGGCTCATTTTGATGATGGCAAAAAGATCAATATCGGTGTAAACTCCATGAGTCTTTATGGTCAGCAGAGTTTTACCTTAAGCGACGATGTTAGTGCAGAGATTTCAGGATGGTACAGCGCACCTACCATCTGGGGTGGCACCTTCAAGAGCAAAGCCATGGGTGGTATGGATATCGGCGTGCAGAAACAGGTATTCAGCAAACAGGGAACTATCAAGTTCAGCTACACCGATCTGTTGCATACTATGCGCTGGAGAGGTATAAGCGATTTCGGTGGCTCTTACATCGACGCCAGAGGCGGGTGGGAAAGCCAGCAGTTCAGGATGACCTTCAGTTACCGCTTTGGTAACAAGCAGGTAAATGCAGCCCGTCAGCGTAGCCGTGGTAATGAAGACGAAAGCAAACGTATTAAGAGCGGCGGAGGAGGATTCGGAGGAAATTAACAGCGTGTAGAAAAACCATTTCCCATACTTGTCGATTAACAGAAACAACCACCCTTCCGGGTGGTTGTTTCTGTTTCGTAAATGTCTGTCTCCGTATTACTACCTGTTCACGCAACAGGTGATTGTACGCTTGTACAGCAAGCGGCCTCCTGTACCTTTAACCTGTGATAAAATTGCTGCTGTTTAACACTATTTGTAATTATTAAAATCTCTATGTTATGACACAAACCATGTCGGCCGTTTATGGCGGTGGCCCATTCGGTGCCGGTCAACCTGCACTCAGTACTCTTTCTCAAACCGGCTTTACCACTATTGTTTGCTGGTGTATTCACGTAAATGCTAACGGTGATCTTGTGTACAATGATCCCCCTGCCATCTGCCAGGGTGGAGCTTATGCAGGTAACGCTTCCTGGGGTAAAGAACTGGCCGCTATGAAAACCGGCGGCTCTGTGAACCGGCTGCTGTTTTCTGTAGGCTCGGGTGGCTCGCAGGATTTTACTAATATTATGAACCTGATCAAAAGCCAGGGCACAGGGCCATCGAGTATCCTGTACCAGAATTTTGCCGCGCTGCTGAAAGCCATACCAGCTATTGATGGTATTGACCTTGATGATGAAGACAACTATGATCAAGATACAATCGTATCTTTCAGCCAGATGCTGGCCACGATCGGTTATAAACAAATTACATTCTGTCCATACACCGACAATACTTTCTGGGATGGCTGTCTTGAGGCGCTTAATAAAAGTAATCCCGGCCTGGTAACGGGTTATAACCTGCAATGTTATTCTGGTGGCTCATATAATATTGATCATGTGGAAGACTGGATCAAAGGAGTACAAAAGGTGATGGGAAAGAGCTTTGACGCTGCAGCCTTCATCAATCCGGGCCTGTGGTGCAAAAACGGCACCAGTTGCAGCCAGGGTATGGATCCAAAAACCATGAACGGTTATTTTACCAACTGGGGTAAGCAAGGTGTGCGAGGCGGTTTTATCTGGTTATATGATGATATTATGAAATGTGGTAACGACCCGGCTGCGTATGCGGCAGCCATCAACAAAGGCGTATAATGTTTGTGCTACAGGTGTACATGCCCGGTTGCAGCAGCAGCCGGGCTTTTTTGTTAGAGTAATATATACCGGTAAGGAATAATTACAGATTAATATTCTGGAATGGTTTTTGTAATTTTGCGCCCCTACAACCAAATTGCTCTTTTCTGCATCTTAGGTTCAACATTCTTAATTTAAATAGTGTATATGAAACAAAGATTATTACTGACAACTACATTACTGGTACTGGTAGTTGCCGCTATTGCTCAGCCCGCAAAGCGATCCGACCGCTTCCTGTCTCCAAAAAAGTCAAGTTTGCTCGGACTGCACTTTAATGTGGCCGACTTTGAAACACCCAAAGTCATTAAAGCGAGCTCTTTCAGCGATGCCCTCAAAGGAGATACATGGAGAAAATTATCCAACTATGCGTATGGTTTCTCTCTGTCTTACTGGAAAGGAATTACCAATAAGATCGACTTTACCCTGAAAGGTAATGTATCCTTCTACGACTATGCTTCCATTATTTATAACAACCCCGGTCGCACTGAGATTGGCCTCGAACTTGAGCCCAGCATCAGTATCCGTCCTTTCAGTGACGATCACCTGGTTAACCCCTTCCTGACAGCAGGCGTAGGTGGCGGCCTCTACACAGGTAACCTCGGGCTGTATGCACCGCTTGGTGCTGGTGTACAGTTCAACTTTAACAGTATTACTTACCTGTTCCTCCAGGCACAGTATCATGCCACCATTACTAAAAAAGCCCCCAGCGATAACCTGTTCTATTCGATAGGTTTTGCAGAAAATATCAGTGAAAAGAAAGAAGCACCGGTGGTAACTCCACCACTGCCCGTAGTAGTGGAAAAGAAAGACAGGGATAATGATGGCATCGAAGACGATAAGGATGCCTGCCCCGATGCAGCAGGTACTGCGGCACTGAATGGTTGCCCTGATAAGGACAAGGATGGTATTGCCGATAAAGACGACAAATGCCCTGATGTAGCCGGTACAGCCAAATACAATGGTTGCCCCGTACCTGATTCTGACGGCGATGGTATCAACGATGAAAACGACAAATGTCCTTCAGTAGCCGGTCTTGCCCGTTACAATGGTTGCCCCATTCCCGATACCGATGGTGATGGTGTTAACGATGAGGAAGACAAGTGTCTTACCGTTCCTGGTGTTGCTTCTAATGCAGGTTGCCCCGAAATCAAGCCCGAAGTGATCGAAAAGATCAACGTGGCAGCAAAGAACATCTTCTTTACTACCGGAAGTGCTAAAATACAGGCCAAATCTTTTGCAGCACTGAATAGCATCGCTAAGGTATTACAGGATAATCCTACCTATATGGCAGATATTGAGGGTCATACTGATAATACCGGTAATGCCGACAGGAATAAAGCCCTTTCGCAAGCCAGGGCTGAAGCTGTAGTAGCTTACCTGAAAAAGAAAGGTGTAGATGAGAGCCGCCTCAGTGCTACAGGTTTCGGACAGGAAGTAGAGATCGCCAGCAATAAAACCGCTGCCGGTCGTGCTAAGAACCGTCGTGTAGAAATGAAAGTACGTAACTACTAAGTTGTAACTGGTATAATAGAAAAGAGGCTGTTTCATGAAGCAGCCTCTTTTCTATTTAATAATATCCTGTTCACCTGTCAACCCATCGGCCTATACCAAGACATGACATTCCTAATTCTTACCTGAATATAACGGTGCCCAGGGATTTTGTAAGCTGAATCTCCATTTGTTTAAGGTGCTGGTGCGTCTGGAGTAAAAGCAATTGCTCTTCAGATGTATGTGGTTTTTCAAGATCGAGCTGATTTTCGTCGATCAGTCGCTTAATCTTACGGAGTTTCAGGTAATTCAGCGTACTGAATACCTCTTCGCGGTACAACTCTTCCCGCGTAGCAATATGGCCTTCGTAATGTTCCTTCCAGTTAGGGCTTATTTCCGTATTGACATCCATAATATTCACCACCAGCTTGCTAACTGCCTGGTTCTCATAATACAGAAATTGTTTGGATGTAGGTTCCAGCCCTTCGTTATACCAGGCTTTGTATAATTCGATCACCCTTACGAGGTCCTTATTATCAATCATTTCATCAAGCTGGTTGTCGTCGATCTCTTCAAAAATGTAATCCGCAACCCGCTGTTGTTCTTCCCCCCATGGTTTCAGGCCCCATTCCAGCAGGCTGCGCACAAAAGCACGCTCCTGCATCTCATCTTTCTGTAATAAGGCCAGTACTTCATCCTCCTGGTCTGTTGCAGCCTGCTGACCCGCATCCCCGGAAGAAAAAGCCTCCTCACGGTCGCGCCTGCCCTCTTCCTTAACAATCTTCTCGCGGATAAATTTATTGACCAGTGCGTGCAGCCCGCTCTCTTCAATCCGTAGTATCTCCGCGCAGCGTTTGATATAGTCCTGCTGCTTGGTAAAATCCTCCGCCTTATTAACCCGCGAAATGGTTTCGGCGATCTGGTTAACTACCGCCGATTTTTTATTGCTGTCGTTGCCCGCATCCCTCAGTGCAATTTCCAGTTGAAAAAGGATCACGTCCTTTTTGTGCTGTGCAATAAACGCCGTAAAGGCGGCTGCACCCACCCGGTTTACATAACTGTCAGGATCTTCTTTGTCCGGTATCAATACCAGTTGAACGTTGAGGCTTTCCTCCAGTGCAAGATCAAGGCCACGTAATGCCGCTTTGATACCCGCATTGTCGCCATCATATATAATGGTAAGGTTATTCGTATATTTCTTAATCAGCCTCAACTGGTCGGGTGTAAGCGAAGTACCACCACTCGCCACTACATTTTCAATACCTGCCTGGTGCAGGGAGATCACGTCTGTATACCCTTCCACCAGCAGACATTCATCCGCCTTATCGATCGCCATACGGGCAAAATAAGACCCATACAGCAGTTTGCTTTTTACATAGATCTCATTTTCCGGGGTATTGATATACTTGGGTGCGCGGTCGTTCTTTTTAATGATGCGTGCACCAAAGCCCAGTACCTTGCCGCTCTGGTTATGGATGGGGAAAATGATCCTGCCCCGGTAATTATCTACCAGCCTTTCATCCCGCAGGACTACCAAACCCGTCTTTTGCAGGTATTCGGAATTGTACTGTGCTGCTACCGCTGCACGGGCAAAGCTGTCCCGGTCTTCACTGTTGTATCCCAGTTGAAACTTCAGTATCGTTTCTTCCCGGAAGCCTCTTTCCTTAAGGTAGGCAAGCCCTACAGACTGGCCTTCCTCCGTTTCTATAAGGGCCTGTGTAAAGAATTTCTGGGCAAAACTGTTGATGATATAAAGACTGTCTGCCGCCTGTTGCTGCTGCTTATATTCCGGGCTGGTTTCCGTTTCCTCAATATCCACATTATACCTTGCCGCCAGCCAGCGCAGCGCTTCCACATAGCTGTACTTCTCGTGCTCCATCAGGAAGCCGATCGTATTGCCGCTGCGGCCGCAACCAAAACATTTATAGATTTCCTTGGTAGGCGAGACGGTAAAAGAAGGGGTTTTCTCGTTGTGAAATGGACAAAGTCCCAGGTAACTGGCGCCCCTTTTCTTCAGCTTGATAAACGAACCGACTACGTCTGTAATGTCTATCCGGCTGAGGATCTGTTGTATGCTGTTTTGAGAAATCAAGTAAAAAATATGTTAAATCGAATGCCTTGCGGAACCCTTCCGGGTAAACCAACGTCAAATATCTGTAATGTAAAGCAAATAAAAAAGAATGGCATGGTTTATGAAAAAACACCACGAAAATTCATCTACAAGATTAAATTCACAATATCTTTAACGCATAAAACAAGAGTATAATGAAGCGAATTTCAACTTTTATACTGGGTGCAATGCTAACCCAGGCTGCGTCGGCACAGACCATCCAGGATGTGCAGACAAGCATTTTTAAGAACGACCTGCCCAAGGCAAAAGAAGCGATTGACAAGATTGTCGTGGCGCCTAAAACAGCTACCAAACCTGAAAGTTGGTACTGGAAAGGATATGTGTACAATGCACTGGCTAAAAACGATACCACAAAGAAACTTTGTGCAGACTGCCGTATGGAAGCCTTTGAAGCGTTTAAGAAATACCAGGAAATGGACCCCGCAAGTAAAGAGTTGGTATCTGAACAGTACGCTTCCTTCTTCGATATGTATAATGGCTACTTCGATATAGGAGCAAAAGCCTACAATGCTAAAGATTACGACGCAGCCCTTTCAGGGTTTAAAAATGCCCTGATGGTGGAAGATTATATCAAGAGCAAAAATATGTCGTACAACAACTTCAAATTTCCTGATCTTGATACATCTCTTTTACAGAATACAGGGTTATCAGCCCGTCTTGCCAAGAAAGATGATGAAGCAGTAATCTATTACAACAAGCTGGCTGCTGCGGAAATCGGTGGTCCTGCTATGTCTGAAATGTACCTGTACCTTGCCGACTATTATATCAGAAAAAAAGACAATGAAACACTGGCAAAGATCGCGGCCACCGGTAAGCGCCTGTATCCTGCAGACGAATACTGGACAGAAGTAGAGCTGGAAACCATCAGTAAAGATGATAAAGTGGCTTTATTTGCCAAGTACGAAGAACTGATCGCAAAGAACCCTGATAAGTACAGCCTCGTGTACAATTATGGCGTGGAACTCTTTAATTACCTGTATGTAGGTGATGCAAAACCCGCCGATTTTGAAGCGCGCAAACCCAAGCTGGACGAGACCCTGAAGAAAGCCATTCAGATTAAGAATACACCAGATGCTAATATCCTCATGGCCCGTCACATTTACAATGATGTGTACGATATGCAGGATGCTTCGCGTAAGATTAAGGGGACTAAACCTGAGGATGCCAAGAAAAGGGTTGATATCAGGAATGCCGCCGTTAAGAAAGCTGACGAGTGTATTACTTATGCTAGTGAAGCTGCAAAACTGTACGCGGCTATGCCCAAGCTGAAACCCATCGAAAGGGCAAACTATAAGAATGCATTCAGCATTATGGAAAGCATGTACGGATTCAAAGGCGATAATGCCAAAGCTGCGGAATACAAGAAACAAGGCGAAGCGTTGTAATACAGCAACCCGTTATCATATTATACCGGCTGCCAGGTTACCTGGCAGCCGGTATTTTTTTGCCCAACCCTCAACTCCTGATTCCTCCCTCCTCCTGCACTTTCCTTCGCTTTCCACGCTCACCTCTTTAAAAAAGTGCATAATCCTTCGCCAAAAACACCAAAATACATGGTTATGGCCGGTGGCACATGGTTTGGCATACCATACCCACACGTATTCGATAATCGTAAAAAAATAAATTATGCACAACATCGACAGAACAACCAATGAAATGGGCTTTGAAAATGAGTTCGCCCACGAAACAAACGAATTCGGCTTTGAAACAGAGCAGGAATTTGGTTATGAGCTATCGTCGGAAAACGAGTTCTCCAACCAGGAATATGAAATGCACGAATTGGAACTGGCCAACGAACTGATGGAGATTAACAACGAACAGGAGTTTGGCGACTGGTTACGAAACAGGGTACGTCAGGCCGCAGGGGCTGCTTCGCGTTTTATCGACAGCCCTGCCGGGCAGCAGGCAACCCAAACCCTTACACAGGCAGCCCGGCAAAGCCTTCCCAACCTGGGCAGAAATCTTGGCGACAGGATAGGAAAGTGGGGTGGTGATAAGCTTGGTGGTGCCTTTGGTATCGATCCGGCAACAGTGCAGCAGGCAGGCGGCTGGCTCGGCCAGAAAGCCGGGCAGTTGGCAGCCAATAAATTTCCCGCCTTTGTACGCTTTGCTACCGACTCCCTGCGTAACCTGTCAAAAGAATATGAAATGGGCTACCAGCCACAGGTGCGTCCCGCTATTGCCCGCGCCGCCTCAAGGCATTACCCTGTTATATTAAATGTGAAGGGTACCCTCAGTTTAACGCCAGGGTACCGTCGCCCCACAGGTTATGGACGCCAGTACGAACTGGGGCATGAACAGGAATTTGGCAACGAAACAAACTATGAGTTTGGACATGAAACAGAAACAAGCTATGAATCGCCCTTTAATGCAGAGCAGGAGTCGGAACTGGCTGGCGAACTGCTTGCTGTAAGTAATGAGCAGGAGCTCAATCACTTCATCGGTAAGCTCATCAAAAAAGCTGTTCCTGCGGTAAAAGGATTTCTGCAGTCTGCTGCCGGGCAAAAGCTGGGTGGCTTTATTAAAGGGGCTGCAAGAAAATTACTTCCCATAGCGGGTAAAGTGGTTGGTGGCGCATTTGGCGGACCAATAGGCAGCAAGATCGGTGGCTTTCTGGGTAACGCCGCCAGTAACCTCTTTGAGCTTGAACTCGAAGGCCTTAGCAATGAAGACCGTGAATATGAAATAGCGCGTGCTTACATACGCTTTGCTGGTAGTGCAGCTAACAGTGCGGCACGGCATCCGCAATGGCAGATTAACCCTGGCTTCGCTGCCCGCCGCGCGATGTATGCTGCGGCCCGCCGGTATGCACCCGGTTATTTCTCACCCGCTGGATCATTTAATAATGATTCAGGCACCTGGTTCAGGCAGGGAAACCGCATCATCATCAATCTTTAACGCAGGTTATGGATTTTACAAATGCCTTTTTGCTCAACGAAGCACAGTCCTTGCAGAACCGCCTGTCGCAACTGGCCCCCTTCTCCCTTACCATGCCCATGGTACCCGCAGCCTGTATATCAGACGAGGCGCTGAAAGAGGTAACCAACCTGCTGCTGAGAGGATACAGGGAATTGCAGCGCCGGTTGCTGCAGCACATCCATGCCCTGCAACAGGGGAGTAGTGACAGCGCTGAAGCCATACAGGCAAAGTTTGCCACGCTGAAACTCCGTTTCAATGCACTACTCGACCAGCAGGACATTTTTGCTGATGTACTTGCGCAAAGGGCAGAGCACGGTACAGGTGTATGGGTAGCAGGTTTGGATGTACTCGCTGCCGATGCACTTACGCTCACCGGCCGTTATTATACGGTACCGCCGTTGATCTGTTTTTTGGAGCGGGGGCATGGCGCTGCTATACGCCGCGCACGTACCCGCCTGCCCGGTGGTGAAGAAAATCCGGTTGCCGTTATACAGGTACCGCGCGAAAGAATGATCGGCAGCGGCATAGCCTCATCGCTTGTTCATGAAGTGGGGCACCAGGGGGCGGCCCTGCTGGGTCTTGTGGATACACTCCGGGAAAACATCCGGCAGTACCAGTCGCAAAGCCCAACGCCCGAACCCTGGGAACTATACTATCGCTGGCTTTCGGAGATCATTGCCGACTTCTGGTCGATGGCCCACCTCGGCATCACAGCCACCATCGGCCTTATTAACGTAGTCAGCCTGCCCAGGTATTTTATGTTTCGTATCAACGGCGAAGACCCGCATCCTTTTCCCTGGATACGGGTAAAATTGAGTATCGCTTTTGGAAAAATATTATTTCCCGGTGCACAATGGAAAACACTGGAAGATACATGGCGTAGTATGTATCCGCTGGTCGGTTTGCAGGAAGACATCGCTCAAACGATAAAAGGACTGATCCGGATATTACCGCAATTTGTTCAGCTCGTGATTAACCATCGCAGTGCTGCTACGCGCATGCAGCCATTATTTACATTATTTCCTGTAGCGGAAAGGCAACCCGGCCTGTTGCGGCAGTACTATCGCCAATGGATAAGCGAACCAGAACGGTCGGCACAATCGCCGCCCTCACTCGTCTTCGCCGCTATCGGGCAGGCACACGCCGACCGGCAGATCGATGCTGATACCGAAAGCAGGCTGCTTACGCGATGCCTCCGCTTCTGGGCGCTCATGCGGTCAGAAAGCAGAACAGCTTCCGAACTGGGTAAAGGATTTCATGCCTTTCACAAAATAAATGCTGTCTGACAACGGCACATCATTACCAATTTAAAAAAACATTAAAGCAAATATTATGGCAACCAAAACATTTAAAAAGAAAAGTGAATCGATTGAGACGGGTAGCTTATTCCTGTCGGACCCTGATCACCCGAAGATGCTCACCATAGAAGTGAATACTAATGAAAAGGAAGGCGAGCTCGACATTGCCCTGCACTTTACAAAAGTGCGCGCCAAAGACTTTATCGGCATTAGTATCTATGCACTGCTGAACGATAACAGGGCTGTTCAGTACCAGCTTGCCAGGTTACCCGAAAACCCACCCGGTGATATCATGCTCTACCAGGTAAGCATACCGTTCGATAATATGCAGCTCAAAGACAATCTCATTACCTTTTTTCTCTCCGGGAGTCTTATAACGAGTACCGTAGCGGGAGACTTCAAACTGGCCACTCTTACCGGTTTTGTAGAAGATACAAAAGAGTTTACAGAAGTGCGGCTCAACCGTACCTCATCTGTCTCTACAAAAGATGAAGCCTTCTGGCAACTGATCAAACAGAACGGGATCAACTTCAAGAAATACCAGTCTTTTATCAATACCGTACTGGCGGCAACGCCAGGTGCCGGTAATCCTGCAAATCTCCCCGGCAGCGCTGTACGTAACAATTTCGTGAACCGCTCTCCGTTTGTTCTGAGCGAAGAGTACAACATCATCAAGTTTGCCACAGAATATTACATGCTGAAAACCCTCGGGGTAGATACCCGCAGTCTTGGCAGTTATCTTTCGGGAGGCAATAACCTGATCCCTTATTTTGAAGACGTGGCCGCACGCCTGAGTGATGACCTGTTGTACGACGACAAAAACATTCCGCAGGATGATGCTGATTTTATTCGTGAAGACCAGCGCCTCCACAGACCATTCATGATCGAGCTGATCTGGAGTTACTGGATGGAACAGGGGATGCTGGTGCAAACCATGAATGCCATTATGCTGCGCTTCCAGAACCTGCACGCAGGCGATTCTACCCGGGTACTCTCCAGGTTTGATATTGATCCTCTGCGTGCCATCGGTCACTTTCTCTGGGCGTACATACAGGACGAACAGCACCGGTTGTCGATACCCCGCCGCCATTTTGAATATATACACGAGTATGGACTGTTCCTGCTGGGTAAAGCCGTACCACAGGTCAACCATGTGGAAAGCCGTACCATGTTCCTCGAAGCATTCCACAACCTCCTTACCACCTGCTCTATCTTTTTTAAAGAAGCCGACGATACTACACGTATACCCGATGCCTTTACCGTCTGGAATACCCTGCGCGAAGTGCACCTGCTGCTGGCAGAAGGCAACCACAACGCCTATGGTAATCTCACGTGGACGGCCCGGCACGAAATGCTCCTGCAGCAATACATACTTGCCCGGCCGGAAATGCGCGAATTTCTTGGAGGAAAGCCGATGATACCTTACGAAGAACCCTGGATGGACCGTGTAGACACCATGCGCAATATCATGGGCTGGGGTAGTGCAGGCATACAGCACTACTACGATCTTGCAAAAAATGGCGAATGGATATTGCTGGGCATACGCTATGGCAACTGGAATTCCGAAACGGTAGCTGCCGCTGGCAACTGGGCACGCGATTTCAGACAGGAAATACAACGCTATATACACGCCTATAAATCCGTTACCGGTGTAGACCTTTCTGCGGATGCAATTGAGCTTACCAACAGCAGGCTACGTAATGAGCAACCCGCTGTACTGATACAGAACCGTTTGCTTACAGATAACGGGCGAAAAAAAATAGCGTAAACACCAACCCATAACAATGATTAAATCATAGATCATGACAACTATTTTGCAGGAGATATTAGGAGAAACAGGTACAACTCATGGTAACACATGCAATTGCAGCAGTTGCCGTAGCCAGCAGGAGCTTGCCCTCGAAGGAGAGTCGCCAAAAAGCAGGAAGATGCAGCCACACCGGCAGCCACCGCTGCAAAAGAGCATGCCGCCCCAACAGCGGGCTGCTCCGGTGAGCCCTGCACGTCCGCAGGTATTGCGCAGGGGAGCTACCGGCCAGCCCGTACAGATGCTGCAGCAAAAGATTAACCGTAAAGCAACACGTAAGCACCTCAGGGTAGATGGTGTGTTTGGCCCCAAAACAGAAGCCGCTGTAATAGCTTACCAGCGTGCCAGGGGTATTGAAGCAAATGGTATTGTAGGGCAGGGAACCTGGCAGGCGCTGCAAAGCGGCAAGCCTGCCTGTACCTGTGGTGCTTACCCCGCAGCAGAAGAGCCGGTGCCGCCGGCAATGAAAATGCCAGCTCCTGCGCCGGAACCCATACCCACTCCGGTACCAGTGGCTGAGCCTGTGCCTGCACCTGCCGCAGAACAACCTTCCCTGCTTGAGCGCCTCCGCCGCGTGGCGGGACAGTTACAGCAGATCATCGGGACGATGAGTAACGGACAAACTATGGTTGCGCCGGATCCTGCCGAAACACCGGGCGATGAAAATGAATATGAATTCACCTGGGAAAACTAAAAAGTATGCTGATCATCGACAGTCATTGCCATTACGGGAAAGGGGAGGGCTTCAATGGCCCCTGGGATACGGTTGCAGATATCAGTAGTTTTATGCAGTGGAGCCGGGCAGCAGGCATCAGCCGTACCATCATTTTTGCAGCGCTGGGCGCTGTCAATAAACAGGCAAACGCAGCAGTAGCCAGGCTGGTAAAACGCTACCCGGCGCTCTTCTGGGGGTATGTATTTATACATCCAGTACAGGAAGCAGGGCAGGTAAACAGTATTATTCAGGAAGCAGTAAATGAGTATGGGTTCAGGGGTATAAAAGTGCACCGGCATGATGGTACGATCACAAGGGAGATATGTGAGGCTGCCAGGGCATACAACCTGCCCGTATTGTACGACGTGATGGGTATGATAGAACAGGTGCCGCTCTTTGCTGCCGCCTATCCAGATGTGAATTTTATTATACCCCATCTGGGCAGCTTTGCAGACGACTGGAAAGCACACCTCAACCTTGTGCCCATCCTGCAACGTTTTCCGAATGTATATGCCGACACTTCCGGCGTCAAACGTTTTGATATGCTGCAAATGGCTTACGAACAATGTGGTGCAGGCAAGCTCATTTTTGGTACGGATGGCCCCTGGCTGCATCCCCGTGTGGAACTGGCCAAAATATATGCCCTGAATATGCCTGTACACGAACAGGCACAGGTGCTGGCAGGTAATATTATACGGCTTACCGGTAAAGCCGGAATTTCATCCGGTAGCTTCGCGCCGGGCCAGTTCCAGTTGTAACCAGCGGTCGCTTTTCTTCAGCAGTACAGAAGCCAGCTTGTTCTTGCCCGACATACCAAGCGCTACATCAATAATACGATCCCGTATGTCCTGCTGTATCGCATCAATACCCTGCCCTTTCAGGAGCTCGGAAGAGATAAAATTGCTGATAAGTTCTTTTGCCGAAACGGCAGGGGTTAACAAGGCCTTCGTTTCACGCGGTTGTTCAATATCTCCGAGCGTAAGCGGACCGCTGCCCAGGTAACGTGTTGCCATACGGTGTATCATTTGTCGCAGTTGACGGATATTACCCGGGAAATCCAGGTCGCGGAGATAGGACATTACTTCATTCCTTACCACGATGTCCTTACCCGGCAGGAACTGCCGCAGGAAAAAATCTGCCAGCAGTGGAATGTCCTGGCGCCGCTGGTGCAGAGGCGGCAGGTGGATCGTACAGGTGCTGATACGGTCGAGCAGGTCGCTGCGGAAATACCCTTTCTCAGCCTCTGCATTCAGGTTACGGTTAGTAGCGCAAACCGTACGGAAAGAAGTGTATTTCCAGGTATTGCTGCCCAGCTTTTTATAAGTACCCTCCTGTATAACCCGCAACAGTTCAGCCTGCAACCCGGTAGGTAATTCACCAATCTCGTCAAGAAAAAGCGTACCGTTGTGCGCTGAGGCAAAGGCGCCCTCCCTGCTGTTGTCAGCGCCCGTAAATGCGCCGCGTTCATGACCAAAGAACTCGCTCCCACTCAGGTCTTTCTTTATCGTACTGCAATCAAGCAGCACCAGGCTGGTCTTTTCCCTGCGGCCATCCAGCTCATGAATGATATGCGCAATAGCTTCCTTGCCCGTACCACGCTCACCCGTTACCAGTACCGGCATATTAGAAAACAGTGCCGTTTCTGCAACAGTGCGAAGTGTTTGTTTAAAGAGAGTACATTCACCGATAATATGCCGGGTGATCAGCGGAGAGCACAGCACGGCTTCGATCCTGCACCAGCGCAGCAGCCTTTCTGTGATATAAGTGTATTCTTTGAGAGAATCTGTAACCGGGTAAAGATATTCAGCGCCATATTGGTAGAATTCAAGCTCCTGCTGAACGCTGATCTCCAATGCACTGTTATGAATAACAATAATGCGGTAACCATTTAGCGCCTGCAGTTGTAAAAAAGATAAGAGTTGCTCCCGGTAGGTGATCACGTTGGTAACTACAAGTCCGCCAACAGCCACCACGGCCGGACTCCACGATGTAATATAAAGGCCTTCCCTGTTCAGTATTTTCTCGGCCTGCTGTGTCCAGGCCGTATGTCCGGACCCGATAATGTGCAGGAAAATACTATTTGCCACTGGTGATGCCATAAAACTGGTTGGGAATAATTACATCAACACCGGGTACCTTTTGTTACGGGGTATCCCAATAAAATATACTCCAATCCCTAATTCCTAACCTCTGATACCTTAGTCCCAATTCCCAATCTTCAAACCTCATAACCTGCCTGCCACCGGCAGGCTCATCATTCCAAAAACACAATCTCCCTGCTCAACTCAGCAAACTTCCTGAACATTGCCGACACTCCGCAGTATTTATCCATTGAGAGGGCTACGGCTTTTTCCACTTTATCCTGGTCAGCCTTAGCCACGCGGATGGTATAAGTAAGATGTACCTTTTCGTAGGTTGCTGCTATTTCATCTGTGAGGTCGGCATGTACATCAATGCGGAGATCACTGTACTTTACCTTCATTTTAGTAAGGATACCTACCACGTCGATGCCCGTACAGCCTGTAAGCGATACAAGCATCAATGCCTTGGGCCTCGGGCCTGTATTGGTGCCGCCCAGGTCGGCCAGCGTATCAGTGGTAATATCAAACCCGTTGAGGGAAGTAGTAAAAGCCATGCCTGTACCATGTACAGAGCTGATATCGTGCGAATGTGCCATAATTTTGAATAAACAGGGGCAAAGGTACCCCAAATGCTTATTTTTGCACACCCGTTTAAAAAACACAAAAGATATTGTTTTATACAATAATTATCCTACCTTTGCACTCCAAAATTTTAGTACAATGGCAAGAGTATGTCAGGTAACAGGCAAGAGGCCAATTACCGGAAATAAGGTTTCTCACTCGAATATCAAGACAAAGCGCCGGTTTTTACCTAACCTGCAGACTAAACGTTATTTCCTGGCCGAAGAGGATAAATGGGTTACCCTGAAAGTATCTTCAGAAGCCATCAGGACTATTAACAAGAATGGCCTGTACAGCGTGGTAAAAGGACTCCGTGCTGCCGGCGAAAAGATCTAATCATCGTTAAATAACTATACAATGGCAAAGAAAGGAAACAGGGTGCAGGTTATACTGGAGTGTACCGAACATAAGACCAGTGGTCAACCCGGTACCAGCCGCTATATTTCTAATAAGAATAAGAAGAATACACCCGAGCGCCTGGAACTGAAGAAGTACAACCCCATTCTAAAGAAGGTAACTGTACACAAAGAAATTAAGTAATACGGCATCTGCCGATCAATTAAAAAGTCAACTCATTCATCATGGCAAAAGCAGCTAAAACGGCGATCAAGACTAAAGACCAGAAGGCAGCAGCAGAAGCTAAAAACTGGAGTAAGGTAATTCGTACGGTTCGCAGCGCCAAAACTGGTGCTTACACGTTCAAAGAATCGATCGTACACAAGGATAAGATTAAAGAGCATTTGGCTCAATAATATAATTAGGACATGAGAAAATTGTCGTAAAGCTGTTCCATATACGGGATGGCTTTTCTTGTTTTACCCCCGGCAGCAACGAGCCGCTTAGGGTATATCACAGCACTAAACAACAGCATCATGGGATTATTTGATAAACTCTTTGGAAAGAAACAGCAGCAGGAAAGCCTTGAACAGGGCCTGCAAAAAACCCGGGAAGGCTTTTTCAGTAAGATCACAAAAGCTATTGCCGGGAAGAGTACGGTAGATGAAGAAGTGCTGGATAATCTTGAAGAAGCCCTGGTAGGAGCCGATGTGGGCATCGAAACCACTGTACACATTATACAGCAGATTGAAAAACGGGTTGCAAAAGATAAATACCTGAATACCAGTGAACTGAACCGGATACTTAAAGAAGAAGTAGAATCCGTACTCGTATCTGCACCACAGGATACCTCTTACGAAAGTTATGAATTACCTGCAGGCCATAAACCTCATATTATCCTCGTAGTAGGTGTAAATGGTGTGGGTAAAACCACCACCATCGGTAAACTGGCGCATAACTTTAAAGCTGCCGGTAAATCTGTACTGCTGGGTGCTGCCGATACCTTCCGTGCTGCCGCTGTAGACCAACTCACCATCTGGAGCGAACGCACCGGGGTAGATATTGTAAAGAAAGAAATGGGCAGCGACCCTGCCTCAGTAGCTTTTGACACTGTGAACAGCGGTGTTGCCCGCGGCTCCGACGTAATCCTGATTGATACTGCCGGCCGTCTTCATAATAAAGCCCACCTGATGGAAGAACTGAGTAAGATAAAAAGGGTAATCCAGAAAGTAATCCCCGATGCTCCCCACGAAGTGATGCTCGTCCTCGACGGTAGTACCGGCCAGAATGCCCTTGAGCAGGCCAGACAGTTTACTGCAGCTACAGATGTTACCGCCCTTACCATTACCAAGCTTGATGGTACTGCCAAAGGCGGTGTCGTACTGGCCATAGCCAGCCAGTTCAAAATACCCGTAAAGTTTATAGGTGTAGGTGAAAAAATGACCGACCTCCTCGTCTTCAGCAAAAAAGACTTTGTGGATGGACTCTTTGGCGCTATTGCATAGTATCATCGATGATTGATACATTGATCCATTAAGCATTCAACTTATCTTTAGCGAAATTTTCCGTCATGCAACAAAGATTGCTTGTTATTGCATTCCTCTTCGTTACCTCATCGCTCATTGCACAATCCAGGTACAGTTCCCTTGTTGATCCTTTTGTAGGTACAGGCAGCCATGGTCATACTTATCCCGGTGCGGTACTACCGCATGGTATGGTTCAGTTGAGCCCGGATACCCGGCTCGAAGGCTGGGACGGTTGTGGTGGCTATCATTATTCGGATGCCTTTATCTATGGCTTTACGCATACCCACCTGAGCGGTACAGGTTGCAGCGATTATGGCGACGTACTGCTGATGCCGATGATGGGCAAAGCCTCGCCGGATAATAAGGTCTACGGCTCGGCATTCAGCCATGCGCAGGAAAAGGCATCTCCCGGATATTACCAGGTAAAACTGTTAGACGATGATATCGACGTAAAGCTAACAGCCACCACAAGGGTAGGGCTGCACCAATATACATTTAATAAAAGCGGCTCCCGCAACATCATCCTCGACCTTAAGCACCGCGACGAAGTGCTGGAATCGTCCATCAGGATGGTCAATCGTACCACCATTACAGGGCTACGCCGCAGCAAAGCCTGGGCAGATAACCAGTATGTGTTCTTTGCCATTGAATTTTCGGTTCCTTTCAGCCAGTACGGCTACTGGGTAAATGATGAAGCCCTGCCCGAGGGAAGCGGGGAAAACGTAAACGGTAAAAACCTGAAAGCCGTATTTCGGTTTGATGATATGAATAAACCGGTAGTGATGGCTAAAGTGGCCATCTCGTCCGTAAGTATGGAAGGTGCCCTTCAGAACCTGAAAGTCGAAATGCCGGGGTGGAATTTCGATGCGGTGCGTAAAGCAGCAGAGCAGCAATGGGATAAAGAACTCGGCCGTATCGTTGTAGAGGGAGGAACTAAAGTACAAAGGCGTACATTCTATACGGCTCTGTATCATACCATGGTAGTTCCCAATATCAACATGGACGTAAACGGGCAATACCGCGGCCGAGATAACAAGATTCACCATGCAGAAGGCTTTACCAATTACTCTGTTTTCTCCCTCTGGGATACTTACCGTGGTGCGCATCCGCTGTACACCATCATTGATCAGGGCCGTACGCTTAATTATATCAAATCTTTTTTAGTACAGTATCAGGAAGGTGGACGCTTACCCGTTTGGGAACTGAGTGGTTGTGAAACGGATTGCATGATCGGTTATCACAGTGTGCCTGTTATTGTAGATGCTTATGTAAAAGGAATCCGTGGCTTCAACCAGAAACTGGCCCTCGAAGCCATGCTGAAAAGCGCTACCTGGAACCATCTTGGACTGCCTGCCCTGATTGATCATGGTGTACTGGAAAAGGATGATGAGCACGAGAGCGTGAGTAAGACGCTTGAATATGCATTTGACGACTGGTGCATCGCCATGTATGCCAAAGCATTGAATAATAATGCTGTTTATGAAACATTTATAAGCCGTGCACAAAACTGGAAGAATCTCCTCGATCCACAGACATTGTTTATGCGCCCACGCAAGAACGGCGATTGGCTCAAACCCTTCGATCCTTACGAAGTAAACAACAATTTTACCGAAGGCAACAGTTGGCAATATGCCTTTTATGTGCCGCAGGACATGGACGGTTACATCAATATGCTTGGTGGCAAAAAAGTACTGGAAACAAGGCTCGATAGCCTGTTTGGCACTACCTCTAAAATGACCGGCCTTAACCTTCCTGATATTACCGGGCTGATCGGCCAATATGCACATGGCAACGAACCCAGTCATCATATTACCTATCTCTACAATTTTGCAGGAAAGCCCTATAAGGCCCAGCAGCAGATCAGGCATATACTCGACAACCTTTACAGGGACGAGCCTGATGGACTGACAGGTAACGAAGACTGTGGCCAGATGAGTGCCTGGTATGTGCTCAGTGCTATGGGTTTTTATCCCGTTACGCCCGGCACCGAAAATTATATGCTCGGCACCCCTTTGTTCCCGGCAGTAACCATCCATCTCGAAAATGGCAAGTCGTTTACTATCCGCGCCAATAACCCTGGCCATGCAAACTATTACGTGCAATCGGCCTCACTCAATGGCAAGGCGTATAATCAGAGTTGGTTTACGCACAGCGACATACTTGCAGGCGGGCGTTTCAATTTTGTACTTGGCCCCAGGCCATCATCCTTTGGAACTGTCGTATTACCTTCTACAAGCATAAGTGCTGCCTCCATTGTAATTAATCCAACAATAGATGGTGGCGGAATGGGCTTTAAAGAGAAAACCATGATCAGGATGAGTGTGAACCAGCCCGGAACAAGTATTTACTATACTACAGATGGTACCATACCAACTGTGTTCAGTACACAGTATAAACAGCCCTTTGAGATAAACGATTCCAAAACGATCAAAGCCATAGCGTATAATACCAATAACCAGCATAGTTATGTTACTACAGCCCGCTTTGTAAAATCGGTACACGACTGGAGCATTCAACTCAATACACCCTGTGAAAAACAATACAATGGTGGGGGTAATGATGCACTCATCGATGGCATCCGTGGTGAAGCAGCGTGGCGCAAAGGCAATTGGCAGGCATGGCAAACAACGGATATGGATGTTACCATCGATCTGAAGAAAGCAAGACGCATCAATAAGATTATGGTAGGTTTTGTGCAGGATACACGTGCCTGGGTGGTGATGCCCAAAACAGTGGTCGCAGAAATATCTGTTGACGGGAAGAATTTTACGCCGCTGCCTGCATGGCAGAGCAACCTGCCGGCTGAAGACCTGGTGCCGCAACTTAAGGAAGCGGTGATTACAGGCAACGGAACAGAAGCGCGCTATATACGAATCAGGGCCATACAGTACGGTAAGATGCCGGCATGGCATGAAGGTGCGGGTGGCGATACACATATCTTCTGCGACGAAGTACAGGTGATTATGGAATAAACCTACAGTACGAACAATGCAAAGCAAACGATTAGTCGTGATAGGAGGTGGCGCTGCCGGTTTTTTCTGTGCAGTTAATGCAGCCGCATCGCATCCGGGCCTGAAAGTTACCATCCTCGAAAAGAGTAATAAACTGCTGAGCAAGGTACGGGTAAGCGGTGGTGGGCGTTGTAATATAACTCATGCCTGTACCCGTATTTCGGATATGCTGGATGGCTACCCCCGTGGTGCGCGATTCCTTAAATCACTGTTCCATCAATTCTTTACGACCGATACAATACGCTGGTTTGAAGACAGGGGCGTAGTGCTGAAAACAGAAGAAGACGGTCGTATGTTTCCCATAACAGACAATTCAGAAACCATAATTCAATGCCTGCTTCGCGAAGCAGGTATGCATGGCGTTGATATACGCATGAATGCAGGAGTAACCCATATCGAAAAGAAAGCAGAACAGTGGAGGCTGGCCATGGCCAATGGCAGTATTGAAACAACAGACTTTGTATGTATAGCCGCAGGCGGTTTTTCTAAAGCAGAACAGTTTAGTTGGTTCAGCACTGTTGGTCATCGCATCGAACCACCTGTACCATCATTATTTACTTTCAATATGCCGGGCAACCCTGTTACTGAATTGATGGGATTGAGTGTGCCCTCGGCCACCGTAAAGATAAACGGTATGTCTTTTTCCGAAACAGGGCCATTGCTTATTACGCACTGGGGCATGAGCGGTCCTGCCGTACTGCGTCTTTCAGCAAGAGCAGCTATTGACCTGGCGGAATGCCAGTACCGCTTTAAAGTGCAGGTGAACTGGCTTTCGCAGTATAATGAAAATACCCTCCGTACCTTTTTACAACAATACCGCTTTGAAGCCGCTTCGCGTATGATCAATAACCGTAATCCTTTTGGCTTACCGCAACGGTTATGGAACTATCATTTGCAACAGGCAGAAGTTCCTGAAGGCATGCGCTGGGCCGATCTGCCCGCAAAAGCGCAGAACAAACTCATTAAACAGCTTTGTGCGCAGGAGTTCGACGTAGCAGGCAAAACGACTTTTAAAGAAGAGTTTGTAACCTGTGGGGGAGTAGATACTACGGAAATCAATCACGCTACCATGGAGAGTAAGCTTTGCCCGGGTCTTTACTTTGCCGGTGAAGTGATTAATGTAGATGGCATAACCGGTGGCTATAATTTTCAGAATGCCTGGACAACGGGCTGGGTAGCGGCAAAACTGGGCCAGTAAATACTACGGTGGGGTCGCTTTACTGCCCGCAGGGAAATCCCATTATTGCGCAATGGTGAATATTCTTTCCTCGCTGTTCTCGTACAGCAACTCTATATATTTCTTGCTGCCGGATTCATAAATAATATTGAGCCTCGCACGTTTGGTATATCGCTTGTCTATTAGTATCAGTTGATATGAAGATTTACCAATGGTGTAATCGCTGTTCCACCCACAAATATCTTTCTTCTCAATTTTAAAAGCCATAAACTCACTGTTATTATTATGCTCTTTACCAGCAAATACTCTTATGCTGTCTGCTGTGAATTTAAAGGTTAACGCGAAAGCCAATTTATCGGTACGCTTTCCGAGGCTGTCTGTTCTGAAGATGGTTTGAGGCAAACAGTTGTCAGAGGGCAATGCAGATGTGCTTTGTGCCTTTATAAAGCACATAAAGGATAAAGAGACGTAAGTAACTAAGAGTTTGTGCATAGTATTAAATTATGATAAAATTGGTTATTATCCGACAATTCGATTGAACACTTTATTAAGAATTGTGGCAATTAAAGCAATAAGAGTGCCCTGGACGATGCAGACTACTAACAGCAATAAAATACTTATAATATTAAAACTGCTAAAGCCATAGGTAGCAAGCACTATAAATACAATAAAACTGAGTGCAGCAATCGATGCTATTATACATCGTCTTAATAAAGAAGATCTTTGGTTGGGGGAAATTATTTGTAATACAATAAAGTAGATGACAGCACTAAAAAAAGTAAAAAGTAAACCAAGTTTTATGTCTTCCTGGTAGGGTGCATAATAAGAATATTTGGACATTTGGGTTCTTAGCCCGAATGCTCTTGTTTTTTGTATAAGATGCATCATGGACCCATATAAAAAGCCAGATATCGCCACGGTTAGTATAAAAACAAAAATCAAGACGAAGATTTTCTTTAACATCCAATATTTTGTTTTAGTTGATCAAAAGTAATACTGCCTTTCAAATATTCTTTTACATCTGTCCAATAAGGTCGCGCAATAATATTCTTATTTGCATAAAACGAGGCCATACCATTATGGGAATTAATAAAGTTAAGTAAATTCTCTTGGATGCTTGTCCATAGTTCATCAGCCTTCTCAAATCCTGTTTTTCCAGTTAGGTGTTTCATAATCCAGTCGCCTCCGGTAAATATACGATCTGTAATCCTGTCCACTCACATAGTATAAAAAACATAGGTGCCAGGATTATTTGGTTCAGTATAAATTCCAAATTCCCGGTTTCCACTTACAGGATGATCAAAATCCAGCGAAGTTGAAAGGGTAGTATAAATAAAAGAATGGTCCTGGTAATTTGTTATGGGATTAATATAATTGGTGTACCCTGTCTGCGCAATACTACCATCATTCTGCATATCAATATGCAAAATGGCGCCTATTGATTGTTCAAATGCGGCTTTGAAACGGGTTGAATCGTTAAAACTCTGGTGGCTATAGGGTTCAAATGAAACACCTATTGACGGGCTGATAAAGTCATTTTTGTTCAGCCTGAAATATTCCAACAGGTCTTTTGGAGTAAATAGAGTACCATTGGCAGTTGTAGGCAGTTGAGTAATTCTGATGGGAAAAAAGTCGCAATTGACAACGGCGCCATAAGCGCTATCCAATGATTGTACTGTTAAAGCGGACTCGGTAAGTATTGAAGCGAATGTAAGAGAATCAAGTCTGTCTAAAACGGCCTGTGGTACTTTGTGCTGTGACACTTTTTGGTACATCGGGCCATAGGCCATCATAGGCATAAGTATTGTACTGTCGCATGGTGTTAGTGCAAATTTATCCTGCACAAGCTTTTCTTTCAACTCTGCGATACGGGTGTACAAAAAGCCATTGGCATCAGAAACTGTCCAGCCTGTCATATTGCCCGCTTCACAAGGAAGTATGCCACTATCCAACTCTGGCATAGGGTTACAGGGTACGGGGCCATCCGGTATCACCCCACCACCATTACCACCAGCGCTTCCTCCCGCACCACCTCCCGGTCCATTGTTTCCCGGGGTATCAGGGTCAGCTACAAAATAGTATTGTACTACTGTTTCACAGTTGACTGTTGTCTCCTCGCAGAGGTAACATCCGTCACATACGCCGTTTGCGCAAGCGCCCGTATGCGTACAATGATAAACGGTATTACTGGTACAGGTGGTTACAGTACCTGACTCCCAATGTCCCCTGTTACCCGCACCACGCCCTGCTGTATTTCCTGCCGCCTGTATCTTAATCATTCGCTTTGGACTGTCTGCCTGTTGCAGGGTATTGGTTCGGTTAAATAACCTGCTGTCTTTCAGCAGAAAATCAGTATATCCAAAAACTCGGTTATCAAGCATCATAATCTGGAGAGCCAATCTTTCTGCATTATCTGTATCACTGTTGATATCGCCAAAACCATAATTGGCGTACTCTCTGCCACGGTATAGACGTAAATTAATACTCCCATTCAACGTTGCATAAATAAAGGAATTAACATAATTAGTATTTTCAAGTACAAGAGGAATATAAATAATGGTATCGTTATTATTAGTAGTGATACGGGCATTATTTTGAGTAGGCATTTTCACCTCAACATTATCCCAAACGGCATAGCCTTCTTTTACAATTAAAGTATTAATGAAACCCGTGCGGGCATTTTGTCTTTTTAAATTTTCTGCTATTCGTATAACTTCAGCAGGCGATCCGGTAGGCAAGCTGAAAAATTGAGCAGTTGGGTTGGAATGGTGTTTCATCTCGTCAATAATATCTGTTTTCTTGCAAGCGAAAAATAATATCGGGGCAAAGAACAGAAGCCAAAGACGTTTTTTGTAGCCTTTAGTACTTTCCGCAGTTGATTATTTTGGGTGTTAAGGGAGCAAAAAACAGGTAATTTACTTTGTTAAACTTTTGCTGATACATTAAGGAATTTGTAAATATTAACCAGTTTTTTACCGAATACAGTTTTATGTAAACTTCTTTTAAGTGCTAAACTAAGTATTAGCTTATGAGTTTGCAATACCGGTTTGCGGTATTTTACCCCTTTTATTCTTTAGTGTATAAACAGATTATATGATTTTTCAGGTTAAAATACAATGACTGTTAAAGTTTCTCAGCTCCGTTTATTGTTTTTTCGCTGCTACTGTCATTTCAGCTACTTTTGCACCTGTTTCTGTAAATGAAGCTCATAGACCGTTATATATTAAAAAAATACCTCACTACTTTCTTCTTCTGCCTGCTGTTGTTCTCCGTTATCGTGGTAGTTGTAGACATCAGTGAGAAAACCGACGACTTCGTGAAGTCGGGGCTTTCCTTCTGGCGTATTACTACAGACTATTATTTTGGCTTTATTCCCCGTATTACGGCGTTACTATTCCCCCTGTTCGTATTTATCTCGGTCATCTTTTTTACCTCGCGTATGGCCAACCGCTCCGAGGTTGTGGCCATCCTCAGCAGCGGTGTCAGTTTCCGTCGTTTCCTGGTACCCTTTCTTATTGGCGGCCTCCTGTTGGGTGCTACGCTATGGACGGGGTATCGCTACGTGGTACCAAGAGCCAATAAGATATGGGGCGATTTTGAGGCTAAGTATATCGATGTCAATTTTGCGGGCGGGAAGAACAAAACCTACCTGCAGCACTATTATTTCAAACTGGACTCCTCCTCCTATGCCGGTATAGGATATTATGATACCGTTACTAAAAACGGTAATACCTTTTTCATCCAGCGCTTTCTCAAAAATCAATTGGTGTACAACCTGCGGGCTGAATCCATATCTTGGGACACTGCCGTCAAACAATGGAAACTCATGAACGTAACGGAACGATGGATAAAAGGGGTGGGGGAAGATGTAAAACGGTCGCCGGGCATGCAGGCAAAGTATAACTTTCTGCCGAGAGATCTGCGACGCGATGAGTACCTGAAAGACCAACTGCCTACACCCGAACTCGATGAGTTTATCAAGCTCGAAAAGATGCGGGGTTCGGAAATGGTAAATACACTGCTGGTAGAAAAATATAACCGCGACAGCATACCCGCTTCCGTGGTAATCCTTACGATCATCGGAGCTGTACTGTCTTCCCGGAAAGTACGCGGGGGCAGCGGCCTGCACCTGGCACTGGGGGTCGTCATCAGCGTATTGTATATCCTTTGCAGTCGTTTTGCACTCGTCTTCGCTACCAAAGGCAACTTTACACCTATGCTCGCCGCCTGGCTGCCGAACATCATTTTTGGCCTTATAGCCGTCTATTTTTACCGCCGGGCACCCAAATGATCCATTGCAGAAACTTTTATTAAAAAGTTTTGTTAAACAGAGGGCCGCGACGTAATTTTAACGGCAAATTCAACGATGCAGACCTGGTGCAAAAAGGTTTAGTTGATCTTGCTGCTTGCACACAACAAATCACATTTTTCCGGGCATGTAATTCATAATTTTCTTACAATCATAGTACAAACCTATACCATCATGGGGATAATCAAGGATCGGTTTAAAGCAAAAGCAGATGCTACAGGCACAGAGATCAAAGAACTGCTTAAAGAGCATGGAAACAAGAAAATAGGCGAAGTTACCCTCAGCCAGATTTATCAGGGCATGCGCGGCATGACGGGGCTCGTAACTGAAACCTCCCTGCTGGACGCACAGGAAGGTATCCGTTTCAGGGGATACACTATTCCCGAATTACAGGATAAACTGCCTAAATACAAAGAAGGCAGCGAACCGCTGCCCGAAGGCTTGTTTTACCTCATGCTCATGGGCGAACTGCCCACGGAAGACGATGTGCTGCACCTCACCAGTGTATGGCAACGCCGCAGCCATGTACCCAATCATGTATTCGATACCATCGAAGCATTGCCCGTTAGTACACATCCCATGACGCAGTTTGTCGTAGCCGTTATGGCCCTGCAAACAGAAAGCTCTTTCTCCAAGCGCTACGCAGCCGGTATGAATAAAAAGGATTACTGGGATGCTGTTTTTGACGATGCAATGGACCTGATTGCCCGTCTTCCCCGTGTAGCAGCATATATCTACCGCCGCAAATACAAGAATGGTGAACATATACAACCCAACGGCTTACTCGATTGGGCAGGCAATTTTGCCCATATGATGGGCTTTGAGGACGAAACTTTTAAAGAGCTCATGCGTCTGTATATGACGATACACGCCGACCACGAAGGAGGTAACGTTTCTGCACACGCAACACATCTCGTAGGTTCAGCCCTCAGCGATCCTTACCTCAGCTTTGCAGCAGGTATGAACGGGCTTGCCGGCCCCCTCCATGGCCTTGCCAACCAGGAAGTGATCAAATGGATATTCGAAATGCGTGAGGAACTGAATACAGAATCACCCACAGGCGAGCAGATTGCCGATTATGTAAAGAAAACATTGAGCGAAGGTAAAGTAGTACCAGGTTACGGTCATGCCGTATTACGTAAAACAGACCCCCGCTTTACCGCACAAATGGCATTCGGTAAAAAACACATGCCCGACGACCCGCTGGTACAAACAGTATGGACCATTTATGAAGTGGTACCGCCTATCCTGCAATCGCTGGGTAAAATCAAAAACCCCTGGCCAAATGTTGACGCACACAGTGGTTCCCTCTTGGTGCACTATGGCATGGTGGAATACGAATTTTATACTGTACTGTTTGGCGTATCCCGTTCGCTCGGTGTATTGGCCAGTCTCATCTGGGACAGAGCCCTTGGCTTCCCCCTCGAAAGGCCAAAATCAGTGACTACCGATCTGGTAAAACTCTGGCTGGAAGGAAAAGACGAAATATGGGAAGGATAATCTCCTTTGCATCAATTAATATTAAACCCCGGGCATCGCTCCGGGGTTTTGTTTCTCTTAACATCTTCCTGAAAATGTTAAACACCCGGCATTCAACGTTCTGTTTGCCATAAGTGCTTGATATCTGCCGGGATCCCGGAACTTTATATCTTCAGCCACAATACAGTGCCACCCTCCTCATCGGTTTGCGTAGTATCAGGGTCAATGCCAACACCGTGCACTGTTTCAGAAGCATGCTGAACCATTTGATAACCCCTGTTTGGGATAGCAGGTACATTGCTCAACGATTTCCAGTAGTGTTCAAACTTTAAATCGTACAATTGCTGGCCATCCAGAATGCATGCTGCGCCCACATAAAGCCCTGGTATATACCCGGCAGCATTTACCGCATCATACCAGGCATTGCAGTAATCTATTACATCCTGCGCAGCAACCTGTTCCTGTATACCCTCCAGGTCACACCAGATGTTCATACCAGGCGGTAATCCGACAGATATCGCATTCGCTGCGGCATTGTTGCCATAGGCTGTACCCAGCGATTGCTGGGGCTCCCAGCCCGATGCCGAAACGTGCTGTACGGCCATCAGGGCCAGACCTGCATTTAAAATATCAAGTGCTTCGTTATAGCTTAAATCGCCGGGCTGCTGACCATCACCTCTCGAAAGATAACGGATGCAAAAAGCATAGCCGCTGTTGGTAAATTCGGCAGCGGTACTTGCAGAAATGACGGTATCAGCATCAAAGCCTTTTAAGCCGTCTGCCGCCGCCTGAAGGGCACCAGGTAATTTAACATTTTGGGTCATAAAAGTTATAATTTAATAAATGATGAATCAGAGCTTATACACTGAAACGCCAAATGCTATCAATATATTATAGCGAATATATTACGATACCCTTGAAAGCCATACATTTTATTGCAATCCTTCAAATAAAAAAGCCGCACAATGTGCGGCTTTGGTGGAGAGAACCGGCGAATTGTCGAACTTTTCGGCGGAGGAATTAAGAATATTTGAAGAGATTATATAACTTTAGCAGATCAACCCCTAAATATAAAGATTGAAGATTATGGATAAGGTATTTTCCTCTGTAAAATCACGAGGCTTTAAATAATGACTACTACAGTGCTACTAATAACCTGCTGCTTTGTGATAATCATATCTTTTAGCTTACCTTATAAAATATATGCTCCGGAATCAGCTTTTTCGACTTTGATTCTGCGATCCCATCTTTGGCTTTTATGTCGTGTTTTAAATACCAGTTGTTCATAGCGGTCAATAATCTGGAAATGAAAAACTGTTATATTTCCGTACTCAATACCTTTAGTAAATCATTTCTCCCATTTTCATTACGTAAAAGTGTTACAGGAGATTAATCTCCCTCTATCAAAGTGCTGTCTCGGGTCTGCACAATTTAGTAGGCAGATAAAACATGCTTTACAGCCACAATAGAATTTAATATCAGTATGTAGTAACAGGTTGAAAATTATAATAAAGGCAGTGAGATTTGGGTTTATTCACTGGCACGCCGCTACTTCTATTCTTTTGAGTATATGCCTCTATCAAACAAGAAAAGTCCAGCCCGGCAACAGCAAGTTTTTTCTTCCTGAAAAACTGTTTGCTAATATTGAACTTATCATATTTCAATCGGTCAAAGAATATTGCATAATCGTTTTTTATGAATCCTTTTAGCTTATACAACATCCCCGCGTTCTTTTCAAAGCAAAAGGAGTAAGACATATAGTCATTATACCCTGGATATTTAATCGTAAGGGAATAAAAAGAGAAATTTGAGGGGAACCCGGCAGCATCCAGAGGTTCAAATCGCATATTATCAATAAACATGGTATCAAAATTAAAGTCACGAATTGATTTAAAGAGCCCCGTGTTCAATTGATCAATGCAGACTTCCAAATATGCCCTTGTTCTCAAATACCGATCGTTAGCGGTAGTGTTTACTTGCGATCTCAGTGAACATGAGAGAAGTAAAAATAGTACGATTGAAAATGTTATTTTCATATAAATTGTTTTAAAATGGGTTTGCCGCCCGTACATATCGACTTGCGGCCTCAAATCGTAACCGTTCTGCCCTTACTGCTGCGTCAGACGTCGGATTGCACGTATTTTTTGATCTGCAATCCTCGCAGCCAGCACCCCAATCCCGCGCATAATTTCTTACATAATCTGTTAAATTGGTGGGGTTGCCATTTGTTCCATACGGTATACCCGGTATGTTTAATGCAGAAATACCTCCATACATTGATACAAAATGTCCGAGTTCATGCAATACTGTTTCATATTGCCCGCGTCCAGTCTGAATCCATACGGCCACGCCAGCTCTCCATTCTGGGCCTCCGCCAGGAACAAGATCATCAAGATTAATCATTCGTCCATTGATGGTGTTTGATGCATCTAAGTTATACATATTTGCACCCCCACCCGCGTCAAATGTCACTCGATTGTCATTAGTCCGTCCGATGAAGACATCGGTTGTCAAAGCATTTACGGCATTAAAAAATGTAGGATTGTTATGACGTAACTGATTGATGTCTTCCTGTGCAGCAAATTGATTTCGTTGCGACACCGTTAGCCTGCCTTCTGCTTTAGCAAGAGTTTTTCTTGTATTGCTAAAATCTTTCCAATCATCTTTTGATCTTCCGGCGGCCAAAAAATCTTTCTTATTGATATTCTGATCCGTAATATTATACAAGTTCATTTTTAATGTTACGTTATTCTGGGCATTATTTCTGCTTTGTGTTGCTAATTGCACTTCTTCATCATGGGCGTTTCGTATTGTATCTCCCAGTGGATCATTATGCAAAACCGGATTATTTCCCATCGCGGCGTACGGGCTTTCGAACTCATTTGGTTTAGGGTCAATCTGCCAGAACCTGCCGAGCTGCGGGTCGTGTAACCGGTAAAAACTTTCGTTCAGGTTAATGTCGAAGGTCTTATTCTGTTCATACCCGTTATACCTTTTCTTATTGTCCAGCCTCCCGAATGCCTTTGCCGATATACCCTGCTGCGTTAACCCGAAGGGATAATACTGTGTTTCCTCCACCAGTGGCCCGGTATAATGCTGCACGACCAGATTATCAAAGAACACGGGCTTTTTGCTCTCGTTACTCAAATATACAAACAAGTAACCGTTCTTAATGACGGGCAGGCCGCTTTGGGCAAGGGTCTGTAACCGCCCGTCATCATAGTAACCCACGCGGATAAACCCGCTGCCTTCCGGTACGTATCTGAACTGTTCATCGAACAGTATCCAGTTCAGGTAAGCTTTGGGTGGGGATGGCAGTACCACATCATTATGGCTGCTTAAAAAACTGGTAATGCCCGGCGGCATACTGCTGGCCGTGCCCTGTAATGCACCCGGGGTGGTATGGCCACCACTTAATCCCGCTGCGCCATTGGTAAGTGCGTTCAGCAGGCTGCTGAACAGGCTTACCGGCTCTATCGGCTGCTCATCGGGGGCACTGGCCGCATACGGTACCCAGGCACGGGTGGCGATGTCTACCCTGTCTCCTGCCATCACTTTCAGGGCCAGCGTTGCCCCGAGGCGGTTGCCGTCATAAGCCAGCTTGCTCACATAAGCATTGGGATCAGTTGTTTCATCAGGGGGATACAGCGGGTCCAGGATATCAGCTACCCGGTAGGCCGTTTCGGGTATTTTGGTAAAGAGTGCCGTTTCTCTTTCCCGGTAGCCGGTCTCGAAGGTAGCCATGTACCTGGCCGTATCGGTTTGCTCGGTCAGCACTGTGCGCACATTGCCCAGGTGGTCTTTGAGGAAGTAATCATACTGCCATACCATGGCGCTGTCGCCGTTCAGGTAATACTGCCTGGCATAGCGGATGCGGCCTTCTTCATGGCCCACCTGCTGCAATATGTCGTTTTCATATACAAAGCCATTGATATACTCCGTTGTTATATCGGGTTTACCGGCTTCATGAACAATCTTTTTGAGCTTGCTGCCCGCAGCATCATATACATACTCAATTGTACCCTTACCATCAACGGTAATCACCTGCGGCAGGTTGAGGTGATTATAACTGATGCTGCTGATATTTTTATTGCGGTCGCTGGTCAGATTACCGTTCGCATCATAGCTGTAATCAATAGTGGTTTTAGTGGCAGGGTCGTATTTAAAATCGCCCAGCACGCTGGTTTTGTCATTGGTCCCGTCAAGTACCTGCTGCAATTTGTTGCTGGCGGTAAAGTAGCTGTACTGTAATGAGTCGATGGTTACCGAAGTATTGAGCTTCAAGCCCTTCTGTGTCATGGCCAGGATATTACCACCCGCATCATAGGCGCTGTTGGGGTTCGTTCCATCGCCCATTTTCATACTGAAGTCTACGCCCGCTGCTTTGTTAAAACCGCTGCCGCTGTACTGGGTAAAGTCGGCCCCCAAGAGGCGGCTGGCTGCATCGTAGGTAAAATCATACTTTCTTTTCTCACCGTCACCCCGGGCCTTCCACACCGTACCGCTGATGTTGCCATTGTATTGCGGGGCAGTATAGGTCTGATTACCGATCAGGTTATTGGCGGCCTTATCATACCCAAGATCAAAACCAAACCAGTGGTTGTTATCAATATCCCGCGCATAATCGCGATTAGCGCCCAATAACCAGCCACGGATATTGTAATCGTATGTGAGTGTTTCCAGCGTATTGCCCAGTATTGTTGTTTTGAGCTGCCCGGTGGCGTCGTATGTTAATTGTGCAATGGTTTTTTCTGGTATTATATTGGTTTGTCCGCCTGTAGTATGCACGATCTTTTTCTTTACAGCTATGATCCTGCCCAGTACATCATAATCACTGGTGGTTACCAGCACTACAGTCTGTGCGTTAACACCTGCTTTCTGGTGCCGCTGCGCGGTGCGAAGCACCTGCCCGGCAAAACCGTACTGTGTGGTCACCACATCAGTGCCACCGCTGCTGTTCTGCGACTGTGCCTGTATCACCCTGCCACGGTCATCGTAATAAGAGATACTGTATAAGTACTGGTTGCTGCTGCTCAGCACTTTTACCCTGCTGCCGGTAACCATACCCCGGGTGGCATTGCTTTGCTGCAGCGCACGGGGGTAGGGATAGGTATTGCCGTCAGCAGCGCTGAACTGGCTGTCGTCGGCAGTGCTGCGTGTAGAGGGGAAGGGATTACCGTTAGTGGATAGCCAGTTGTAGTTATCGTAATAAGTAGTAGTAAGCTCTTCGGTGGTTTGTCCGGCAAGGTCAGGATAACTGGTGCTGCTGTATGCGGCGGTGGCATGGCTCTGCCGGCCGGCCGTATTATTCCACAGACCGGTGGCTACTGCCCGGTTCAGTTCATCATACCGGGTGTAGAGCCATTTACCCTGTGCTGTAAGATTACCATCGCGGGTGAGTACCAGCCGGTCACGCTGGTCATACACCAGCTCCACGGTGGCAGCGCCGGGTATTTTCTTCATCACCATCCGGCCACGCTGGTCGTATGCATAGCGGAAGCAGCCCTCATCCAGCAGGGTGGTGGAGGGTATCCAGCCCACTTCCGGCTTTTGCAGTTCTTCTACTGCTTTGGGCGGGATCACCACCCTGAGCCGGTTAAAATCGTCATACACATAGTAGGTGCAGAGCCAGCCGTTGTGTCCACTGCGGTTGATGCTGCTGTCTGCGGCAGCAGTGAGCTGTACTTTTTTCAGGATAACCCGTCCCTGCTTATCAGTAAATTCAATTACCTGTTTGCCCTGTTCGTCAGTGGTAATGGTTTTATACAGTTCCCCGGCAGCGTAGGTTGCCGCAGTACTGATACTGCCAAAGGTTCCGGCATTATTTACAATGCTCCAGATACGTACACTGTCTCCTGTTCTGTTGATGTTGTAATCCACACTTATACCCCGGCCTGCTCCGGCCCAACTGTTACCCGGAGCCATAGTCTTTACCGGTCGGCCTGATGGACTGGATTCATACACTGTCTGGCCGTAGAAAAATGTCTCGCCCTGCGGACTGTACTGCTCCTGCATAAAAGCGGCCTGCTGGGCAAAGGGGTTCAGTTTAAAGCTGCCATCGTTTACAGACACATTGCCTCCTGCGGTATTGGCGGCAAAAGGCAGGTACCGGTACTGTTCGCGGCCAAACCCATCATAGACATGGGTACTCACCAGGTCCACCAGCGCCCCGCTGCTCTGTTGGGCCGCCTGCTTTGCCACAGTTTGCAGCACGCGGCCCAACCCGTCTGTATAGGCCGTAGTTTGCTTTACCACAGTAACGGGTTTTGAGCCTGTTGCTATGCTGTCAACGCCGGGAGCAATCATATCCCAGGTGCGTACATAATTTATTTTTGCTCCGGGAGGGTAGGCAGCAGGTACAGGAACCTGCGCGCGTACCGGTAACGCACAGAGTATGAGTACTGATATCCCTGACAGGTAAATAAGCAGGGTACTGTTTGTTTTTCTTTTCATGATTGGTATGTGTTATATGATATGCAGCAACTGATCAGGGTTTACAGCCCTGATCAGTTGCAGTTTTCGGGTTCACCTGCATAGTTGTAGCAAATTTTCTTTACTATATTTTTATCCTGGTCGCGGATACACTTCAGCCGTTTGAGCTCATCATACTCGTAATAGGTAACCCTGTTACCGGCATCGCACTGGCTGGTTACACCTGTCAGCGGGTCGTAAGTAAAGGTGGTCATTACAGCACCTTCGGGATAGAGCCGCAGTTCATCAATTGTACCGCTGCCTGATATTGTTATCGCTCCCCCGGCGGGGTTCACCACCCGGTGTTCATAGTATGTCCAGCCGTTCAGGATGCGCCCCGGGATTGCCATACTGCCGTTTACTGCCTGCGCACCGCTGCTGCTCCAGTAGGAAACAGTATAGGTTTTGCCCGCAGCAAGCCCCGTGCGGGTAATATTTCCCGCAGACAGGGCATAGGCTTTCCTGCCTGTAGGGGCGCCTGCAACAGCTACAGGTTGCCCCGCAAATGAAAACTGTCCCTTGCCATCAGCTTCAAAAGAGGTCGCTGCGATATCGGCATAAGCGGCATTATCAGCTTTACAGCTTTGATACAACAGGCGGTAATCCCATAGATAGCTTACAGGGATATCACCTGCTTTCCGGAGCTGCAAAACATTATTACGCGCATCAAACAATACATACCTGCCCACTTCTTTATAATGACTGTCTTTAATAAACCGGCCTTCGGCTGTAACAGCGCTTTGCACAAAAGCGGCAAGGGGCTGGGGCTGGTCAAGCTCCAGCTGGTAAACTACTGCCGGGTTTAAGGTGGAAGAATCATAGGTGGTGATACTGCCACCCACGACATACTCACTGCCATTTGCTTTTTTGGTTATCGTAATGACCTCTATGGGTATATAAAGATTATTATCCCTGAGCTGCTTCAGGGCAGTAACCTGTTCATCAGGGGTAACATTGGCAGGCAGGCTGTAATCCTGCACATACCGGGTTTTCTGGCGCACCATCTCCTGGTTGCCGGTAAATTTATGCTGGCTGGTGAGCAGGTTATGCTGTGTATTTTCATAGAGAAAATCTGTTTTATTTTCCAGACCTGTACCTCCTTTATAATACGTTTCAACATTTTGTATCTGGTTGGCCCAGCCGGTACGTTCGATATACTGCTTTACCGGCAGTGGCCCCGCCCGCATCAGGGTATGCACTTTAACGCCTTCAATGCCAAAGGCATTTACGCCGCCATTAACAGCATAATCATAAACAGATACCTTTTCACGCTGAAGGGTGAAATTACCTCCGGCATACAGAAAATCTTTTTGTGATAACAGTTGCCCACGCTTGTATTCGTGTTTCAGTACCGGCCCTGCCGGGTATTCCAGCGTCGGGGCAAAATCATCTCCGGACACGGCAAAAGAATGGCTTGTCTTCAGTTTTTGCGTGGCATTGTCTTCCAGTATATCCACCGCGCCATACATCACCGGGCTGCCATGCTGCATAACGAGCGGGTAGTTGCTTGATGCAGTCCGGGCAAATACTTCCTCCGAATAAGGGCCGTTCGCATTGGTGCCTCCGGCGCGCACTTCATAATAGAAGTTGCCGGGGTAATTAAAAAAACCCGAACTCCGGGACGTATCGGTGTACTGATTATACCGGAACTGCTTAACCGTGGCAGGCTCACCTGTAATACCATCGTAGTGTTTGATGCTGCGTATACGCAGTCCCCCTAACTTCTTATTATACAGTTTACTTTGTGCAGCGGGTCCAGTAATAGTAATACTTACATTTTGTGCATTGGGGTTGGTTTTGCTGGCGATCGTAAGCCGTACAGTGTACTGGCCGCTGAGTGCCCACATATAGCGGGTGCCACGGTTGGGCAGCAGCACCACTTCGCCCGACGGTTTAATCAGCTCTATCTTCGTACCGCAGGCATTGGTGCGGTTCTCATACTCGCACTCATTGGGATTATCAATATCCAGCCGCAGAAAGTTAACATTGCGCCTGAACGCCCCGGCATCAATCGAAAAGTTGCTCTCCTGCACATTGCCGGGGTAGGATGGGTTCAAAATGGTATTGCTGGTGAGTGACGCATAGGATTGTTCTGCCACTTCCTGCTCCCCGGGGATACCCATTTCATGATCGAAGTCCTCTGCGTATGCCTCGTTCAGCTCATACTCAAAATCTGAAAAACCACCGGTGGGATAATACATACGCGTCATCGTACCGATGCGGGTATGTTCCGGTGAAGGGGAACGCACCGCACCTGCCAGGTACCGCGGCGCTTCAGACACTGCATTCATGGCGATATAACTGTTGCCGGTCAGATCAGGGTACCGCGGCACCATCGTGGTATTGGTCTTACCATTGTAATAGCCCCAGAAGTCCTGGCTGTACGAAAGCCGGTAAGGGATTTTTCTTGATGAAGGATTATAATCGTACTCAAAGGCATATAATCTTTTTGAAGCAGCGGGCGTCACCCCCGCAATGGAATCGAGCTTCAGCCGGTAGCGGTTGTATGTATCGTATATAGTGCCTGTGGGCGCAGGCACATCTGAAACAAAATAACTGGTATTGAAAGCGTACTTCTTTACCGGTATGCCGGTATAATCAAACACCTCCATACTTTTCAGGGCAAAGGAGCCTTTCAGGTCCTGGCGCTCCTGTAAGGTATCGTAGTTGAACTGTACCTTCCCGAAACGCCCATAAATAGAGCTGATCTGAAACGTATTGGAACTGCTCTCACTGTAGGCATACTCGTTATCAATGGCTGTATTATTTACGTTAATCTCATACAGGGTCTCATTAACACGGTTATTATATTTGTTCAGTACAGGCATATAATCAAAATGGATCGTATCTGCATTTTTGGGCAGTATAATATCAGTCAGAAACCATGCGGTATAATTGCTCTTGCCGGTTCCCCGGCTGCCGTTAAACACGGATATAGTGCCCGTGTTCTCCACGAAAGCCGTACTGCCCTGCAGATTTTTGCCGAAGACATATATGACCCCTTTTTCGTCGGTGATTTTCCACTGTGAGAAACCGCCTGTAATGCCCTGGAAATTTGTTCTGTCATATACAAACCTGAGATTATTAAATACCTGCGGGTGGGCTTTCTGGTCTTCCCTCGACAGGAAAAAGGTACCCGAAGCGCCGGGCAGGTTGTACTGGAAAACGTCGGGTTCAAGATCGGTAACCCCTGCGGCTACGGATTGAAGAAAATTAACCAGCGGCGCGCCCATCAGCCCACCTGTACTGTTGGCCGCATAAAAGCTGTTCACATTACTGAAAGTGCGGTTGTTATCGAGATAGCCTTCACCCGGATACTCGTCCCTGTTGCCCCTCACCGTCCGGGAAACTGATCCTCCGGCAGCAAGCGACCAGCCCAACCCGCAGGGTGAAGCCATTTCCTCCACCCGTATACCCCCGGCATGGTAATTAAGACTCACCGGCAGTTCAAAGCCTCCTGTTCTGATCACGTAGAGCGGTACACTTATACCCGGTGTTCCGGTAGCAAGATTAACGGGCAGCTCCCCGTACTTACCCAGGTTAGCCACCTCCGGGGAGGGAGGGGTAAGATTCACATTAAAAGTCGGTGTGTTTTGTGCTGCGGTATGCAGGCAACCACCGAGCAACAGCAGAAACGCTGTAAAATACTTTCTCATTTCTATTCGTTTATGTACACTAATAATTTCAAAAACCAAATCCTGTTCGTAGTATTACCGGCTGCCCCGCAGGTATATGGTTGCGGTACAGCATATCATACAGCACCTGTACTTTACTGGCTTTTACCCATTTGCTTTTCACGCTGATCTTTTTCGACAGCCCGACCAGCCCGGCCCGCTGCCAACTGTTATAATCCCGCAATTGTGCAATGCTGCTGAAAGCCGCCTGATAGTTCAGTTCAAAGCCGCCACTGATATAAAACTGCTTCTTCAACTGCCAGTCCACATAACTGCGCAGTCCCACTCCCTGATGACTGATCCGTATCCGCTGCCAACTGCCGAGACCCATACGGTAACTGGCGCCTATGCCTATTATGCTTTTATCATTAAGCTTGTATCCTACCCCAAGCCCGATATCGGCAGCAGTGGGTACCAGCGGGTTGTTCTTTGCAAATTGCAGGTTGGCATCATATACGATACGCTGCCGCAGCGTTTTAGTCTTCGCGGTGTTGGGTTTAAAGCCGGGAATATCAGCATCACTGTTGCCGCCATATTGCGCCGCCTTGTCTTTCAGTTCAGTAAGTTGTGCCTGCGCTGCCTGTATATTACTCCGTACTTCCTGCAACGCATTAGGCCCGGCAGCGCCTATGCACTGTGTAAGTAAGGCTTCCATGCCCTGCCTGGTTTGCAAACCCGCAATGCCCTGCGCACTGCCGTAGCCTACGGGTACGCGGAACAGGCTGGCAAGCTGGCTGTTCTGCTGCACGAATTTTTGCCAGGGCTTCGACTGCCGTAATAAGGCCAGCGCTTTTTCTTCTATTTTTTTAGGGTCTTTAAGCGCTTCGGAAAACTCACGGGTGTATTGCCCGTAGTAGTACACCGTTTTCTCCAGCTTCCTGATCTTTTTGCCAAGCCCATACTTATCCAGTTGCTGCTTTAGTAATTGCTTTCTGTCGCGCAGGTATTTTTTGATGGCTCCGGCCTGCTGCATTTTCCCTTCCAGCACATTTAATTTGCCCGTGGCAGTCTTCAGCTTCGCGGCATACTGCCCTGCTGCCCCGGGGAGCGACATATTACCATTTGGCAAAAAAGAAAGGGTGGAACGCAGGGTATCGAGGTAAGCATTGTACTGCCCCTGCAATTGGTTAAAGAAAGTATCCGGAGCTGCGGTAAACTGCTGCTGCAACCGTTCAAGATAAGCGCTGCTGCCGGAAAAGATCGCTGCCGCAGCGGCGCTGTCTTTTTTAGCCAGCAGCCTTTGCAGTTTTGCCTCCTGCCGCTCAAATTTACGGATGGCCCTGCGCGTTTGCTTACTGAGCCGGGCATCAACGGCATCGATCTTTTGGGTGACCGAAACAGCATATCCGCGGGGGATAGTGACAATCGAGCTGTCTCTTTGTGTTTGGGTTTGTGCAGGCAGTACTGCGCAGCATAACAGGCAGATCATTACTGCGGCAAGCAGTGATTTTGGTTGAGCCATGTGTTATTTATATGGTTATGACACCGTCCGGGACTATTCTGGAAATAGCATATCCAGGACAGCAACGGCTGTTAGTTTTTGTTATGTGACGTTTGTTAAGCAGTGGTCAGCAGGTGATCGCTGCTGATCGGATAAGGAACCGTGGTTCAGGGTTTGGAGCGCAAATATATCGCTTCCGTATATACGAAAAAATTACCGCTTAGTGGTATTTTTTGTTCCTGATCATGGTTCACTCAGCCTGCTGGTTTAAATAAGGATATTGGATTTTAACTGCCCCGGATTATTTACCGTTGCTTTAGTTTTACGGGGGGTAACGGATCTGCCGTTTGCTGATTTTCCATTTTCGGTTTTGGCCCACGCATCATGCTGTGGTAATGCAGGTGGTCGTGTATAACACTTCTGATACAGTACCGCCAAAACCGAAAAAAATATAATCGCTTTTTGTTCCTTCTGTCTCTTTTTATCATGGCTGTATGCAGGTGGTCTTTACAGTCGGCTTTACAGGGGGTAGGGTACGGATTAAACATCATTTTAAACCCTTGACCCCTTTGGTCTTTTATCATTATAATACATCATCCCCCGCAATATGAAGCCACTGACAATGCACATCGCTGCAAATATGCCCAACCGACCCAATGTCACCTGCCCATTCAGCGGTATATGCCCTGCACCTGCCTCAATCAGTAATATGATATACTACCGGCAGCAGCGGCACAAATCATCCCCGTATATACTTTTCCAGTACATAACACATACCACCGGTTAGCACGGCAATAATGACTATTG
>CAZPXP010000028.1:53386-57377 GCA_964590975.1 uncultured Ferruginibacter sp. | reverse complement strand
CTACACTGCATCCTTTGCAGAGCCTGACGGATGTGATGACGATCGCCGAAAATTTTATGATAAAGGACCGGAAGCCTAAAGTGGTACTTACCTGGGCACCGCATGTTAAGCCACTGCCACAGTGTGTGGCGAACAGCTTTGCGCAGTGGATGACGGTATGGGGTGGTGCTGATTTTGTTGTTACCCACCCTGAGGGTTATGCACTCGCGGAAGAGTACACTAAGGGCGCTTCTATTGTATATAACCAGGTGGAGGCGCTGGAAGGGGCTGACTTTGTATATGTAAAGAACTGGAGTGCTTATGCTGATTATGGTAAGGTGTACGATAACCCCGGCTGGATGCTGACACAGGATAAGCTGGCGGTTACCAATAGAGCAAAAGTAATGCACTGCCTTCCGGTACGGCGGAACGTGGAACTGAGCGACGGGATACTGGACAGTGCATCAAGTATAGTGACGCAACAGGCGGCCAACCGTGTGTGGGCGGCACAGGCAGTGATTGCATCTATTTTAACTACCATTAATACTAACGAATAGCGTGGAATCTTTACTGGTTATAAAAATAGGTGGAAACATCATCGATGATGAAACAAAGCTGAGCGATTTCCTTGGTCGGTTTGCTGCGCTGGATGGAAAGAAGATTGTGATACATGGAGGCGGTAAACTGGCTACACAACTGGCTACGCAGTTGGGATTGCCGCAAACGATGGTGAATGGCCGGCGTATTACTGATGAGGAAAGCCTGAAAGTGGTAACGATGGTGTATGCGGGATATATCAACAAGAATATTGTAGCACAGTTGCAGGGTATGGGATGTAATGCAACGGGCTGCTCTGGTGCTGATGGTAATCTTATACTGGCGCACAAACGTGTGGTGGCTGATGTGGATTATGGTTTTGCTGGTGATGTGGACGCAGTAAACAGTAATGGATTCAGGGTATTGCTTGATGCAGGAAACACGCCAGTGATCGCACCTATTACACATAACGGTAAAGGACAATTGCTGAATACCAATGCGGATACGATTGCCCAGGAGATTGCGCAGGCGATGAGCGTGCATTATACTACCACTCTTGTATATGCTTTTGAGAAACCGGGTGTGCTTGAAGATGTAAATGACGAAACCTCGCTGGTGCCAATGCTTACCCCATCTCTATATGAGCGGCTTAAGGGGGAACGGAAAATATTTGAGGGCATGCTGCCCAAACTGGACAACGCTTTTGCTGCCTTACAGCGTGGTGTAAACAGGGTAATCATTGGCCAGGCTGAACAACTGGCTGCTTTGGTAAACGGACAAACGGGTACGCATATCACTAATGAAGAATGATGTTTCCATATTACAACAGAAGGGATTGGCTCTTTTACAGGAACTGATTGCTATTCCTTCTTTCAGCAAGGAAGAGGATAAAACGGCAGATGCCATCGTTGCTTTTCTTGAACGGGAAGGCGTGAAGGTACAGCGGCAGCAAAATAATGTATGGGCAACGGGTAAACATTTTGATCCTGCCAAACCCTCATTGTTACTTAACTCACATCATGATACGGTGAAGCCCAACCCGGGTTATACGCTTGATCCTTTCACTGCACAAATTAAAGACGGAAGGCTATACGGACTGGGCAGCAATGACGCGGGTGGCTGTCTTGTAAGCCTTATCGCTGCTTTTCTCTTTTTTTATGACCGGATGGACGGGGCTTATAATATTGTGCTGGCAGCTACTGCGGAGGAAGAGATATCGGGGCGTAATGGTATTGAGGCACTGCTTACTGATAAGGATTTTATTGATGCTACGGGCGGTGCTTTTCAGCCGGCTCAACTGCATCCGCATACAGGAGCACTGGTAGGTGAGCCTACGCTGCTGAACCTTGCTGTTGCGGAAAAGGGATTGCTGGTACTGGATGCTGTTGCACATGGTATTGCCGGGCATGCAGCGAGGGAGGAAGGGGAGAACGCACTATACAAAGCAATGGATGATATCAATTGGTTCCGTACTTACCGGTTTCGAAAAGAATCGCCTACGCTTGGTGCGGTAAAGATGAGCGTTACATCTGTCCAGACTTCGAATACGGCGCATAATATTGTTCCTGCTGAATGCAAATTTGTGGCTGATATCCGCGTAACGGATGCATACACGCACGAGGAACTGCTCGGTATTATAAGAGATGCGGTAAAGTGCGAGGTAACGCCACGGAGTATGCGTATGCGTGCTACGGTTATTGATGCGTCTCACCCGCTTGTACAATCGGGCCTGGCTGGTGGTGGCAGCATTTACGGATCGCCCACCAGTTCTGACAAAGCGCTGATGTCTTTCCCGGCGTTGAAGTGTGGCCCGGGCGATAGTGTCCGCAGCCATACCGCCGATGAGTTTATCTTCCTGCACGAGATAGCGGCGGGGGTACAATGGTATATTGATTTGATCGGCCGCGTGATGCAGCACGACCTATAAAATAAGGATTATGCAAACAGATAATAACGGCTCTGCCGGCGACGGCAAAGTAATTACAAAGCTCTGGCAAAAGGGCGTTACTTCCACTGCCGCAGTAGAGTCTTTTACAGTAGGGCGGGACAGGGAATTTGACGGCTTACTGGCCCGGCATGATGTGATCGGATCGATAGCACATGTGCAGATGCTGGGCAGCGTGGGTTTGCTGAATACTACTGAAAGCGCGCAGTTGTGTGATGCATTGAAAGTTATTCTGGGAGAGATCGCAACTGGTCGGTTTACCATCCCGGCAGAAGCGGAAGATGTACACTCTTATGTTGAACTGCTGCTCACCGAACGACTGGGTGATGTGGGTAAAAGGATACACGCAGCGCGCAGCCGCAACGACCAGGTGCTGGTAGACCTTAAGCTTTTCCTGCGCGAGCAGGCTGAGGATATCGTACAGGGCATGCTCCTGCTGTTTACCCTGCTGCAGGAAAAAAGCGAAAGGCATAAAGATGACCTGCTGCCGGGATACACTCACCTGCAACTGGCGATGCCCTCTTCTTTTGGTTTGTGGTTTGGCGCTTATGCTGAAAGTCTTGCTGATGATATGGTGATGCTGAAAGCGGCTTATGATATCATCAACAAAAATCCCCTGGGCTCCGCGGCGGGGTATGGGGCTTCCTTCCCTATCAACCGTTCGCTTACTACCAGCCTGCTTGGATTTGCGGGTATGCATCATAACGTGGTATATGCACAGATGAGCCGTGGTAAAACGGAACGCGTACTGGCGATGGCACTGGCAAATATTGCGGACACACTGGCAAGGCTGAGTATGGACGCGTGTCTTTATATGAACCAGAACTTTGGTTTTATCAGCTTTCCTGATGAGCTGACTACGGGCAGCAGCATCATGCCGCATAAAAAGAACCCTGATGTATTTGAGCTGGTAAGGGCACACTGCAACCGCATCAAGGCACTGCCTAACGAGATCATGCTCATGACAACCAACCTGCCTTCGGGTTATCACCGTGATCTGCAACTGTTAAAGGAACACCTGTTCCCGGCTATTACCGATCTGCTGCATTGTATGGATATGGTAAGGCTGATGCTGGCGAATGTACAGGTAAGAAAGAATATACTGGAGGATGAACAATATAAATATCTCTTCAGCGTAGAGACGGTTAATAAACTGGTGCTGGAGGGTATGTCTTTCCGCGATGCTTACCGGAGGACAGGTGCAGATATTGAGAACGGAACGTATCAATATACCACAGCAGTACATCATACTCATGAGGGCAGCATCGGTAACCTCAACAATACGGCTATACGCGAAACAATGGATAGTGTGGTTGGATCTTTTCCGTTTAGAGCAGTACAGGAAAGCCTGGAGCGGTTGACCGGATGAGCGGGTATGGCGTTATAATAATGTCACCCCTGCGGGGTTATATTGTGGTTGGTGGGGGGTGCCATTGTTCGTGGCGGAATCGAGCTATAATAATGTCACCCCTGCGGGGTTGATGCGTGTATGTGATCGTTATGTGTCTTCTGTTACGATAATGTCATCCC
>CAZPXP010000028.1:0-53286 GCA_964590975.1 uncultured Ferruginibacter sp. | reverse complement strand
GGGTTGATGCGTGTATGTGATCGTTATGTGTCTTCTGTTACGATAATGTCATCCCTGTGGGGTTGATGCGTGTATGTGATCGTTATGTGTGTTCTGTTACGATAATGTCACGCCGGTGGGGTTGATGCTTGTATGTGATCGTTATGTGTCTTCTGTTACGATAATGTCATCCCGGTGGGGTTATGGTTTGATGGGGGCTTTTGCTGACCTCTATATTATATCTTTGGTTGCAACACTAACATACGCTACACTACTCCCACTGCCTTGCTGGCTTTCATGATTGCCTTACAGGCCCTGCTGATTTCTTCTTCTGTAATAGTTAATGGTGGCGCAATACGCAGGCAATGCGGTGCGAACAGGAACCAATCTGTAAAGACGCCCTCTTCGGCAATAAGTTTGTCAATGACTGCCTTGCTGGTATCAAAACTGTCGTACTCCACGGCCATCATTAAGCCCCGGCCCCGGACGGTAAGACCGGGAAGCTGTGCAATGAATGATTGTGCTTTCGTATTTACCTGTGGTATGATATCGTCGCGCAGCAATATCTTTAAGGCTGCGAGGCCTGCCGCACAACTTACGGGGTGACCGCCAAATGTATTGATGTGCCCGAGCACGGGGTCGTGGGTAAGGGAACGCATAATGTCCACCGCACTGATAAACGCGCCGAGGGGCATGCCTCCACCCACTGCTTTGCCGAGCAGCAGTATATCGGGTACAATATCATACTGTTCAAAGGCCCACAGACTGCCGTTGCGGCCAAAGCCGCATTGTACTTCATCGAGTACCAGGAGGGTGCCTGTGGCTGTGCAGCGTTGGCGCAATGCCTGTAACCAGGCGGTATCGGGTGCTTTTACACCTACTTCTGCCTGTATGGTTTCTGCAATAACACAGGCTGTTGCCGTGGTGATCCGGGTAAGATCCTCCATCTCATTATGCCGCAACTGGAGGATATCGGGCAGGAGGGGTCGGAACGCCTGTTGCCAGTATTCACTGCCCATAATACTCAGGGCGCCCTGTGTGCTCCCATGATAGGAGTTCTTAAAGGATATGATCTGTGTACGACCTGTGTAGCGTTTGGCCAGCTTCATCGCTCCTTCTGTGGCTTCGGTGCCGCTGGCGGTAAAGAAAATGGAATTGAGATTGCCGGGTAAACAGCTTGATAACAGGTGTGCATATTGCACCTGCGGGCTTGTTACGAGCTCGCCGTATACCATAATGTGCATATACTGTTCTGCCTGTTCCTGTACGGCTTTGATGATCTCGGGGTGACTATGGCCCAGGTTACATACGCTTATGCCTGCGATCAGGTCGAGGTACTCTTTTCCATCCACATCCCAGAGGCTGCATCCTTTAGCTTTTACCATTTCAATAGCTAATGGGGCGGGGGAGGTTTGCCCTACATGGTTCAAAAAAAGCTGCCTTTGATTCATGGGGGCAAATTTCGGAAAGAAATACGGATATTTGTTTTTTAAACACGCGGGCCGTGCCCGCAATTAAACGACACACCGGATATGCCAGTCATTCTGCCTGTAAAAGGAATTTCACCCATCTTTGGCGACAATTGCTACATTGCTCCCAATGCTACCATCGTGGGCGAAGTGGTGATGGGGAATGATTGCAGTGTATGGTTCAACGCAGTGATCAGGGGCGATGTGAACAGTATCGTCATGGGCAATAAGGTAAACGTGCAGGATGGGGCGGTTATTCACTGTACTTATCAAAGGAACAATACGGTTATCGGAAATAATGTGAGCATAGGGCACAATGCTATTGTTCATGGCTGCGTTATAGATGATAATGTGCTTATTGGTATGGGCAGCATTGTAATGGACAGGGTGGTAGTGGGGAGCAACAGTATCGTTGCTGCCGGGGCTGTGGTACTGGAAGGGACCATTATTGAACCGGGTACTATTTACGCGGGTATCCCTGCAAAAAAAGTGAAAGAGATCAGTCCTGAACACATCAGTGGAGAGATCAACCGTATTGCTGAGAATTATGTGATGTACAGCGGTTGGTTTAAATAATCAGTGCTTAGTATCATGTAGTTGGTAGCGGGCTTTATTGAAAGCTGCTGACGGCTAAAAAACAGTATATGAAGAAAATTATCCTTGGCGTTACGTGCCTGGCTTTCCTGAGCGGTTGTTTTATCTTCCGCAAAAAGGAAAAATATGGCTGTCCTTCTGATGGACGCAATGTGGGTGCGGAAAAGATTGCTGCGGGCGATGAAAAAGCGATGCGCAAGGCTGCCAAAGCGAAGTATAAGGGTGGCAGGAAAACCTATTGACGAAAGCCACTTCCCGGAAACTACCCCCTTCTTAGCGCCAGTCCGTACCGGCGCGGTGCATTACAGTACATAATAAACGCAGCTTTTTTACGTTACCTTTCAGGCAGGCTATGATTCAGCAGGGCAGAAATGCTCTCTACTGATCTACTCACTGCCGATAGAACGCTTCTGTAAGAACCTAAAACCAATATCTTATGTGTTATCAACTTACTACGCACTTTGGCGGCACGGAAGCCGTAATTGACGACAACTGCGGCATTACCAAGTTTTATGCTATCGCCAGCACACTTGCGAATGATTTACAGGTACACTTTATCAACCAGGTAGATGATACGGACAGTATGGACTGGGATTTTAAGTACAAAGACCAGTTTCTCACGCTGCATTACAACATTTTTAACGGGGTGAGCATTATGCCGCAGCACATGAAGAGTGTAAAGAAAGAAAACAGGGCCGTTATGGAGATCGCCCATTTCCTGGAACAGCGGGTGTACTAATACTTCTTCTCCTCCATACTGGAAAGGATGTTATAATAACTTATATAACGTTCTTCACTGACGTACCCTTCCTGCACGGCTTTCTTCACTGCACAGCCGGGTTCGTTAATATGCATACAATTGTTAAACTGGCAATTATTGAGCAGCGCCCGCATCTCGGGGAAATAGTGCGACAGTTCTTCTTTTTCAATATCTACAATCCCAAACTCTCTTATACCGGGTGTATCGATGATCTTACCACCACCGGGCAGATCGAACATTTCGGCAAAAGTAGTGGTGTGCATACCCTTGCCGCTCCAGCCGCTTACGTCCTGTGTGCGTAATCCCATTTCGGGAAACACTTCATTGATAAAGGATGATTTACCTACACCGGAATGACCGCTCACCAGCGTTACCTTGCCTGCAAGCAATGCCTTTACTTCTTCTACACCCACCTGGTCTTTTACGCTCATCCTGCAAACTTTGTAGCCGATGGCTTCATACATCTCCCTGAGCGCAGCAAACTGCTGTTCTTCTTTTTTCTTGTACAGGTCGGCTTTGTTAAAGACGATCACAGCGGGCACATGATAGGCTTCGCAGCCCACGAGGAAGCGATCGATAAAGCCCTGCGAAGTGCGGGGTTCTTTAAGCGTGGCAATAAGAAGGGACTGATCGAGGTTGGAGGCAATGATATGATGCTGGTGGGTATGACGGGGCGACTGCCGGTTTACATAATTTCTGCGTTTACAGATGGTTGTTATCATTACCGTGCCATCGGCGTCGTTCTCCTTTTCCACCTCTACTTCATCGCCTACAGCAATAGGATTGGTGGAGGTAATACCATCTATCTTAAACACTCCTTTTAACCGGGCAGAGTATGGTTTACCTGTTTCGTCTTTAACGAGGTACCAGCTACCGGTTGATTTGTATACCCATGCTTTCATCGCAGCACGAATGTAACTGATAAAATTAAAAATGCCTCCCATAAAAATGAATGGCATGCTGTTGTTATTGCTTATAGGAATGAGACGGATGAATCACTATGGTCTATCCCACCAGGGCCTTGTACCGCCCTCCCGGCGTAGCGATTGCAGCAGCAAGGGCAGGTTGCCGGCTTCGGCAGAGGTCATTATCTGGGCATAATTGCTAATGGTTGCCAGCTTGGAAAAATTACCATAACAGCTTTTGGATTTAGGCTGGATGCCCGGCGCTGTCAGGATTACCGCATCAGCCTGTTTGTTGGATGTTGCCTGTTGTGAGGATTATATTACGGAAACTTACGAAAAAAGGTATATCGTAACAATAACTCCAGCAGGAGAAAGAAGAATGCAGCGCATACAAAAGGCAGGAACTTATCTGACTGGCGGGTGAATGTATTGATCCTGACCTTTGACTTTTCAAGCCCGTCAATCTCATCGTAGATGCTGGTTAGTCCTTCGTTATCACGGGCACGAAAGTATTTGCCACCTGTTTCACTGGCGATCTCGGTCAGCAATTTTTCATCGATCGTTACTTTTTCACTCTGCATTACCACATCGCCCATCGGTGTTTGCACCGGGGTGGGTGCATAGCCATCCGTACCTACGCCAATAGTGTATACTCTTACCCCATAGGCCTTGGCGATCTCTTTTGCCGTTTTGGGGTCGATGAGGCCTCCGTTGTTCTCCCCATCGGTAAGGAGTACAACTATCTTTGTTTTTACGGTGCTGTTGCGTACCCGGTCTACACTCGTAGCGAGACCCGACCCGATAGCTGTACCATCTTCGAGTAAACCGTTGCGTATATTTTTAATCGATTGGATAACGACCTGCTGATCGGTTGTAAGCGGGCATTGTGTAAAGCTTTCGCCTGAAAAGATGACTACGCCGATCCTGTCTGTAAGGCGGCGTGTAACAAAATCGATCGCTACGTTCTTTGCTGCTTCGAGGCGGTTAGGGCTGAGGTCCTGTGCTGTCATACTACCGCTCACATCAATCGCCAGCACAATATCGATACCTTCGCCTTCTGCCTGTTGCTCGCTGAACTCTGTATGTGGCCGTGCCAACGCCACCACCATACCTGCTACGGCCAGCAGCCGCAGAAAGAAAGGAAGATGCCGCAGGCTGCTCTTCCAGTTGCTTAACCCTTTGGCTGAAATGTCGGACACGCGTATAGCTGCCTGTGTGCGCCTGCCCCGGCCAAAATACCAAAAGGCCATTAATGGTAACAGCAGCAGCAACATGAAACACCAGGGTTGTGCAAACGTGATATCTTTAAAATATTCTGCTATCAAGAGGGATTTGTTTTATATGATGCAGCAATATGCTCAATACTTTTACGTACCTGTTCGAGGCTGGCGATGCTTTCTGTAACAGGTGGCTGGTAGCGGGCAAACTTGACCGCATCGCCACAACGCAGGGCGGCAGACAACTGGCTGATGATCTGTTCTGTAGCTGTATCGCCTTTCAGGCTTACCAGCAGATCGCCCGTAGTCTTATTCATTACATTACCGCTGTTGCTGCTAAGCGTAAGGTAGCGGCGCAGTATATCCGAAAGTTTTGTATGGTATTGACGTGTAAGGTCTGGTGTATCCGGATATATATTCTTTAACGCATCCAGCTGATGTATGGCTTCTTCGTAAGCGCTGCGGCTTCCGGCTTTGAGTAATACTGGTTTCTTTTTCCTGAGAAAGAAATACAGCAACAGGCCAATGATCAGCAACAGCAATACCACCCCGGCGATGATCAGGTACAGAAAGTAGGAAAAGCCTGCGCCTGCCTCCATGATCGGTTTGATATCTCTTATTGTATTGGTACTGTCTGGCAGAAAGCTTACGGTAACCAGCATAGAGTCGCTGTATACGTTGCTCTTCTTACCCTTAGCGTCGGTATAGCCTACAGGCAGAGCCGGTATATGCCAGCGTCCACTGTCGAAGCTCGTAAATGTAATTGTTTGTGAAACGATAAACGGAGGTTCCTGCCTGGCAGTATCCGGGGGATCGACTCCCATCAGTTCAAAATGAGGAACAGAGTCAGGCAGCGCCGGCCATTGCAGGGGGAAATCTTTTTGTGGCAGGGTTACTTTGATCCTGATCTTAACAGGTTCGCCGATGAGTATCTCGTTTCGGTCGATGATCGTCTGCACAGACGGCGCCTGCGCCATTACACCAAAAGGCAAAAACAACAATACTGCCAGCCCTGTATATCTATTTCTTCTTTTGTTACTCATGCCATCCGTTCAATCAAATACGTTTGATAAAAAACTGTTGTAATATCCGTACATAGTCTTCGTCTGTTCTTACGTGCAACAGCTCTGCGCCTGCTTTTCTGAACCATGTCTTACACGCGTCGCTCTGTGCAATAAAATGCTGCTGGTAATTAAAGCGTACCAGCGCATTGCTGCTATCTACCCATTTTACGTTACCGCTCTCGGCTTCCTCCAGTTGCAGTAACCCGGCATCGGGCAACTGCATATCCATCTTGTCGTACACTTTTATGCCGATCACGTCGTGTTTACCTCCAATCACTTTCAGGTCGGCGTCAAAACCTTCGTCAAGAAAATCACTCAGGAGGAAGGCGATGCTTTTCTGCCGCATGGCATTATTGAAAAACCTGATGCCTTCGTCGATATTTGTTTTGCTGCTCTTTGTCTCCATGGTCAGCAGTTCGCGAACGATAAACAAAGCGTGTTGCCGTCCTTTCTTGGGCGCGATATATCGCTCAACTTTATCGCTGAAGAAGATTACTCCTACCTTATCATTATTATTGATGGCGCTGAAGGTGAGCACCGCCCCGATTTCCGTTACGAGGTCTTTTTTCCTGCGTGATACTGTACCAAAAAGATTACTTGTGCTGATGTCTACCAGCAGCATTACCGTAAGCTCGCGTTCTTCTTCAAATACCTTAGTAAAGGGATGCCCGAAGCGTGCGCTTACATTCCAGTCAATAAAACGTACGTCATCCCCCGCTGTATATTCCCTCACCTCGCGGAAACTCATACCCTTACCCTTAAATGCGGAATGGTACTCACCTGTAAACAGGTGGGTAGTGAGTTTTTTGCTCCTGATTTCCAGCTCTTTTACTTTGCGCTGTATCTCTGCTATGGTCATGTTACTGTTCATAAAAGCATATTGGTAGCCTTATGGTACCTGTACGGCTTTTAATATATCGTCGATGATCATTTCGCTGTTAATGCTCTCTGCCTCGGCTTCATAAGTAAGACCGATACGGTGACGCAGTACATCTTTACAGATGCTTCTTACGTCTTCCGGCACTACATAACCACGCTGGTTGAGGAAGGCATTGGCCTTGGCAGCAAGTGCCAGGTTAATGCTGGCCCTCGGTGAGCCGCCAAAAGCGATCAGCGGTTTCAGGCGCGTAAGGTTATACTGCTCGGGGAAGCGTGTGGCAAAAACAATGTCAAGGATATAGTTTTCAATCTTCTCGTCAACATATACCTGGCGCACCAGTTCCCTCGCCTGTATGATCTCGCTGGTAGATGCTACTGCGTTGATCAGCGGTGCAGGCCCGCCCACGGTATTCTGCCTGATGATTGTTTGTTCTTCGGTTTTAGAAGGATAGCCTACAATTACTTTCAGCATAAAACGGTCTACCTGTGCTTCCGGTAACGGATAAGTGCCCTCCTGTTCGATCGGGTTTTGCGTAGCCAGTACAAGAAAGGGCTCATCGAGGCGATAAGTGGTATCTCCGATGGTTACCTGACGCTCCTGCATCGCTTCGAGCAATGCACTCTGCACTTTGGCCGGGGCACGGTTGATCTCATCTGCCAGTATAAAGTTGGCAAAGATGGGACCCTTGCGTACCACAAATTCATTACGTCCCTGGTTGTAGATCATGGTACCGATAACATCTGCGGGTAAGAGATCGGGTGTAAACTGTATACGGCTGAAGCGTGCCTGTATGGCCTGTGCCAGCGATTTTATAGACAGGGTCTTAGCCAGACCAGGAACACCTTCGAGCAGCACGTGACCATTGCTGAGCAAACCGATCAGCAGGCGTTCTACCATGCCCTGCTGGCCCACAATCACCTTGCTGAGTTCATCGTTGATTCTTGTAATAAAACCCGCTGCATGCTGTATCTTCTCATTCAGCAAACGGATATCTTCTGAAGTCTGTAACATATTTTTCCTTTTTATACACTGCGGCCATACAGTTACCACTGCCGGCAATGGTGCAAAATACGAACTCTGTGTTAACAATAATTTGGCCATACCCACCAAACGGTAAAAACTTTGTTAAAACCCCGGTAAAGACAAAGGAGCCGCCCATTGGGGCGGCTCCTTTTGCAATAAGAAATACCATATACGTTATTGGTTCTGTACCATCGCACTGTTGTACAGCATTTCGGAACCGGGTATTGGCCATACATAGGTTACCGAAGAGGCCGGTACAGAGGCCACGCTGCCCTTAGCGGGGAAGTCGATATTCTGACGCATAATATCCAGCGAACGGAAGCCTTCGCCCAACAGCTCGATCCTTCTTTCATTGAGGATCAGGTTGATGAGATCGGTTTTGGTAGCCGGTGCAAAAGTAGTGGTAGCATCCGAGCGCTGGCGCACCGCGTTAAGCAGGGCAAGGGCTCTGCTGTCTACACCGCTGGCCTGTCGGGCCAGTGCTTCGGCGAGGTTGAGCATCACTTCTGCATAGCGCAGAATGGGTACCCAGTTGTTGTTATCGTCGTTGAACTTAGTGTACCGCTGTGCACCTGTTACGAGACTCTTGCGTGTATCTGCTGCTTTCCAGTTGGGATCGGCAAGAATGCCTGAAGTGTTTAAGCCAAATTCTGCATTGTGGTACAGCGATAGTCCATTCTGTACACCCGGGGCATTGAGGTTGTTCATTGGGAAACTGAAGATAGACTCCAGCGTAGTGTACGGCGTGCGGAACACGTTTACAAAATTTGCATTAAGCCGGTTGGCTACGCCCGAAGGTGCGATATAGGGCGGCGCAACAGGTACGAGCTTATTTCCTTCTGTAACTACGCCTGGATAATTACCCATGTGCAGCATCACCCGCATTTTCAGCGCGATGGCCGCATTTTTATGTGCCCTTATCACGCTGCTGTCGCCAGCCGCATAGGTTGAAGGCAGATTGGTTTCGGCAAAGTTCAGGTCGTCGAGCATCTGGTCGAAGGTCTTCGACATGGTAGCGCGTGCGAGCGCTGTTCCCTGCGAGCTGGTATTGGCAGTAAGACGCAGCGGCAGTCCCGGGCTGGCGCCTGCATCGGCATTATAAGGTTTCCTGCCATAGAGTGTAGCGAGATAAAAATAACTCAGCGCACGGCAGAAGCGCGCCTCGGCTTTATACTGGCTTGCCTGTGCAGCGGTGATTACACCGGGATTGGCATCGATGCCTTCGAGCACCACGTTGATACGGTTGATAGCAGCATAGCCGGTAGCCCACATACCTTCTACCTGGGTTTCGGTAGAGCCTACCGAGAAATTATATACGCCTACTGCGGTAACATTGTTGTTGGTAACATTTACCCAATCCTCTCCGCGTACATCATTGTACACAAGCGCACGACCGCCAAGAAAGCTGCCATTCTTACACGCCAGGTAAATACCGTTAACCTGCTGGGCGATGCGGTCGGGCGTGCTGAATGCCACCGCGTCGGACAGGGCGGTTTGCGAAAAGGTATTCAGTTTGTCTTTTTTGCATCCTGCCGCTACCGTCAGCACGGTAAGGGCAAATGCAGTATATGTTAATTGCTTTATTGTCATAACGCATTAGTTTTAAAATTAGAAAACAATATTTGCCCCGAATGTAATGGTGCGCGCCTGGCCGATAGTATTACGATCGACACCAGGCGTAAGCGCAGTGTTACCATTTACGGAAATCTCCGGGTCAATACCGGGGTAGTTGGTGATGATAAACGGATTAAGGAACTGTGTATATATGCGTACACTACCGAGGCCGAATTGGGTTAGTTTAGCTGAGGAGAGCGTATATCCCAAAGCAAGCGTGCGGCAGCGCACAAAACCACCATCATAAAGGTTTGCATCGATAGGGAAGAGTGATCCGTTAGAGATATTATCATTATACACCACTTTGGGCACATCGCTCACATCGCCGGCCTTCTGCCACCTGTTCATTACCCACTTACCATTGTTCCAGTAACGCATATCCATAAGGCCTGCACGGCTGCCAAAGTAAACCTTGTTGCCAAAGCTGTAGAACATATCAATGGTAAGATCAAAATTTTTGTAATACAGGTTATTTACAAAACCGCCATATACTGTTGGAAGCGCATTGCCCGCTATATAACCATCTTTAGAAAGATCAATGGCAGGGGCGATAGTACCATCACGGTATTTGTAGCGGTCAGCAGCGGGCAGGCTGAAATCGAACAGCACTTCACGGCCTGCACCATTTATAAAAATGCGGCGCCCCGTAGCAGCATCCACACCGTTAGTTCTCACCAGGAAGAAGCTGCCGATGGGAGAGCCGATGCGCGTAATATTTGTTCTTTCGAGCTGTGTGTTACCAACGATCTCAGGTACCCCGGGTGCAAGTTCGGTCACCCTGTTCTTCTGTGTAGTGACATTAAGCGAAGCACTCCAGCCGAAGTTTGGCCTGTCAATGATCTTCGCAGATATCCCGAATTCAATTCCCCTGTTATACATGCTTGCGGCATTGGCTGCAATGGTATTGGTAGGTATACCCATCGAAGGTGGAGTGGGCACACTGATGATCTGGTCTTTCAGTTCGGTATTATAATATGATATCTCTCCCGTTATACGGTTTTTCAGCAGGCCGAACTGTACACCCACGTCCATCTTGGTACTCGACTCCCAACTGAGCGCTTTATTGCCGGCCTGTGAGAAGGCAAGAGTAGGGTAACCGTTACCATACTGGCCCGAAGCATAGGTGGAAAGAGCAGAGAAATCACCCACCGCAGTAATATTCCCTACCTGCCCGTAAGAAACGCGCAACTTCAGGCTGTTGAGTGCATTGCTGATCCCTCCTTTCCAGAAATTTTCATCGCTGATATTCCATCCGGCGGAGAAACCGGAAAAGTTACCCCATTTCCTTCCCTCGGAATAAGCCGAATAACCATCGCGGCGAAAAGTACCCGAAAGGAAGTAGCGGTTCTTATAATTGTAATTCAATCTGCCAAAAAAGGAAAGCAGGTAATTGTCGGAAATCAGGTTGAAGTTGGGGTTGTCATTAAGTGTATACCCCCCCTGGAACTCATTGTAGAAATTCTCTGTTAACCCCGACCGTTTGGCGCTCCAGCGGTTACTGTCGGCACGTTGTTCTTCAGAGCCTATGAGCACATTAAAGTTATGTACCTGGTTGATGCGGAAATCATAGGTCAGCGTGTTCTGGAAGTTGACGGTGTTGAATTTACCTGTAGCATTAAAGGCCGTTCCATCATCATTGGTAGCCGAGGTCTGTAAACCATCACCATGAAGCGCATTATAAAAAGTGCGGTCATCAACAGTAAGATAATTTACCCCGTACTGTGTGCGGAAAACAAGACCCTTGTATAGTTTTACTTCCGCACTGATATCACCAAGTATCTGATCGGCCTGCGAGGTAATGATATTCAGGTCACGGATCATCACCGGGTGATGCAGTCCTGAACGGTCGTAATTCTTATTGCGGCCGATCTGGTTAAACGAGTTGCGTTGTACGATGTCGTACAGGCCAACAACATTATAGTCGCCATTCGCCAGGTAGGGCGATACATTGGGTGCGGTAAGAAAGGCCAGCCTCGCTGCACCGCCCGTATTAAACGGTGTATTGGGTATCGAGCCCGAGTTAGGCGAACGCGTAGTGCCCCGGCTGAAGTTGAAATTAGCGCCCAGTTTAAGCCAGTTGTTTACTTTTTGCTCCACGTTCATGCGGAGTTGCTTACGGTCAAAAGTATTGGTCTGCAGCATACCTGCCTGGTTAGAATAGTTGGCGCTGAAATAATAACGTGTACCCTGGTTAGCGCCTGATACACTTAATGTATGATTGTGCTGGAAACCCGTCTGGTAAATATAATCCGCCCATTTTGTATCAACCGGAACCCCATTGATCGTATCCATAAAGAACAGGGGCGAGCCCGCGGGCGGTGGAGTAATACCCGGCAGTAAGGCGCTCTGGGGAATCAGGTAATTGCCATTCTTTACCGCTTCATTCTTTATCGTTACATACTCCTGTGCATTGAGCACGTCAAAGAGTTTGTAGGCTTTTGTCCAGCCGGTCCATACATCATAGGTAACCTTTGCCTTACCCTGTTTACCTTTCTTGGTGGTAATGATCATTACCCCATTGGCAGCGCGGCTGCCATAGATAGCTGTTGCTGCGGCATCTTTCAGAATGGAAATGTCTTCAATGTCGGAAGGGTTGATATTACCCAAAGGGTTATTTGAAGACTGGTTAGTGGAAACATTGCCCGTAAATACAGGTGTTCCGTCGATCACCACCAGCGGGAATGAAGTGCCGTTGATCGAATTAACGCCGCGTATCCTTACCACGGGCGGTGTATTGAGCAACCCGTTGGGCAATATTACATTGAGCCCCGGAGCCTTACCCGATAACGATTGCTCAAAGCTCTGTATCGGTACATTGCGGATCTTGTCGGCACCGATAGAAGAAATGGCCGCTGTTACATCCCGCTTTTTTTGCGTGCCATACCCTACGAGAATCACCTCGTCAAGCGATCTGTCACCCGTTTTAAGCACTGCGTTTATAACAGTCAGGTTGCCGATGCTGACCTCGGTAGTACCCAGGTCAACAGAAGAAAATACCAGTACCCTGCCGTTGGAAGGTATGGTAATGGAGTAACGGCCGTCTCCTCCCGAAGTGGTACCCACTACAGAGTTTTTGACCATTACAGAAGCATTGGCGACAGGGTTACCCTTGTCGTCTGTCACCCTGCCGGTGACGGTGCGTTGTGCGTAGAGCGTGGTTGCGCCCAGCATAAAGAACATCAGGAATAGTGCAGTCTTTCTCATGCGCATTTAATTTTTGGTTTGAAATAATAAGAAAACCGGTAAATGGCTCAGGCAGGTAAAGGCAATAGTATTGCTTATGCTTTCATAGAGCGTGCAGGAATTCCGGTTAAATGCTTATGATCTCGAATGCTGTTATCAGGTTGCCACAGGTCAAATGTATCATCTCAGTGCTATTCCTTCACCACAGGCGCAAAGGCATTATTATAGGATCAACGGGTTGCCGCAAGTTCAAACGGTTGCACGACTATGCAGACGGAGGAAAGATAACGCCAAAAATTGAAAAAAATAAGATTGATTTTTCCACCGAAACCATTATTAGCCAAGATACCTCGCTACAATGGGTAGGCGCCTCCCTACTCCGAAGGCTTTAGAACTTATACGTATAATGGGGCAGAACTGGTTACGTTTATATTCATTGGTATTCACCATACGGAGTATCCTGTCGGTTACGGCTGCATCAAAACCCTGTGCTTTGATTTCCGCAGGGCCCTGGCGCAGTTCGATATACTGGTAGAGTACTTTATCCAGCAGGGCATAATCCGGCAGGCTGTCGCTGTCTTTCTGATCAGGACGAAGCTCAGCGCTGGGTGCCTTGGTAATGATCGATTCGGGTATCACAACACCATTGCGGTTGATATAACGCGCCAGCGCATATACCTGTAGTTTATAGCAGTCGCCCAGTACGCCAATACCTCCCGCCATATCACCGTAAAGCGTGCCATAACCGGTAGCCAGTTCACTTTTGTTCGAGGTATTCAGCAATATATAACCAAACTTGTTGGCAATCGCCATCAGCAGGTTGCCCCTTGTGCGGCTTTGTATATTTTCTTCAGCCAGGCCAAAAGGCAGGTCTTTAAAAATGGGCTTGAGCTCACTGAGAAAAGCATTGTAGATATTCTTGATGGGTACAATATCATAAGGATTACCCAGGTTAAGGCTCAGCAGTTCAGCATCGCTCACGCTGTGGCCGGTAGAGTAGGGTGATGGCATCAGTACAGCCCTCACATTGTCTTTACCCAGCGCTTTACAGGCCAGCGCCAGCGTAACAGCGCTGTCAATGCCACCACTGCTGCCCAGTATAGCTTTTGTAAAACCCATCTTAACAAAATAATCACGTATGCCCATTACAATAGCATCGTGCACCTGTGCAATATTCAACTCTTCATTAAGTACAGGTGGTGTAAGTTCATTGCGTGGTACCACATCTGCAGCAATGGCAATATCACCTTCTATGGTATTATCGTCGCCAAGCACAAACAATGCGGTAGCTTCTTCAAACAAAGGCAGTTGGCGGTGCAGGTTACCCGCCCCGTCAAACACCAGCGAAGCCCCGTCAAAAACGATCTCCGTCTGGCTCCCCACCGCGTTGCAGTAAAACATCGGCAGCTTGTATTTCTCTACGTTAGCGCGTACCGTAGCCATACGGTCTTCCACATGTGTGTAATCAAATGGCGAAGCCGAAATATTGATCATTACATCCGGCTGCTGTTCCATTAACTGGTCCATCGGGCAGGTGCGGTACAATGGGTTGTCACCCAGGTTCCAGATGTCTTCGCAGATGGTGATGGCCAGCCGCCTTCCTTTAAAAGGCACCACAGTCCAGTTATATGCCGGTTCAAAATAACGGTACTCGTCAAACACATCATAGTTGGGCAGGCAGGTTTTGTGGATCACCGCTTTCACCTCTTTTTCATAGAGCACCCAGGCCGCGTTAAACAGGTCTTTACCCTGTGGGTTGAGATTGCGGTCAGGAGCGCCAACAATAACCCCGATCGTATCAGCATGTGCTTTCACCTCGTCGATAGCCAGCCGGCACTTTTTGATAAAGTCATCAAACTCAAGAAAATCCCGCGGAGGATACCCGCAAATGCAGAGCTCACTAAATACCACAAGATCAGCGCCCGCTGCCTTAGCCGCCGTTATGCCTTCTGTAATGCGGCTTACATTGTACTCAAAATTGCCGATGTGATAATTTTGTTGCGCCAGGAATATCTTCATAACCGGAGGCCTACTTTAACAGGTTCGTTAAATATTATTTTATTTCTTTGTAAAGTTATACCATTCAAAAACAAAAAAGCATGATGCGTTTATTTAGCAGTATTGTACTGTCTGCGCTCTTACTGGCTGGTTGCAACGGAAACGATGCACCCGATGTATCCGGTGTCCCTGTCAATCTTAAAGTACGCCGTTTTGAACAGGATTTCTTTACCGCCGATACCACAAAGATGACAGCAGAGCTCGCGCGGCTCAATGCCATATACCCCGCATTCATGCCGCTCTTTATGGAGTCCGTGCTTGGCGCCGATTCTGCATGGAGTGCTGATACTACTGCACTCTACGCTAAACAGTTTATCACCAACTACCACTCTGTTTACGATTCAGCAATGCGGCAGTTTAAAGATTTTTCTGTGTATGAAAAAGCAACCGTTCGCGCCCTGCAATACCTCAAACATTATTTCCCCGCCTATAAAGCACCCGAAGAACTCACTACCTATGTGGGACCGCTCGATGGTTATGGAGACATTCTCTGGCAGAACACGTACTTTTTTACAGGACTGCATCACCACCTCGGCAAAGACGCCTTGTTTTATAAGAATGAGCTCGTACAGCAAACCTATCCGACCTACATATCCGAACACTTCGAGCCCGATATGATACCTGTAAGATGCATGGAACTGGTAACGGATGATATGGTGAAAGACCCTAACGACGATATGTCGCTCATACAACAAATGATACAAAGTGGAAAGAAGCTGTATATCTTAAGCAAACTGCTGCCTGATGTAAAAGAATACAAGCTGATCGGTTACACCGCCAAACAACTGGAAGACTGCTATGCACACGAAGCACAAATATGGGATCTCTTTGTACAGAACAGCTACCTGCAAACTACAGATAAGAACATCATTAAAAACTACATCGGTAAAAGTCCCAAAACACAGGAACTCGGCGAGGGATCGCCAGGTAATATCGGCGCCTACGCCGGATGGCAGATTGTAAAAAAATACATGGCAGCACATACCAGCACAACACTGCAACAATTATTGGAGAAGGACCCCGATACCGTTTTCCAGGAAGCAAAATATAAACCCTGAAGGAAAAAAGAATAACCCTTAAGCCGCCTTCTGTAAGGCCAGTTCAACAGGCTTCTTACCCAAATATTTCATAAAACGCCAGTGAGAAGCTATCGCGGCGCTCATAGTATCGTAATAATGATAAGGCATATTGAACTCCTTGCATTTGCGCATCAGGATCTTGCTGATTGCAGGATAATGCACGTGGCTGATCTTCGGGAAAAGATGATGCTCCACCTGGAAGTTAAGCCCCCCCACAAACCAGGAAATCACTTTATTGCCCATAGCAAAATTAGCTGTTGTTCTTAACTGGTAAACCGCCCACGCCGATTCGATCTGGCGGGGCTCAATGCCAGCCGTCTCAAATTCGCAATGCTCAACCACGTGGGCCAGTTGGAATACGATGGCAAGGGTAAAGCCCATTACCACGTGCATTACCACAAAGCCCAGCAACCAGGGGCCAAAACCAACCACCATTGCAGGAATGACCATATAAAAAGCGATATAGTTGAGCTTGGTGGCCCAGAAGATGATATGATTTTTGAGCGACATTTTCCAGGCTGGCGTACCACTAATGTCGCGTGTAAAGTATTTTACATAATCCATGATAAACAGCCAGGCAAAGCTGGTGATGCCATATACAAAAGGCAGGTAAAGATGCTGCACTTTATGCGCAGGAACCCATTTTTGTGTTTCACACTGGCGGATCAGCGGACTTTTGGCAATATCATCATCAATACCGTCAACATTAGTGTAAGTATGGTGAATGATATTATGCTTCTGCTTCCAGAAAAAGGAGATGCTCCCCAGCATATTCAGCGTGAACCCCATTACCTCATTCACCCAGTTTTTGCTGCTGTAACTGCCATGGCAGCCATCGTGCATAACACTGAACCCGATAGAAGAAAAAGTAAAACCCAGTAAGCCGCAAAGGAGCAGGGCGGGCAGGGCGGGCAGGTTAAGGAACAACAGGCTCAGGTAGATGGCAATAGCCGAACTTATCAGGATAACCGTTTTGAGATGCAGTTTCCAGTTACCCGTCTTTTTCATGTTGCGGCTCTCAAAATACTCATCAACCGAAGCTTTAAGGGATTGGAAAAATTGGTTGTCACTGTTGTTGAACGTTACTTTTGCCATATTGCGGTTTTATTGCCTTCCTTATAAAAAGCACTTTGTTATTGGACTGGCCGTAAGAATCAGAACCTGCCGTTTCGGCTAAAGGTACAATGCAAACAGCTATTCCTCCTGTTAAATTTAATTCATCTTAAACGGTGCACTCATTTCGAAAGCGGGTATGTGAACAGTAAATGTCTTCTTACTGCTGATATTCTCCATAGTATAAGTGCCATACATCTTCCCTATTTCCGTGCGCAGGTTACACCCGCTTACGTACTGGTAGTTCTCCGAAGGATTGATCTGCGGCTGAACGCCTACCACGCCTTCCCCCTCGGTTTCGCGCAAACTGCCATTACTGTCAAATATATACCAATGCCTGCTCAGGAGCTTAATGGGGAAGGAATTGTTGTTCTCAATAGTAATACGGTATGCAAACATAAACTCACTGCTTACCGGGTTACTGTAATCCGGCTGGTAGTACGTTTCTACTGTGATTTTAACCCCTTCAGAAATTTGTGATACCATCGCGTGTATATGTAGAAGTTGTAAAGTAAGCAAAAAAAAGCGATTTTTCATCTATTAGTGGGCCCGTGCGTATAAATGTGACGTAGAGCAGACATTAAGCCCCACCCGCCTTTTTGGCCTTTTTATACCCATTTTTGTGCAGCCATTGCAGCACCTTATCCCGGTGATCGCCCTGCACAATGATCTCCCCATCCTTTACCGACCCACCGGTACCACAAGCCGCTTTCAGTTGTTTACCAAGCATTTCGCAGTCAGCTTCCGTACCCGTAAACCCCTGGATAAGCGTTACAGCCTTCCCCGCACGATGCTTCGTCTCCAGCCATACCCGCAACACCTGCTCGCCCGGTGCCAGGGTAACAGCCTGCTCCTGCCCGGTACCTTCAGGCTTAAAATCAGGATCTGTAGAATACACCAGCGCGCTGAATGAGTTGAGTTTTTTCTTCGACATGACCAGTTACCGTTGGTTTTACCCGCAAAGATAGGGATTGAAAGATGAGGCCCGGCCGTATCACCCCGGAACCCCCGTTTTATCAGCATACACCATACAATACATCAGCCGGGCACAAACTAAACCAACAGCCTCTTAATACTATAGTAAAAGGGAGGATACCATACTGATACCCCAGTGATGGGGCACTGATACAATACTCAGAAAGGGAAGGAAATATATAAGGTAGCAAAGATAAAAACGGCCGTTAAAAAGCAGGCCACCGCAAATTCACCTTTATTTTTTTCTGCTGTCCTGCTGCATCTCTGCCTTCAAACTCAGGTCAAGGCTTCTCGCCTGGTGAATAATAGCACCCGACGAAATAAAATCTACCCCCGTGGCAGCATAAGCCTCAAGATTGTCATAATTGATACCGCCGCTGGCCTCCGTTTCATACTGCCCGCCAATGATGGCCAGCGCTTCCACGATCTGCTCCGGCTTAAAGTTGTCGAGCATGATACGATCCACCTTACCCACTGCCATAACCCGTTTTACATCGTCAATGCTGCGCGTTTCCACTTCTATTTTCATACCCGGCCTTTTCAACTGTACATAAGCCCAGGCCTTTTCAATAGCTTTTTCAATACCGCCACAGTAATCAATGTGGTTATCTTTCAGCATAATCATATCATACAGACCAAAACGGTGGTTCACCCCGCCCCCGATCCGTACAGCCTCTTTTTCAAGCAGGCGGAAGTTCGGGGTAGTCTTGCGCGTATCCAGCAACCGCGTTTTATATCCTTTCAGCCGGTCAGTGTACTTACGGGTAAGCGTGGCAATACCACTCATGCGCTGCATACAGTTAAGCACCAGCCTTTCACCCTGCAATATGGTATGCACCCGCGCACTCACCTCAAAAGCCAGCTCACCATATTTCATGGCCGAGCCATCCCCCTTAAACGGTATAAATACATTACCCGGCTGCAGGTAATCAAAAATGGCTTTGGCCACTTCCATACCGGCAAGCACGCCGTCCTCCTTAATCTTAAGTATAGCCTTACCCTCCGCATCTGCCCCTATGGCCGAAAGGGTAGAATGATCGCCATCACCGATATCCTCCTGTAAAGCATTGCGGATAAGCCCGTCTAATTGTTTTGTATCCATACAGGAGCAAAGTAAATAAAAACCCCGGAATTGCTTCCGGGGTATATTTGTGCCTTGAATACAGAATCAATTATTCTCAAACTTCATTTCCTGCACCACTAAAGCATCGCCGCGCTGGCGCATATAGATGGTGGTGCGGAAAGTTCCACTCTTTGTTTGCAGATTACCAATACAATACTGGTTACCAGCCTTTTCGCTTTTGAACTTAACCTCAAAACGCTGTACTACGTTGTTGTTGAAGAATTCTTTCATCACCTGCTCAGCCTGGCTTTTACTGTAGCTGCTGCTCTTGCTGGGCAGCTCAATTTCAACAGTATTATCAAAAAAACGGGCCAGTACAGCAGCATTGCCCGTTCTCATGGCAGAAACCACCTCGTCAATGCTTACCGAAAAAGTTTGACTGAAAGCGGTCAGCAACAGCATAGAGGCAAATGTAAACGCAAATATCTTTTTCATTGTAAAGAGTTGTAACAGTTATCAGTAAGGGAGCCAAAAACGTGCCAAGCTGTTGATTATTGCACGTTTTCTCAGGTCCGGTTATTCACATGGACAATAATCCGGCCCATTTAGTTGCAAATATTTTAGTTTTACACCATGCAAAATAAAAAAATTATATTGATAATTATGGACGGCTGGGGGCTGGGAGCTGTTCCTGCCAGCGATGCTATACAGCACGCCCGTACACCCTTTGTGAATAGTTTGTACCAAAAATACCCCCATACCACCCTAGTTACCTGCGGCGAAGCCGTAGGCCTGCCCGACGGGCAAATGGGCAACAGCGAAGTAGGACACCTTAACCTCGGTGCGGGGCGTATCGTATACCAGGAACTCCAGCGCATCAACGTCGCTATCCGTACCGGCGAATTTGACCGTAACCCGGCCCTGCTGGCCGCCATCAACTATGCTAAAATAAACCATAAACCCCTGCACCTGCTTGGCCTTGTGAGCGATGGAGGAGTACATTCACATATCAACCACCTCAAAGCCATTACCAGCCTTTGTAAAGAACAGGGGCTCCATGAAGTCTTTATCCACGCTTTTACAGACGGGCGCGATACCGATCCTAAGAGCGGCCTCGGTTACCTGGCTGATCTGTCGGCTCACCTCGGGCAAACCACCGGCACCATCGCTACGGTAACAGGACGGTACTATGCCATGGATCGCGACAAACGCTGGGAAAGGGTAAAACTCGCCTACGATGCCCTTGTACATGGTCAGGGTGAAGCAACAACCGATATCCTCGCCGCCGTACAGGCCTCCTATAATAACGGGGTAACAGACGAATTTATTAAACCCATCATCGCAGATAAAGCCGGCCGCCCCACAACGATCGCCCCGGGCGATGCCGTGATCTGCTTTAACTTCCGTACCGACCGCTGCCGCGAGATCACAGAAGTACTTACACAAACAGACTTCCCCGAGGTCGGTATGCACAAACTCAACCTGGATTACACGACCATGACGGAATACGACCACACGTTCAAAAACGTACACGTGGTATTCGATAACGATAACCTGACCAATACCCTCGGCGAAGTGCTGGAGCAGCAAGGCAAAAAACAGATCCGTATCGCAGAAACAGAAAAATATCCGCACGTAACCTTTTTCTTCAGCGGCGGCCGTGAAGTGCCTTTTGAAGGTGAACAGCGCATCATGATGCCCTCGCCTAAAGTAGCTACTTACGACCTGCAGCCGGAAATGAGTGCAGTGCCGCTTACCAACACCCTGCTGCCCGAACTGGAAAAAGCAACTGCCGACTTTATATGCCTCAACTATGCCAATGCCGATATGGTGGGGCACACAGGTGTATGGGATGCAGTGGTAAAAGCCGTAGAAACAGTAGATGCCTGCGTGGAAAGGGTGGTAACAACCGGTCTGGCACACGGCTATACCATCTTTCTCACGGCAGATCATGGCAATGCCGACTATATGATCAATGCCGATGGCAGCCCCAATACAGCCCATACCCTCAACCTCGTACCCTTCTTTATCATCGATAACGAATGGAGAGGACCTGTCAAAAGCGGTAAGCTGGGCGACCTCGCGCCGACCATACTCACCATGATGGGATTACCCATACCAAAAGAAATGACAGGCGATGTACTCATAACTGCTTCTTAACAGGAATATTACACCCGGGTACAATCAACAGCACTGCTGCACAAAATCAATAAAACTATAAAACAGCATGAAAAAATTCTTTAAACGTTTCTTTCTTGTACTGCTGATAGCCCTTATCGTTATCCAGTTCTTCCAGCCCGAAAAAAATACAGCCTCAGGCGATACTCTGATGAAAGCCGATATTACAATGGCGCACTCCCTACCCGCAGATGTACAGCAGACGTTGAAAAAAGCCTGCTACGATTGCCACAGTAACAATACCGTCTACCCCTGGTACAGCAATATACAGCCCGTTGGCTGGTGGCTGGCCGATCACATTAACGAAGGTAAGAAAGAACTCAATTTTTCGGAATTTGCCGGTTATAACCTGCGCAGGCAATACCGTAAGCTCGAAGAGATCAAAGGGGAAATAGAAGAAGAAAAGATGCCTTTAGCCTCCTATACAAGGATGCACAAAGAAGCCAAATTAACTGATACAGAAAAAGACGCTGTCGCCAAATGGGTTACTGCCCTGCGCGACAGCATGGAAGCTGCTTACCCAAAGGATAGCCTTGTACGGAAAAAATAGTAGTTTTGCCGCACCAGAATTAACGAAAATAAAACAATAAAATATTATTCCGGGGAATACTCAATTCAACTGCACACAGTACAGGGCATTCCCCAACACAACCCATCAAAAATGAAGAAACTACTGCTTATCGTATCCGTTTTTACAACGGTCAACGCGCTATACGCCCAGCAAAAAACTGTTGCCGATACCAACGACCTCCCGGAAATTGTTATTTCAGCTACACGCTTTGCCGAAAAAAAGAAAAATGTTGCGCAAAAGATCGATGTCATCACCGCACGTACCATCGCACAAACCAACGCCCAGAATACGGGCGACCTGCTCATCAATACAGGTAAAATATTTGTGCAGAAAAGCCAGCAGGGCGGCAGCAGCCCCGTATTGCGTGGCTTTGAAGCCAGCCGCGTTATGCTTGTAATTGATGGGATCAGGATGAACAATGCCATCTACCGGAGCGGTCACCTGCAGAACATCATTACGGTAGACCAGAATATGCTGCAAAGAGTAGAGGTAATGTATGGCCCCGCCAGTACCATCTATGGCAGCGATGGGTTAGGGGGTATCATCCACCTGCAAACCAGGAACCCCCTGCTGTCCGCCACCAGAAAAGTAATAACCACGGGCGCCGCATTTGCACGCTACAGCAGGGCCAACAACGAAAAGACGATCCACGCAGATGCCAGCATCGGCGGCAGGCGCTTTGCCTGGTTACAGGCGTACACATTCAGCGATTTTGGAGATATGCGTATGGGCGATCATTACCCCGATAAATACCCCAATTTCGGACGTCGCTCATCTTACGTGGAAACTATCGGAGGAGTGGATACCGTACTCGTAAACCCAGACGACAGGGTGCAGAAATACTCCGGCTACCGCCAGTGGGATATTACACAGAAATTTCTCTTCAGGCAAAATAGCCATATCAGTCACCTGCTCAACCTCCAATACTCCAATACAAACGACATACCCCGTTACGACCGCTTACAGGATGTGCGTAATGGCACGCTCCGGTATGCAGAATGGTACTATGGTCCGCAGAAAAGGCTGCTCGGCGCCTATGAGTTGAGCGCAACACAGCTCGGTTTTGTCGATGAACTGAAAGCAAATATCAGTTACCAGAACATCGAAGAAAGCCGGCAAACGCGCGACTACAAACGTTACGATCGCCTCGACAGCCGTATCGAAAAGATTAAAGTATGGGGCTTTTCTGTATCAGCACGCAGGATGATGGGCGACAATGAACTTACTTTTGGTATCGACGGCCAGCTCAACAACCTCAGGTCAAAAGGTATCCGTATCAATACAACTAACGACGCACGCACAGCGCTCGACAGCCGCTACCCCGACGGGAAGAACAAAATGAATTATTTCGGTGTTTTCGCACAACACATTTACAAGTTCGGAAACGGTAAATGGGTACTGAATGATGGCCTGCGTTTTCAGGCAGTAAACCTGAACTCCACTATTATAAATAACAGTTTCTTCCGCCTGCCCGATACCCTCTTCAAACAAAACAGCACAGCCGTTACCGGTAATATCGGCCTCGTTTATATGCCGGATAATAACAACCGCATTACACTGTCCCTCTCTTCCGGTTTCCGTACACCCAATATCGACGACCTCGCCAAAATATTCGAATCCAGCACAGCCGCAAGGCAGGTAGTAGTGCCCAACGCAAACATCAAACCAGAATACAGTTATAATGTCGATCTGTCATACAGCAGGAAGTTTGCAGACAAGCTCAATATCGAAATTACTGGTTTTTATACCCTGCTGCGCAATGCCATCGTAAAAGCGCCCTTTAAAGTAAACGGGCAGGATTCAATACTGTACCAGGGCGTAAAAAGCCAGGTGCTCGCCAGCCAGAACAGCAACAAAGGCTACCTCTGCGGATTCAGCGCATCACTCGTATTCGACATTACCCGCCAGTTCAGCCTCAGCTCCGATCTCAGCTATACATACGGCCGCTTCGAGATCGATGCTGCCGGCAAATCAAGTGTTTACGAAAAACAACCCAATGGTACATACCTGCTGGTAAGCCGCAACGTTAGCAAGAAACCGCTCGATCATATCCCCCCGGTTATCGGCAAAACCTCCTTGAAATATACATTCCCCAGGTTTAATACCGAACTGTTTGCCCTCTACAACGGCTGGAAACGCCTCAACCAGTTCAATGCAGATGGGGAAGACAATGCCCAGTACGCTACCGCCGATGGTATGCCCGCGTGGATTACCATTAACTGGAGAGGCAACTACAATATCAACCGTTACCTGACCGCACAGGCAGGAGTAGAAAATATTTTCGACCGTAATTACCGCTATTTCGCTTCCGGATTTTCCGCTCCCGGAAGGAATATTTACGTAGCCTTCCGGGTAAATTGGTAAAGAATTTGGCTCAATTAGCCTGTAAATGGCCGGAATTGTTAAAATTCCGGCCATTTTATGCACCCACGCAGCACGTTTTCTTGATAATTTGTCTATTTTTATAGGGTAAACCAAGCACAATATGACAGAAGAGCTGATGTTGGCCGGATGTCTGCGAAATAATGCCGCCGCACAGGAGGCACTCTACACCCGTTTCAGTCCCAGGATGCTGGGCGTCTGCTATCGCTTTGCAAAAAACCGCGAAGACGCGGAAGATATGCTGCAGGAAGGCTTTATCAAAGTATTCACCCAAATACATCAATACCGCGGTGAAGGCGCGCTCGAAGGATGGATCAGGAGGATTATTGTACATACCTGCATCAATACCCTCAAAAAGAACAAGAAATTCTCTGAAAGCGTAGATATCATTCATGCAAACGGCATACAGGTAAGGGAAGAAATGATCCCTTCCATCATGCAGGCAAAACAGGTGGTAGAATGTATACGCTTACTCCCCATCGGTTACCGCACCGTGCTCAACCTCTATGCCATAGAAGGGTTCTCACACAAAGAGATAGCAGCAATGCTCGACATAGAAGAAAGTACCAGCCGCAGCCAGTACACCAGAGCCAAAGTAATGCTTGAAGATATCCTGCTTAAAAAGAAAATCATTCAGAAACCTAAACCCGAAACCCAGTTTCTTGGAGCAGTAGCCCCAAGATAGAAAACACAGATAATCCAAATCCTGTTATAACCATCTACCAAAACCAAAGAACTTTTAAGTGAACAATGGAACATAAATTCTATACGGATAATTTCGAAAGGCTGCTGAGAGAGCAAACAGACAACTTTAAAATGCAACCATCGAAAAAAGTGTGGCAGGGTATCTATAATAACGTTCATCCCTCCCGCAGGTTGCCTTCTATACTGATGAGCCTGGTACTCATTACCAGTTTGCTTCTTCTCGGTTACCTCAACACAAGAAACAGCAAGCCTGCACCCGCCCTGCTCGCCGACGCCGCAGGCAAGAACGGTTCAACCCCTGCTTCCGCAAACGCCACCCCAACCGCTGCAAACAACAATATTAATATTGCTTCTCCCGGTGCTGCTGCCCCTGCCGGCAACCAGCCCATTACTTTAAATGGTAATAACAGCAATACCCGCAACGTACCCGTAATCAATATTAACCGCAATAATAATTTTGTCAGCCGCAATAATAACAGAAACAACCGCAATAATAAAAGCGGCACCGCACCGGTAATCCCTTTTACAACTGCGGTAAACAACAATACCATTTCAAATACCCCGGCAGCACCTGCTGATGCACTCCTCGCTGCTGCGGCCGAACGCCCTGTAACAGTAGCGGATAATCTCTCACCAGTTTCTTCGGTAGTGATGCGTGCAGGCGTTGTGCCCGGTAAGAGCTCGGCTGCCGCTGGTGAACCAGGTGCTAAAGACGCGAATACAGTTGCTCCTGAAGAAGAAATAAACAGCACAGAAGATACTAAAACCACTGCCGGTAATACCACTGCAGCTACCACAGCGAATAATAGTAATACAGTAACAGGCCTGTCAGAAAAAACAATAACAGTTGCCCCCGCTCCTGTCGGCCAGGCAGAAACAACTCCACCCACCGCCCGGGATAAAGACAGGGTTGCTGCACAGGCGGCCGCAAAACGTTTCAGCCCCACAAAAGAAGAACTGGGCTGGATGGAAGACTTTGCCCTCCACAACAAACAACCCCGTAAACGATGGAAAGGTAAGTTAGACTGGCAGGTGTACGCCTCCGGTGGGTTCACATACCGCACACTGTTTGATAAAAACGAATATCCCGTTAATAATACCGCCAATACGCCGCTCAACAGGATCAATATGAACGGGTCCGTTTCGCATAAGCCCGGTCTCCACCTTCAGGCAGGTGCCGCCGTACTTTATTCACTGTCCAGAAACCTGAGGTTTAAAACGGGGCTCCAGTTAGACTATACCAATTATTACATCTACGCATACGAAACTACTCACCCGATATCTACTACCCTCACCCTTACAGATATCAATACAGGAATACCCATACGTCATCCGAGAAGCAGCTCACTCTTTAATGCAAATGGAGATGGCGACGCGATCCTGAACAGCTCAACTTACCAGCTCTCCGTGCCCGTAGGGTTAGACCTTAAGCTTGCAGGATCAGACCGCTTAAAATGGTATGCAGGCGCTACCATACAACCCACCATCCTGCTCGGTAGCAGGAGCTTCCTCCTGTCTTCAGACCATCAGAACTATATCGCAGAAAACAGCCTGGCACGTAAGTTTAACCTGAATGCAGGTATTGAAACATTTGCCAGCTACAAAACGGGTAATTATACCTTACAATTTGGTCCGCAGGTACGTTACCAGTTGCTGTCCACCAATATCCAGCGCTATACTACTGTCGAAAAACTGTTTAGCTACGGTGTTAAGTTTGGTTTCATAAAGGCATTCTAAGCCATAACGATAAAATATCTCTGATAAAGAAAGGGCCCACAGTATTGCGGGCCCTTTCTTATGTATAATTTATAAAGCAATTCACTTACCCAACCAGCTATTTCGATGTAAAACTACTGCTCACCACCAGCTCCTTACTGCCGGGCGTATAGGTATAAAACCCTTCACCACTCTTTGCACCCAGCTTGCCTGCCATTACCATATTAACCAGCAGGGGGCAGGGCGCATATTTGGGGTTACCAAAACCATCGTGTAATACCCTTAAGATGCTGAGACAAACATCAAGCCCGATAAAGTCTGCCAGTTGCAACGGACCCATCGGGTGCGCCATACCCAGCTTCATTACCGTATCAATCTCTTCCACACCCGCCACACTCTCATACAAACTGTAAATAGCTTCATTGATCATAGGCATCAGTATACGGTTGGCAATAAAGCCCGGGTAGTCGTTTACAGCGCAGGGTATCTTGCCAAGCGTCTTGCTCAGCTCAACAATTGTATCGGTTACCTCGCGCGTGGTGGCATAGCCATTAATGATCTCTACCAGTTTCATCACCGGTACAGGATTCATAAAGTGCATACCAATAACCAGCCCCGGCCGTTTGGTAGCCGCTGCAATCTTTGTAATAGAAATAGAAGAAGTATTGGTAGCGAGGATACAACCTTCAGGTGCTGCCTCATCAAGCTGGCTGAATATCTTCAGTTTAAGGTCTGTATTCTCAGTTGCGGCTTCCACAACCAGTTCGGCATTGGCCACGCCCGCTGCTACAGCGGTATGCGTGGTAATATTAGCAAGAGCAGCAGCCTTCTGCTCTTCTGTTATAGTACCTTTGGTTACCTGCCTGTCAAGGTTTTTGGTAATAGTACCAATCGCTTTTTCAAGCTGAGCAGCATTCACATCTACAAGGCTTACAGTAAAACCGCTTTGAGCAAATACGTGTGCAATACCATTTCCCATAGTGCCCGCACCGATAACACTTACATTCCTGATCATAATTATATTATTTGGCAGCAGCAGATACCCGTCTGCTGCTGTTTATTATTTAAACGCATTCAAACCCGTTACATCCATACCCGTAATCAGCAAATGGATATCGTGTGTACCCTCATAAGTAATCACACTTTCAAGATTCATCATATGACGCATAATGGGATATTCACCCGTAATGCCCATGCCGCCGAGCATCTGCCTTGCATCACGGCAGATATTGGTAGCAATCTCGCAGGCATTGCGCTTGGCCATACTCACATGCTGGGGGGTAGCCTTGCCTTCATTCATCAGTACACCAAGGCGCCAGTTAAGCAATTGTGCCTTGGTAATTTCAGTAACCATTTCCGCCAGCTTCTTCTGCTGTAGCTGGAAACCGCCGATAGGACGGTCAAACTGTATCCTTTCTTTACTGTAACGGAGGGCCGTATCGTAGCAATCCATCGCAGCACCTACCGCTCCCCAGGCAATACCATAACGGGCCTTGGTAAGACAACCCAGTGGCCCCTTTAAGCCTTTTACATTGGGCAGTATATTCCCTTTAGGCACTTTTACATTATCAAATACCAGCTCACCCGTGGCGCTGGCACGCAGGCTCCACTTACCATGCGTGGTAGGGGTGCTGAAACCTTCCATACCGCGTTCAACAACCAGCCCGCGCACAACACCCTCCTCATCCTTAGCCCATACTACCGCTACCTGGCTGAAGGGAGCATTGCTGATCCACATCTTACTGCCATTCAGAATGACGTGGTCGCCCGCATCCTTAATATTGGTAAGCATACTGCCGGGGTCACTCCCATGGTTCGGCTCGGTAAGCCCAAAGCAACCCAGCCATTCACCACTGGCCAGTTTGGGAAGGTATTTATTACGCTGTTCCTCGTTGCCATAAGCATAGATCGGGAACATAACAAGCGAACCCTGTACACTCGCCGTAGAACGTACACCACTGTCACCCCTTTCCAGCTCCTGCATCATCAAACCATAGCTGATATAATCCAGTCCGCCACCACCATATACTACAGGAACAGTGGGGCCAAAACAGCCAATATCACCCAGTTGCTTTACAATCTGCTGCGGAAACTCCGCTCTCTGCGCATATTCTTCAATAATAGGAGAAATCTCTTTCTTTACATACGCCCTGACAGTATCCCGGATAAGCTTGTGTTCTTCGGTCAACAGCTCATCTACATTAAAATAGTCGGGCGACTGAAATAAGTCCTGTGCCATACAATCGTTTTAGTGTGCCGCAAAGATAGCCCGATTGGCACAAATGGTTATTTTTTGATGAATGTTTTTGTCCTGTCGTTCATACCTGTTTACACGTTGCTGGTAGAGTTTTTCCAGCCATAAAGCAGCGCAGATGCTATCTTAGCTTAAACCCGCAATACAATGAAGAAGCAATTACTACTGATCTGCGTACTTATAGCCTGCATCTCCGCAAAAGCCCAGAATAGAAATGTCAGGCCCTGCACAACCAACCCCATTTATCGTTTTTTTGATTTCTGGATAGGAGAGTGGGAAGCCTTCGGCAAGGATGGTAAAAAAGCAGGCGACAGCCGCATATCCGTACTGCTCGATAGCTGTGTGATCTTTGAGGAATGGACGGGCGCGCAGGGCGGTTATGCAGGCAAGAGTTTTAATACCTATAATACACAAACCAAAATGTGGCAGCAAACCTGGGTCGACAATAAAGGAGGCATAACAGAATACAATAACAGCACCTGGGAAAAAAACAAAATGATCGTCACCACCAATAACCTCACACAGCCCAATGGCACTACGCAAATGCTGCGCATGACCTTTACCAAACTGGACGAACATACCGTAAGGCAGTTTGGCGAAACTTCAGCAGACGGCGGCCATACCTGGACCACCAGCTTCGATCTCGAATACAGGAGAAAAAAGTAAGACAGAAACGATAAAAAGCCAATTTCTTTTCCGAACTTAACACTCTAATTCAAGGGTACATAAACCTTTATGCCGTTATGCAGAATGCAATCAGTTGGTTCGAAATACCAGTCATCAATTTGGCGCGTGCCGCCACCTTTTATGAAGCCATATTTAAGATACAGCTTATCCCGATGGATAGCCCTCAGTTAAAAATGCGCATGTTTCCCCTTGATGATATGTTAACGCAGGTGGGCGGCGCATTGGTAGACAGTGGCGGTTTTCACAAACCATCGCTAACCGAAGGTCCGTTGATATACCTTAACGGTAATCCCGACGTACAGTTGATCCTCGACAGAGTAGAAGGCGCCGGTGGAACGGTACTGGTACCCAAAACGGAAATATCACCGGAATATGGCTTTATGGCTGTATTCACCGATACAGAAGGTAACCGCATCGGGCTGCATTCAGTACCGGCATAATACCAGTATAGTCATGCGGTCAACAGCTACCACCCCCGAAGATTATATAGAAAGTCTTTCCGAAGACAGGAAGGTCGTGGTCAAAAAACTCCACAGCGTTATTAAAAAAAACCTGCCCAAAGGTTTCCAGGAAATAATAGGATACGGAATGCTCGGGTACGTAGTGCCACATAAACTTTATCCGGCCGGCTATCATTGCAATCCAAAACAACCCCTGCCATTTATCAACCTGGCTTCGCAGAAGAATTTTATCGCACTCTACCACATGGGCCTGTATGCCAGTAAAGAACAGCTCAACTGGTTTGTAAAAGAATTTCCCAAACACACCAAACAAAAACTCGATATGGGTAAATCCTGTATCCGGTTTAAGAAGATGGACGATATTCCCTACGATCTTATTGGAGAACTGGCATCTCGGATTACAGTCGATGAATGGATAACATATTATGAAAAGATGAAGGACAGGTAAGCATAGAGCCCGTTAAAATCCTATCCGGAAACTTCCGAATACACCAAAACTCTTAATACTGCTCGTCGGCAGATGAGCAGGAGCTACCCTCCATACAAAATCAATACGCAGCAACTTAAAGATATTGTCCACTCCCGTTCCCAGCTCAAGGTAGAGCCTGCTGCCAAGATCGCTGTAGGGATAGTTGCCTGCAAAGTTCAACTGCCGGTTTTCAGGAGTAAGCCCGCCAACCATACCCTTTGCATTCCAGAACTGCCGCCATTTAAGCCGACGCGTGGCCCCGATATAACTGAATAACCCGTTACCAATATTGTGCTCAATCGTAAACCCCGCATACCGGTCGGTAATAAATTCATAACGGTTCATCAGGTTAAACGCATACTTATTGTAATAGTAAATTTCATTACCCGGTGGTACCTCAAGCATCATATACGGAAGAGTACCAAATACCTTTCCCCCATATACATTAAAATACAGGCTGCCGTAAGGCGCCAGTTTTACATAATCCGATACACCCAGGTGCAGCTTGGTATAATCATAGCTGCTGTTAAAGATCCCTGAAATCCCCTTGCTGATCTTAAGCTCTGCAATCGGCAGGTCACTGCCAAGGCTGGTACGGAAAAAACCACTTTCGATAAAACGTTCGAGATAAGCATAACGCAGGCGCAGCGATATTTCAGCACTGTTTAGTGCATTACCCTGCTTGTTGGAAAATAAATCCTTATCCGGCAGGTTTCGCAGAGGGGTGAAATTGCGGTGGCTGTAACCAAGCAGGGCAGAAAACCCGTTCTTCCATTCGTTAAAATACTCCGCCCTGATCTCCTCAATGTTCATAAACTTGATCGGTACCCTGTTCTTACGAACCGCAAGCGTAAAAATGTTGTCTGTACCAATTTCATCAAAGTAATTCTGGCCATTGTCTATATCATTCTTGTAACTCAGGTGGAAATAATTACGGGGATGACGATGCAGGAAATTGTATATCTCGAACTTGCCCTTCACCCTCGTATCCGTTGTGCCATAAGCAAGGTAGCCATGCAGGTAATACTTACGGCTGAAACCGGAATTAGTACCGAGGTCAAACCGGAAACGTGTGCCTTCAAGACTGTTGGCCGATACCCAGTTATACCAGGGGCCAATCTCGTAATTACCTATGCTTTTATAACCGGTAGCAATAAAATTGAGGGTGTTGGTGATCCGCTTAAAACGCGGCAGGCTCGTAAGCGTATCAATCATCTTATAGATACCGGCTTCTGTTTTACTGAGCGGCTCATGGCGGCTCTGCTCCCAGAAAGCTTTATCGAACAACCGGCTGTCAGGGCTGATCAATACTTCCTCTTTACTCGAAGCACGCGACAGCGTATCAGTAATAAATGCCTGGTTATATGCAATGTTGCGGTAAGTAGTGGTTTTCCGGCCTTTGAAGTTCAGCGAATTTTTGCCTACAAGAAAGAAGTCCGCCACAAACTTATCCTTAATAAGAAACCAGCCACTGTCTGCCGTTTGCGTAAACTCCTGTATCATGCTCAACTGCTCAATATAGTTCACGTTCGCTTCCCTGGGCAGCTTAAGCGTAATCTTCCATATACCATAGTTCTGAGCGTCAACCCAGCAATCACCTTCAAAAGCATTTTCACCCCTGTGTCTTGGTGCAAAAAGCAGGTGATAAAACCGGCGCCCCGCAAGCAACTGTGTATCAGCTACGCGGTAATTGTAATAGCTGTCGCCGTTATCGCTGAGAGGGCTGGCAAAATCCTTATCAAAAACAGGGAGGAAATTACTGTAAGCATTAATGTTCTGGTACATCCCTCCGAGAAATTTACTCATACTCTCATTCTCAAGGCCATCCGCTTTCTGCGCCCTGATCACTTCCTTTGTTTTCTTTGGCGAACGTTGGTAGTAATAATCCGAAATGGTTTCCGTCAGGTAAACCGGCAAGTACGGCACCGATTCTGTAGTGTCCACATTGTCAAACACAAAAGCAAACGACTTTACAAGCGGTATACGCCTTACCTTATCCTTATTGAATTTATTCCAGTCAATTTCCAGCTTATTATATAGTTCATAAGCAAAATTATCAAACCTTGTACGGTCATTGCGTGGCTTGTTCTTAACAATACGTTTCCATACCAGCAGACCGCGGTTACCGGTTTTTGCCCTTACAATAACAGCGTCCGAAATAGGGGCCTTTTCCAGTGCAACCAGCAGGTTGATACTGTCCCTTCCTTCCCCCACAGGAAAATAATAAGGTTTAAAACCCACACTCGTAACCACAAGCGTGTCCGCCCTGAAATTAGTAACCGTAAAAGAAAAGCGCCCGGCCGAATCGGTAAGCGTACCCTTACCGCTGTGGAGCAATTGTATCGATGCATAAGGCACCGGTTCGTCATTCTGCATGTCTTTGACAAGGCCATGCAGTTGCAGGCGCTGCGCAGAAAGTGACAGGGTAGAAATGACCGTCAGTAAAAGAGATAATAATAGTTTACAATATGTCCTCATGGATTCATTGCAAATATCGGGTTTTTGACAGGGACATAAGGTTAAAAATGGATGGTATGGGCCGTATGTGGACAAGATTCGTAACGGGGTAGAGTAGCCCATGGCCATAAACAGGAAGCCCCGGTATCATATCGGGGCTTCCTGCCATTATTATCTTACCGGTAGGCAGCAGGTTCGCTGTAAAGAAAATCGTCCATTACCACCAGGTCAGCCGTTCCGTCATCCCAAATGTCTTTAATTCCGGCACCAGGAGTGGCACTGTCGGCGGTGATCTTCACCCTGGTCACTTTATCGTCGGGGAAATATACGCCGAGGAAAGAAAAGCCGGAGCCGGTAGATCTTACAGGTGCATAGTAAATACCAGGACTTTTATCCCCGTTGAAGTATTCGATCAATGTAGAATTAACTACGTCCACGTCGGAGAAGATCACCCCAAAGCCTTTTACCGTAGCACCAGTATTGGTACCTGGTACTTTAAAGACGGCCTGGGTAACCACGTTGGTGGTATAAGCAAATGTTTTCTTTGGGCTGAAGGCGTCAAACAGTGCACCAAAAGTTGGGTCAAGGTCAATAAAATCAGTGCTGTCCACCCTGAAGTTGCCACCCCCGGTAAAACAAATCCTCTTTTAAGGCCTGCGGGCAGGGTCGGGTCGAACGAACCAAAGAAGTCAGGCGGAAATCCACCCACATTGGTGAGAGTGGAAGGAACCGCATCCCAGTTGATCTCCCTTCTGCCGCCGGTAGCGCCCGGTGTAGTAGTAAGGGTAGCGCCGGGCAGGTCGCGGTAAGCCGCGAGCTTTGCCGATATGTCACCCGCTGCGCTGAATACCGAAGATTCACTGCAGGCGGTTGGTAAGTATCGTCTTTACTGTAGCTTGCGAAGATGAAGATGGCCGTAACCAGCATGGAGGTGAGTGAGGTAATACGTTTCATTTGTTTTTAATTTATGCTGTTAATAATACAACCGGTAATTGCCGTACACATTCTAATACCGTAAAGACTTTGCATAGTGATACGTCTTACAATCGCCTAAATAGTATGTCCGTGTCACTGATTGTGAGGATAGCCATGAGCAGGGTATCTTGCACAAGTTGTTAAACGAGCTGTAATTTTTCCGGCAAATACTTGCAGAATTGAAATACTTATATTTACTTTGTAGTTCAAAGTACTTTTATGGAAGAGCAAATACAGTCTTTGGAAGCCCTTCGCGACATCAAGCGTATGATGGAGCGCAGTGGTCGTTTCATCAGCCTGAGCGGACTGAGCGGTGTATCAGCCGGGCTTTGTGCGCTTGCGGGTGCATGGGTAGCACATAGCCGGATCAACTGCTGGCTTTTTGGCGAATGCGGCAGCCGCAAGAGCGCCGGTTCGGTAGAACTCGGCCTGACCTATGAGCTGATCGTGATCGCCTTTATTACTTTTGCGGCCGCCTTTGCTTTTGCCTTCCTTTTTACCTACCTGCGCAGCCGCAAAAAGAATATCCCCCTTTTTGGTGCCGCCACCTGGCGCCTCATGTGGAACACCATTATCCCCCTCGGGGCTGGTGGTATCTTCTGCCTGCGTATGCTCGAACTGGGTATCTATGAGCTGATAGGCCCCGGCAGTCTCGTATTTTATGGCCTTGCCCTTGTTAATGCAAGTAAATACACCCTTGGCGAAGTACGGTATCTTGGATACGCCAATATCATACTGGGTCTCATTAACCTTTGGTGCATAGGCTATGGGTTGTGGTTCTGGGCAGCAGGTTTTGGTATTATGCACATTATCTATGGAGCTGCAATGTGGTGGAAGTATGAACGCAATGGCAGCGACGATTAACCAGGCTGATTCGACTAAAAAAAAGTAATGGGAAATCCGATTGAACATTTGAATAAAATATTTGACAGCCGTATACGGGTGGGCATCATGAGTGCGCTTATGGTGAATACCGCTGTCAACTTCAATGAGCTCCGCGAGCTTTTGGATATTACCGACGGCAACCTCGCCAGCCACCTCAAAAACCTCGAAGAAAACAATTATATAAAAGTAAACAAGGGTTTTGTAGGGCGTAAAACAAATACAACTTATACTGTAACAAAAGCAGGCGAAAAAGCATTCAGGGAGCACCTTGAGGCTATGGAAAAATTGATCAGGAAAATGAGATAACCTTTTTTTTATTTATTCACTTTGTAATTCAAAGTACTTTTATGAAATTATTTCAAACTATAGCTTACAGCGGAACCATCTGGCTGGTAGCCTGCCTGGTTAACGGCATCGCCAGCGGTATTTATGTAATGAACTTCGAAAATGATTTCAAAGACGCCAGTACTATAGTATTGTCAGTAATATTTTCCATGGCCTTTTCCATGCCTGGTATCATCCTTTTCTGGCTGGTCTTTTTTGTTGGGGTGATGCAGGAACGGAAAGGGCAATCCCTGTTCCGTTATACCCTTACCACAGCGCTCGGTTGTTCGGTACTTTCCGGTGTCATCTTCTGCCCTATTATGTACCATGCATTTAAATCGCATGTATTTGTACTTGGCGGTATCGCTGTACTTGCTGCCTTAATCAGCCTGTTTATTCACCGTCGCCTCATTATCGAACTGTACGATTAAATCTCCCGCCATGCTTTACACTTTTATATCAAAATATCGTGCAGCCTTGCTGGTATTACTTACACATCACCTCGCACTCCCTTTACTGCGTATCATCCGCAAGCCCGGCCGTTTTCCTTACAGCGCCGAAGAACTGAGCACTTTCCCGGTGGGTACGGTGGGGTACGACCTGTATCATTTTCTGCACGTAAAAGAACTGTACCTGCTGCCGCATTATGCCAGGCACGATATCAAACATATCCTGCTCAATTACGACACTACGGGTGAGGGAGAGGTTTGCCTTCAATGCTTTATGCTGGGCAACGGGCACCTGTCTTTCCCCGTACTGGCAACAGTACTCTATGGTTTTATAACCATGCCCGAGCACTGGGCGCTGTTTCGCAAAGCCTGGCGCCGTGGCCTTCAGGCACCCCCGCTTTCGGGGTGGAATTGGCCGGCCCTTGTTACAGAGCAAACACAAACACTAATAGAAAAAATTAATAGAAACAGTAATGAAAAGAGAAATGACTAAGAGCCTGCTCACCATATTGGGGGCAGCTCTGTTTAACTTTATATTCTGGCAGGAAAAAATGGCCGCCAATATGTTGCTATTCGATGCATTCATACTGGGGTCGGTTTTTTACCTGTACCCGGATGCATGGCGTAAACATGGCGTAAGAGCGCTGCTGCTTGCACACCTTATTACACTGGGTGCAGTTGTAGTACATAATACCCTGCTGAGCAAGCTGGCCTGCAATGCTACGCTGCTACTGCTGGTAGCCTTTATCCAGTATCTGCACCGTTCAGTATGGTTTGCAATAGGATCCGCCTTCATGAATATTGTGTTGATGCTGGTTACTTTTATCGAAAACCTGCCGGGTTTAAAAAGAAAGGGACCACCCGGAACAGGATTGCGCAGAGTCATACGTTTCCTTGTTATCCCCTTAGTCCTCGCATTAATCTTCCTGGGCATCTATGCTGCCGCCAATGCAGTTTTCCGGCAGTTGCTCAGCGAAGCCGGTATGGCCGTTGAGTCGTGGCTGAATTACCTGTTCACCCGGTTCAGCCTGGCGCGTTTTATGTTCCTGCTATTTGGGCTTTATATTACCGGCTCTCTGCTGCTGAAATCGGGCGTAAAATTCTTTTCTGAAAAAGATAACCAGCACAAAGATAACCTGTACCGTAAAAGGAACAATTTCAAAGCATGGCGGCAGAGTGGCTGGTTCGACCTGCTCAGCCTGTTTATGGGCCGCTTTGCCAATGGCATCATGGCATTACGCAACGAACTCACCGTAGGTATCATCAGCCTTGTACTGCTGAACGCGTTGCTGCTCAGCATCAACATCATCGATATCATATATGTATGGCTGGGTTTCAGTTACAAGAGCACCATGAACCTTTCCGCCTATGTACACGAAGGCGCCGGCATGCTCATTTTCTCAATTATACTGGCTATGGTCGTACTGCTTTTCTTCTTCAGAAGAAACCTCAACTTCTATAAAAAGAATAAATACCTCCGTTACGGGGCCATTATATGGATCGTTCAGAACATTATCCTCGTTATCTCTGTATTCATCCGCGATTACTACTATTTCGTACACATGGGTATGGCGTATAAGCGCATCGGCGTGATGATATTCCTGGCGCTTGTACTTACAGGCCTTATTACTGTATTTATCAAGATACAGTTTCACAAAACCACCTATTATCTCTTCCGCGTTAATGCATGGGCCGCAGTCATCATGCTGGTCATCTGCAGTTGTGTACACTGGGATCTGTGGATCGCCAGGCATAATCTTGCCCGCAAAGGCACTATACCGGTAGATGTCAACTTCCTCCTCAACCTGTCCGACAGGACTTTGCCCGTCATTGAGCAGAACAAAGATGTGCTCGATACCGCCTTCCTCCGAAAGATGAATGAAGTCGATTATATCTACCAGGCCAGAACTACGCCCGCAGAGTATTTTAATATGCGCAAGAAAACATTCTTTGAGGAACAGGAGAAATACACCTGGCTAAGCTGGAACGTAGCCGATGCTTATGTAAAAAGGCACCTGCCCGACCCTCTCTTATCACAGGTAAATCATTGATTATGCAAAAGTTTATCTGCGCAGTTGGGCATGCCTTTCACGGAGTACGATCAGCTTTCCGTAAAGAACGAAACTTCCGCATCCAGGTTATAGCAGGTATCATAGCCATTACCGCCGGCTTCTTACTGCATGTACCACAACAACAGCATTTGATATTGCTGTTGTGCACAACGTTGGTGCTCTCGCTGGAAATGATCAATACCGCTGTTGAACAATTGTGCAACCACCTGCACCCTGCAATACACGAAAAGATAAGGATAGTGAAAGACCTGTCGGCAGGAGCAGTATTGTTTGCTGCAGTAGTATCACTTAGCTGTGGATTATGGATACTCCTGCCACCCCTTTTATCATGGATTCAAAACGTATGTATATGATGAACCTCTTATCTCCATTCGACCGTCTGTTAGGCGGACTCACCGCCCTGGCCGTTGCTATGATTGCCCTGCGGGTATGGTATTTCGGCAGCCTGCATTATACCTTTCTCATTTTTAACCTCGCACTCGCCGCCATACCCTGGCTACTCGCCAAACTGGCTGTACAGGTACAGCAGAAAGTACCACTGTATGCCATGCTCCTTTTGTGGTTGCTCTTTTTACCCAATGCGCTGTACATCGTTACAGATCTTGTACACCTCCGGAAAGACGCAGTTGCCCCGGTCTGGTATGATACCCTGTTGGTCTTTACGGCGGCAGTTGCAGGCCTGTTTATGGGCTTTGCGTCCCTGCTCGATACAGAAAAAAAACTCATGCAGTTGTTGGCAAAACGAACGGTGCACCTCCTCGTGCCGGTTGTACTCTTCTTGGCTTCCTTTGGGATTTATCTCGGGCGTTACCAGCGTTGGTACAGTTGGGATATTGTAACACGACCCTTAGCACTTGCAGAGAGTATCGTTGTGCGCATCATGTTTCCTTTAGAACATGGCCGTACCTGGGGAATGACGCTCATCCTTACCCTCCTCTTTGTGCTGCTCTATAATATGATAAAACAATTGCACAATGCACCATCTGGCGTAACTGTGAAAGACGTAGCAAATCAATCAGGCCTGTAAAAGAAAAATGACAGGGTGCTTATGCAGGTCAGGTACTGCCTTCTTCCAGTCGCCGATACGCGCAGTAACGATCTTCTCCTGTGGGCTGGTAATGTCGGCGGCGATGCACAGCAGGGTATCAGGCCGGCAAGTTTGCAGGAGCGTAGCGATAAGCTGGTTATTGCGGTAAGGGGTTTCTATAAAGATCTTCGCAGCCCCTGTCTTTTGCGACTGGGCTTCGAGCTCACGTATCGCCCTCACCCGCTGCTGTGCATCAATGGGCAGGTAACCGGTGAATTCAAAATGCTGACCATTCATGCCACTCGCCATCAGGGCGAGCAGGATTGAACTTGGTCCCGCCAATGGTTTTATTACAGCGCCCATTTCCTGTGCTGCCCGTATCAGCAGTTGACCCGGATCGGCAATACCGGGGCAACCCGCTTCGCTTACGATGGCAATATGTTTACCCTCCTTTATCTTAAGCCGGAACTGTGCCAGTTGTTCCCCTTCTGCCTTATGTATCGCATACCACTCGTAATCGTCAATCACCATCTCTTTCCAGATGCTTTTAAAAAAGCGGCGTGCCGTACGTTCCTGCTCCGCAAAGATGACCGTACAGTTTTTGATGGCATCAACAACATACGGTGGAATGGTTTCCACAGCATCTTCATGCAATACTGTCGGTATGAGGTATATGATACTCTTGGAAGCCATTATGCTGCGGCGGTGTTGGGCTGTATATTATATTTCTTATTGTACAAGCTGAGAGTAGCAGCAATAACGGCATAACTGGGCGCCAGCAGCCACCCCAGCAGCGGTATCAGGTGCATAAGGTAAAATACCATACCATTGCCTATGGCGAGACCTTTGTGGTTGCCGATAAAAGCAATACTCTGTGAGGTAGACAGTTTGTTCCTTTCGCAACTGTAATCAAGCATGGAAAAACCAAGATAATAGCACTCCGTAAAAAGAGCCAGCACAGGGGTTACCCAGCCCACCAGCGGTATAAGAGAAAGTAGCAGGATGGATATGGTGTATACGGTCTGCCACAGAGTGTTCCTGAGAGCAATACGTATACCCCTTAATATATCTCTCATAAGTTGCCCGAAACTGAAGGGAAAGTCGCGGTTCTCCATGATCGACTCAGTCTTTTCGCTGAGGTAGGCAAAAACAGGAGATCCGATGATGAGGAAAAGATATTTAAAAAGGGAAAAGTAAAACAGCATCATGATGATCTGAAGAATCACCTGCCCGAAAATAAAAAGGAACTTAAGCCATTTCATACCGCCCTCCTGCATCCAGTCTTTAACCCCCGTTACAGAGAACAGGTAGTCAATTGCCTTTCCGCTTGAGTGCCAGTAGAGATATATTCCCGCTACAAAGAGTAAGGCATAAATAAGACCCGGTACCAGTATCCATTTCCAGAGACGGTTTTTTAGAATAAACTGGTGAGCCTGGAAATAGGCCTGAATAGCAATCAGAATTTCTTTCAGCATGATATTGTGATGGGTTGATCATAGCCGCGTTTGATTAATGACAGCACTTTACCAAAGGACGGCAGGTTTGTTTATCCATCATACCCTTCCATGCCTTCGAAGCATACTCATCATTTGCTTTGAAAACGGAATAAGTATTACTTTGGTGGGTAAAAGTACAATAAGTTGAATAAGTTGCCCATTGAATTTTATGAGCGAACAGATGTGACACAGATCGCGAAAGAACTACTCGGAAAAGTAGTGGTAACAAAAATTAAAGACATCACCACTATGGCGCGCATTGTGGAAACAGAAGCATATATAGCCATTACCGATAAAGCATCCCACTCTTATCAGGGCAAACGTACGGCCAGGAACGAAGCCATGTATGCACATGGAGGTACTGCCTATGTGTATATCTGTTATGGCCTTCACCGTATGCTGAACGTAGTTACCAACCAGGCAGGTGTACCCGACGCCATCCTTATCAGGGCTGTAGAGCCATTGTCAGGATGGGAGGCAATGCTGCAACGTACAGGCCGCAGCAAAATAGCGCCTGTCGTTACACGCGGGCCGGGTAACCTGGCAAAAGCTATGGGTATTGAAAAGGAACATACAGGGCTGAGTCTGTTGAGCAACAGCCTCTATATCGCAGACGATGGTTACGTGCCGGCGCCCGAAGAAATAGGGATAAGTAAACGTATCGGTATCGATGGGGCCGGAGAAGACGCATTTCTGCCTTACCGGTTCTATATACGAGGTAATCCTTATGTAAGCGGGAAGCCGGTAAAATAAAGACTATTGAACAAAGATTACCTGTTCTTCCGTCAGCAGGGGCATATTCTTGATCCGGCGCACGATATTGGCCACCGTTACCACACTGGCCTGGCAGTTGGCAGCAATGCCCGGCAGGTCTTTATGAAAATAATATACCGCAGCAATCATATTGCCGTCGATGTCTTCTTTGGCAGCAGGAATATTAAGTACCGCAGCAAGCAGTTTCAGGGAAGTATAGTGCTTATAGTCACCAAAACGCCAGTACTGGAAAGTGTCAAGCACATTGATCTCCCAGGGGCGCATATTCTGAAAATCGAGGTAATAAGGCAGCGGGATATCATTTACAATAAGCCGCCTGCAAAGAAAAGGGATGTCAAAATCCTTAATATTATGCCCGGTAAGACACCAGCGCCTGTTAAGTTCTTCCAATTCCTTAAGTGCCATCATCATGGAAGTGAGCAGCTCCTTTTCATCTTCGCTGTAAAAAGATTTGATCCGCAGTTGAAAATCATTACCCGCCCTCCTGAAATATCCCATGCTTACACAAACCACTTTACCAAACTCCGCCATCATACCCGCCCTTTGACCATATAACTCGGCCGGTGTAACCTCTTCTGTTAAATGATATTGTATCTTCTCAGTCCACAGTTTTTGCCATTCAGGCGTAAGATCTTCATAACCATGGTGTCTCGGTACGGTCTCAATATCAATCAGCAGCAAATTGTCTAAACGAATGTTTTGCATAAAAATGATTAATATATGAATTTACGCTCATTTATGGTAAAAAACAAACCTGGCGCCATTACAGCGGCAGGTTTAATAATCAGTATGAAAATTCTTAAAATGTTACACCAACAAATACCTGTATCGCCTGGTTTCTCCAGGTTTGCCTGTCGTCAATAGCATTGATATCCGTTAACCCGATCTTATACCTTGCACCAAAGTTGATCAGCGGCAGTTGCAGCCAGAGACCACCAATAGCGCTCCACTCAGCATTTTTATAAATATTGCCATTACCCTGCAGGCTGTCAACAGTTTGCTTCAGTAAACCACCGTATGCCGGACCCACCTGTAGCTTTACCCTCTTACTCGGGCCAATGTTAATATTGAGTAATACAGGTACCTCCAGGTAATTAAGCTTTGCGCTCCTCTGGCTGCCATCCCGGAAAATATCGTCATAGATTTCTGTAGGATCATTGGTGAACTCAGAAGAAGTCTGTACAAAGTTTATTTCCGGCTGTATACCAAAACCGTTCGAGAAATTAAACTGTACAAAGCCACCCACCTGGAAATTGTAATTATACCCTTCCTTATAGGCTTTGCCGGTAATCTTGTTGATATTCAGGCCCCCTTTAGCACCAAAACGGAAGAAGTTTTCCCGATCCATATTTGTCCCGTTACGTTGTGCACCAGCGGTTAAACCGATGAGCAGGACAGACGCAAGAATGATTTTTTGCATATAAAAGTTTTATTGGTAATGGTTACCCGGCTTTAGCTTTCAATAATGATGCCAACCACAACGCGCTATACCGTGCATAAAGAAGCCTCCTGCAGGCAGGAGGCTCTGTTGTATCCCCATTGTTGTTTATAAAAGTTACCATCCCCTTCTCCAGTGGCCGGGTACCCAAACCCATCCACCACGGCGGCGTTTCCACTGTCCATCCACCCAACGGTTACCCGGAGGTGGCGATACCCAATAGCCGTCTGTCCATACATACTGTCCGCCACGCCATACATAATCCCCCGTTACCCAAACATGGCGGGGAGAAGGGCAGGCAGGCCTTACCCGCATTACGGGAGCGGCAGGCCTGATCTTGATCACGAACTGGGCAGACGATTCCAGGGAAGAGAAAAGCGTAGCCATTACTACCGCACAAACATATAAGCTTACCTTTTTCATAAAATAATATTTATACAGTTATGATAGCAAAAGGATAAAAAGGTTTAATCTGTTACCTTATTTAATCCACAAAAAAATAACCCGCTACCCAACCCTTTTTATTCATATAACAGTTCTGTTATACAGAGCGCTTATTACCCGGGCAACCATTTCTTTTCAACAAAATTTATTGATCATGCTATCAACAATTATGTATTGTACCACTATCCCTTTGCCATGTAATGAGAACTGGCAGCAGATGTCGCCTGCAGAACAGGGCAGACACTGCCACGCCTGCAGTAAAACCGTAATAGATTGCACAGGTATGAACGACCAAAGCCTCGCCACTTTTATTGCTGCAAAAGGCAACGGCCTCTGCGGCCGTTTTCGTAATGATCAGTTGGGCCGCGATATACCATACAACAGTAAAGTACCATCGTCAAAACAATGGAGAAAATTACTGGCCTGCGTCGCCATGATCTTCCTGCTCAATACCTCTTCAGCCCAGCGCCGGGTATTTGTAGATACAGTCTTTTACAGGTGGACGCTCAGCGAAAGCTCAAAAGCACTGGTAAAGCAGCAGGAAGCAATGGCCAGCCAGACAGAATATACCGTTAGGGGTAAGCTCAGAGATGAGCAGGGTAAACCTATGACAGGTGTACAGGTACAGGGGGCGGATGGGGCTGTACTGGCTACGTCCGATGCAAATGGCTTCTTCAGTTTCCGTCTTCCCGGTCGGCCAGTTAATAATTATACGATCCTTGTAGCAGAAGCCAAAGGAAAGCAGAAAGCCGTACGAAGCATACATTATACAGGATTCCCCGCGGTGCTGGATATTGTACTGGTGCCGCCGGCATCTTGCTGTAATGGTATTACGATGGGTATTCCCATCATTAAAGAAAAATGCTGTGACATCAATATTTCGTGGCCCGTAGATAAAATGTTTGTAAAAACAAAACAAGCCCTGCCCGCACGTAAGAAGACAAAGAAAAAACTGAGGCAATAACGGATTACAGTTTATCGTACATCTGTTGCAAAACCTCTGCATTCTTCACCAGCCAGTTTTTATTAGGGTCTTTAGACCAGGTGTATTTTAAACCGATGACACTGTCCATAAGATTGTAGGCCTTCATTGCCTGGTCCTTGTTATAAAAACATTCCGTCCAGCTTTCGGGCAACTCTTCTTTTTTCTTCAGATAGATGCCACCGCCGTACCATTTTAGGCAGGAGGGAAAGCCATAAAAGGACACCACTTTTGATTCACGGGCAATATTGTCATTATAAAACAGGATAAAGAAGTGAAGACAGGCTTTTAGCCGTTGGCGGATGGCAGCAGCATCCTCGGGCTTTGCAGGTGGTATACGCCAGCGGTTATTGTCAATATGAAAAGGATCAGGCTGGTGATTGCGATAGGTGGTGCCCGGGCCAATAAAAGTAAGTACCGATACTGTATTCAGACCTTTATTGGTGAGCTTGAGTTCATCGGCCGCTACAGCTTTGATCTTATATCGATCGGTTTCACCAGTACTGTATTTGAAAGTAATGAGCTTGCTCGCATCATCATAAGACCAGGTGCCATATTCCATGGCATTGCGTGGGTTTTTGATAAAACTGTGGTCGTCAGAAAGATGAAATGCACGGAAGGGTAGTGTGATCTTACCATCATCCGTAGCATCTGCCAGGGCTTCAATATCATCGGCCATCTCCCAGGTTTGGGAGAGAATTTCTTCAATATTTGTAGAGCCGGAAATGTCAACATACTGGGGGATAACATATTTAGGTCGGTTACCCTTTATCATATCTTTAGCCTGGGCGTTATTTTCCTTACCTCCATCCCTGGAATTACAGGCACAGAGCAATGCAGATAAAGCAAGTACAAGGCAGTATATTTTATTCACTACAGTTTATTTTTTCAAATGTAGACAACAATAAAATATTTACCTTCATTGCATGAGAATTTTAATTGGCGTACTGTTCCTGCTTACCGGGCTAACTGCAGCAGCTCAAAAAAAACAGGCTTGGGTAAGCGGTAAAGTGATCGGCGAAAATGAACAGGAGATGGCAGGGGTATCAGTAACTGTACTGGGCAGAACCAGCGGTACCATTACTGGCGATAGTGGCACTTTCAGGATTAAAGTACCTTCCGGCAAAAGCTTTGCCCTCGTATTTTCCTACGCAGGATATACTGACGTGCAGAAGGTTTTTTACCTCAGCGATGCGGAAGAAGAAAAGGTAACCATCCGTATGGAACGGGGTGGCAAGACACTGCAGACTGTGATCATACAAGACGAACGCGACCGGCGTGAAACAGGGCTGGTGCGTATCAACCCTAAGAATGCATTGAGCCTGCCCAGTACCGTCGGTGGCATAGAGGGCCTGATCAAAATACTGGTGGGTAGCAACAACGAACTCTCTTCGCAATACAGTGTGCGTGGTGGCAACTACGACGAGAACCTGATCTATATCAACGATTTTGAAGTATTCCGCCCTTACCTTGTACGTAGCGGTCAGCAGGAGGGGCTTAGCTTTATCAATCCCGAACTGGCCCGTAACGTGAGCTTTTATAACGGCGGCTTCCAGGCCAAATACGGTGATAAAATGAGCAGTGTGCTCGACATCCAGTACAAGAAGCCCAGGGCTTTTAGCGGTTCAGCATACGTAAGTCTGCTTGAACAGGGGCTTCATCTTGAAGGCAGCGCTAAAAATGGCAACGTTAGCTGGCTTGTGGGTGCGCGTAACCGGAGCAACCGCAACCTCCTGAGCAGCCAGGAAACACAGGGCGCTTATATTCCTTCCTCAAACGATATACAGGGTTTTGTTACCTGGAAACTGAGCAATAAAGTACAACTGGAGCTTTTAGGAAACGCCTCAGGTACCAGGTTTACCCTCATACCACAGTCTGCACAAAAAACCTCTTCGGTTTTTTCTCCTCTCTTTACCGCCAACCTCGGGCTGGATATCTTTTTTGAAGGCCAGGAAAAAGACAGCTACCGCACCAGCCTTGTTGGTTTGAGTATTGTACACCAACCTTCCAAAAAGCTACGTCTTAAATGGATGCTGAGCAGTTTCCGCAACAGGGAAAATGAAAACTTCGATATAGCTGGCGCCTATCTTTTTGGCGACCGTGACTTTGATAATAGCAGCAATACTTTCGGGCAGATCGTTAACCCTCTCGGTGCTGGCTACTATCAGACGTATGGTCGTAACGAACTGAATATTGATGTGTGGACAGCAAGCCACAAAGGTAGCCTCGATAAAGGCAGGCACTTTATACAATGGGGTAACAGCATAGAGCAAACGAAGATTGATGACAGGCTCAAAGAATGGGAATACCAGGACAGCGCGGGTTACTCCCTGCCTTTTAACCCTAATGTATTGCAACTCAGCAAATCACTACGCTCCAATGCTTCTCTCGATATTCAGAAATACAGTGGTTACATACAGGACAATATCCGTTTTGGTGACAGTTCAGGCAGGAACATTATTTTACAGGCAGGTGTGCGCTATAATTACAATTCCCTTAACAGGCAGCTGCTTATCAGTCCGCGTGCACAGGTAAGCATAAAACCCAACTGGAAAAAAGACATCATATTTAAAGCTGCTGCCGGCCTGTATGCACAACCTCCTTTTTACCGCGAACTCCGTCGTTATGATGGCAGCCTGAATACGGCAATGAAGGCACAGAAGAGCATGCAGTTTACAGCAGGAGCCGATTTTAATTTTAAAGGTATGGGTGGACGGCCCTTCCGCTTTACTGCAGAGTTTTACTACAAACAGATGAATGATGTAGCGGTATATGATATAGACAACGTGAAGATCCGTTACCTTGGTAACAATAATGCTAAAGCATATGCAGCAGGATTTGAAGCCAGGCTTTTCGGCGAACTGGTAAAAGACGCGGAGAGCTGGCTGAGCATCGGATTTATGCGAACCCGCGAAAATCTCGATAACGACAGTTATTACCGGTATAAGAATGCAGCAGGCGAGTTCATTACCGCACAGTCGCAAGACCAGGTACCTAAAGACAGTGTGAAGTATGATGTGGGCTGGGTACGCCGCCCCACCGACCGGCTGATCACTGTTGGCCTCTACCTTGAAGACTATCTCGCTACCAATAAGAACTTTAAAGTGCACCTCAACGCTATCTACGGCAGCAATATGCCCTACAATATTCCCAACAGCGTTAAATATCGTAACGCCCTTATTGTCGAGCCTTATATCCGGGTGGATATCGGGTTCAGTGCCCTCCTCTTAAGCGAGAAGAGCCAGCGCCGAAGTCATAATCCATTCAGGGGCTTTGATAATATATGGGCCAGCTTTGAAGTATTTAACCTGATCGACAGGCCCAATACCATCAGCTACCAGTTGATCAAAGATTTTGCAAATAATGTATACAGTATTCCCAACCGCCTTACACCAAGGCTGGTGAATGTGAAACTGGTGGCGAGGTTTTAAGTAACCAGCCCGATGGTATTATTGATGGGGAGTTAAATTAGTAACGTATAAGCCTACACATTCTTAATCTCAGACACGAGTTCCTGCAATACTTTCTTGGCGTCACCAAACAACATGCTTGTCTTGGGTTGAAAGAACAGATCGTTCTCAATCCCTGCATAACCTGGTTTCATACTACGTTTATTTACAATAACCGTTTTGGCCAGTTCCACTTCAAGTATAGGCATGCCATAAATAGGAGAAGCAGGATCGTTCTTGGCAGCAGGATTCACCACATCATTAGCGCCAAGAATAATCACCACATCGGTGGTTTTAAACTCTTCGTTAGCTTGCTCCATTTCAAGCAACTTGTCATAAGCCACATCTGCTTCTGCGAGCAATACATTCATGTGTCCCGGCATACGGCCTGCCACGGGATGGATAGCATAGCCTACTTCCACCCCTTTTTCATTAAGCAGCTTTTCCAGCTCATGGCAGGTATGCTGTGCCTGCGCTACAGCCAGGCCATAACCCGGAACGATCATCACTTTATTAGCATAGCTCATTACCATAGCTGCGTCTGAAAGACTGATTTCCTTATAATGCCCCTGCTCCTTATCACCAGTAGTGCCCGCTGCATTACCACCAAAAGCACCGAGGATCACGTTGAGCAGGCTGCGGTTCATTGCCTTGCACATCAGTATGGTAAGCAGTGTGCCCGCAGCACCCACCAGTATACCTCCTGTGAGCATCGCGTTATTCTTATACATAAAGCCCCCGCACGCAGCAGCCACACCCGTAAAGGAGTTGAGCAGCGAGATCACTACCGGCATATCTGCCCCGCCGATCGGCAGTACAAACATTACACCATACAACAACGCCAGCGCCAGTATGCCATAAAATATATACACCTGCTGCTGCAGTAACCCCGAATCACCCAGTGAGCCATCCGAGAAAGTCATTACCGCTCCAAAATTGTCTTTTATAGAAATAGGAGTAAAATAGATAAACCCTATAGTACTGATCACAAGCAATGCCAGCAATGCCATATTGAATATACGCTGCCCCTTAAATACCTTGTCTTTAAAACGCCCGTTGAGCTTACCCCAGGCTACAATACTGCCTGCAAACGATACAGATCCAATGATCAATCCCAGTGTGATAACGGCAATATCACCCTTCGACATGTGTTGTGTAAGCACATATCCCGTACCCAGATTCACAGCCATGGAAAGATGCGAGTTAAATTCGATGATCGAGATCAGCATCGCACAGGCACCACCCATACCGTTAAATAGGCTTACCATTTCGGGCATGGCCGTCATCTTTACCTTTTTTGCCGTAAGCACTCCCGTTAGCGTACCGATGATAAGTGCAGCAAAGATCAACGTCTTGTGCTGCAACGGCCCGGTAAGAGTGTCATGATACAGGAAAATGGTACCAAATATGGCGATCATCATACCCGCCGCAGCAATGAGATTACCTTTGCGGGCAGACTCGGGATGCGAGAGCATTTTCAGGCCGATAATAAACGTTACTGAAGCTATGAGGTAACAAATCGTCAATATATGTGATGAGATCATAAAAATCGCTTGCTTGTATCCGCTGCGGGGCAGGGATGGTCTTTTACTTTTTCTTTTTTGCTTTAAACATTTCCAGCATCCTGTCTGTCACCACAAATCCGCCCACTACGTTCAGCGTCCCCAGCACCACTGCAAGGAAGCCCAGCACCAGCGCAGGGTAATTGCCTGGCGACGTTTTGCCCATCACAATGATAGCACCGATAATCACCACACCGTGTATCGCATTTGCACCACTCATGAGCGGTGTGTGCAGTACGGCGGGCACACGCCCTATCACTTCTATCCCGAGAAAGATCATCAGGATGACGACATAGATCATTTCTTGTTTTGCTGAGAGCCAGCTCAATATCTCTTCCATCAAATTATTTTTAGATCAATTATATTCCGGCTGTTCCTGCTATCCGGTGGTAAGTAATATTTTTTCATGTACCACTGCACCCCCATGGGTAATGCAGCTTCCTTTTACAATATCGTCTTCAAGATTCAGGTTAAGACTGCCTTCAGGAGTGATGATAAGCTGTAAAAAGTTAAGTATGTTCTTGCCATACAGCTTACTCGCATCCGAAGCCAGTGTACGCGGCAGTCCTGAATGCCCCGTAATACGCACCCCCTGGTGTACAACCGTTTCCTCATTCCTGGTAAGTGGCGTATTACCCCCTGTCGCGGCAGCAATATCAACGATCACCGAACCCGGTCGCATTGTTTCGATCATAGCAGTTGTAATCAGTATGGGCGCTTTTTTACCCGGTATCTGTGCGGTAGTAATAACAAGATCTGCCTTACACACGCTTTCTGCTATACGCTGTTGCTGCCGTTGCAGAAAGTCTGCCGACTGTTCAACAGCATAACCACCCGCCTTGCTTGCATCCGCTGCACCTTCCACTTCCACAAATTTGGCACCAAGGCTCATTACTTCCTCCTTTACCGCAGGGCGTGTATCAAATACTTCCACCACGGCACCCAACCGCCTTGCGGTGGCAATAGCTTGCAGGCCTGCCACGCCTGCGCCCAGTATCAGTACCCTTGAAGGGGCAATGCTTCCGGCAGCCGTCATAAACATGGGAAAATAGCGGGGCAGCATACCCGCGCCGAGCAGCACTGCTTTATAGCCTGCAATATTGGCCTGGCTGCTCAGCACATCCATACTCTGCGCACGGGTAGTACGCGGTATCATATCAATGCTCAGCACGGTAAGCCCTTTGGTGGCCAGCTCCTGCATGACAGCAGGGTGATACAGCGGCTGGTAAATGCCCAGTATTACAGTACCCTGTTTTATTTCAGATACATCCGCTTCCGTTAGTGCGTTGATAGAGGTGATGATGGCAGCATTCCGGAGAATATCCGTACGATGGGAAATAAGCGCACCCGCTTCTGTATAAGCCTGGTCGGTAGCATAGGCTTCATTACCCGCGCCCGGTTCCACCCACACTTCCACATTACGTTTTTTGTAGGCAGCAATATGTTCCGGCAAAACAGATACCCTGGTTTCAGGAGAGGGTTCTTTTAATACACCAATGATCATAATATCAAATATGGGTTCTAAGATAATGATTTTTGAGCTCATGCCCGCGGCGGACAAGCTGGTAGCTCCATGATAGCAGCCTCAAGGTATTGCAGTTGCTTAGTATGGAATACTTCCGTAAACCCAGCTTCTTCAAGGCAGCCCCTGTGCATCGGGTTGGCATACAGCAGGGTGATTCTTCGCGGACAGCGGCGGTGGCTTTCAGCTATATGATCCGCTACACCACTCATAATCACATCATCAAAGGGGTTGAACATAAAAATACAGTCCGCATCATCCGGTATATCAAAATAAAAAGCATCATTATTGATGATCTTATAGCTGAATGCCGGTAATAACGCTGCTGTCTTTTCCATCTGTTCACGCGCAATCCTGCAGAATAGCGGGGAGTAATCAATACCCGTTATTTTCCTGGCCCCATAATGAGCAGCCACTGCCATTACGCGGCCCTTACCACAGCCGATGTCTATAAAATGCCGGTATCCTTTGAGGTCAACCTGCTTAAAAAGCGCTTCCAGCAGGTCGTAGCCTGCGGGCATATAAATGGTAGAATGGCTGGTGTCTACACCTTTTTTATGCAGGTGTCCCAGTTCATCAGCACCTGTGGTATGCAGCCCGTATTTCTTCTCACCACGTATTTCGTTGCGGATCATGTGACGCGCGATGCGCCAGTTCCAGTTCCAGGCAAGGTACAGGAAGTACCGGGTATATAAAAGTAGCCGCATGAAATATTATAGAATGTGTCAACAGTCGCATTATCAGCCCTCTTCACTCAGCGCCAGATCAATCACTTTCAGTTGCAGGGAGGTAGAGCCGTTCCACTCGTTCTCATCAATCGTAAATACGAGATCAACCGGTTTATCCATTTGCAGCAGATAATATTTCTCTGCCAGGTTGAACCCGATACCGGTAAAGGTATGCTGATCCTGTTTGACCACAAACCGCAGGTGGAGGTCTTTTACGATCCGGCTGTACCCGCTGTCACGTACACCGCGCGCCACAAAGACAGGTCGCGGATTATCCGGGCCAAAAGGTTCCATCTGTTGCAGTATAGCATACAGCGAAGGCGTAATGGCCGCAAAACTGATGGCCGTATCAATCTTCAGCTCCGGTATGAGCGACTCGGGCCGGATGGTCTCGCTCACTACTTTTTCAAAGGCAGTACTAAAAGCCTCCACGTTCTCGGGCAGCATCGACAATCCCGCTGCGGCAAAGTGTCCCCCATAGCCGAGCAAACGATCGCGGCAGGCATGAATGGCCTCATAAAGATTAAAGCCCTGTACGCTGCGCGCGCTGCCCGTCACCACATCGCCGCTGCGCGTGAGTACTACAGTAGGGCGGTAAAACCGTTCTATCAGGCGGCTTGCCACAATACCCACTACACCTTTATGCCAACCCGGCTTGTATACCACTGTCGATCTGCGGCTGGCCATTGCCGCATCACCCCTGATCATCTCCAGCGCCTCTTCCGTAGTACTGCTGTCCGCCTCTTTACGGTCACTGTTATCACTGTGTAGGAAGCCCGCCAGTTCCAGTGCTTTAACCGGGTCTTTTTCTATAAATAATTCTACCACCTTACGGGCATCATCCATACGCCCGGCAGCATTGATACGCGGGGCGATCACAAATACCACGTTATTGATGTTCATCCTGCCCTTTATACCTCCCAGTTCAGCCAGTGCCCTGATGCCTGCGCATGGCGCGGCATTGATACGCTCCAGTCCAAGAGTAGCCAGTACACGGTTTTCACCCGTCATCGGTACAATATCCGCCCCGATAGCTGTTGCCAGCAGGTCAGTATAACAGAAATACATTTCCTCCGGGAGGTTAAAGTATTGCGCCAGGGCCGTTACCAGTTTAAAACCCACCCCACAGCCACAAAGTTCCTTGTAGGGGTAGGAGCAGTCATGCTGTTTGGGGTTAAGAATAGCCACAGCCGGAGGGAGTACAGGGTCGGGCAGGTGATGGTCGCATACAATAAAATCAATACCCAAACCTTTTGCATATCCAATCAGGTCCGCCGATTTGATACCACAGTCAAGCGAAACGATAAGTGTATATCCTTCCGCCGCTGCAAAGTCAATCCCCATTTTACTCACCCCATAGCCTTCGCGGTAGCGGTGGGGAATGTAGAAGTCAAGCAGCCCCTGGTCATATATCCCGCAAAGGAACTGGTACATCATGGCTACACTGGTGGTGCCGTCAACATCATAATCACCAAAAACGAGTATTTTCTCCCGCCGGTTAAAAGCCAGTACAAGGCGTTCCACAGCCTTCTGCATATCCTTCATAAGGAAAGGGGAGTGCAGCAGTTCCTTTCCCGGGCGGAAAAACTGCCTTGCTTCCTCGAAAGTCCGGATGCCCCGGGCCACCAGCAGGCGGCAGAGCGTAGGACTCACACTCAGCGCAACCTGCAATTGCCGCACCGTTTCCTCATCAGGATCGGCGATATACCATCTTTTTTGCATGGAAAACGAAATATTTAGGGCATCAAATGTACGCATTTGACCGCAGGCCCTGTTCCCCGGCCTCCGGTTCCGTATCAACCCACTCCGCAGATTACCCCGGTCAGCATAGCGCAAAAGCCAGGTGGAATTACAGTATAGTTACAGTATAGTTGTAGTGATGTTGCAGTAATGTTATAGTGATCTTGCCGTACTATAATTTTTTTAGTATAACTCTTGATCAGTAACCTGCCCGGCGGTTTAGACGGCTGCTCACCAGTCGCCCTTAATGTCCTTTCCTCGCAGCCATCCTTAACTACCCTTAACCCCTTAATGTTTCAAAAAAATACTTAGCCTTTAAACATTAAGGAATTAAGAAACATTAAGTCAACGCCATCAACCGCACAGCGTCACCACTAAAACCACGTACTCCAGCGATATAGAACTTAACTACCCTTAACCCCTTAATGTTTCAAAAAATACTTAGTCTTTAAACATTAAGGAATTAAGAAACATTAAGCCAACGCTATTAAACCGCATAGCGTCACCGCAAAACCACGTACTCCATCGACATAAAACTTAACTACCCTTAACCCCTTAATGTT
>CAZPXP010000027.1:0-63510 GCA_964590975.1 uncultured Ferruginibacter sp. | reverse complement strand
GGAGGAAATAAAAAAAGACTGGCTTCCATAATTGAAAGCCAGTCCGAAGTGGTGACCCCGGAGAGACTCGAACTCTCGGCCCGCTGATTAAGAGTCAGCTGCTCTACCAACTGAGCTACGGAGTCAGGGAAATGCAAATTTAATATGCAATACTGATAAAAAAAATTGTTTAACTACCCCTACGCAGCGTTGGGCTTCCGGGAGAGACATAGGTACCCCAACAAAAAACAATCCCCCCGCAATTCCGCCGGGAGATTGTTTTTACAGTCGTACACCTATCCCAATACAGCAGTATGAGTAATATTGGTATTGTACAGTTTAGATATGGGGCAGTTGGCTTTAGCATCCGCTACAGCAGCGTCAAACTGCTCGGTGCTGATACCGGGAACCTTGGCAGAAACCTCAAGATGCGATTCTGTAATAGCACCGTCACCCAGTGTTATGGTACATTGTGTCTGTATTTCATCTGCAGTAAAACCAGCAGCATTGAGCACAAAACTGAGCTTCATGGTAAAACAACCCGCATGAGCAGCCGCAGCCAGCTCTTCCGGGTTCGTACCAACACCCTCCGCAAAGCGCGAGTTGAAGGAGTATTGAGTTTTGTTCAGTGTCGTACTCTGTGTGGTAAGATGGCCGTTACCCTCTTTACCCGAGCCGTTCCAGACGGCCGTTGCATTACGTTTCATATCGATTTATTTTAGTTTTAATGATTGCCAGGTTGCCTCCGAAAAACCTACCAGCAAACCGTTACCCGTTTCAAGAACCGGCCTTTTGATGATACTGTTCTGAGCCTGCATCAGTTTGATAGCCGCTGCTCTGCTGCTGATCTTTTGCTGCTCCTCAGGTGGCAGCTCCCTCCATGTAGTGCTCCGTTTATTCAGAATGGTTTCCCAGCCAGCCTCATCACACCAGTTGGAAAGCTTTTCCTTACCAATCCCCTCTTTTTTATAATCATGAAAATGATACCCGATCTTATTTTTATCCAGCCAGGACATAGCCCTTTTCATGGTATCGCAGTTGGGAATGCCGTATATCGTGAGCATTATGGAATACAGTTCTGGTTAAACAATACTTTTAAAATTGGGGCAGTACAGGTTTGTTCTGCATGATCTTTTCAATCTTATCCAGCACATCAGGCGTAAGCAGTGGCAATACTTCCAGTGCTTTCAGGTTATCAGTCAATTGCTGTTTTTTGGTAGCCCCAAGGATAGCAGTGCTTACATTAGGGTTACTGATACACCACGCAATTGCTAATGCAGCAGAAGTACACCCCAGCTTGGTAGCCAGCTCACCCAGCTTCTTTACCTTCTTAAGGCGGTCATCCGCCACCCAGCGGTCTTTGAGCCAGTCAAATCCTTCAATAGCAAACCGGCTGCCCTTAGGAATGCCGTCATTGTATTTACCAGTCAGCAAACCCGCCGCCAGTGGGCTCCAGATCGTAGTACCAAGCCCCACATTCTTAAATACTTCCAGGTATTCGTTTTCCAGCTTCTCCCGCTCAAACAGGTTGTATTGAGGTTGCTCCATAGTAGGGCCAATCAAACGGTACTGCTGGGCTGTACGATGCGCCTCCATGATCTCCACACCGCTCCACTCACTCGTCCCCCAGTACAGGATCTTCCCCTGCTGGATAAGGTGGTTCATCGTCCATACCACTTCTTCAATAGGTACATTCTTATCAGGCCGGTGGCAGAAATATAAATCAAGATAATCCACCTGTAAACGTTGAAGCGCTTCATTACAGGCCTCAACAAGATGCTTACGGCTCAGGCCATGCTGGTTAGGCCTGTTATCTTTACCCCTCCAGCCAAAAAAAGCCTTGGAAGAAATGATAAAAGAAGTGCGGTCCCACTTTTTCTTCTTCAATACGCGCCCCATCATTTTCTCACTCTCTCCTAAAGCATATACCTCAGCATTATCAAAAAAGTTAACCCCCTGGTCGTAGGCCATACCCATAAGCTCATCCGCAGCCTTATCATTGATCTGCTTGTGAAAACTTACCCAGCTCCCGAAAGAAAGCAGGCTTACCTGTATGCCCGAACGGCCAAGTCGGCGATATTGCATCATAATTCAAATGTATTTTGGTTAAAAGGAGAAACAAATTTAATGCTAATAAGTTGAGAATGCATATAAAGAAAACCTTGTCTTTACAGCAGCGGAGATAAAAACAGGCAATAGAAAAGTACGAGTAAAGTTAGGCCGCGGATACTCTTATTCGGGGAATTGACGGGCAGGCACTTTTATAAAGCCCGTAGATTGTATGATATGTTTTTCTTTAAAATCCTGGCTCGCCTCCATACCTATCCCGTTAATAATATGCGTCCGGGTCCGGATACGGATAGGTTTTTCAGTATAGAACTCCTTCCCGATGCGGCTCCTGTCCCAATACAGCTCATCACAATACAAGGTGTCGCCTTGAGTATTAATAAGCCGCACACTGTCCTTCATAAAAACCCTGCTCTGGCTTTCAGTGTATTTCGCATACACAGCATCCAGCTTACTGTCAATACCTGCCGTATCATTATAAAAGTCTACATGGATAGTCTTGGTAAACTCTGTATAAGGAACCGTATCCTGAACACGGTACATCAGCGGGGCCGTAAGTACGGCTTTTGCTTTACCCCCAAGCGTATAGTTAATGTTAACGTTTTTAGCTTCCTCAACTCCCGCCCTCCTGCTGCTGAGGTCCTTGATATCCTGTTCACTGTTTTCGCAGGAAGCAAACAGGAACAAAGCCAACCCTGCCAGGCCCGGGTAGAAATGGTTTAATGTAAATAAACGGGATATGCCTTTTGACGTGGTCAACATGGTATGTTGCTTTGGATCGCTCTTGCAGAATAACGCCTTAGTCGTACTTAGACTTGACAAACCAGCGTGCGTTCATGGCAATACCAATACTCACACGAACAAGATTCTCACGCAGGCCGCTGTTAGATTTACCCCTGCTGCCAAACTCAAGACCAGTATTCAGGGTAACAAGATCACCATACGCATTACTCCTGCGCAGGGAAGTAAGAGGCAGACCCGCACCAAACGAAAAGCCAAACTCTGGCAGGTCTTCGGTAACCCTCACATAGCTGGGGCCATAATAGAATCCCGCCCTGTACTTAACAAAGCTGAAATATTTTTTAACGGGAGTATTCACGCTCGCAGGAAAATATTGAGCACCCGCACGGAAAGTCCAGTTATTACGTACAAGATCCGTCTGGCCATAATAACGGTAAGTGCTCCAGTTGGTAGCCTCAAAATCTGCTCCAAACAACCAGTGTGAATTTGAAAAAGTAAACCCTGCACCATAAGAAACAGGCAATTCAACCCTTCCTTTCTGGTCTTTTTGAACAAAAACACTGTCAATCCTCAGGTTGTTATTGGAGTTCTGGTCATAAACAAAAGTTTCACGGATAATATCCCGCGAAGCCCTCATACTTTGCCCGAGATTACCGTATGCACCCAAACGCAGAGATCCGTTTTTCTTAAGAGGGATCTCGTATTGCAAACCACCCGTAACAAAGAGACCACCAAAGTTGGTGGTGCTGGCAGAGTTAGAGCGGTAATACTCTGTAGTGTCGTTAAGAAAAGTAAGCCTGGTACCATAATCCTTGTTGCCAAACATATAACCGGCATTAAACCCGATACTGAAGTTTTTGATACGCAGCCCCACACCCGCATATGCCTGGTTAACACCACCCGACCCCTCATAAAGTGTATTGAGGCTGTCTATACCGGCAAGGCGGTCGTTCCGCTCTATCTTATAATTGATGCGCGACATTGACCGCAGACCAAAAACCAATCCCATAAAAGTTTGATTCTTGGCCATTCTCTTACTGCCGATAGGTACACCCAGTTGCAGGTAAGAGAAAAGAGAGTTGGCATTAGAGAACTTTTTAGCCGGGTTCGCGCTCTTCAGCGTACGGATATCAGCCTCAGCCCCGATATCAAAAATGGTATTCGGTATATTGGCATACGAAGCCGGGTTAACAAAGTTGATGCTCTGGTAGTCAGAAAAACCGGCAGAGATTCCACCCATCCCACGGGTCACAATATTATGATTAGGAGTAAGATCACCAATCCCATAACGGGAATACGGGGAGTTTTCCTGGGCAGTTACAGTGGTAGAAATAAGCACGGCGGACAACAGCCCCATCCATCTCATTTTATCAGCAGTTATTGACTTCACTAAGCGCATACAGTCCTTTGAATAAAAAATTAGAGTCCGCAAATATCCTGTTTTTCAGGTGTTTGGCAAAATAGGACGCATCCCCCCCGGTTAAAACCACGTTAAAGTTGCCATATTTAGCAGAATATGCCTCAATAAAGCCATCGATTTCGAAAGTCATACCAGCAATAGCTCCGCTTTGCAGGTTCGTCTTGGTATCATAGCCGATAAGCGGAAAGTTCCAATCAGCAGTTACAAGAGGCAATTTTGCCGTAAAGACCTGCATAGCCTTAAACCGCATCTCCATACCCGGAGAAATAGCACCCCCCAAAAACTCATGCCCCTGGTTGATGAAATTATAGGTGATACAGGTACCCAACCCGATAACTAAATTGTTCCGGCCGGGATAGAAATGAACCGCTGCTGCTGCCAATGCCAACCGGTCGGCCCCGATCGTCTCAGGCTTACCAACCGGCGACGTGAAATTTGCCCGGGTAAGATGAGAAAGCTCATGAAAACGCGTTTGAGCGGATAAAACCTCTCCAAAAGCCGGGTTATGGCTGATCACTGAAGAAAGAATGGCCTTATCCGGCCGGTATTCATCCACCAGCTTTTGGGCAACACTACGGTCGTCGCCATCAAGTACCACGATCCTTTCAATGCTGTCATCCGAAAAGACAGCGCATTTCAGGCGGGTATTGCCAAAGTCAAAACAAAGCGTAGTCATGTTATGCTTTTATCAATGAATATTATACTCAGATGTCGAACCCGCTCAGGTTCCTGAAATGTCCGTTCAGCTTTACCCGGTCCTTCAATGTCTGCATCTCAGCCACAACAGGCAGCACCTTAGCCAGGTGCCGCTTCAGGTATTCCAGCCGCTGTTGCTCATACATAAGCCCGAGCAGTTCGTTTTCCTGCTCAAGCGATAGCCCGGAGTGATGGGCAATATCATAACTGCAAAGCTCATCCGCCGGCTTTTTAAAATCCTTATTAATATCAAGCAGGCGGTGCAACTCACGGATGCCAACCAGTATCTTCTGCATCATTTCAGGTTGTACCCCCTCCATGTTCTCGGGGTAGGTAACAATAGCGCCGCTGTAAAGCTTCTCGGGAATTTCTTTAATTACCTCCAGTACGCGGAATACTTTTAACCCACGGGTTTTGATATCCATCTTACCATCCTCATATACTTTCGAAACCTCGGTGATCATCGTAAGCGTTCCCGTTTCAGCGATCTCGTTATTGATAACTGCCGGTATGCCAAATGGCTTCTGTTCAGCAAAGCAGTCCGTGATCATTTGTTTATAACGCGGTTCAAAAATGTGTAAATTCAGGTCTTCTCCCGGGAAGATTACCACCCCCAGCGGAAATATGGGAATAAAGTTTGTCATTTGTTTTCAGCTCCTGTTAATGAGTCGGTTTGTTCTTTTTTATGGTGTTCCCTCAGGAAAGCATATTTCAAAAAAGTGTACCAGGCCGTGGTTTTGGCAGTAAGATATCCCTCATAACCATCCAGGAAACCCAGCCGGATCAGGTAATTGTGTATAAAACTAAACAAAGGCGCACAGTATATTTTTAACAGGCTGGTCTTCCTCCCCTGTGCAGCATACTTTGACGCGTTGAGCTTGGCATAATGTACAGTTTTATGGATATACTGGTCAAGACTGCTTACCGTATAATGCAGGATATACCCGGGTAGCCCGGCCACCCTTACGTTAGAGGGCAGCAACAGCGATTCATGTACCTCCGCATCATTCCAGCCCACAACAGTTTTATTGAAGAGCCGGATATGCCTGTCAGTACCCCATTCGCCAAAGCGCAGCCATTTATCGCAAAAGAAATTCTTGAAACGCAGGTTATAAACTGTATGCACATCAGGTGCATCCAATGCCTTGATGGCAGTGTAAAGCGTAGCATCTATAGCCTCATCAGCGTCAAGATTGAGTACCCATTCATATTTTGCCGCTTCAATACCAATATTCTTTGTAGGTCCATATCCCAGCCATGCCGTCTCAATCACTTTTGCACCCAGTTCCCGGGCAATAACCATCGTATTGTCTGTACTGCCGTTATCCACCACCAACACATCATCACTTAAGCCCTCCAGGCTGCGGATTGTGTTGGCAATAACACGTTCTTCGTTTTTTGTTATGATTACAACTGATACCCTCATGATGCTGGCCTGAACAGCCAGAGTGCAAAGAAACAATAAAGAAATACACCATACTGACCCTCCAGGTGCATTTCAGAAAAAAAGAAAAAGACAGCCCCGGCATGAAAAGCCACACAGACCGGCATCCTCCCCGCACCCTTGCTCAGCAGCGGGTAAAAAACCGTTGTGGTAAATAAAAGCAACCCCGGTATGCCACAGGCGCAGGCATACAGCAGGAACTGGTTACTGGGAAAAAGCCGGTCGTGCATGGGTGTATGCGGGTAATAAGTGCTGTACCATTGCTGTATAGCGCCCCATATATCGCCATAACCAATACCAATAAGCGGGTGCGCAATGAAAATAGACCAGCCCCCGATCCAGCTCAATACCCTGGCTCCATCTGGCAACCCTCCCGGGAAGTGCAACTGGCGGTACTGCTCAAAATCATACAGAAGGTAATGAATACGGTTATGAAAACTGGGAAGCAGCCAGTATGCCAGCAGGGGAAGCAGCACAAGAAGGAGTATGCCTGCGGGCAGCCATTTCCTTTTCCCGGTCTTCCCCAGTTGCTGCACCAACAGCACCGCAGCGGCAATATAAAGGCCCGCCAACCCGGTTTTTGCCGCAAGAATATGGAGATAAACAACCAGCCACACAATAAGTAGTAACAGCAAAACGCGCTCTGTCCCCCTTTTTACCTGGTTGTCGAGGAACAATTTAACCAGCAACAGGATGGCGATCAATACCGCCCAGCTAAAGCGTACATGATCGTCGTCCATAGGAGTAGGAATAACCCCTGCATAATGGTAACTATTATTCAGTTCAGTAACGTTACCAAGGTATTTTAGCAAACTCCACCCGCTTCCACAAAGAATTACAGCCGAAAAAAGCACAGAAATCCATTTTTTCTGCACGGAAGAAAAATTGCCCGAAAAGCTAAAAGCAATTGGAAAAATGAGCAGGGGCAGCTTCACCTGTGTTCTCGCCCACCACTCAATAAAATTAGCGCTCCATATACCCGAAATCAACGGAACCAGGAAAAGAACAGGCAGTAAAAAATAATAGCGCCGCTGCGCCGCTGGTGGCATTGGTGCAGACCTTCCTGTGGGGATACAGGCAAAGAGGAAGAAGAGCAGGCTGCCGGCCGAAAGAAGAAAACGCGAAAACAACAGGCCCACAAACATCAGCGCAATAGCCCCGGTAATGAGCCACCCTTTTACATCCCGGCTTGTTCCCCCTTTATCCATTCTGTACAAATAAAACCAATAATTTTTGGAATTTGGGTTTTGCACCCTCAATTTTGTTGCATGTGGGAGCAACAGTTGGCAGCCATCCGGGAAGGCTCTGTAAAAACACTGGCCAGAACGATTTCTCTTGTAGAAAACGGGGTGGAAGGTCATGAACAGTTGCTGCAAAACCTGCCCGCAGGTAATGTACCTGTTATCGGCATTACCGGCCCGCCCGGGGCAGGGAAAAGCACCCTGGTAGACGCCCTGGTAGGCATACTGGTATCCCGGGGTAAAAAAGTGGCCGTACTTTGTGTAGACCCATCCTCTCCCTTCAACCTCGGTGCCCTGCTGGGCGACAGGATAAGAATGGCGGAATGGTATAATCATCCCTCCGTCTATATCCGCTCACTGGCAACAAGAGGTTCTTTAGGTGGGTTGCATCCGCGGATCATAGAGATAACCGATCTGCTGCGCGCAGCGCCATTCGACTATGTGATTGTAGAAACAGTAGGGGTAGGCCAGAGTGAGATCGAAATAGCAGGGCTGGCAGATGTAACAGTAGTAGTGGTGGTACCCGAAGCTGGAGATGAGGTACAGACCATGAAGGCGGGGCTTATGGAAATCGCTGATATATTTGTAGTAAATAAAAGCGACCGGCCCGACGCAGATCTCTTTGTAAAGAACCTGAGGCTCATGCTGGCGCCAGCATTCAGTCGCCATTACGACGAAGTAAAAGTGGTAAAAACCTGTGCCTCACGCAGGGAAGGTGTAACAGAACTTGCAGAAGAAATAGATCACTATATTAAGAAACACCACGCCTCTGATAAGAAATACTGGTTACTTGCAGAGCGCGCCTACCAGCTTATCCAGCAGCAACGCATGGAAAGCATAGATAAAAAAGAACTGAAAACCAAAATTGAACAGGCGGGAAAAACCTTTAATCTCTATCGTTTTGCCGCCAGCTATTATACAAAACAGTATGACAAGAATTGAAATAATACAGCAGTTGATAGACAGCTACAACTTCAGGAATTACCTGGAAATTGGCGTGCGCAACGGGAAGTGTTTCTTTGAGATCAAAGCAAAGAACAAGATTGCCGTAGACCCCGAGTTTGTGATCAGCAGTACAAAGAAATTTAAACGCATCTTCTCTAACTTCTCCAACCTCAATAATCATTGGTACGAAGAAACCAGCGACGATTTCTTTGCACGGCATAGCGACCTCTTTACCAAAAATAAGATCGACATTGCCCTCGTGGATGGTATGCACGAATACCATTATGCCCTTAGAGACGTAGAGAACTGCCTCAACCACCTGGCCGATAATGGGGTGATCATTATGCACGATTGTAATCCTCCCGGCGAAAAAGAAGCCGTGAGCTTTGAAGCATGGAAGAACCGTGGGTACGAAGGCGACTGGAACGGCGACGTCTGGAAAGCAGTACTCCACCTGCGCAGTCTCAGGCCCGATATCAACGCATTTGTGTTAGATACAGATCATGGCCTGGGGATAGTAACAAAACGTGCCCCCGAATCACCCCAACCCTATGCCGCAGAACAGATTGAAGCCATGACATTCAACGACCTGAATACAAACCGGCAGGCCTTTCTGAACCTCAAACCGGTATCATACCTGCAAGACTACTTTAAACTGAAATAAGAATACTATGAGCGAGTATCCCAAAGTTGCCCAAACCGAACCGATAATGGTAAAAGTGGAACCCGGCAAGATCTACGCCTGGTGCACCTGCGGTCTCAGCGAAAAGCAACCCTTCTGCGATGGCAAACACAAAACAATACCCGAAGAGCACGGCGTATTTAAAAGCCTGAAAGTACAATACGAAAAAGAAGAAGAAGTTTGGTTTTGCCAATGCAAGCAAACCGGTAACCCGCCTTTTTGCGACGGCACGCACAACGGTATTTTCTGATAATCCGGGTGTTTGCTGGTATTCAACGCAACCCCTGCAGAACGGCATCATGGTGCCGGGCGTATTCTTTTGCCCGTGAATGTAAACTATCCGCTTACAGCTTCACGAGCCTGTTTACAGCATCCTCAAGCGTAGACGTGTTTTTAGAAAAGCAGAAACGGATAACCTGGTTGTCTTTCCCGTCCCTATAGAACGCAGAAACAGGAATACCCACCACGCCGTACTCTTTGGTCAGGCGTACGGCAAAATCATGCTCCGTTTCATCACTGATATCCCCATAGCTGTAAAGCTGGAAATAACTGCCAAAAGAAGGCAACGCCTTAAAACGGGTCAGTTGCATGAGTTCCTGGAACCGGTCGCGTTTCTGTTGAAGCGAAGGCCCCAGTTGCAGGTATTGATCCTTTTGTTTCAAAAATTCAGCCAGCGCATGCTGTACAGGATGGTTACAGCTAAAGCAGTTAAACTGGTGTACCTTTCTGAACTCTGCCATCATGCTGGATGGCGCAATACAATACCCCAGTTTCCAGCCCGTGCAGTTATACACCTTCCCAAAAGAAAAACAAACAAAGCTCCTTTCAAAAAGGTCAGGATAACGCAGCATGCTCTCATGCTTTTTGCCATCAAATATGAGATGTTCATATACCTCATCACTCAGGATAAAAATATTAGTGCCCTTTACTATATTCCGAAGTTGCTCAATATCATCAGCACTCAGCACACTTCCTGTAGGGTTATGTGGCGTATTGAGCATGATCATCCTGGTCCTGGGGCTTATCCTTTGCTTTACCAGTTCCCAGTCTATCGTATAATCAGGATGGCGCAGCGGAATCAATACAGGCACCCCGCCATTAATGGTAATATTGGGAATATAGCTGTCATAAGCCGGTTCAAATACGATCACTTCATCACCAGGCTGTAAGGCAGCCGTGAGTGCAGTGTAAATGGCATACGTGCCACCCGGTGTAATGGTGATTTCCGTTTCAGGATTGACACCGGTATTGTAGAGCCCCAGTACTTTTTCTGCGAGCTGCTCACGAAGCGCAGTCAATCCATAAGAATGAGTGTATTGGTTATATCCCTTTTTCATGGCCTCGTCTACAAGCTGCGTTAAACCCTCACTCATAGGGTAATCGGGGAAACCCTGGCCAAGATTAACCGCATTGTGTTCGGCAGCAAGTACACTCATTACCGTAAAAATAGTAGTGCCGACACCGGGCAGTTTACTGTTGATCTGTGGGCTCAATTGCTGATAATTTTTTATTAGCCTCAAAAGTAAACCAAACCCATCGCTGCAAAAAATCTATGTCGTACACATCGTATCAGGCTATTCACCCGCACCAACAGGAAGCCGGAGCTGCCAGAGCCTTATGCGTCTCCGGAAAACATGTTGCAAAGCAGACACAGTAAACAAACTGAAAAACTGGCTGTACCAGAGAAAGCCTAAAAAGGGGAAGAGCCAGAGCGTTCTGGAAGCAATAGTAGTTGCGTCCTGGAATCGCTTGGCATTAGGCGCCAGCCTGTCATTAACCGGTCCGTTGCTGATAAGGCTGTGTGAGCCTAGAATATAGTCGAGGTTTTTATAGCGGACAGAATCATCATAGAAAGGCTTTAACCGGTCTGCCTGTCCTTGCAGGTAGATATTGCTGCGCTGGACTTTACCGATAAGCGGCTCCATATTCGAATCAAAATAATACCAGTCACTGTCAATATACGCCTGCATTGCATAATGGTGGTCGAAAGACGCTTTCCGGTAATTGATACCCTTCCGGGCCATCAGTTCCATCATAACCATTGCCTGCTGCGAACAGGCAGCATTGGGATGCATGAGAATATCATCCGGTTTCACCTTGCACGACAGTGCATACCCCACCAGTCGCTCCCCGGCAGCGGCAATCCAGTTCTCACGAAGGGTAAAATGCGAATACCCATGATAGAACCTCCTTTTCAGTACATCCTCAGCCAGTATCGCATAATTGAGCGAACCGATATATATACCCGAAGCACCAGCCAGGCTGTCAGTGTACTGTTCAAGTTTATCCATACTGTTCAGCCGAAGCAAACCAGGGTCATAATATTCGATGCCATTGAATGGCGGAGTATTATAAGAGTCGTTGTTGAGGTCAATATTAAGAACGTTGGGAACAAGCAGCAATATTGCCGCTGCAAAAAAGAGGCGTCTTTTTGTGACTCTTGTAAAGGATAGGTTCATCATAGCAGGTTTTTTCAAATTCAAAAAAAGAGCAGATCATCCGATATATCCTGGCTATACGGCATATCAGCGATTTGCGGCAATTTTAATTCTAACCGAACAAGCTATCAATACAGTACTTATTAAAGCAGGGTGTACCCGGCATTACATACATACGAGCTGTTCACGACCCAGGCAGTCGGCCCCGGTGTATAGGTCAGTTAACAATAGAGTAGTAGAAAAAGCTCCCGTTAGTACAGGAGTACCCGCATCAGCTCGCTAAACCAGCCGGCCGGATGCTCCGGCGGAGTCTTAACCACTGTGCGAAAGGAATTAAAGTTGGTAAAGATATAAAATGTTTACGACGCGCAGGCTTCCAGGCCATAGCGAGCAAAAAAGGAAACAACCAAAGCATCTTCGAAAGAATGGCGGTAGCCGACTGAAAACGCTTGGCATTAAGAGCTGGTGTTTCATTAACCGGCCCAATAGCAACGATGATATTCTTTCCAAACTTATAATCAAGATCTATAAAGCGATTTGTATCATAATGTTTCTTCAGGTTATCAGCACAACACTTCCAGTTTTGTTCCTTCCGCTCTTCCATGGTGATGTTCGGCTCCATATTAGGATCAAAAAAATACCAGGTGTCGCCAATACGGGTTTCAATCGCATAATGATGCGGAAAACCTACTTTACGGTAAGGAATCCCCTTTTGCTTAAGCACCTCCATCATGACCATACACTGCTGCGAACAGGCCGCATTTTCATGCTTCATGATAGATTTGGGATCCACCTTACACGATAATCCGTGGCCAAATAATTTTTCAGAAAAAGCCGCAATCCAGTTTTCGCTCATATCAAGATGAGAAAATCCATGATAAAACCGTTTACTGATAACGTCCTCAGTAAGCGCTGCATAATCTGCGCTTTGTTGGGCAATACCCCGTGTGGTTGCCAGTTGATCGATATGGCGGATAAGCCCCGGGATAGTATTGATAGAAGACAGGGATGGGTCAAACTTTTCCTTCTGATCGTAAGGGGGAGTAGCGTAAGCAGTATTGTTAAGATCAGTTCTGAACAGGTTGGGTAAAAATAGTAGTACGGCAGCCAGTATGAGTAATGGTCTTGTCATTAATACAGGATTTTTAATTTGATCTGCCGGTTTGGGTCTATTAGTACACGGTAGTGTAAGCGGATAAACGCTGCGGATAGTTTATATATTGTGGAAAACCCTTATTATTTTGGCAAAAATGTCCGGATTTTTAGACAAAAGATGATTATACAAACCTAAAGATACTTATCACCCCTGCTGCGCTTGATTTCAGCAACATATTCCTTGATCTCCTGCTCTTTCTCTTTTTTACAGATAAGCAGCACATCATTGGTGTCTACAACGATAAAATCATCCAACCCCTGGAGCAGCACCAGCTTTTTATTCTCGGCGTGTATCATGTTTTTAGTAGCGTCAATAACAATAACACTGTCGCCAGCAACCGCGTTACCCAGGTAATCTTTTTCCAGGGTTTCGTAAGCACTTGCCCATGTACCAAGATCAGTCCATCCAAAAGAAGCGGGAATAACATATACATTGTCGGCCTTCTCCATCACACCATAGTCAATGGAGATATTAACGCACTGGGGGTAAATGCGCTCTATAGCAGCAGGCTCGTCCGGGCTGTTAAAAGAGTGTTTTTCAGCGTCAAAAACCTCGTGCATTTCAGGAAGGTGTAGCTCAAAAGCCTTCACAATATTCTTAACCTGCCAAACAAAAATGCCCGCATTCCACAAAAAGTCGCCACTCGCCATAAAAGCCTTCGCCAGTTCAAGGTCCGGCTTTTCCGTAAAGGTTTTTACCTTAAAAATATTTTTACCCGCCTCCTGCTGTTCATGCTGTATATATCCGTAACCAGTATTAGGCCGTGTAGGTTGAATGCCCAATGTCACCAGCGCCTTAATGCTGCTGGTAAAATCAAGCGCACGCATGCAAACATCCTGAAAAGTCTCCGTCTCTTTATCTGTAATAACGTGGTCGGCAGGAGCGCAGATCAGGTTGGCCTCAGGATTAAGTTGCTTCAGTTTATAAGAGATTAAAGCCACACAGGGTGCGGTATTCTTACGGCTGGGCTCGCACAAGATATTTGCCGGGTCAATCTCTGGCAACTGTTCTATAATAATATCGCGGTAGTGCTCAAAAGTAACGATGTAAATATTTTCCTTGGGAATAAAGGCTGCAAACCGGTCAAACGTAGATTGGATCAGCGTACGTCCCGTATTTAATATATCGAGAAATTGCTTGGGAAACCCTGTCCTGCTCATGGGCCAGAACCGGCTGCCGATTCCTCCTGCCATGATGGCTACATAATTGTTCTTATTCATGCCTGTAAAAGCGCAAAGTTAATTTAAAAGGCTGTCAATAATAAATATCAGTTGAGTATCGTTGTTTTTCACAAAATCGGCCTGTGTAGTAGGTTTTACAATATCAGGAATAACCCCGCGCCCAAGGTACTCCCTCCTTCCGTAAGTATGAACTACGTTAGCAATCGAAAACGAAAAGCTGATTTTGGTATACGGTAGCTCATATACCACGTTGATAAAGCCATTGTGCATATAGCCGCCACCCCTGCTTTCCTCTCCTACAACAAATCCCCGCCCCGTATTCTGTACCAGGCTGGCAAAATAAGCCGCTGCCGAACTCACTTCACTGTTCGTAATAACAAAAACCTTGCCCCGGAATCCCGCACTTACCGGTTCAACCGGACTGTTAACAGAATCAGACAGCATATACCGGCCGGAGCCATTGCTTACAAACTCCTCTTTCATCAGCCTTTCCACCCGCTCCTCGGCCCTGCCACTATAGGTTTCAGACAGAAGATCGGTCTGCGGCAATTGTTTCACACGTGTGCTCACCCTTGCAAATTTGGCAAAAGGCTTATCCGTCAACCACGAAAAAAGCTGGTGACAGTTACTGTAATTACCGCCATCATTTTCCCTGATATCAATAATCAGGTTTTTGATACCCGGCTTAAGCCGGAGCACTTCAAAACTATTTTCACAAAAATGCTCAAAAGCTTTACCCCTGCTGTAAGTATCATATTCAAACGTGCGTACCGTCATTAAAGCATAACCCTTCTCTTCATTGAAATAAAAATCATAATCAATATCCGTAGGGTCGTAATAATACCGGTCCAGGTTTCTTTCAGTAATAGTCTTATAGTCAACAGCCCCTATCGTCTTGATGCGCACCATGCTGTCCTTCTCCGGCCTCCGGTAACTCACTTCAAAACTGCGTTGAGGCCCATGGCGCATAAAGTAGCTGAAACTCATATCCTGGGCTGCCAGAGACCTGCGGGCTGTATTCTTTAAGCCATCCGCTGTCTGGAACACTTGCAGATCATCCAGCACATTACTTACCCGTATGCCGTCGATCGTTAAGATCTCAGTACCCTCAGGAAGCCCATAACCCGTAGCATTAATTAGGAGATGCTCCTCCACAAGTGTTGTCGGGTAAGGAAAGAACACCGACTCGTGCCCAAGCCCTTCACGGGCTTTGTCAGACAGGTATAGATTGGTATGTACGCAGGCAATTTTGTCGTTGATGCAGTTGAGCAGGTTGTAAAAGCCGCGCAGGGTAATATCCGTGCTGATAGAGCTGCGGAGACTGTCCTGTAATTGGTTAAATCGCTCCTCTTTGCAAAAAGCATAAAGAGCAGGATGGGCTTTTTTAAGGATGCGGATATAATAGTCAAAATCCTCCAGGGCCTTCTTCCGCGACAATCTCTTTTCAGTAACAATATTTTTATCCTTATCAACACAGGAAGAGAATATCCCTGCCAGTCCGACCCCCAATCCAAAGAACAGGAGCAGGGTCTTCATCAGATAATGCCCTCCCGGATGATATCATGAAGGTGGATAATGCCGGCGTATTGCCCCGCTGCGCTTACCACGAGCTGGCTGATATCATTTTTGCGCATCAGGTCGAGCGCATGTACCGCAAGGGCTTCAGGCTCTATGGTTTTAGGTGCTTCATTCATTATATCCCTGGCAGTAAGGCCGGTAAAACTGTCTGTATTTTCGAGCATACGACGCAGATCGCCATCAGTGATAATACCAAGCACCTGCAACGACTCACCAATGACCACCGCAGCGCCAAGTCTTTTTTTAGTGATTTCAATAATCACCCCCTTAAGTGGTGTTTCCGGTGTTACAGTTGGTTTCTCATTATTACTGCAAAGATCAGCCACGCGGAGATAGAGCTTTTTGCCCAGAGTGCCCCCCGGATGGAACTTGGCAAAGTCTTCACTGCCAAAACCTTTAAGCTCCATCAGGCATACAGCCATGGCATCACCCATAACCATCTGAGCTGTAGTGCTGGTAGTCGGGGCCAGGTTGTTCGGGCAGGCTTCCTGCAAAACGGTGGTGTTGATGATAATATCGCTGTTGAGTGCCAGGAATGAGTTGGTATTACCTACCATCGAAATAAGCGTATTTCCAAAGTTCCTGATCAGCGGTACCAGCACCTTTATTTCAGGGCTGTCCCCGCTTTTGCTGATGATCATAACCACATCCTCCTGTTGCACCATGCCCAGATCACCATGAATAGCGTCAGCCGCATGCATAAAAAGGGATGGGGTACCCGTACTGTTGAGCGTAGCCACTATTTTTTGGGCAATAATGGCGCTTTTACCAATGCCACTGATCACAAAGCGGCCCTTACCGGCAGCAATTTGCCGGATGGCCTTTTCAAAATCTTCATTAACATGGGCCTCAAGACCAGTTATGGCCTCGGCCTCCATCTGTATTGTGCGTAACGCGACCGTAAAAATCTGGCTGCTCATAGTAAATACTGCAAACCTACTTCAAAACATACACAGGGGCAAAAAAGCCTGTTCCGCCAATCCTTAACCGCCTAATGGCCTAACCCCTTTTCCCCCTCAAACCCTTATCTCCCTTTTTCATCACCCCCTGACTGATCTTAATCCCTTCTGCCGTGGTCGGTGTCCATATCGGCCGTCCTTAATGTCCCCTCCTCTGCATCAATCCTTAGCTAATCTTAACCCCTTAATGTTTTACCCTTTACTCCAATTAGCATAGCTATTTACACTCAGCAGCCTGCCCTTGTCTTACTACTTAAGATTAACTGCCTTTAACTCCCGAATGTTTTCCTCCTCCACTACAATCATTATTCTCCGAGGTCAGTGTACCTACCGGCCGCTATTAATCACCTTAACCCCCTTGCCATATAGGTCTGCTTAACTATCCTTAACTCCTTAATGTTTCAAAAAACATCCCGCCCATTTCATTAAAATACACCATTAGAAAAACCTCCTTTTATTGTATCATATTAGAAAAATTGTCTACCTTTTACAATAATTTAAAGGGACGTTAAAAAACGTCCTTCATCCTGTTTAATGTTGCTTTTGCAGCAAAAACAAACTAACTTCGCTACCCTTTGAGAAACCGGCTGTATCATACATGCAGTTTGCAGTGTAAAAAAAGTTTAAACAAAGTGTGACGGAAAATCAAAATGGCTACAAAAAAAGCAACAGTAAAATCCAGTTCTAAAAAGACGACCAGTACTAAAACAACAATCAGTTCCATAAAGCCGCTCGAAGTAAGCAATACCTCCCCCCTTTCCGGGCAATTGCAGGAACATTTCGGGTTCAGCGCGTTTAAAGGCCCGCAGGAAAAGATCATCGAAAGTCTACTGGCAGGCAATGATACATTTGTGATCATGCCCACAGGCGGTGGTAAAAGTCTCTGTTACCAGTTACCCGCTATCATCAGCAATGGTGTAGCCATTATCGTGTCACCACTTATTGCATTGATGAAAAACCAGGTAGACCTGGTACGCAGTTACAGCAGTAAAGACAATGTAGCCCATTTTTTAAACAGTACACTGAATAAAGCCCAGCAAAAAACAGTAAAGAGCGACCTCATAGCCGGGCGCACAAAAATGCTGTACGTAGCCCCCGAAACCCTTACCAAGGAAGAAAATATCGAATTTTTTAAAGACCTGAAGATATCTTTCTTTGCCGTGGATGAAGCACACTGTATATCCGAATGGGGGCACGATTTCCGGCCGGAATACCGCAGGCTCAAAGAAATGATGGACATGATTGATGAGACCATTCCCATCATAGCCCTTACCGCTACTGCCACACCCAAAGTGCAGAGCGATATTGTAAAAAACCTGGGGCTCCGCGAACCCAATATTTTTATCTCTTCATTTAACCGGTCTAATCTCTATTACGAGATACAGCCAAAGATCAAAAAAGACCAGACAAATAAAAGCATAGTACGCTTTATCAGCCAGAACAAGGGCAAAAGCGGCATCATCTATACGCTCAACCGTAAAACAACGGAAGAGTTGGCCGATATGCTTATGGCCAATGGCATAAGGGCTGTGGCCTATCATGCCGGTCTCGATGCCAGGTTGCGTGCCGACCGCCAGGATCAGTTTCTGAACGAAGACGTAGAAGTAATTGTAGCTACGATCGCCTTTGGCATGGGAATCGATAAACCCGATGTGCGTTATGTGATCCATTACAATATTCCCAAAAGCATCGAAAACTATTACCAGGAAACCGGCCGCGCAGGTCGCGATGGTATGGAAGGCCGGTGTATCCTCTACTATAGCCATAAAGACGTGGCGAAGCTCGAACACCTTATGCGGGATAAGCCGCTCAGCGAACGCGAGGTAGGTGCACAATTGATTAACGAGACCGTGAGCTATGCGGAGAGCAGCGTATGCCGCCGTAAGATATTGCTCCATTATTTCGGTGAAGAATACGACGATAAAAATGGTTGCGATAGTTGCGACAACTGTAAGAACCCTAAAGAAAAAGTAGAAGCAAAAGACGGGGCCGTGACGGTACTTAAAGTGATCAAAGCACTCGATGAACGCTTCCCTGTCGATTATGTCATTCATATCCTGATGGGTAAAGCAACTCCCCAGGTACAGATGTTCAGGCATGATGCACTCGATGTATTTGCCTCCGGTAATGATAAGGAGCCACATTACTGGAACAGTCTGGTACGACAGATGCTGCTGATGGGCCTGATTGCCAAAGACATCGAAGAATACGGACTGTTGAAGTTTACCAAAAAAGGCGAGGCCTTTCTTAAAAAACCATCTTCCTTCAAGATTGTGCTCAACAACCTGTTCGAAGATGCGAACGCAGATGATGAAGAAAGTGAAGCCGCGATATCAGGTGGTGGCGCTGCCGATGCACGCCTGCTTGAGATGCTCAAAGATTTACGAAAAAAGGTAGCCAGAGAAAAAAACCTGCCTCCCTTTGTGATCTTCCTTGAGAGCTCGCTCGAAGACATGGCCATTATGTATCCCATTACAATGACCGAACTGGAAAAGATCAGTGGTGTCAGCAAGGGTAAAGCCCTGCGTTATGGTAAGCCCTTTATTGAAATCATTGCCAAATATGTAGAAGAGCATGATATCGAAAAGCCCGACGATTTTGTAATGAAGAGCGTGGTAAACAAAAGCAATAATAAGATCTTTATTATACAGAACGTAGACAAAAAAATACCACTCGAAACAATCGCACGTAATAAGGATCTTCGCATCGACGAACTCCTCGAAGAGATGGAAACCATTGTAGGCAGTGGTACAAAACTCAACCTCGATTACGCGATCGAAGACGTGGTAGACGAATACGAGCAGGAAGAGATCATCGACTATTTTAAGGGTTGCCAGACCAGCAGCCTGCAGGTAGCACAGGAAGAATTGGCCGACAGTAATTACAATTGGGAGCAATTAAAGCTCATGCGCATCAAATTCCTCTGCGAATACGGTAATTAGGTTCTGCCTGCCGTAGAAGTACCAGATAAGCGCAGGAATAATAAAAGAGAAGGGAAAAACTTAGATTTGTTTTGTGAATATCAGGGGGATATCCCTATATTTGCAGCCCGAAAAGGGAAATTTACCCGGGTCTTCATCAGGGTAAATGAAAGGACTAAAAGCCAAACTCTTCGGGAAAATAAAGATGGTGCGGTAGCTCAGTCGGTAGAGCAAAGGACTGAAAATCCTTGTGTCGGCGGTTCGATCCCGCCCCACACCACTATAGAAATCAAGCGATTACGATTAAAAATTGTAGTCGCTTTTTTATGTCATTAAACAATGGTTAAACATTTTACAGTCTGCTTATTTCCTGAAATACTCTATTCATAACACCCGTGTTAAATTAGTATATTCGGCCCCGGAACGCTAAACATATCTATGCAGTCCTCTATTCAAAACAGCTTCGAATCTCTTTTTAATCATGCCTCTCTGGGCATCATTGTAACAGACAAAAAGGGATTGATACAATCGGCAAACCCTTTTGCTTTAAACCTTTTTGGATATACTATTCAGGATATGATGCAGCAACCTGTCGAACTGCTTATTCCTCCAAGATATCACCATAAACATATTGGTCATCGTGTTGGCTATGCCCATAACCCCAACAACAGGCCAATGGGGGTAGGCATGGACCTTTACGCCCAAAAGAAAGACGGTACGGAATTTCCCGTAGAAATAAGTCTCAGTCACTATACCAGTGAAGATCAACAATATGTAATCGCCTTTATAAGCGATATATCGGTTCGCAAACAGGCAGAAGCACAGTTGGAAAAACTTAATAACGAGCTCGAAGCCAAGGTAGATGAACGCACAAGCGCCCTAACAGACGCCATGCACCTGCTTGAACAGTCAAAAGAAGAATTGTTCCGATCGCTCGAAAAAGAAAAAGAACTGGGCGAATTGAAGTCAAGGTTTGTTTCTATGGCCTCCCACGAATTTCGTACCCCGTTGAGCACAATACTTTCCTCGGCCTATCTCATCGAAAAATACACCAACACCGAAGACCAGCCCAAAAGGGAAAAGCATTTGCAGCGGGTTATCTCTTCCGTTAATATGCTTACCGACATATTAAACGATTTCCTGAGTGTTGGAAAGATAGAAGAAGGAAAGATCCCTGTACGCCTTACAGAGTTTAATATAGAAGAACACATTAGGGCCATTTCCGGCGAGATAAAAAATACCCTGAAAGGACAACAAAAAATACTTTACCGGCATGAGGGTGAAACGATGGTCTATATGGATATGTCTTTGGTGAAGCATATCATTATGAACCTTGTTTCCAACGCCAGCAAGTTTTCAGACGAAAACAGCCCCGTTGAAATTAAGACCATCCAAACAGGTGAACACCTTCTTCTTTTGGTAAAGGATTACGGAATAGGCATTTCAACGGAAGACCAGAAACACTTGATGGAACGGTTCTTTCGAGGAGCAAACGCAGGCAATATACAGGGTACAGGGCTGGGGCTTCACATTGTTTCAAAATATGCAGAGTTGATGGATGGTACAGTAGAATGCAAAAGCGAACTGGAAAATGGTACAGAGTTCATCATTACATTTACTATTAAAAAAAGGTCGGCATGAAAACAATACTTCTCATAGAAGATAATGATGATATTCGCAACAATACAGCGGAAATTCTCGAACTGTCCAACTATAAAGTTATTACTGCCGAAAACGGCAAAATTGGGCTCGAAAAAGCGCTTGAGTATATGCCCGATCTCATCATCTGCGATATTATGATGCCGGTGCTCGACGGCTTTGGTGTATTGCACGCAGTACACAAAAATGATAAAATCAGGAACACACCATTTATTTTCCTTACAGCAAAAACAGAACGCAGCGATCTCAGGAAGGGAATGGATTTGGGAGCCGACGATTATATCACCAAACCCTTTACCGGAACAGAACTGCTTAATGCCATTGACGGACGCCTGAAAAAGATTGATCAGCTTAAGCAGGAACTTGGCTCGGGGCTGGAAGGCTTAGACCGCCTGATGCAGGGATCGCTGGGCAATAAATCACTTCAGTCTTTGGCAGAAGACCGCAACACCAATAAGTATAAAAAGAAGCAGGTCATTTATTCAGAAGGGAACCACCCCAACAGGCTTTATTATGTTTTGAAAGGAAAGGTAAAAGCGTATAAAACAAACGAAGAAGGAAAGGAGCTGGTTACAGAACTCTTTAGCGAAGGCGATTTCCTGGGTTATATACCGCTTCTCGAAGAAAAGGTATACAGCGATACCGCAGAAGCGCTGGAAGAAACAGAACTGGCTGTAATACCAAAAGAAGATTTCGACGAATTGCTGAATAAGAACCCTGAAGTAAGTAAAAAGATCATACAATTGCTCGCCAGGAACATTGTTGAAAAAGAGAACCAGTTATTGGGCATGGCATACAATTCCCTGCGTAAAAAAGTAGCTGAAGCGTTGATCACACTACAGAAAAAATACCAGCAGAACGAGGGGGAAAACTTTGTAATAGATATCAGTCGGGATAACCTTGCAACCATTGCCGGAACTGCTACAGAATCCCTTATCCGCACACTCAGCGACTTCCGTAGTGAAAAACTCATCGATATTAAAGACGGAAATATTGTTATTATGAACCTCAAAAAACTGGGTAATCTCCTGAACTGATCAAACCTGTACAACATTTCTGGAAAATCTCTCCGGTCAGGTATATTAGTTACAGCATTCCGGTATGGTAAAATGGCAGGGTGATTTTTTATATCATTGAATATTTTCAGAAAAATAACTGTTAAACCCAGCTTTTAGTTTCCCAAAATCATTCTCGGCCAAAAGTACATTTCCCCGTATTCTGTTTAACTTAACCTCAAACAGCGTCAGCATTTTTTCATTCCAGCCCGTTTCCGTCGAAAGCATTTTATCAAACTCCACCACTTCATTGCGGAGCAGGCTGATCAACTCGTCCGTCTTGATAAAGCGGCTTTGATAATTTTCAGCCGACTCAAGCATCAGCCTTTCAGACTTAGATTTGAGAAGATCCGCAAGCCTGTTTTTCAGTCTTACATTCTCTTCCACAATAAAGGCCAGTGAGCGTTTCCACGAATTGCTTTCGGTTTTAAATTGCTCCGCTCTCAATTTTGTCATATAGTCGCTGTTTTGTATGCGCATTTTTCAAAGACTCAAGATTTTCACGTTTTTTGGAGGGTTTTTAAAAGTAAAAATAATAACACGCCCCGTTTTCGGGAGTAATCACCATCAGTAAATAAGATGACTGGTATCACCTGCTCACGACCCCCAGGTTCCATATCATCAAAACTGATGCCTGTTGGAAAAAGGAGTGACTGCCATCATTTTCAAAAGCCTTATGTAATGATACATTGTGTGCCATTACTAAAATAATTAACCATGATCGGACAACTGACCATTAACCAGATCGCCAATGTATTATCCAGCCAGGTGCTGGGAAGGCTGGCTTGCACGGATGGAAAGCATCCATATATCGTACCCGTAACCTATGCGTATGACGGCAACTATCTTTACGGCCAAACCAACGAAGGGTTTAAATTGCAAATACTTCGAAAAAACCCCAACATCTGTTTTGAGGTAGATATGATGACCGATATGGCCCACTGGCAGAGTGTTCTCGTATTTGGCAAGTTTGAAGAGCTTGATGGCGAGGAGGCAGAGAAAGCAAAAGAAATCCTTTTCAGCAGGGTATTTTCGTTAATGACAAGCAGTACCATCCATAATCATGAGCACGAAGTAAGCGCTGAGATAGACGATAGTAACAGGATAAAACAGGTTATGTACCGGATAAAAATAGAAAAACTTACTGGCCGTTTCGAAATGTAATAGTTACCTTAACACAAGAGTACACTCTCCTCAATGTTACACCGGAAGTAAGGTGAAGGATAAAGAAGTTAAACAGCAGCAATGAAGAGCGAAGTAAAGGCAGAAATAAAATTCCTTTCCGGGCCTCAGAGCAGGTGGGAAGAATTTAAGTTCACCGTAAAAGTTCTGTTTGAATTTATCAGGGGATTCAGGGCTCTGCATTTTGCCGGACCCTGTGTTACCATCTTTGGCTCGGCCAGGTTCAGACCCGGCGATCATTACTACGAGCAAACCGAAAAAATTGCCGCCCGGGTGGCGAGGATGGGATTTACCATCATGACGGGGGGAGGACCAGGTATCATGGAAGCGGCAAATAAGGGAGCAAGGGAGGTCGGAGGTAAAAGTGTTGGCTGTAATATCGTTTTGCCGATGGAACAAAGTCCTAACCCTTACCTCGACAAGTGGATAAACATCAAGTATTTCTTTGTTCGTAAAACCCTGCTGATAAAATACTCCTACGCCTTTATCGTTATGCCCGGCGGTTATGGAACACTCGATGAATATTTTGAAGCCCTTACCCTTATCCAGAATAAAAAGATATCAGAGTTTCCTGTGGTCGTTTTTGATACAGCGTTTCATAAAGACCTGCTGGAGCATATCGAAAGAATGAAGGCAGAAGGTACAATTTCTGATCATGACCTTAAGCTCTTCCTCGTTACCGATTCCATCGACCAGGCAATTGCCCATATACAGGAGAATAGTATTGAAAAATTCATGCTCCAACCGGCAAAAGCACGTCATCCCCTCCGGTGGCTTTTTGAGAAAAAGTGATACATAGTATGTGCCCGGTCAGGGATCGTCCGCACCAGGTTGCAGCCCAATACCAGCCAACACGCACTACCAGTGTTACTACCTGCCCTGATAAGCGTCATCCTGTTCCGGCCGATCAGTAAATAACTTTACAGTAAAATTGGAAAAAATGATAAAGAAGTCAGACAAACAATTATTATTAGAAGTACAGCTTGACTGGCTTTCAGATACAAAAGGTGTTCTGAGCGCCAATGACGCAAAAGAGGTAACCGGAACCATCCGTGTAGGAACTCACCCACAGTTAGGAGGAGACGGAGAACCCTGGAGCGCCCAGCATCTTTTCCTCGGGGCAATCAATAGTTGTGTAATGAGTACTTACCTGTCTCTGGCAGAAAAGCACCATCTCGATACCTCTCATTTTGTATGTAACAGCATCGGCGAAGTGCAAATGGTAGACGGAAAGTACCGGCTTGTTAATATCAACCTGTATCCTAAAGTGTATATCATTGAGGAGGCAAAGCAAAATAAAGCCGAACAGGTACTACAGGAAGCCTGCCAGAACAGTATGATCATTAATGCTGTAAATACAGATGTTTTTTTTCACGGCGAAGTACTTATCGATCCCCATCCCAGGTTCGGCCAGTCATCAATACACTGTAATTTTGTAGCATAACGGTGGTCCTGGCAACTACTGTTAAAACTGTAGATATTGCGAACATCACTATTCATAGTAGTGATCATGCTATCAGTACATTTATATGCACAGCGCAGTTGTAACTATCTCCAGGAGGATAAGCAGTACAACGATGTTGGTTACCCGCCCGATGTATTTATGCCCGCAACCAATAACAACCATTACCAACTTCAGCCTCCCGGTAAAAGAAAGATACCTGGCATTTCGGAGCCAGTACCCCCGTTTCGAGCAACGCGTACCACAATATATGATTGCCTCCTACCTTGGCAATACCAAAGAATTCCTGAATAAGATCCGCAACCAGATCATCCACGGACAGTAACCATGTTAAACTGGTTTAACCTTATTTATTAACCTGCTTTATTTTCTTACAGGCACTGTCGGTCGACTTTTGCACCCGTAAACAGTAAAAGCAGTAGTATGAAATACAGTGTTTTCTCAACCAGAGGCAGTTGGCCCGGCCTTATCACCCATATTACACTTGGCGCAATCATGTTTCCGAACGGCCGGCGTGCAGAAACTATTAGGTTGGTTTGGTGGTTATGGGTTTAACGGAACAATGAACTTCTTTATCGGTACGATTCACCTGCCATGGATTATTGGCCTGCTGGTGATTGTTATTGAGTTCTTCGGCTCACTCTGCCTCGTAATCGGTTTTGCAGGAAGGGCCTGGGCAGCCTTATTTATCTCTTTGGTGTTTGGGATCATAATTACCGTACAAAAGGAAAACGAGTTTTTTATGAACTGGTTTGGTAACCAGAAAAGCGAAGGGTATGAGCATAGCCTATTGTTACTCGGTCTGTCATTGGCTACCCTTGTTAGCGGTAGTGGCAAGTACTCAATAGATGCGGCCATCAGTAAAAGGAACTAAAGTATAGCATGAAAAAGTATACCCCTGCTTATTAAGGTAAGGAGTGTTTTACAGCAGAATGCCCCTTACCATTTTTAGAATAATAAGTAGGAGAACGAGTAGTAATATCTTACCGGGAAAAGGCAAACAGATCCTTATCCGGATCCCGCCTGCCGGTAATCTCACTGCGGATGATTTCAGCAGCAATACGGCTGAACGTAATACCATTACCGCCATAAGCCATAGCAGCAAAGCAATCCTGCATACCCGGTACATGGCCAATTGAAGGTAAACCGGTAGTGCTGGTACCAAAACACCCGGCCCATGAAAACACAGCGCGGCAATCAATATGCGGTAACAGTTTACCCAGCTTCTTCTCCAGAGCCTGTGTCTTTACCGGGATAAGCGCATCACGCGCCTCATCATCAGAAAAATCCTCATCCTCTCCACCGCAAATGATGCGGTTATCGGCTGTCGTTCTGATATACAGGTAAGGATCAGAAGCCTCCCATATAAGTGGAAGTCCCGCTACCAGCTTTTGCTTTTGAGGCCGGGTAGCAATCACCCAAGTGGATTTAATAGCATGCTGCTGCGACTGTAATCGCCTGGGAAGCTCATAGCCCGTTGCATAAACTGCATACCGGGTAGTGATCAACGGCCCGCCTTGCGTTGCAGCAACAATGGACCCCTTTTTTATCCTGATATCAACGATTTCGGTAGACTTGTAAATAACGGCTTTCCGCTCAATCGCTTTAAGTAAAAAGCCAGCCGTTAGCCGGAGGGGATTAACAGAAAGGTTATCATAGGTATGCAGGGCCGCTTTCCTGTCGATGTGGTAACGCTCTTTTAAATCACCAGTAGTAAGATAGTCGGCATGCAGGCCGATGGCATTTCGCGCATTACCCTCATCCCGTAAAGCACCTGCGCCCAAATCGCTACCCGCGAGGAACAGCGTATCGGTACGCTTAAGGTTGCAGTCAATATTAAGTCCCTGTATCTTTGCCGCCAGGCTTTCAAGCGCTAATCTCGACCGTCGCCAGGCACGGGTAGCGTTTTCAATGCCAATTTTCTTACCAAGTTCCAGTAACGGCACATCCAGTTCATATTGTAATAAGGCCGTTGTTGCAGCCGTGGACCCCATCATTGGTTTTCTCCTGTCAACCATGATCACCGACAGGCCGGCCTCGCTCAGCTCCTGTGCAATCATCGCACCACTGATGCCCGCGCCAATCACCAGTACATCAGCCTTTTGGTCATGGTCGAGCACCTGGGAAGGAACACGGGGAACGCTGTACGTCGACCAGGCAGTTTTCCCTGTTCTGAGATCTCTTTTCTGTGTAATCATAAGCCCTTATCATTTATAAAATATCATCTTCATCGATAAGCCCCAGGTAAGTAAGCTTAATACGCACACCTTTTTCTCCGCGGCCCAACACTTTAGCCATTTCTTGTAAACCCGCACCGTTGAGATACATTTGTTCAAGCATATCCTCTTCCTCGTGTGTCCAGAATTTACCAGAATTCGAAATCCTGCCTGTTAACGAGTCCTTTTTAATACCTCTCGACGCAGGAGAGAAAACAGTCCGGTCTCCTGTAAAACTGCGCGGATAGCCTTTACCGGAACCGGTACCAGGCAAAGGGCGATTAACGACTTCTATGCTTTGCAAGGGGTTCATCTCCGGTGGTATCCTCAACTTTTGCCGGGCCCTTGTAGCAGCCACATACAGGATATTGATCTCCTCTGCAAGCCTGTTCTTTTCCTGTGGTGATCCGCCGTCGCCGCTCAATTGCCCAATATATTTCAAAAGCTTTTCCTCAGTAATAAAATCATTAAGCAATGTCACTTCATCGTATTCCATACCCTTACAACGGTGTACCGTGCTAAAGATCATATCGGCCTCTTCTTTGGCAGCAGTATGGCTCTTCTTTAAATCTTCGATAAGTGCAGGCAGTTTGTTGCCAAACTCCTTTACCACTTCCACTATCATGCCAAGAGCATTATCCTCCGTTTTTTCAATATAATCTTCCAGCTCTTTCATGGTAAGCATGGTAGCGATCAGCTTATCCCTTATTTTCTCCGGCTTCCCATTGTATAAGCTGAGAACATCATACAGCGACGCGCCTTCATCAGCAAAAGTGTAACTGTTGATATGGCCTTCAAAATAAACCTTGCCTACTCCGCCGTGCTGCATTTGCGCAATGGCGCTGAGCAGTACGCCAAGATTGGTACGCCCAAGTGTAGCACGCGTATAGGTCACACCTTTAAACGGCCCTTCTCCCAGTATCCTTATCGCCAGGGGCAGTTGCAAATACTTTTTCCAGGAGAGGATTTTATTAGCCACAAGTGCAATGCCGTCATCGAACCTGAAACTGCAACTGAGGTGGTAGAGCCGAAAATTGACCTGTTGTAAACTGTTGATCGCATACCGCCAGCCGTATATCTGCTGGTGCAGGTCGCCTACGATGATCTTCACCGCCTGCTGACGCAAAAAAACATCGAGCATGGCACCGCTCGCATCCTGCCCTTCATCAAACAGGATATAGTCGTAGGGCAGTACAGGTTGGCTGAGCTGAAACTTCTTCAGGTAAAAATCGTGGGGAACGGCGATCTCTCCTTTGTCCATCTTAGACAGCGCTTCGCGCGTAAACTGTTCAATAAGAGAATAAAAATTGCCGACAAATACTCGGGCCTTGGGATCGGTAACCACATCGGCATAATTGAGTTGCTGCACCCTGGGCGCTGCGCTGTTACAGAAATAGCTGATAAACTTATTTACATGATTGCCAATGATAAGATCAGTATGCCGGTCGCCCGTGTCGATCTGCAGCAGCTCGCAGAGTTCATAGCTTTTATAACCGGGCACTACTTTATAAGAGCTGTACTTAACAATGTGGTCGAAAGCAAGGGAATGGGCAGTCTCTACCTTGATATGGGTGAGCCCTTCCGAGGCAAACTTTTGCAGCGCTTCGGTTTTAACCGTTTTATTAAAAGCGAGGTAGAGTATGCGGCTGTTAACAGGTCGCGTTCTGGCATAGGCAATAAGGGTAGTGGTTTTGCCACTGCCCGCCACAGCGTTGATAACGAGATTGGTATTGGTATCAATAACGGACTGTTGCTCCGTAGTAAGTTGCATGATGCAAAAGTAGTTGAATGGCCGCTATGCTTCAAACTCCCATACCGTTCTGTAATTGCCATGTTTTTCGATATAGGCAATAAGCAAATTATAAAAAGGATCAATGGCGATGGTCGCGCTGTCGCCGATGATAAAGAGTTGCTCTTTAGCACGGGTGATCGCCACGTTCATCCTGCGGTAGTCTTTAAGAAAGCCAATATCGCCATCGTCATTACTGCGCACAAGCGACAGAATGATGATCTCCTGCTCCTGCCCCTGGAAACTGTCGATAGTACTGATGCGCATGGTTTTAGGCAAAGCCTCTTTAGCCGCAGCCACCTGGCCCGAATAAGGAGAGATAAAAGCCGTCTGTTTGGGTTCTGGCCCTTCCACGGCCAATAACTTTTGAATAACCGCCAGCTCGCCCTCGTTTTGGAGGCTTGTACCATCGCTGCCCCGTTCTTCATTATAACCCGAGCCTGCGGTATCGATAAAACTGATGTGCACACCTTTATTGGTGAGATGAGCGGCCGTTTGCAGCAGACCATCATAAAAATAATTACTGCTGAAGCCGGCAATAGCTTCCCGCATACGATACTGCGTGTTGAGCAGGAAGATATTTTTAACCGGAGCAATGCTTACTTCAAGGATGGAACGGTTAAGCCCGAGGCGGGCAGCCTCCATACTCAATACTGTCGGTGGCAGTTGCAGGTGGTCGCCCGCCAGTACATATTTCTGTGCCAGCGGGAATATGCACCAGGCAAGAGGCTCAATGCATTGCCCTGCTTCATCAATGATAAGGGTCTGAAAATCAATATGCTTGAGCTTTGAATCGTACAGGCCTACGGGCGTACCCAGGATAACATCGGCCTCGGTATATAATTTTTCCTCGTAGTAGACCTGCAACTTTTTGATTTCGGCGCGGATATTCTTGACCTCTTTAAACAAGAGGGTTCGCTGCTCCCGCTCTGCCTTGCCAAAGCTTCTTTTGTACTTTAGTGCCATTTTACGAAACTGTTCCGCCCTGATCTTTAGCTCCTTAATCTCCTTCTGTTGCTTGCCGCCTGCCGCCCGTCCCTCAGGTGTATGTGCAAAAACCGTTTCGTCCACTTTGCTCACATTACCCACCCGCAGCACTTTTACGCCCTGCGCCACAAGGCCGCGTGTGATATTGTCTACCGCCGTATTACTCGGTGCCGATACCATTATTTTCTCCCCGGCCTTTACCAGTTGAACTACGGCCTCTATAAGCGTTGTGGTTTTGCCCGTACCCGGCGGACCATGCACAATAACCATATCCTCGTTTTGTACAACGGCAGCCACTGCCCGTTGCTGGCTTTCATTAAGCCGCTGGTTTCTAAATGTCAGTACCGGAGCCGTGGCAGAGCGTGATGAAGTAAGGGGCTGGCCACTATGCAATTGTTCAAACAGGCGGAAGAGATCTTTGTTATTTTCCAGTTCCTTCAGCACCGTTTTCATAATGGTGGTGGTACGTTGGTCAGGCGCCAGCTTGATGCCCACATTATCCTCTTCTATCCAGTCAGGAAAATCAGGGGCAAAGAGGCGGAACTCACCCACACGGCCTTCCATATTAATAAGTACCCCTTTTACCGGCTCTTCGCCAGCGCAGAAACATTCTATTGATGCTCCATCTTTAAACTGCCCCGTTTCCGCGGGGAAGTTGAGCCGGAAAGTGATTTCCGGGTAATCGGCATAGCCAAAGTTTTTGCGCGTTACCACAATGGGGTGCAGGGCAAGGCCTTCGGCTTTGAGCGACCGGAGCGTATGCTGCTGGTCCAGGCTGTAACGTTTAACCTGTTCTTTCTCTTCGAGGTCGATACACTTCAGCAGTGTAGTAATATGCGGATACATTTCGGGCATGGCGTGAAAATACGGCTGGCAGGGGGATTTTAAAAATAAGATGATGTACAATGTTGCCAGCTCTTTCAACAACAACGGGGTGCTAGGCTTTTATTTCTTCTCCTGCGATCTTATAATATCCGCTACTTTTTTTATACCTCAGTTTCCTGCTGCAGCGCTTCCAGTTCCAGTAACACGCTTTGCTCACGACTGGAAGGAGCGGCCGCCACTGAGAACTCCGTTGCCAGCAATGCAAAGAAGTTGTAATTCAAGGCCTGTCCTATTTTCCAGAGCACGGCTGCGTGGAGACTTGGGCGGCGCAGGGCATGCATAATAGTGGTGGTAGAAACCTGGAGTTGACAGGCCAGGGCTGCGCCGGAGTAATGCTGCTGTTTCATCACTTGTTGTACGAGTTCTCCGATATGCGGCATGGGTATATCGCTGATCTGGTTCATTTTACTTAAATCGGGCATAATTGATGGGTTTAATAGCTGATTTGTGAAAAAAGAAACCCAAAGTTAAATAAAAGCTAACCCAGTGTAGCATAAAGCTAAGTACTGGTATGTTTAAGCTAAGTGGAAATAGTCGAAGGCGAAGAAGCGGCATATAAATCCTGGGCTGGTTCAAATTGGAAACAAGATTGCATCATTTGCAGCCGGGATGGTTTAACTTTAGGATACCATTATGGCCGACGTACACACAAAGGCTTAGCGTAGTTTTAACATGAGCCGCATCAGGAGCCGAGATACCAAACCCGAAATGCTGGTGCGCCGTTTCCTGCATGGCCATGGCTATCGCTACACCCTGCACAATAAAAAACTACCCGGTCGGCCCGATATCGTATTGCCCAGATACTGTACGATCGTTTTTATACACGGCTGTTTCTGGCACGGGCATAACGGCTGCCGCTATTTTACCATTCCCAAAACAAGAACCCTGTGTTGGGCGGATAAGATCGCCACCAACCAGGCAAACGATGCCAAAGCAATTTATACCCTGAAAGAACAGACCTGGAAAGTGATTGAGATCTGGGAATGCGATCTTAAGAAGGATAAAGTGGAGGAAACACTGGGGCGGTTGATCAGGGAACTGCGCTGAGCAGAAAGTTTTTTAACCGGATGATAAATATCTGAAAGTGCTTAAGCCGGGCCTGTATTGCAAAAGATAAATCAATCTGAATGTGAAGGAAGGACAACAATTATGGACAAGAGAAGAATTAATTCTGGCAGTGAATCTTTACTGCAAACTTCCTTTTGGAAAATTGAGTAGCACAACTAAGGAAATTCAGAGTTTAGCAAAACTGATAGGCAGAACAGCCAACTCTGTAGCACTGAAACTGGTAAACTTTTCAAGCCTTGATCCGTCATTGCAGGCAAGGGGAATAAAAGGAATGGGCAATGCCAGTAGATTGGACAGGCAAGTTTGGAATGAATTTTATAACAACTGGGATGCAGCTTTATTGGAGAGTGAAAAATTACTGGCTGATATTAAACATACAACGATTGAAAAAATAAACAATGTTAATACTAATGATCTTCCAAAAGAAGGAAAAGAAAAAGCAAGATGGATAAAGGTGAGGGTAAACCAATGCATATTCAGAACTATTATACTGGCAACCTACAATAGCACATGCTGTATCACTGGTATCAATGATCCGCAGCTACTAATTGCCAGTCATATTGCACCATGGAGTAAAGACACTAAGAATAGATTAAACCCGATGAATGGTCTTTGTTTAAATGCGTTGCATGACAAAGCATTTGATACGGGCCTGATAACAATAGCAGCAGATGATTACACTGTAAAAGTATCTTCTAAGTTTAAAAAGAAAACAATACCAGAGAGTATTGAACAGAACTTTCTGCAACTGGAAAATAAAGCAATCAATCTGCCGGATAAATTTTTACCGGACAGGGAGTTGCTGAAGGTGCATAATGAAATGTTTAGTAGCCGCCAATAATTATCTCCTCACTCCACCCTCACCTCACCCGCCACTTCCGCAGCTTTCTTCCTCAGCGCATCCATATCAGCACCGGGCGCATCATACACCAGTGCTACAGCCATACGGCGGTAAGGACGTGTACTGGGTTTTCCGAACAGGCGTATATCCGTACGCGGTTGTGCCAGCGCATCTCCAATACCAGTAATGGTAAATTGTTCGGCCGACTTATTAGCGAGGATAACGGCACTGGCCCCGGCTCGTTCCAATGTGATTTCGGGAATAGGCAAGCCGAGGATAGCACGGGCGTGCAGCTCAAACTCACTCAGGTTCTGTGTGCCTGCAAGGGTAACCATACCCGTATCGTGCGGGCGTGGACTTAACTCAGAGAAATAAACACCCTTGTCTGTCAGGAAAAACTCAACACCCCATAGCCCTGCGCCTGTCAGCGCTGCGGTTACTTTGTCTGCCATGGCACAGGCGTCGATATAATCCGCTTCGCTGATGGCTACCGGTTGCCAGCTCTCCTGGTAATCGCCGCGCTCCTGGCGATGGCCAATGGGTGGGCAGAATAGAGTATTACCGTTTTGCTGTGTTACCGTCAGCAGCGTGATCTCGGTATGAAAGGCGATAAACTCTTCAATGATCACTTCTTTAATATCTCCGCGCGAGTTGGTAATCGCATAGTCCCATACACGTTGCCTGTCTTCAGTAGTTTTCAATACGCTCTGCCCTTTTCCGGAAGAAGACATCAGCGGTTTTACCACGCAGGGCAGACCGATAGCGTCTACCGCGGTTTCAAATTCGTCAAAGGTGGTGGCATAAAAATACCGGGCGGTACGCAACCCCAATTCCTTGCTGGCGAGGTCGCGGATCAGCTTGCGGTTCATGGTAAAGTTGGCGGCACGTGCGCTGGGCACTACCTGTATGCCCTGCTGCTCATAGTCGTAGAACCGCTCGGTGCGTATGGCTTCTATTTCGGGTACTACCAGGTCGGGCTGGTGTCTGGCTACAATGGCATCAAGCTGGGCGCCGTCGAGCATATCAATTACTTCAAACCCATCGGCTACCTGCATGGCCGGAGCGCCGGTATAACTGTCTGCCGCGATAACTGTTTGTCCGAGCCGTTTTAAGGCGATCACCAGCTCTTTACCGAGCTCGCCACAGCCAAGGAGGAGTGTCTTTTTTTGCATGTAACAAAAATAAGTAGTTCAATTATAGTACTAAGGAATCAATACAATCTTTCCCGTGCTCTTGCGGCTCTCTAAAAACTCGTGGGCGGCCCTGCCGTCTGCAAGAGAAAACAGAGTGGGTGGAGCCAGCTTGATCTTACCGGTAGAGATCCATTCAAACAGGCGGTTACTGCGCTGTATACGTTCTTCCCTGCTGGTGAGGTAACTCCAAAGGTCACCACCGATAAGCGACTTACTGCCATCCATAAGCATCAGCGGATCGATATGTGGCGGGTTGCCACCAGCAAAGCCATAGAACACTACGGTACCGGTTTCTTTTACGGCTTCAAGACTCTGTAATAATGTTGTGCCTACAGATTCATATACCAGGTCGGCACCCTTACCTGTGTATTTTTTTACCTGTGCTACCCAGTCTTCGCTGTATAGAAACACTTCGTCTGCCCCTGTGGCCCGTGCTACAGCGGCTTTTTCGGGTGAGGAGGTAAGGCCGATCACAATCGCCTGCTTCATCTTAGTGATCTGCACCAGCAACTGGCCCACGCCTCCCGCACAGGCATGTACAAGCACTGTATCGCCGGGTTGTACGTTATAGCTGTCGTGGGTAAGGTATTGCGCTGTCAGGCCCTGCAACATTACCGCTGCCGCAGTTTCAAAAGAGATAATACCCGGCAGGGGAACAGCATGGGTAACAGGAACGGCAACCAGCTCAGCATTGGCAAAAGGAACATCTGCAAAGCAGATATGATCACCCGCCATATAGTGATCTACGCCATTGGCATCTATCACTACCCCGGCGCCTTCGTACCCGGCAATAAAAGGAGGATTACCCTTAAGATGGTAATTGCCTTGGCGGCGATATACATCGGCATAGTTTAACCCGATGGCCTTCATCTGTACCAGTAACTCGCCGGGCTTTAATACAGGTGCAGAAATATCAATGTATTGTAATACTTCGGGGCCGCCGAAGCTCGAAAAGGTCAATGCTTTCATGATTGGATGTCTTGGCGGCAAAGGTACGTGCAGATAAGTAGAACTTCAGTTCTGTACGAAGGTGCAGACCTTCAGCTAAGCGCATGGCAAAACCACTCCAGGAAAGGAGTGGTTTGCAAGCAGGCGGCTGCTGTCGTGCTACCTGCTGTGGCACCGAGATTCGGTAAACCTTTACTAAGATGAACCCCCAGTATTTTGCATTGCTCCGGCAAAAATGCCCCAGTGCACGGGGATGACCAACAGCTTTTTAACCCTTTCGATACGGTGATTTCACTACAGGGAAGACTGCTTTTCTCTTTCTGAAAATACGGCCAGGCATTTTATTATAAGAATGTTAACCTAAGGGCCTGATGGACGGAGCGGGAAGATATATCCCGGAAGTACTACGTTAAGGCTTTAACAAAACTTTTATTGCGGCCATTATGTAATACCCCCATCATCGTGTCCTTATAGTATAAAAACAGCAGGTAATGAAAAAGCTTTTTCTTACAACAACAGTGATCATAGCGGTAGTAACGGCCGCTCTTTACTGCAATGGCTGTGTTACCAGTGGTGGCGATATTAACAATGGCATCTTCAGCAGTAGCAATGGCGCAGGCAATGGTTGAGTTTTTGGGTGATTCTTTTTTATAGTTGGTTAATGGCAAACAGGTCACCACTCGCGGGTGGCCTGTTCTGTTTTTACACACATCCATAAAAAAACCCACAACAACTGTTGTGGGCGGGGTTACTAAGCGGCCTGGTTGGGAAAAAACCTGGTAGAAGGAAAAAACAGGCATCGCCGTACTTTACTGGTTTCCGTGATGCGATAAATGGCAGTAGCCACTTCTGGTTTTTCTGTAATTATTTGGGGATTAGCGAAATTGTCGACTGTTCAGTATTTGTAGTAGAGCATCTCTGCCTCGAATTGCTGTGATAAAGTTTACAAGGGGTTATAGCTAACAACCTGAAATACAATATTTATGCCGGATAACCCGCTTTGCATCAGGGTTTCATTAAGATTTACCACAAAAGCAGGTCAGAAAAATGCTGTTTTTTTAATAAATATGAGACTTAAAAAGACTCACAATTCCTGTAAGCTATAGTAGATGCCCATTTTGAATACTACCCAGCCCTTGTTAATTGAGCATTTCAGCAGAATTTCACCAAAAACGGATAAAATTATACACGATCAGCATATAAAACAGGAATGACCCGATTTGGTGCTGCCCGGTGTGGCATCATCAAAATTATGAAGCCTGTATCACTTAGATTAGTCGCTCCTTTGCAGGTTACAATAGGAATACCTTTAAGGTGTTTTGTATAATCGATATCAATACGGTACTGTATTACAGGAGATTTTTTTGTACTTTATGGGAAAGCTGCATGAAAATTTCCTGCAAGGAATAGTAGTATTGTAATTAATAGCAGGAGGAAAACCGTACACCATCTTACTCGCCATAATTGGGGATAGCCGTCCGCAGCGAACAGGGGTAATTTTGGATAAAATCAACTGCAATGAAAAAGTTATTGTTTTGTTGTATCCTGTTATGTTTCCAATTAGCCATTTCTGCCCAGATCGGAAAGAAGTTAGGCGGTGGAGGTGCAAATACACTTGTAGGTACCTGGACATATTCAGGTGGCGGACAAACGCTCACCCTTGTATTGTACGATAATGGCTCCGGCGAGTTTGATGGGGCAGAAATACGCTATACCACCAGCGGCAACAAGTTGTCTATCATTAACGGCGGCGCTACCACGGTTTATCAATACCAGGTAGATGGTAAAGGGCTGAAGCTCTCTGGCGGAGACCTCGGGAAGCCGGTTACCTTTACCGGTATGGGCCAGGCACAGGCGGCAGAAGCACCCTCGGTATCATCCGGCGGCGCAAATAACAACAGCAGTATTCTGGGGGCTTGGGTATCCAACGATATTGAACTTGACTTTAAAGTTGGCGACGATGTTATCTTCAATGGTCAGCCATTTAAGTATACCATCAATAAAAAGAACCTCCTCATTTATAATCCTTCTGTGGCAAACGGTAAGATCCCTTTTACTTACGAGATGAATAATGGCAAGCTGGTACTGCGCATGAGTAATGGTGAGCAGAACGTTTTCGAAAGAAAAGGGAATGGTAACAATCACGCACCCCGGAGCGGCGGCAATACCTTGCTGGGTACATGGGAAGGGCAGGGGTTGTCCTTTGTTTTCCAGGATGGCCGCAACCTGCTGTTCAACGGTAAAAAGTTCACGTACACCGCCAGTGGGGGTACACTAACCTGTACAGGCAATGGGGGCTCCATCAGTTATGGCTACGAGATTAGCCAGGGCCATCTGCTGCTCAATTACAATGGCTCAGTGTTAATGCTGGCCAAAAAAGGTCGTGGCGGGGGTAATAGCCAGGCAGCAGAGCCACAGTTTAACAGCAATGCAAAATCCGGCGGCAACAGCGGCCTGCTGGGCTCCTGGACGGGAGATAATTTTGAAGCTACATTTATGCAGGGCGGCAGGGTAATAATCAATGGGGAAACAGTGGCATACAGCAGTACAGCTAATACCATTACGCTTACTTCTGCGGAAGGCAGCATGACCGTGCAGTATAAGATCAGTGGAAACAAGATGATCGTCAACAACAACGGTGTAATAAATGAGTACTACCGCAAAACGCAGGGTAATGCGGGTGCAGGTGCAACAGGCGGCGGTGGCATCGACCGCTCAATGGTAGGCAAATGGGTAAGGATGGGTGCTACAGGTGGCGGTTACAACAGCAATGGCGGCTCCAGCTATGAAGAGTACTTTATACTTAACGCCAATGGCACATACGAATACTATAATGAATCCAGCCGGAGCACAAGCGGTAACGACCAATATGGCAACGAAGTATTTAATGGCGGCGCATGGTCAGGTGGAGTAGACCGCGGTACTTGGAGTGTGAGGGGAAATGTATTGATCGCTAATTCACAGCGCAGGGGCATGCAACAGTATCCCTTTCAAAAACGCAACAATAAAAACAATGATCCCTGTATTGTAATAGATGGAACAGAATATGTAACACAAGTGCGCCGTGCGCCATGGTAAGCGTGTAATAAGGGCTTTGGCATTAAGAACCACCAAGACTGTTATGTTAGATGAACTATAAACCAAAATAAAAACAAGTGCGGTGATAGGGCACCGATACCACTGGTAAATAACTACACTAACTTCTGCCGGATAGCTTTGGAGACGGCTTCGCCAACACTGTTAACATGCAGCTTGGCATAAATATGTTTGACGTGGGAGTGAATAGTATGAAAACTCACTTTACACTGCTCCGCAATCATCTTATAACTTAAGCCATCCACGAGATAACGAAGCACTTCTTTCTCTTTTTCCGAAAGCTGGATATACTCTGCAACTGCAGGTTGCAGTTGAAAATTAGTAAGCACCTTTTTAGCAATACTGGGAGTAAAGAAAGCGCCACCATCGGCAACCTCCCTTATGGCCTGCAGCACTTTTTCAGGAGCGCTGTTTTTAAGAATATACCCCGAAGCCCCTGCACAGAGAGAAGCAAAAACTTTATCGTCTTCATCAAATACAGTTTGCATGCAAACCTGCACTTCAGGAAAATGAGCCTTGATCTCTTTAACCGCATCAATACCATTCATACCCGGCAGGTTAATATCCATAAGCACCACATCCGGCCGCAGCGCTTCTATCTTTTGCTTCAGGCGGGAAGCATCCTCGAAAGCACCACACAACTCCATATCCGTACTCGTAACAATAACAAATTCCAGGCTTTCCCGGTATTGCTTATTGTCTTCGAAGATGGCTATTCTCATACTCAATTTATTCCCTGTCAAAATTGCGCTAAAAACCGGAGCCCTGCAATAGCCAATATTGGGTAAGCAATACAGCATGCTCATGTGTTCTGTCACACATTACATACTAGTAAAACCGACGTACCTCTTGCATCGCTCGTAATACTGAGTTGACCCTTCAGTTGAGCCGCGCGGGCGCTCATATTTTTCAACCCGTTACCCTGTCGTACAAGATCAGGATTAAACCCTTTACCGCTGTCTCTTACCTCCAGCTCCAGTCTGCGGTTACTGCATTTTATATTAACCGTAATACTCGCTGCCTCCGAATACTTTACTGCATTATTCATGGCTTCTTTAAAAATGAGGTAAATATCCCTCCGCTGATCCAGCGTAAAGTTTAACGCGTTAACAGCCTCATCACCGTTAAAACGCAGGTTGATACTTTTGGTAGCAGCAATATCAAGGGCATAGTTTTCCATCCGCAGCAACAGCCTTTCCCCGTGGTCGTTGCCCGGATTGATGGCCCAAACGATATCACTCATATTACTCACCATATCACGACTGTTCTCTCCCATTTTATCAAGTACATTTTGGAGATGGGGCAGCTTTTCTTTTACCTGACCCTTCAGCACCTCACTGTACATACTTATGGCGCTGAGCGTGGCTCCAATATCATCATGCAGGTCTGTGGCAATACGGGTACGCATCTTTTCAAGTTGAAGTGCCTGCCGCAGGCGGTAACGGTAAATCCCATAAACCACAGCCGCTAACACAACAATCGATAAAAGGATAAACCAGGAGGTACGGTAAAAAGGTGGCCGTATAACAAAAGATACCGTCGCCTCTTCTTTGCTCCAGACTCCCCCTGCAGTTTTGCTTTTACTTTTAAAAGTATATCGTCCCGGCGGCAACTGCTCATATCGTACAACTGGTACCCCTACCAGTTCCTTCCAGACTGTATCCCATCCCTCAAGCTGATAATAAATGCTATTATTCTTTTCGTTAGAGAAGTTGAGGGCCGACAATTCCAGCTCAATAGCATCCTTGTATGAAAACACATACAATTGTTTTCCGTCGGCAAGGAAAAACTCCTGGTTGCCGCCCTTTACCCGGTTTACAAGCGTTACAGGCGGCGGCCCCTTCTTTGCAAGAGCCTGCGTATTAAATACATTGATACCACCCTTCCCTGCAATAAAAAAAATGCCATCTGCCGTACAGTACATTTCACTGAACTCTTCAACAGGGCGCGGGTACAGCAGACCACTCATATTGTTGATCCGCTCAAAGCTGCTGTCCGTTTTGTATAAACCCGTATTCGTTTTAAGCCAGAATTGGTGAGTATTATCCTCGATCATGTTATCCAGTAAGAAGTCACTCCTTCCTACCCTGGGAAAGATCGGCTCTAACTGGTTATTACGCAAAGTATAGATAACCTGCTCACTCGTAAAAAAGGGTATCCCGTTATGACTGATGTAGATACGGTGGGGAAGAACACGACTGTTGGTTTCGTTAGCGATAAGTGAGCTTTTAAAGGAAAGATCAACCGGATTGATGCGGTAAAGCCGGTCGGTGTTAAACCATACACCACCATCCTGCGACGCATAAAGATCCGTCAGGCTGCGACCAACCAGATTAGTCGTATCAGAAAGATCGTTGAATAAAGCCTTCAGGCTATCGTTAGCAGGGTCATATACCCGTATACCCGAACGTCGTACTGTAAACCAGATCCGGCCACCATTGTCTTTGCAGATACCCCACGTCCTCATCTGGTATTTTTTATCCAGCCGGGAAGTAAGGTCTGTTACCGTTCCTTTTTGTATATCGTAAAACCCGGCGCCTTCCTGCGAGGTAAACCAGTACCCCGTTGGTGTAGTTACAAACCGGTTGATATTCGAAAGTAAACTTTTATACCTGGTCGGCAGCAGGTGCGGAGTGATTTCGCCTGTTATAGTATTGTACTTCCACCAGCCATTTACAGTGCTGAGGTAAAACAGGTGCTGCGGGGCCTCGATAGAGGGGATGATATGAAAAACACGCGAAGCCGCGGCAGCTTTATCCGGCAATGATTTCCAGGTTACCACCTGGCTCAAGGGGTCAATTTTCTGCAGCCCCAGTATGGTAGCTATCCAGGTATTACCCTGGCGGTCGGTGAGCATTTCACTTGCCCCTTCAGCAAATTGTTCATACCCGCCCTTTTGCTTGTTAAAGTATTGAAAAGGTTTAACTACACCATACCGGCTCTTCTCCAGGTCGGCCAGCAAAAGCCCGAAGCCTCCACTGATCAACTGGCACTTCTTTCCACCAAACGTAATATTCTTGATATCAAAGAAAACATCTGCGCTGTCTGTTCCCGCAACAAGATAATGCTCAAATTGGCGAAGCCCCTCGTTATACTTCAAAATACCCCCACCCCAGGTACAAGCCCATATTCCACCCCCGGTATCCTCATAAAGACGCATCACCACGTTCTCACGAACCGTGAAGCTATCAGGCTCAGCCTTGTGCAGAGAAACCACGCTTCTGTTCCCGGGGTCAAATAATTTAGCCCCATAAGAACTGCTCAGCCAGAAACGACCTCGGCTGTCTTCGAGCGCTCCGGTAAAAAACCGGTTGGCCTTCAGGTCCTTCCCATAAAGACTGATGGGCGTGTTCACAAATTCATTGCTGGCAGCATCATAGCTCGCCAACCCGCTGTTGGTACCAACCCAAAGCGTTTTATTCCTGTCAACATACAATAGGTAGCACGAGTTGGAAGGCACCGTTCCCGGACCACGACCCTCTATGTACTGTGTAATAACACCCGTATGCGGGTTAAGGCGGTTAAGTCCCAGTTCGGTACCAATCCAGATATTGCCTTCGACATCTTCTGCCAGGCTCCTGATTGCGAGATCAGTCAGGCCGTTTTTACCTGTATGGTTATACTGTTTGAAAACCCGGCCATCATAACGGTTAAGTCCCCAGCCTGTACCGATCCACAAAAAGCCATATCTATCCTGCAGGAGGCAGGTAATGTTATTAGACGTAAGCCCCTGCGCCTGGGTGTATTTCTCAAAAATAATATCCTGCTGGGCCTTTACATGTGCAGCGCAAAGAAGAAAAGTAAAAAGGAACAACCATTTTTTCACAACCGGAAATTACAAAATTGAACCGGCTTTCGGGGATATAATCTGTCCCGGAAGAACAACTCCGTTTCTTGCAACAGGCGGTAATACTCTCTTACATATAAAGCTTTCCATGTTCTGGAGAGACAGACCTGTCGTTGCACGCTGTAACCCTTTACTGTAGCGCATTCTAACTTTTGGCACACATAATAAAAGTTGTATATTTACTGTTGCACTGGTAATGTTGGGGAAAGTTCCTGTTGCCGGAGTGAGAACGGTAGCGCCGGGGTGCTGATGCATACATTACCCGCTCCATACTTCCGGGAGGAAAGCGGGTGTCTCACCGGGTAGACCAATCGACCGCTTTACGAACAAAACAATACCCGAAGCTTGTACTCATAGCCAAAGAAAGAAGGCAGTACTGAATGACAAGAAAGGCCTGGTTGTTCTCAACCTGGTCTTCTGTTTATAAAGACCGGGTACGTTCCACAACGAGATCAACAATAGCTGCTGTTTCCCCGATAAGCTTGCCCAGCCATACAGACACGGCATCTTCTACCGTATAGTTTTCCAGCAACCGGACTTTATCCTTTAACAGCGTAATAGAATGATTATCAATACCCGGTTTAGTCCTGTGGACAAAAGCCTTCACTCTTCCGAGATCTTATTCGTTAAATGCTTCTTCCATTTCGGTAATAGATGCCGGCGCCTGCTCACAAAACAAGTTAAGCATCTTTTGTACAAAAGCATCGTTACCACGGCTGATCTCCCTCGGGTGGGTAAGGTCGAAGAGTTGATCTTCTTGGGGGAGTGGTTCATTTTTAACATCATTACCACTGTTCATTCCCAACTGGTCTGCAATGAGTTGGATCAGCACATCTTCTTCAAAGGGCTTGGCAATCCACGCATTCATGCCAGCATACATACATTTATGAATCTCACCTGCAACAACATTTGCAGTAAGGGCAATAACAGGAAGGGTAGGGCTTATAGACTGGCGGATGATCGCCGTAGCTTCAAGACCATCCATAACCGGCATCTGCACGTCCATCAGTACCAGGTTAAAGGGCTGTACCTGCAAAAGTTTGATTGCCTCAGCGCCTTGGTGTGCCTCAGTTACAGACCCGCCATAACTGTCCAGTACAGTAGTGGCTACCAGTCTGTTCATCTTATTGTCTTCAACCAGTAATATCTTTTTATCCTTCAGAAAGGTAATATCAGGCTTGGCAACTGTACTGGCAGGAATATCATCTGCCTCCCCTTTTTCAAAGCAGGTTGTTCTTTGCCTCCATCATATCAGTATTCTCGCCTCTTACAAAAATCGCAGATGCCGTTCGTCCCTCCAGCTCCTCGAATGTATACCCGCTCATCTCACAAAAACTCTGGTTCGAAAAAACGATCCGTTCCTTTATATCAACCTCTATAAGCCCCAGGTTTATATTGGCAATAATGGTTCGGTACTTTTCCTCCTTCAAACGTAAAGCCTGCTCCGGCAGCTTTCTTTCAGTAATATCAGTATGCGTTCCGCATGATGCGTAATGGCTTGCCCTGATCGTCTCTTTCAATTACCACACCCCTGTCAAGTATCCATCGTACAGACCCATCCTTATATTGCATCCTGTACTCCATATGGTGATGGTGTTGCTTTCCCCATTTATAATTACGGTCGTTCTCCTCAAGCATCCACCAGTCTTCTTCAAAAATAATACTCCACCACAGTTGGGTATTCTGGGTAAATGTTTCAAAATCGCATCCCAGCAACAGGCCTTCTTTATCAGAAAAATAAGTATTGCCCGTATTGAAATCATGCTCCCATACATTATACCCAATCCTTTCGAGCGCAAGGCGGAAGCAGTATTCATACTCTTTCAGTTTTTCCTTTGCCTTCTCTTTGGTAATATCAGTAAAAGTCCAGAAATGACCCGTGTAGACACCTTCCGAATAGATAAGAGTATAATCCCGGAGCAGGGTACGCCCGTCGGCCATCTCAAGTATATCGCCTGTAACGGGTACCCTTTCCTGCAACACATTGTCAATACGCTGCAGGAAAGAATCCGGAATTTTAAAAGAAAGTTTAATTGCTGGGTTTTGCGTTTTATTCCAGACTGAAACTTGGATTGGAACTTAAAGCAAACATTTAACTTAAAACTACATCAGAATAATATTCCGAACAATATTGCTCTGCTGCTTCTGGGCCATATGATATGCATTTTTATGCCAAACAAAAAAAGTACTGATATCTGCTATGGTAGAGGATTTTATATTTTGGCGAGCCACTCTTATTGTCTGTATTCAGGACAGCCTTCCAAAATATGGAATAAAATGTAGAGTAAAGAATTCAGGGAGACTTGAAACACGGGTAACAAGGGGTTTAATAATATTGGATCGATGGGAAAAAACCTCCTGAAAAAATTCTTTTTTTTGATTTGAGCTGCTCTCCAACCTGTTTGATCTTAGTAAGTATATCCTCGATATGCTTAAAGTCATTTCACCTTTAATAACATAGTCAAAAACGCCATATTTCATTGCGTCAACTGCAATTTGGACATATTCCTGACCACTCACCATAATCACATAAATATCAGGATTGCAGCATTTAATTTCTTTCAGTACAGTTAAGCCATCGGGTCGGGCCATGAAAAAATCAAGCAGTATAATATCGGGACTTTCAGAAAGCCTGTTCAAAATATCGGCCCCGTTGCTGAAAAGATGTATATCAGTATACCCGAGATTACAGAGATGTTGTTCATACAGGGTAAGACTAAAGCCATCATCGGTGATGAAAATCTTAAAAGCCTTATATGTTTCCATTGGATTAGTTTGGGACCTTACCACAATAAAAACGCCATCTTTTTAAAACGCTGAAAGTCAGTGCTTTAGTGCTATTCTATGTAATAGCAGATTCCATATTGTGTAATATACTTTCCGTAGAAAAAATATTTAAAAGGTGTAGCAAGATCAGGCGCCAAACTGCCTGAGGTGGTGGTCAAGATGCTTATACATACTCTTACCCCATGCTTCTTTACTCATACGTCCAAAAAAAGGATGAGGAAACAGACCTACCCGATCCGGACCTTTGGTATGAAATTCATTGATTAAGTCGATCAGCTTGGTTTTCTCAGGGAAAAACTCCCGTTCGTCTTTAATAACGAAGTTCGGGGCAGTAGGCAGCCCTTGTTTATAAGGAGTATTATCACTCAGCTTACCCTTTACCATCCATCCAAATAAAATACCTATAAAAGCACGCGGGAGCTTCTTTTCAGACAACGCTACCTTAAATGGCTGGCAGCAATGAGCGAGCATCTGGCTTACATTCATCTTACCCCACTGGGCCTGGTGTTCATCCGTTAGTTTAGTCATACGGGTTAAAATCTCCTCGTAAGCGGGTTTGTCGAATAAACTTTTCATGCTGCAGGATTTGAAAACAAAATAATAAAAAAGCCGGGACATTCCGGCTTTTCTCCATTACAAATAATCAGGTTAAAATTCAGCACTTTTAGGGAAGCGTGGGAATGGAATAACATCACGGATATTAGTCATGCCCGTTACAAACTGTACCAGTCTTTCAAAACCGAGTCCAAACCCTGCATGGGGGCAGGCTCCGTAACGGCGTGTATCCAGGTACCACCATAATTCTTCGGCAGGGATGTTCATCTGATCCATACGTGCCACCAGCTTATCATAGCGCTCTTCCCGCTGTGAACCACCCACAATCTCCCCGATGCCCGGCGCAAGGATATCCATGGCAGCCACGGTTTTCCCGTCATCGTTAAGACGCATATAAAAAGCCTTGATATCCTTTGGATAGTTCGTTACAATAACTGGCTTCTTGAAATGTTTCTCCACAAGATAACGTTCGTGCTCGCTCTGCATATCAATTCCCCATTGTACATCATACTGGAACTTTTTCTTTTTATGCGCTGGCGACTGCAGTAAGATGTCAATCGCCTCGGTATAAGTAATGCGTTCAAAATCATTTCCAAGAACGAAGTTTAGTTTCTCCATCAATCCCATTTCACTTCTTTCCTGTTGTGGCTTTTGTTTCTCCTCTTCTTCAAGCCGCTGGGCAAGAAACTCAAGATCGTCAGCATTATGTGTTACAGCGTGCTGGATAATATGCTTGATAAATGTTTCTGCAAGATTCATATTGTCTTCAAGATCATGGAAAGCCATCTCAGGTTCAATCATCCAGAACTCTGCCAGGTGCCGGGTGGTATTGCTGTTCTCCGCCCTGAACGTAGGGCCGAATGTATACACATCACTGAAGGCCATAGCGCCCAGCTCACCTTCCAGTTGACCGCTCACGGTAAGGTTGGTGCTGCGCCCGAAGAAATCCTCTTTAAAGTTGATCGAGCCATCCTCATTACGTGGCGGCTGATTCATATCAAGTGTAGTTACGCGAAAGGTTTCACCCGCCCCCTCTGCATCACTGGCCGTAACAATCGGGGTATGCATATACACAAATCCCCTGTCATTAAAGAACTGATGTACCGCATAAGCAAGGGCATGTCGCACACGGAAGACCGCCCCGAATGTATTGGTACGGAAACGCAGGTGAGCATTGTCCCTGAGAAACTCAAGGCTATGCTTTTTAGGTTGAATCGGGAACTTTTCTGCATCACTGTCACCAAGTATCTCTATCTCGGTAGCTTTCAGTTCCACCTTCTGTCCCTTGCCAAGAGACGGCACAACCTCACCGGTGGCTTTAATACAGGCGCCGGTAGTGATACGGCGAACAGTAGCTTCATCGAGCAGCCCCAGCGCTACTACAACCTGCAGGTTATTATTGGTGCTGCCATCATTTAATGCTATAAACTGCGTGTTGCGGAAGGTCCGCACCCACCCCATTACCGTTGCCTGGTAGCCGCTGTCTTCACGGGCAAGCAGTGCTTTGATTTTTACTCTTGTATTAAACATATACTGAACATTAAAAGTGTGCAAAGATAAGCAGCATGCGGCGAGTAGCAAGACCGATGCACTGCACGTAAAGCATGCTGCAGAAAAACGGGGAAAAGATGCTGGATTTTCATCATGTATCCAACGGGCAAAATCAATTCTTCAGTAACGCTGTAATGAAGGCTGCAAGCGGGAAATGATATATAAATCGATACTTTTGGCTTGAAAAGTACATTCCGGTGACAGAAAATGACCAGCGGCAATAAAAATTTGTGTTTTTTGGGGAAAACATCTTAATATTGCAGCAAGAAAGAAACTGATAGCCCAGTTCAAGCCACTTGCCATATCAGTATTAAAGGTTCTATCACTAAATTTTCAATCTAAACTTTCAGATTTTAGGATTACTCTTTTGAGAATTAATCATTTCATTTTTGTATGTACGACATTTTACAACTGAACGATATGCTCGTTCCTGAGTTGCTGGATATTGCCGAGCAACTCAAAATATCCGGAGCCAAAAAGTTAGACAAGCAGGAGTTGGTATACAAAATTCTGGATAAGCAAGCCGTGCTCAACGCCGATAACAAAGCTGATGAAAACGCCGAAAAGCCCAAGCGCAAACGTATTGTAAAGACCTCTACCGGTATTGGTTCTGAAGAGGCCGAAGTGGTAAAAGAAGCGCCAAGAAGAGAAGCGGTTCGCGAAACAAGAACAAACAGGCCGGTTAAAGAAAATAAAGAACCAAGAGAAATACACGACGACCAGGAAGAAAATGAAGTTAAAGAAATAATGCCTCCTAAGTTGAAAAAAGACCCCGGCCCTAAAAAAGCCTTAGATAAAACAAAGAAACCATTACAGCCCAAAAAAGCAGTGGATGAAGTTAACCCCGATGGTATCTCCTCGGCAATGGCGCTCGCACCCAACCTGATCAGCCTCTTGCAGGACGATCCGATTGATGAAGAAGACGACCTTATGATGGAAGAGGAAGAAGAAACACCGGTGCAGCAACGTCAATACCCGCAGCACCGCAATACCAATTTCAACATTGAATTTGATGGTGTGATCCTCGGCGAAGGCGTTCTCGAAATGATGCCCGATGGTTACGGCTTCCTGCGCAGCAGCGATTATAACTACCTTTCTTCTCCCGATGATATTTACGTTTCTCCTTCCCAGATCAAACTTTTTGGCCTGAAAACGGGAGATACCGTTTATGGCTCTGTTCGCCCACCCAAAGAAGGCGAAAAATATTTTGCACTGCTCAAAGTGGAAACGATAAATGGCAAAACGCCCGAAGAAGTACGCGACCGTGTACCCTTCGATTATCTCACTCCACTTTTCCCATACGAGAAACTCAATCTCTGCTACCGCGCAACAGAACTCTCTACCCGCATTATGGACCTCTTTACCCCCATTGGTAAAGGGCAGCGTGGACTCATCGTAGCCCAGCCCAAAACGGGTAAAACCATGTTGCTGAAAGAAGTAGCCAATGCTATCGCAGCCAACCACCCTGAATGTTACCTGATGGTTGTACTGATCGACGAACGTCCTGAAGAGGTTACCGATATGGAACGCAGCGTAAGGGCAGAGGTAATCGCCTCTACCTTCGACGAACCGGCAGAGAAGCACGTGAAGGTAAGCACCGTTGCTTTGCAGAAAGCAAAGCGCTTGGTAGAATGCGGGCACGATGTAGTGATCCTGCTTGATTCTATAACCCGTCTCGCCCGTGCCCACAATACCGTGGCTCCTGCGAGCGGTAAAGTGCTGAGTGGTGGTGTGGAAGCAAACGCAATGCAGAAACCCAAACAGTTCTTTGGAGCTGCACGTAAAATAGAAAACGGTGGTTCACTTACCATCCTCGCAACAGCTCTGGTCGATACCGGTAGTAAGATGGATGAAGTGATCTTTGAAGAGTTTAAAGGTACTGGTAACATGGAATTACAACTTGAACGCCGCCTCAGCAATAAACGCATCTTCCCTGCTATTGATATTGTTGCTTCTTCTACACGCCGCGACGATCTGCTGCTCGATAAAGAAACCTTCCAGCGTATGTGGGTACTCCGTAAACACATGGCCGATATGAATCCTGAAGAAGCCATTAATATTCTGCTGCAGAATATGAAAGGCACAAAAGATAATGCCGAATTCCTGACAAGTATGAACGGATAATAACCGTTTAATAAAATACAAAAGCCGTGACGTATCAAACGTCACGGCTTTTTTGTGTTAAAGACCTTATAAGTTTTCCCTGAAAGCCTCGGTTTCTTCCATCATCTCCTTAGCCTGTAAAAGATTTTTATATTCAGGACCCAGCATCATAAAACGCCTTATCCACTTGCGGTTCATATTTTTAATGGTAATATTTTTAAAGAGCCACCAACCCAGTAGGGCAAATCCTATGGTAATGGGAAAAGAGATCAACCAGAACCGGGTGGTGCCCATCCAACTGCTGTGCCAGAACCAGGTTGTATAAAAAGGGAACTGTAACATAAGGATGCGCACAATATTGATCGTGGAAGCCTGGAGGCGGCTGAGCTTTTCCTGCGTGCTGATGATGCTCTCACTGAAGTTGATCTGCCTGATCCATGCCACATGGCGTAGGTAAACTGCAATGGCAAGGATATTAAAAAGAGCGATGATAGCAACCGATATCGTAAAGTAAGGATTACTCATCCGGTTACCATATACCAGCAAGCAGAGGAATGCTACCCAGATAAAACCTAAGATTACAGCAAACAGCTTCAACGGTAGCAAGGCATTTAATCTCGACTTGGCTTTCTGTAGCTGCATCATTTCAAAGCTGTGTGTATTGAGCGCCCAGGCCTGCAGGTTCAGTACTTTTGCAGTTTCTAACTGCCTGCAGCTATCCTCCCATATTTTCTTTATTGTTGCTTCTTCCATGATACTGTTTTTATTGATATTGCAGGAACGCTTGCTTTATTTTTTCTTTTATTCGGCTGATTTTTGTAGCCACATTGGTTTCGGAGATACCGATGATCTCGGCAATCTCTTTATAACTCTTTGATTCAAGGTAAAGAATCATCAATGCCTTGTCCAGCTCCTTTTGCTCCTGTATACATTGTTGAAGTATTTGTATATGCCGTTCAGATTCAGATGTTGGTGGTGCAGGATCCACAATTTCAACATGTACGTCATCAAGTGCCACGGTATAGGAGCTTTTCTTTGTTACCCTGTAAAAACTGATAGCAGTATTTAACGCTACCCGGTACATCCATGTAGTAAAGCGGGAAGACGTATCATAATTCTTGTAAGAACGAAATAATTGGTAGGTGATCTCTTGGGTAAGATCCTCCCGATCGCCCGGATTGACGCAATAAGTGTGACATATCTTATAGATGATGCCTTCGTTCGCCTGTATCAATTCCAGGAGTTCCGCCTTGCCTGCCTGTTCGCGCATGTACCCTAAACATTTATGCTATATGATTCGCAGAGGTGCATTAAAAATCACACCATACAGGAAATTTATTTTTCAAATGCCTGTACCTTTAGCTCAGATGCATCAGCAGTGGCAACAGTTTCCAGCAGAAAAAAGTAATAATTATAACGCAGATGATGTTGAGCACCAGGCCTGTAGTAAGCATATGTTTTAAACGGATATGACCACTGGCAAACACAATGGCATTCGGTGGCGTACCCATAGGCAGCATACACGCACAACTGGCCCCCAGCGTCATCGGTATACCCAGCAGCAGGGGGTTAACATGCAGTGCATCTGCAAGAGCAGAGATTACAGGTGCAAGCACAATAACCTGTGCGATATTGCTCATTACTTCACTGAGAAAGACAGATACAAGTGTTACAACAAAGATCAATATCAGGAGATTATCCGTTGCAAATCCAGCGATAAACCCACCCAACTGGTCAATCAGCTTCGCTTCTTCCAGGGCTTTGGCAAGTGCAATTCCTCCGCCAAAAAGCAATAATATACCCCAGGCCATTTTCTGTGTATCTTCCCAGACAAGTATGCGGCCCGGTTTAACTGTAGTCTTAGTGCCCGAAGGAAAAAGAAATAGGCTGATAGCGCCGAGGAGGGCAATAATAGTATCGTCCAGTTGTATAAAGGGCTGCAATCTGTTAATAATGTCCTTAGTGATCCACAGCAGGGCAGTAAAAGTAAAAATGATAAGCACCCTTCTTTCAGGAGCAGATAACGGCCCCAGCGCTTTCAATTCCTGCTTAATGTAAGCCCTTGCTTCATTACTGTCCTTGATACGATTCGGGTAAAGCCATTTTACCATTACAAAATAAAGTACGAAAAGCAGCAGGATAGATAAAGGCATACATACCTTCATCCAGTCAATAAAAGAAACCGTTTGCTTGTAGTGCTCACTTAGGTGACGCATGTAGGCCACATTAGGAGGTGTACCTATAACAGTAGCGATGCCCCCAATATTAGAAGCATAGGCCAGTGCCAGCATAAGGGTGAGAGAAAAGTGCTTGAGTTTCGCATCTGGTGGTGCATGGCGGCTGATGACATGGATTACCGAGGCACCAATAGGATACATCATCATGGTAGTGGCGGTATTGCTGAGCCACATACTGAGTATGCCAGTGGCAAGTATAAAGCCAAGTATAATCCGGTCTCCGTTAGTACCCGTGAGGTTGATGATATACAATGCAATACGTTTATGCAGGTTCCATTTTTCAATGGCCAGGCCGAGGAAAAAGCCACCCATAAAGAGGTAAATAACCGAATCAGAATAGGCTTTACAGGTCTCTTTTAAGCTGCTGATATTGAACAGCGGGAACAGTATCAACGGCAGAAGGGCTACAGCAGGCATCGGCATCGCATCCAGTACCCACCAGCCGATCATCAGGCTGGCAAAGGCAAGCACTGTATTGGCTTTTTGGTCAACCCCAAAAGGATTGACCAAAAAAAAGAATACACAAATGACCAGGCCGGGAACCAGGGAAAGAATTTGTTTGTTTTTTTGTAACCATGCATTCATGCTTCAAAATAAGCCATTTCAGTACATTACTGCAAAAATGACCAAAAGCGTTCCCCGGAATCTCACCTGTTAGTTTACCTTTGGTGAAAACTAATTATATGTCAGTACTAGTACAGGAATTCAACGATTACCGCAACCGTATGAACGAGGTGATATTAAGTAAAGACAATCTCGTGATCAAACGGCTGTGGAATCTGGACACCAACACGTATGCCGATGGTGCCATCGATGCAAAAACCAAGGAAATGCTGGGGTTAGTAGCCAGCATGGTATTGCGTTGCGATGATTGCATTAAGTATCATTTGGGCAAGTGTTACGAGATGAAGGTTACCACCAGCCAGGTCTACGAAATATTTGCCGTAGCCAATATTGTCGGTGGTACCATCGTTATTCCGCATACCCGAAGGGCTGCAGAATATTGGGATGCCCTCAACGAAGCTGAGGCATAAAATACGCGCCTGGCAGTCTTGTCCCGAAAGGGGTGGAAGGCATTGCGCATTTAAAAGCTATCGTTATATTTGTAATACAACAGACACGAAACAGTATGGAAACAACGACGGTGCCGCTAACGGCAAAGGATTTTGCAACAGACCAGGAAGTACGCTGGTGCCCTGGCTGTGGAGACTATTCCATTCTTGCACAGGTGCAGAAGATCCTCCCCGGTCTGGGCATACCCCGCGAAAACATTGTGATGGTATCGGGCATTGGCTGCAGCAGCCGCTTCCCTTACTATATGAACACCTATGGCATGCACAGCATCCATGGCCGTGCTACAGCAGTAGCATCAGGCTTAAAAGCCGCACGGCCCGACCTGAGTGTATGGATCGTTACAGGCGACGGTGACAGCCTTAGTATCGGGGGTAACCACACCATCCACTTACTACGAAGGAATTTCGACGTAAACATTTTGTTGTTCAACAACCAGATATACGGTCTTACAAAAGGACAATATTCCCCTACTTCCGAAAAGCATAAAGTTACCAAGAGCACTCCATTCGGTAGTATCGATCACCCCTTCAACCCCTTGGCACTGGCAATGGGTGCCGACGCCAGCTTTATCGGGCGTAGTATGGACAGGGATCCCAAGCACCTGCAGGAAATGCTCATCCGCGCACAGCAACACAAAGGCGCCTCCTTTCTCGAAATATATCAGAACTGCAACATTTTCAACGATGGGGCATTTGAAATCTTTACCGAAAAAAAGAGCAAAGCAGACGAAGTTGTCTTCCTTACACAAGGCCAGCCACTTGTTTTTGGAGCCGAGCAGAATAAAGGCATCCGCTTTGATGGCATGAAGCCGGTTGTAGTTGAATTAGGCAATGACTTCAGCGCCGATGATCTTTGGATACACGATGAGCGCGATTTTTATAAAGCACAGATACTCGTGAGGCTTTTTGATAATCCTGCACAGGAAAATCACTTCCCCCGTCCCTTTGGTGTTTTCTTTGAAGCCGACAGGGCCTGTTATGAAGATGCTATGGTAATGCAGATAGAAGAAGCCATCGCTACGAAAGGCAAAGGAGACCTAAATAAATTACTCCGGGGTAAAGAAACTTGGACGATTCTTTAGTACAACACAGTACATACGAAATACAAAAAACCCTTCAATACGAAGGGTTTTTTGTATATATAAGAGTTAGACAACGTTTATAGATAAACATTCCTGAGCGCTGTCTGATCAGCACTTGTGAAAGGCCTGTCGCTACCATTAGAACAAGCCAGCATCCACGAATTAGCAGATGCACCACTTGGTGTACCGCTGATGAATATAGCACCTACACCAGCACTGCCTTCGTTAACGGCAGAACCACCGCAGCTATATGCCCTGTTCATGTAGTCAGTATGGCGGTAGCCGATACAGTGACCCATTTCGTGGGCAATGATAGAAGCGAGATAGTTAACATTGGTTGATGAACTGTACCAGTAAGTGTTCATCTGGATGGTAGGATAAGGGTTGCCACCTGAAGGGAAACCTGAAGAGCCAAGCGTGTTGCTTACCTGGTAGAACAGGGCAACATTGATACGGCCACCGCTTGTTACACGGCTGAACTTAAGGCGCAGGTTCAGCGCATTGTAACGGGCAATGGCAGTGTTCAGTGCAGTGGAGAAGTAGCTCGGTGCGCCAGAAGAAATAGATACGGTAATTGTCCTGGGTAAACCGGTTACCAGGTTTGTGGTACGGTAATGTTCTTCATTAGCATACACCAGCTCACTTGAAGTGGGTAAGCCATTCAGGTCGTTTTCAGTGAGAATGATATCCCCTTCTACAAGATACCCTTCGTCAACTTTCTGAATGCCTGAAGTGTTGAAGCCCATAGCTGCAACCTTTTGTTGAACGGCAGCAGAAACGGTGTCTCCTCCAGTGGAGATAGATTGCTTTTTACAAGATGCAAATGCACCCAGCGCAAGCAGCGCAAACATTGATTTTGTCATCAATTTCATTTTGAAAAGTTTTTTGGTTTGAAATAAAGATTAGGGAATAATATTAGAAAGATGTTTTTAATAATATTAAAAATATAATACATTTATTATTGCAACAAAGATGAATATATTTCAGAATCCTTACTGGGCTTGCATTATAAAAATAAAAGACCGTAAAAGCCCGCTGGTAAAGGGTTATAGCTTCTTAGTAATTTTACGATAGTAAATAATATCCAAAAAAATAGTTTGTTTGTTTGATAAAATTCAGCAGATAAAATCAAAGACTAAAGAACTCGCGGTGTTTTCGGCTAAACACAACCTTTTTGTACAAAGTCGAGTAATTTTATAGGCCATTTACTCTTAGAAGGCCATTCGGTGTTGAAGAAAAAACTCTATATAAAAACGATAGGGTAAAACATAAAAAACATACAATCGGTTTATCGATTGCATGTTTATGGACAAAATCCTGACAAATACAGACAACACTACACATTTACTATGCTGGCAAAAGACCGTTAGCAGAAAGATATTCTGCGATCTGTACGGCATTGGTGGCAGCGCCCTTCCTGAGGTTATCGCTTACGATCCAGCAGTTCAATGTATTAGGCTGGGTTTCATCACGGCGTAACCTGCCAACAAAGGTGTCATCCTTCTCGTGTGCCGTAAGGGGCATAGGATAAACAAAATTGCTCACGTCATCCTGAACCACCACGCCTGGTGCTTCGTTGAGCAGTTGCCTCACTTCCTGCAGGTCAAAGTCAGTATCGAACTCTATGTTTACACTTTCGCTGTGTCCACCCATTACCGGGATGCGCACAGTAGTAGCAGTAACGCGGATATTGTCATCACCCATGATCTTTTTTGTCTCATTCACCATCTTCATCTCTTCCTTGGTATATCCGTTATCCAGGAATGTGTCAATATGCGGTATTGCGTTAAGATCAATGCGGTACTTATAAGCCATCTCTCCCTCAACCTTCTCCCGTTCATTCATCAACTGCGTCACTGCTTTAACGCCCGTACCCGTCACGCTCTGGTAGGTACTAACTACCACACGCCTGATCTTATATTTGTCATGCAGTGGCTTCAGTACCACTACCATTTGTATGGTAGAACAATTGGGGTTAGCAATGATCTTGTCAGCAGCAGTAAGTACCGATGCATTCACTTCAGGCACCACCAATTTTTTATCAGGATCCATTCGCCATGCGCTGGAGTTATCCACTACCGTGGTACCCACTTCTGCAAACTTGGGTGCCCATGCCAGCGATGTGCTGCCACCCGCAGAAAACAACGCGAGGTCGGGTTTGGCTGCGATTCCATCTTCCATGCTGATAACCTTGTACGACTTGCCTTTAAAAACGATTTCCTTTCCTACCGATCTTTCCGATGCTACCGGAATCAGTGTTGTTACAGGAAAGTTTCTTTCCTCCAGTACCTGTAACATTTTTGTGCCAACCAAGCCGGTTGCGCCAACAACAGCAACTTTCATATTAATGGTTCCCCCCTTTCCACTCTTTAAGAGCAGAGTTTTAATAGTTAAAAAAACCTTCCCGTTGGGGAAGGCTGTACGTTATTGTGTTAGAAAAACAACAGTTAACCTTCCGTTTTATAAAAACGCTTCTTGCCGGTTTTCTTTTGTTTACAATTCATGATCATGAGCAACGAAAATAGGAACAAAAGTATTAGCTGCCAAAAATCTGCCCCGGCAGAGCGGGCTATCGATCATTCGCCATAAACCGTTATTAAGCGTTTAAACACGGGTCAGGTGAAGTCTCCACCTTATTTTGCAGGCGCTAATTTACTAATCATGAAAAAAATCACCTTCTTACTTACTGTAGGAATACAGGCCATTTCTGGCTTTGCCCAGCTCTCCGACTCCTTTACTGATGGCGACTTCATCACTAACCCTGCCTGGACGGGCAATACCGCTTCCTGGGTAGTACATGCCAGCCAGCGCCTGCAAAGCAACTCCATCCAGGCCAACGGCAGCTTCTGGCTCAGTACCACCAGTAACCTCGCCACTATGGCCCAATGGGAATGGCATACAGAACTGGCATTCAATACATCTTCCGCCAATTATGTCGATGTTTTTCTAATGGCCAGTGCTGCCGATCCTGCAGCTACCAGCACTACCGGCTATTTTGTTAGACTGGGTGGTACCGACGACGACATCTGCCTCTACCGGAAAGACGCTACCGGTATGGCAATAAAGATCATCGACGGGCAAAACGGCTTACTGAATAGTTCCGGCACCAGAGTAAAGATCAGGGTAACGCGCAGCAGCAATCAGCAATGGACCCTGTTGCGCGATCTTACGGGCTCCGGCAACAGCTATGCGGCAGAAGGAACGGCTATAGATGCCACCTATACCGCCAGTGCTTATTTCAGCATATTCGTCAGGCAAAGCACCGCCAGCTTCTTCCAGAAGCACTTCTTCGACGACATCGAAGTAAAACCCTATGCTCCCGATACCATCCCACCACAACTCCTCTCAATGCAAATAGTAAACGATCATACAATCGATTTGCTGTTTAACGAACCGGTAACCCTGGCCACCAGTCAACTGTCACAGAACTATACCATCAATAATGGAATAGGCTACCCTGACTCAGCAAGGCGGGATCCGTTGGATAACGCACTGGTGCACCTTAGTTTCTCCGGTATGTTTCCCGGCGATATGCCCTGTATGCTTACCGTGCAGGGTGTCGAAGACGCATCAGCGAATACCATGTTGTCAACCATCAAGACTTTTATCTGGCATTACACCCGGCCGTACGACATTATCATTGATGAGCTGATGCCCGATCCTTCACCACCTGTTGGCTTGCCAGTGGCAGAATGGATAGAATTAAAGAACACATCCGTGTTCCCCATCAATATTGCAGGCTGGCAATTACAGCATTCTTCCGGGCAGTCAGGCCCATTCCCGTCTTTCACACTCCTGCCCGATAGCAGTTGTATTATCTGTCCCACTGCTGCCCAATCCCAGTTGGCATCCTATGGCAGAGCAATCGGGATAAGCAATTTTCCCTCGCTGAACAATACCGGCGACCGGCTCATTTTAACTGATGCAGGCGGCAAAACCATACACACACTCCGGTACGCCGATACCTGGTACGGCAACGACCTGAAAAAGGAAGGCGGCTGGTCCCTCGAAATGAAAGACATCCATAACCCCTGCGGAGGAATGGGAAACTGGGCTGCCAGTACCTCACCCACCGGTGGAACACCCGGGAAAAAGAATACGGTAGATGGTCCTTACCCTGATACGGATCCTCCGCGCCTCTTACATGCTTATGCGGAAGATAGCCTCCACCCCGTGCTGGTATTCGATGAAACACTGGATAGCGCTTCGGCAACCCTCACCAGCCAGTATCGTTGTAACAGGGATATCGGTTTTCCTGATACCGCCACTATCCTTCCCTTCTTCGACAGGGTACGATTACGCCTGCATTCACCACTTCAACCCCATACCGTATACGAAGTATCAGTAGATAATATTAAAGACTGTACAGGCAATAACGTTACCGGTAATACCGCGCTTTGTGGTTTGAGCACCCCCGCCGATAGTCTCAACTTGGTGATCAACGAAATATTATTTAACCCCCGGCCCGGTGGAGTAGATTATATTGAGCTCTACAACCGCAGCACACACATCATCAACCTCGCCCGGTTATATATTGCCAACCGCAACAGTAATGGGCAGCTCGCCAACATACAGGTACTGTCGGCAGAGCATCGCCTCTTCTTTCCTGGCACCTATATCGTCATTTCCGAAGATCCCCGTGCCGTAAGAGCACAGTACATTTGTAAGGATACGGGGGCATTACTGCAGGTGAACAATATGCCCTCCTTTCCCGACGACAAAGGTGTTGTAGCTATCCTGAATGCTGCCGGTAAAATAATCGACGAAGTACAGTATAACCAGGGTTGGCACTTCCAGTTGATCAGCAATCCCGAAGGCGTTGCGCTGGAAAGGATAAATGCTGCGGCTGCCTCACAGGACCCCTCAAACTGGTACAGTGCCGCCACCCACACAGGCTACGGAACACCCACCAGCAAAAACTCGCAATACCAGAACACAACAAGTAAAGAAAGCGAACTGACAGTAACCCCCGATGTATTCAGTCCCGATCAGGACGGTTATAATGATTTTGCTACCATCAACTATCACTTTCCACAGCCCGGTTATGTAGCCAGCATCACACTGTTCGACTTTGCCGGTCGGCCCGTACGCTTTCTCCAGCGTAATGCCCTATGCGGGATAACGGGCAGCTTTCGGTGGGATGGGCTGGGAGAACAAAACAAACCCTTACCCCTGGGCATCTATATTGTTTATACCGAAGCCTTTCATCCCGATGGTACGGTTAAAAGGTTTAAGCAGCCTGTGGTACTGGCAAGGTCATGGTGATTGATTTTCGTATATTTATAAGAGCAACATCATAATAACATATATAAACAGCTATGTACTCAATCCACATAAAAGAAGCCAACGGCTTCCACCAATACATACTCAGCGATGGCGATGGCACTGAAGCTGCTGTCTTGCCTGCCTGTGGCGGCATACTGCATGCTTTTTCTGTTCCGTATCAAGGAGAGAAGCTGAATATAATAGACGGGTATGACAATGCAGAAGCTTTTGTAAAAAACGTGGCGGGCCTTGGTTTTAAGGGTTGTAAACTTTCCCCTTTTGCCTGCCGTATGCGCAATGGGGAATACCATTTTGGGCAGGAGCAATATAAAGTACATGGCTTTTACCTTGGCGATCATGCCCTGCATGGCCTGCTTTACAATGCGGTGTACAGCATAACAGACCAGAAAGCAACCGAAGAAAAAGCAGTGCTGAAACTGCTGCACCAATACAGGGGCTCCGACCCGGGCTATCCCTTCGCCTATGATTGCGTAATCACCTATACCCTCGAACACCATCACCGGTTAACCATCAGTACCATCATCACCAACCAAAGTGATATGCTGATGCCCATACAGGATGGCTGGCATCCCTATTTTACTTTTGGCGACAGCATCAACCATTGCCAGCTCGAATTTCAGTCTAAGGATATCGTTATGTTCGACAATGAACTATTACCGACTGGAGGGCTAAAACATTACGAGGAGTTTGGCTCATTAACCTTACTGGGCGATACAGTATTCGACAACTGCTTTACAGTAAACTTCGCTGAATGCCAGCCATTGTGCGTACTGCGCGACCCGAAAAAGCGGGTGGAAATCGAAATATACCCCGATCGTTCCTATCCCTACTTACAGATCTACACACCTGATCACAGGAAAAGTATTGCCATCGAAAACCTGAGCGCAGCACCCGATGCCTTTAATAATGCCATGGGGCTGAAAACCCTTTCAGCAGGCGAAGCAGCAACCTTCACTACCATGTATAAGATCACTGTCCTGCCAGCCCAGCAACATTAAATAAAAAGCTTACAGGCACTGTGTATTTAAAAACTTAAGGGTGAGTGTATTAAAGTCGCTGAACATCTGGTGATCCGCTACGCAAAGGTCAAGCTGTTCTATTACAAATAAACGTTGCAGTAGGGTAAGGCTGTTCAGTTGAGGAAAACTCGTTGGACTGGCCTGGTAAGCCGTTAACAACGCATCGGAGAATCCCGCTACACAGTTACGGCTGTTAATATATCCCTTTGTTTTCAGCTCGTTAAATACAGCCTGCGACTGGGCAATCGTAATATCCCCGCTACGGGCAAAACGTTCAGGATAAACAGGCGATCGCTCCTGCATAAAATATTTACTGCAGATACCTCGGCCCATAAGAGTATTACTGTTGGTAAGTGCATCCGCATTACCCGCTGCACCTACATTTTCATTATTATCATTCCGCGCCATACAGAACTGCAGAGGCACTTGTGAAAGTTGCGCCACCACAGCTCCCGCAGGAGCACAATAACTAACCGCTGCTTTAAAGCGGTAGGTAGCGGAGAGGGCAGCAGAGAAGGCACCCCCGTTACTCATGCCAATGCTGTAACGAAGTTTGCTGCGATCAGTAAGACCACGGTTGTATAAAGTATCGGTAATCACACGAATATTTACATAATCTACATTATTAAGTGTATCAGCAGGCGAGAGACTCCAGCGCAGTTTACCATCCCCATTGGCATCCACGCCTGTAGTAGTTTCTTCCGATTCTGTAACCACTACACCCAAACCGTCGCTCACCAAAACTTTAGCCAGTTGCTGAAACTCATAACTGTTTACCACGTTAACAGCCCTGCCCCCCGTGCCATGCAGCAGGTATACAAATCCCTTATGTCCTGCGGGGAAATAATAATACACCGGTTTAAGCCGGTCACGCCCCCTGATCTGTTGCAGTTGGAGAGTGAAGGGGGTAATACTTTTTACCGTGCTGGTAAGGGCAACATTTGTGGCCGGCATAATAAACCAGGCATGCCATTCCTTGGTCAGGTTGCCCAGCGGGGCCACATTGCCCGTCCAGCTATCAAATACCTGTGTACTGCTCATGTGTTGGCTCCATACATGCACGGTATCCCCTATCTTGTACTTGCCACTGCCATAACCATTGGTTACGGTGAGCGTGGCGCTGTCTGACATCGGTACAGGCAGTGGGTCGGGGGTATCATTTTTCCTGCAGGCAGTAAATAAAAGGAAGAGGCTGAGTGTACAGAACAGTTGTTTCATGATGGATAATTGTGATGCATATTTTGGTAATGCAGGGTAAGACTATCGGGAATAGGAAAGGTTTAATAGAGGTTGTCCACTTCATACAACCCGTTGGGCTGGCATTGTTTACCCGCGGGGGCCGGAGAGATACCAACTACTACCAGGTCCTTACTCCTTGCAAAACGCCCGTATTGCTTCCGTTACCTGTAACCAGGCTTCCTCGGCGTGTGGCCATTTGCTGATGGGTTTTAAACGTTTGCTTTCATCAACAGGTAAAAACTGGTAACTGCCGATTTTATATTCCGGCGTATCTTTTTTAGCCGCATCCAGCACATTGGGTGGGGTTACTTTCCAGTGCTGCCAATCACAGTCTTTTACCAGTACAGGTATAATACGGCAGGAACCATTGTTACGTCTTTCCATAATGGTTTTAAACTCCACTTCATGTACATAGTTGGAGGCAATAAAAGACTGGCTCAGCAGCAGGATGCAGATGTCAGCCGTTTCAAGGCTTTGTTTTATTTTTTTATCCCAATCGTCTCCTGCCTGTATCAATCCATCCTGCCATATTTCTATCAGTCCATCCCGTTCTATATTTACTAAGAACTGTTGTAAATCTTTCCGGCAAATAATATCATCATGCGAATAAGAGATAAATACTTTTTTCATACTGGGTATTTTTTTATATGTAAATGCTGTAAAAGGCGCAACCGGTACTTCCTTGCCGCTCTCTTTATCAATCCGCCCATCACTAATAAGATAGGCAGGCAGGCGGTATTGATCTTCCGGTCGCTCAAAAAGTGATTTATAACTAATGTACCGCTCCCCGTCTACAGATAAATAAGCGTCTGCAGGCACATACTCAATATTAGTCCTTACCTCATTCCAGGCCTTATGTTTTTGTTGCACCAATTCGTTTTCTGTATTATCATCAATAGCGGTGCCTCTTGTTTTTTTGATGGTACTCTTGCTTATTTCGTCAGGCAGAACATCCTTTCCGGAAGGGGCAGGGTCAGCTTGTTTCAATACAACAAGGCTTTCCTCGTAACTTAAGATGATATCATTTTCCCATCTGTCCCAGTATAAAGAAAGCAGGCTATAGAAAAGATAGCAGTACACCTGCTCCCTATTTATCTCAGAACCAGGTTGTAATTGAATATATACCTTTATACACAGCGTTTCAAAATCGAGCCTGATCAGCACTTTTATTCTTTCTCCTGCGCTTTTAATATTATTAGTATCACCTTCTTTACCCATTGTAAATAACAACTGGTTACGCCAGAATCTTTTAGCATAAGGCTGCTTGCCATAAAAACAGATTAACTGGTTGATAAACCCGATAGGTATAAAATCATTGAATTTTATGGTAAAATTGGGCTGGTAAAGTCCAAATACCCAGAGCTGGTAATTAGGGTCATTTTCGTCAGCCAATGGCAGGTAGTTGGGTATAATATATTCCTTTTCTCCACTCAATCCGTTAGGACGGTGTAAGAAAACTACTTTCTGTGCAACTAATAACTGCCTTATTTTATCATCCTTAGCAATTTTATCTTCAAACTCCCTTTCGGCAATAATTCCCGGAGAGCCCGAATGCCGTAGGCTCTTTTTTAAAATGGTTTTCTGTATATGCTTTGTCAATCCCTGCGGGTCCAGCCATACTACATCTCTCAGGGCGGGTATATCATCATAAAATAATACCATCCCATGCCTGTGAAGTGTAACAAGATTGGTTCTCAGCGATATTATCTTTTCTGATTCATCTTTATCAGGAGGATAGTTTTCCAATAGAGAATCGATTAGTGTTGGTTCATATCCTTTTTTCTTACGGGTGATGATGAAGTTTAAAAATTGAATATACCATGATGGTTCTTCGCCCTTTTGTATTTGCCGGAGTCGTTTTATCTCGGTATCGATATAGGTCTTGCAATACAGTCTGCCCGCCTGGTACACAGGGGTATTATTTTTTTGCTCTACAGGCAGATCGTCATCGTTTTTTAACGATATAAAAAAACTATGCCTGTATTCAGGATATGAGGCATAGTCTATTGATTCAATCTTCCCCGTTTCAGGCCGATCCGCATAAGTTTGTACTACTATATAGGGATCGTTCATGTTTTTATAAACCCGCTGCCCTAACCAATATCGACGGTTAAAATTAATAATAGCTTCACCACTTTCCCTGTCTTTGCCAAAGCCGTTTTGATCCATTTCGCAGTTGAATATAATAAGCTGCATCCCACCATTACTCATAAATGCCTGGTAAATACCATGATAAAAATCCTGGCCGCCAAAATCAAAGAAAACAGCGTCAGGTAGCGATAACTTATTTTGATAATCCAACCTCCCCGAGATTGTATAGTTTGCTATGCGCAGAATATGAGTGCTGCCCGTGCTGCTCAATCCCGTTACCAGATCTGTAAGGCTCGATTTGCCGCTTGCATGGTTGCCAAGCAACAGTATTTTTACAGGATAATTGAATGGTATTTTTTTCTCTTCCCCGCGTGATAACAACTCCCTGATAAAGCGGAAATGATTTTCATACTCTTTCAGGCTTAACCGGTATTTTTCATCAATAGGATTGGGATATATGGACAGGTAAAACCCTTCTTTCTTTTCCAGGAAATCGAGTCCCTTTATTTCGGTGATTTGGTTGGAACTGAGATAAAGATCATTCAGTGCGTTGAGGTTATCGAGTCCCTTTATTTCGGTGATTTGGTTGGAACTGAGATAAAGATCATTCAGTGCGTTGAGGTTATCGAGTCCCTTTATTTCGGTGATTTGGTTGGAACTGAGATAAAGATCATTCAGTGCGTTGAGGTTATCGAGTCCCTTTATTTCGGTGATTTGGTTGGAACTGAGATAAAGATCATTCAGTGCGTTGAGGTTATCGAGTCCCTTTATTTCGGTGATTTGGTTGGAACTGAGATAAAGATCATTCAGT
>CAZPXP010000026.1:25518-73070 GCA_964590975.1 uncultured Ferruginibacter sp. | reverse complement strand
TGGCCATCTTTACAACAGGAACAGGAATAGAGTCGATTACCATCGTCTGGCTTTGATCCTCCAGCCTGTCGGATACTTTATTCTGAACCTTTACTATATAAGGTTACAGCCGTCTTCGCCGCCGGTTAAACCGTGTCCTGCAAATAAGGTGTATAAACAAGCCGGGATAATCTTTCTTTATCTTGCTCCACAAAAGATTTTCTGAATCAATGCCCAGTGCCTCCATCATGCAGGACAGTGCAATCACTTCCAGATCAGCCATCACAGGCTTTTTGGGATAAAATTGAAGATTTCCTTTGCTGTCAGCTTCGCCCTCAAAGAACGCTTTGCATATCCGGTAAAATCTACCGAAATTTGTTTTGATGTTGTGCATCGTTATCAGAGAGTTTAGTCACTAACTAAGACAATCGCACAACATCTTTTTATTCAAACTGTTAGATCTTTATTTTTCAACATTTGTTAATAGCACAACACGTTATTTAATATTTTGCTTCTGCTACTAATGGCTGAAGACTGTGTGTGATAATTGAGGGGCTTAGTGCCTGGTGCAAGTCAAAGCCGGCAGTTTTCATCAACCTAAATGCTTTGCCAATTTTCCTATCGTCAGGCCCTGGGCCAAAATGCTGAACAAAACACAAATGTAAGTTGCAATTAATAAAACATTTTTAGACTCACTGTCGGGTAATGACAGAACTAATGCAATTGAAAGTCCCCCACGAAGCCCACCCCATACAATAATCTTTGATTCCTTTTTATTCAGGTCAATTGTCTTGGGAAGCAAAACTTTTGGAAGGTAAACAACAATAATCCTTGAAAGCAACACAATAAAAACAGATGCTAAGCCTAAAAGGAAATAGTTGACTTTAAAGTCGATGACAATTAATACCAAAGCAATAATAATAAATAAAACCGCATTTAATATTACGTCTATAAGTTCCCAAAACTTATGAACGTACTCTTGTGTTTCGTTGCTCATTGCCTTGTCTTGCTTATAGTTGCCAACTAATAACCCCATAACCACCATAGCCAATGCACCTGAAAGGTGTAAAAATAAACAAAGACTGTAGCCTACCATTACAAAAGCAATTGTTAGCAGAACTTCTGTTTCATAATGGTCAATAGATTTTAATAGTTTATGAAGTGCAAAGCCAAATGTAATTCCAAAAATAATTCCTCCTGCAGCCTCTTGCAGAAAGAGTAAACCAAAATGAGAATAATTTATCGCTGAGCTTCCCGAATGAAGTGTCTCAAGTAAAGCAATAAAAATTACTACGCCAATGCCGTCGTTAAATAAAGATTCTCCAACTATTATTGATTCAATTTTTTTGGGAACATTAGCTTTTGTCAGTATGCCCAAAACTGCAATGGGGTCGGTTGGCGAAATTAACGCTCCGAATAATAAACAATAAATGAAGCCAATTTCAATATCTAATAAATTACAAAGACCATAAATTAAACCAGCAATAATAATCGTAGAAAGAATAACACCCCCAATTGCAAATAGCGCAATTTGCTTTCGATGTTTTTTTACATTGCTCCAATCGGTATGTAACGAGCCTGCAAAAAGTAAAAACCCCAGCATTATTTCAAGAATAAACTTGCTTATATTAGTCTGTTCTACTATTGCCTTTAAATTAGTATAGGGTTGATCAAACCAGAACTTACTTATGAAAACGAGCACAGAAGCAATAGTAGAAAGAAAAAACAGCCCTATTACAAAGGGCATCTTAAGATACTTGTAATTGATGTATGCAAATGCTGCTGAAATGCCAATAAGAATGGTTAAGATAATGTATATACTCACAATCATTTTTTAATAAGTTCTGCTTTTTCCAATGCTAAGCGTTTTTTCAGCCAATTTTCAAATTTTGTTTTGTCGTCTTTGGATAGCTCGTTCTGCGCCTGGTAAATTACAACAGTAGAACTGTTTGTGCTGTCGTTAATATAATAGAATGTGTTATTCGAAATTGAGATCGATTGAATGTTAGGAAAAATTATTTTTGCCTCTTGCAAAATTTGCTTGCCGTTAAATGTGTTTTTTGCAATCTCATTTTCTAATAGCCGTATCTTTTGATCTTTTTCCTCAACAACTATATCCTTGTTTTTTATTTCATTTAAAATATTATTTCTTAACAATTGGATTCTGTCGGCACTATCTTGTCTTATTATCAGTTTTGTTTCTGGAATGTTCTTGGCGTATAACCTGGCATTCAAACTGTCAATTTCTTCTTTAGTGAACCGCTTTGACAAAAATGCTAATTCAATTGTTTTCGGGATGCTGTTGTAATTTGTTTTCTTATAAACAATAGTATTTCCTTTGTTGGTAAATTCCTGCTCAATAAAATTATTCACTGATTGCTGGTATTGCTGTTCTGCAAACAGCTTGTATGCAAAATATATGCTTGGCAGCAGCAAGAGTAGCACAACAAAGCTGATGCCGTATCTTACCTGCTTTTGATGCTTTTTATCAACTTCTTCTTTGGCGGGGTATTTTAAAAACTTTACAATACTATATGTGGCAATGCAAATAAAAACACAATTGATCCCGTAAAGGAAAATAGCACCAAAAAAGAATTTAAAATTTCCTGTTGCCAATCCATAGCCTGCCGTACAAAGTGGCGGCATCAAAGCAGTGGCAATGGCTACGCCAGGGATCGGATTTCCCTTTTCCACCCGCGTAACCGCAATAACTCCAACAAGCCCACCAAAGAATGCAATAAGAATATCGTATATATTGGGTGAGGTTCTTGCTAACATTTCGGATTGAACCTCTTTAAAAGGGCTGATAAGAAAATAGATACATGACACAAACAACCCGGCTATTGTAGCAATAAACAAGTTTCGTAATGATTTTTTCAAAAGGTCAAAATCATACATGCCCAAAGCAAATCCTGATGCCACAATTGGCCCCATTAATGGCGAAATGAGCATTGCACCAATAATAACGGCTGTTGAATTAACATTTAAACCAACCGAAGCCACTAAAATAGCACAAGCCAGAATCCAAAGGTTAGCTCCCGTAAAGGAAATATTACTTTTTACATTTTCTAATGTTTTTTGTCTGTCGTCTTCGCCGTTGTGAAGATTAAAAAGGGTATTGAAAAATGTGCTCATGTCTATTTGTATTTTTTAATCTCCCAATTAGCGCAGGTGCCCGATATGCTTGCCTGCGACGGTTTGGGTATTGCCAAAGGGGGGTAACACCGAACTTCGATAGAAATATCAAAGTTCAAATTTAGCAAAAAAGTTCAACAGAACTCCTTCAACCCCGCTTTTGACAATGCCTCATTGTGCGAGGTTGTTTTTTGAAGCCATCGCAAAAGTGTTTTTTCATAATAATTATAATTCATGCTATTTGAACAAAGGCCGGGAAGTTGTGCTACAGCTAAATCCATGACGTAAGTTTTACATTCCCGACCCTTAATTGAAAGAGCTATTTATCAACTAAGTCATACCATATCCAACTTTTGAGGCAGGTTACGGTTAAAGTTTCCCGTTTTGCTTATCATCATCAATTAGTTTGGGTACTCACAGCCCAGTAATTTCCTGCAAAATCATAAAACGAGCCTCTTGTGTCCGGGTCGCCTTGTTTGTTAACAGGTCTCTCAATTATTTCACAACCATTCTCAATAGCTATGTCAAATGTTTTGAAAACGTCAGGTACATAAATATGGAGCATTGTTTTGTTTGCCTCATAATTTTCGGTGCTGTCGCTAATCATAATTACAGTGTCGTCTAACTGCAATTCAATATGAGCAATTTTTCCATTTTCCCGGTCAAAACGTCTTAAGGTTTTTGCGTCAAAGATCAAAGTCAGCAGGTTCACTAATTTTTGGGCATTGTCCACAATCAGGTATGGCGAAAGCGAATTGTAATTTTCTGGTTTGTACATTGTCATATCTTGTTGGTTTAAGTTATGTTGTGTGTTCTTTTACAATAACGTCTAACGTTTTGGTGCTTATCGTAGTGGGAGATTTACGAGCACAAAGTTTTAATTTAGCGCCAGGGTTCATTAGAAGTGCGATACTTAAATTTAATACAAATGCCCCACATTGCACCCCGGTTATATATAACTTTTCTTTCTGCTACGTTATTTTTCGCATTCCTTTTTTAGTAAGGCAAGCCAGTTCTGCATTCCTTTTTCTAATTTCCTGTTGAAAGATCTTTTTAAAAGTTTTGCAAAAAAACCTTCCATACTTTCGTCAACTGAAACTTTTGTTTGTCCGTTAGCCTCTGTTAATGTCCAGTTATGTATAGCAAACATACCAAAAGTTTTTCCTGTCCACCCGAAGTTTTTAAAAGGTTCAACCGTGTGAAGCGTTGAATGAATTTTTGCGCCGCCAGTTTTCCAATCAAAAGTCTTTTCAGGCATTAGCTCACCATTCAGTTTTGGTTTACTGATGTCTGTTTGCCAATTTGCCCAATTGTTAATGCAGGTCATAACTGACCATACTTTTTCTCTACCTGCATTGATCGTAATTGTTTTACTGCACTTTACTGGTGCGTTGTTGTTGATACTTTTCATTTTGAATTGTTTTGTGCAAATGAGCCTGTTGAAAGTATCGGGCTAATTGCGGGTAGTAAAATTGATTTTGTGAACATTGTTGTTTGTTTTAAATAACAATACAAAGGTGAGCACAAAACCAAGGCTTGCTCTTGACAAAAATCAAGAAGTTAGGCCGGCCGCTTTTTTTCTTAATCTGCTTAATGTTTCGGGTGTCATACCAAGCATTGATGCCAGGTATTGCAAAGGCACATGATTAAACAATTCTTTATTGAAATTGAAAAGTTGATTGTATCTTTCTTCTGCTGTCATTGAAAGATGTTGTAAAACTCTGTCTTCCAAAACTGTAAAGCATTTTGCAATGAATAGTTTTTCGAGTTCCGTCCAGCTATGAATTACTTGTCCGATTTTTTGATAGTCATTGCTGTCTATAACGTAAAGTTCGCAGTCTGTCAAAGCCTGAATGTTCCAGCGTGCTGCTTGCTGAAAGAGAAAACCTGATAAGTCAACCACAAAATAGCCTTTGGTTGAAATCCACTTGGTTACTTCTTTGTTGTCAATAAGAACAAATTCTCTAATTATTCCATTCTGAACAAAACCAAGTTTATCCGAATATCTGCCCGTTTTTAGAAAATAGTCACCCTTCTTTAACGCCACAGGTTTAAAAAATGAACTTATTTTAGTCAAGTCGTCTTTGTTTACTCTGAAGTAAGTATGGATATATTTTTCGAGTTCTGTCATTGTCTGTTGTGTTGTCTTAAAAGGGTAAATAACTGTTCGGATATTTTCGAACGTATGGAATTCATTGCTTGTCCAGGCCGGAATCCCGATATCTGTCGGAACTGGTTAAAGATATAAAAGTACAGGTTAACAAACAAAAGCCCAGTCCCGAATGCTTTCGGGATTTGTCCAGCCCAGATGAAGCACAACAGCGATAAAATGACCATTGCTACACCCCCTCACAAAAGTTGCTACAAAATAGAAGTTTCTCTAAACTAAAAAATAAGAACTCAGTTCGATAAACGGAAAAAATTGTTTGCCGAAGGTAGTTGTGCAACCGCCACCCTTGTTATACGTTCGTGCTACTCTGTCCGGTCATTAACTTTTTCGCCACAGTAAGGACAAACCACCCAAAGTTTTTCAAGTTGACTGTAGCACTTGTTACAAGTAATCACTTTCTCTACAACAGACTTAATTGGAATACTTGTTTTAACTGTAAATATTTCGGGAATTTCCTTTAAGAAACTTGATTCATTACCTTTTTCAGTGATAAGAAAAAGTTTGTCTTTGGCTCTGGTAATTGCAACATAAAACAATCGTCTTTCTTCTTCCATAAGCAAATCGTGATTTGCCTTTTTAATCACTTGGAAAATCCTGTCTTCTAACCAAATGTCAGGGAAACCTCCATTGCCCTCTGTCAAACCAATTATGAAAACGACTTTAGCTTCAAGTCCCTTAGCTGCATGAATTGTTTTTGATTGAACTCGCATTCCCTCATTTTTGAAACGAAGAAAGTATGGCGAATACATTTTGCTTCTACGGTAGAGGAATAAAATATCATCGTTAGTTAGCCCATCCTCTAACAATTCTTTCACTTTGTCAAAACAAAACTGAATGTTTTCATCTTGGTTACTTCCTGAATAAACAACAATTTTATGCTCTGACTTTTTTGATGCCTGAATTTCTTTTTCAACTTTGAATTTGTTGTGTTTTATTACTTCGTTACTTGCTCCGACAATATTTTGTGTACTCCGATAATTTAAATTGAGTTTTATAACTTTTGAATTATGGAAGTGATTTTCAAAATCAACTATGTAACTAACATTCGAACCTCTAAAGCCATAAATGCTTTGCCAATCATCACCAACACAAAAGAGCTGAGTTTGGTCAGTGAGTAAAAGTTTGATTAATTCGACTTGTAAATTATTTACATCCTGGAACTCGTCAACTAAAATATATTGGTATTTGTGTTTGTATTTGTTTGCAATGTCTTCGTGGTTATGGAATAGTAAAGTGCTTCGTGAAATCAAATCGTTAAAGTCAAGATAAGATTTGTCAGTGCAGTAGTGAACATATTTTTTTACGATTGGAATAGCCAACTCGTAAAAGTTCCTAACTCTTTCGTGTTGATCTTTCCTTGCGTTTTCTAAAACCGAATCAAAGTCAATATTCTCGACTTTTATCATGTCGGTTATACGCATAATTTGAGTGACAAAATCTTTTACATCTTCATGATAGCCGTTAAATTCCTCTTTGTAATTCAGTGAGACGGTCTTATGATAGTTTACTGGCAAACGATTTTTAACAACCTTGTCAAGTGTGTGATTGAACAATGCAGAATCCTTTGTCATTGCTTCAAAAGTTTTCACTAAGAGCAAATTTCCTTTTTTAAATTGTTCCTCTTTGTCTTTAGTTGAAAAACTTTTGTCGCTTACATGCTCAATATAAAGATTTGCTTCAAAAATGTAGAAGTCAGGATGAAAAGAAAAGTCCTTTACATTGAGCAAAGGCTCGTATTCATACTTGATGCTATGCCGGTAAAGCCAATCAGCAATAAATTGCTCCGACTTTGAACGAACTTTTGTTCCATCAAGAGTTGTGAAGTACTTGCCGTCTTTCGGCAAATACTTCCCATCTGTTTTCCTGAGGTGTATTTTGTCAATAATGTAATCTAAAATGTAGCGTTTGAGTCGAAGCAAAAAATCTGTGTCCTCACATTGCTCGATCAAAAGTTTATGGACTACTTCAAAAACTGTTTCGGGTGCTACATGCTTTGAAAGTTCATCTTCTTCGTCTTTCTTCTCATCTCCGATTATTCTGAACTTATTGTCAAACTCATTTACTCCGTAATTGCGAAGGACGCTGTAACAGAAACTATGAAATGTTCTGACGGTTAAACCATCAATCCATTTATATTTTTTTTGTTGTTGAAATCTTTCTTTGTCCTTGTCCTCCTTGCTTAACCGTTTGTCAAAAAGAAGTTTTTCATATTCTCCTGTTTGATCGGCCGAAATGATTAAGCGGTCAATCATTTCATTTGTTGCGTTTTTTGTGAAAGTGATTGCAAGTATACTTGAAGGGCTTATGCCTTTCTCCTCAATCAAGTAAATGAGTTTCTGCAAAAGTGTTTTCGTTTTGCCTGAGCCTGCGCCTGCCAAAAGCAAAAGCCGCTTATCTTCGCTTACAACTGCTTCTCGTTGTTTGTCATTAAGTGAATCTAAATTTGTTTTAGTCTCTGTGGGTTGCATATTTAAATTATGTCAGCAAGATAAAATTTAGTAGTTATTTTCTTCCAAAATCAGCGGGGTTTTCACCCCAGGCCCTTGTTTCCCATTTTAAAACTTCGTTCTCATACTCGTTTTCTTTGAGCCATTTTATTGCCCTGTCAAGCAGTTCAAAAAGTTTTGTGTTTCTATCACTTCGGCCATGATTTGTTCTTGCTTCTTTGTCACGAACCCAACTAATAGCATTTCTGCTGTCTGAATAGATTGGAAGTTTGATATTGCTCTTTTTGCAATGAGCAAGTGCATGAACAATTCCTAAAAACTCAACAATGTTAATTGTGCCGTCCTCAAACGGACCCATTTTAAAAATTACTTCTTTGGTTGTAGTGTGAACGCCTTGATATTCTACAATACCAGTTGAAGTGTTCCATGCTCCGTCAACTGAAATACTTTCCTCAATCGGCTTTCCGATTAGTTTAAGTTGTTCATCTGTAAGTTCGCTTTCAAAAATATGTTTGCCGATGTAATCCCACCACTCGTCTTTGAATGCTTGTTCTGCTAATTGTCGTGTCTTGAAAGATTTGTAAACCGCTTTGGGAAACTTTTCGGTTTGAGCTTTGCAGTCATCCCATGTTTCAAAAACTCCTGTCTGTCGTCCTTTCCAAACTACATAAAATTTTTGTTTCGCCATTGTTAGTGAGTAGATGTCTTGTGTTACTTTTGCATGTCGGTTCAAAGTTAGCACTTTCGCTAAAGCATGATGCATAACGAGCAGGTGTTTTTATAACTGTCAGCCTGGCTACTGAAGCCGATTAAAAAACTGAAGTTGAATTTAACAGCTAAAAGTCAAGTAGAATTCGGTCAAGCCCGAATAACTGCTGCCATGTTGCTGTACTTGAAGATAACAATATCCTGCCCCAATAACGCTAAACCCATGTTATATGCCGTTTTCTTTCTATCATTTTAGGTTGATTATTTTGTCCGCAATTAGTCGACAATGTTCAATACTACCGCAAACGCCAATTGTAACTGTTTCTATTTCGTATAGTTTTTTTTGCAATGGTTTCTGTGTCTACCCCGTTAATCTTTAGACTAAAAATTGTCGGTGTGTAATTTTGATATTCGTCTCTTGGCGCAATTTCTTTTACGCCAATTGGATCCCAGTCATTCCAAAGTATTTCGTCAATGGCTTTATAGAGTTCTTTATGCTCCGCTGTCATACCCATTTGTTGAAAATTGATTTTATTCTGTCAAAGAAAGATGGATTGTCAGGATATATATTTATAGAGTCAAACTTATCTTCATAAGCATGTTCAATTATCCTTCCTGGTTCATATTTGTGTCCTTCTTTGTCTGTCATAGTTGGAAAACAATATATTGTCTTACTGTGAGTATTTGGATTTAAAAATTCAACACGGATTTTTGCGTCAGTAATAAAGTCTGAAGGAAACCCATTTGCTTTTAATTCCTTGTCAATAATAATAGGCAAATCTTTAAGGTTAATTGTCAGTGGATACAGGTTTAGTTCAGTTGGTTGAATTGTTTGATTTAAAATGTCAATGGTTGCTTCTGTCAATAGTAGTTGTCTTGCTGCGTTTAATAGCCAGTCAGCCATATAACCACATTTGTAATATCGTTCTGTCCCGAAAAAACTCTTTGTCAGGTTGTGTGGTAGTCCGTTTAAATTTTTACGTTTTGGCATTGTCTGTCGTCCTAAAATGGCATATAATGGGCAGGGCTTTGGGCTGGTGTGGTATTTTCCAACTGTCCGCCCGGAACCGCTGTTGAGTTTTTTGTTTAGTTGAAGTTAAGAATTAAAGCCCAAAATTGAACGTCCAGCCGGAACTGAAGAACGGCGATGCAGTATGGCGAAATTAGTTTGTCCAGCCACACTTGTCCAAAACCGGGTGTTAGCGGCTGGCACTGTGTCGTTCCATAAAGTCGTTAATAAATTTTTGACCTTTAACATTAACTTCAAAAGGTGTCCTCTTTATAGCGATTAAATCATCTAACAATAGAATTGTTCTTATAATACAACGTCTACATTCTTGTCTATGTGGGTCACTATGAACTCCTTTGTTTGATAGTTCATAAAGTTTGTTCCATTCGTCAAATAGCGATGATGTATTTGTAACAATTAAGTCAATATTTGCTTCGCTCTTAAATTCTCGTTTAGCAAATTCTAAAAGCCTGTTTTTGTACTTATCTTTTTTTAATGAATGTCCTTCTATTATTTCGTTTGTCGCAGGGAATAAACAGTCGGTTACATACTCAAAAACTCTTCTGCAAGATGTCATTGCTTGAGCATATTGCTCACCTGTTTGAGCATTTAAAAAAGTTTGATTGATAGACCAAAGCTTATCTGTCAAGTCGGGTGCTGTGTCAGTTAGCTTCGCAATTATTTCATCTGTAATCGTTGTGAAAATAGAATCCATTCCTTGTTTCCATTCAGTAGCTCTTTTGGCATTTTCATAGTTATGTTTATCATCAAAAATGCTATGGCGATAATTGGAAAATTCGGTATTGATGCTGTCAAATGGAATGCCTTTTAAACGCTGTTTTATATCTTCTGCATATTCCAAAATTTCAGGTTCACTGTTGTCAATAAGAATATTTATTTCTTTATTGAGTAATCTAAATTTTGGTCCAATACATTCGCCATATAACCACCAATGCAATTCAAGCGAATTGTCTATTTCCAGAGCACCTAAATACCGTTCTTCATTTATCAATGAATCATTTAGTTTATTGGCGAGTTCTTTTGGTATCGTTTCAAAGCAAATTATAAAAGCGTTGTCTTCAATAAAATATTTTACTTTATCCGTAGCAATGCGTCTCCAAATATCACCTTCGATTTGAAATAGGTAATTTAAAAAGTCATTTGGGTTGTTGCCTTGGCGTAAATAGTCATAAATTAAAAGGTCGCCAATGAGAATTTTAGAAGAAATAAACGGTTCGTTTAATCTTAGAAGATTATTGAAAACGAGTTCGTAAAAGACACTGTCGTATCTCCTTTTGATGTCTCCACACTTAAAATGATATGCTACTTTCATCTCTTAGGGTGTGTCTGTTTACGCTTGCCTACAACTCAAAAATATACGCAATTATCCGGTTTTCAAAGTTTTACTATTATTCAGATAGTTTTCTGTATCAAGGTATTATGAAAATAATGCGCAATGCGAATTATATATAATTCCTTCTCCTTAAAGGATCGATTTATTCATTTTGCATAATACGTGTTTTGTATATTTATAAATCGAAGCTTCGTTATGCCAGGTATTTTTTATTCTTTTGGCATATATCGCGGCAAAACTATCATTGAAATCGGGTTCGGTTTTAATCGAGCTTACTAAAATTATACTTGAAAGTAAAAAAATGTAACGGCATTCCCTTTTACCCCCAACCGATTTTACTTTAGTTCGAGCCTGTCAATCTTATTTCCGACAAACACTTGCTTCATCTCCTGTTCCAGACTGGCAAACTCCGGCTGGCAAACTTTTCTGATAAATTGTCCTTCTTTGAGTAGGTTTATCTCATCGCATATATTGCTCATCGTAGAAAAAATATGCGAAGACACAATTAATGTCTTACCCAATGCTTTCGCATGCTGTATAATTTCCGTGATGATGATGTTACTCTGCATGTCTACCCCATTAAAGGGTTCGTCAAGTATAAAATACCGGTTTTCCTGTAACAGGATTGCAGTAAGCGCCAGTTTTTTCTTCATGCCGGTAGAATAGTCGGAAGCATACCGGTTGAGCGGCAGGTCAAAAACGTTTTTATTATCAATATTCCCGGTTTTTTTTCCTCTTGCATTGCAAAGCAGTTGTATATATTCTCTGCCGGTGAGTTTTGTGAAGAAATAGGGTTCAGTTTGCAGGTAGCCGGTATGATCTTTCAGCGGCTGTACATCAGCCGTAATCTGCCCGTCATACTTTTCAATACCTGTAATACATTTGAACAGGGTTGTCTTGCCAGCCCCGTTTTCACCAACTATGCCATATACCTTCCCCTGCTCAAACGTTATGTTGATGTTAGTTAGAACCTGCACATCGCCATAAGATTTTGATAATCCTTCAATTTTTATCATTCAGAAATTGCTTTAACTGTTTAATGGATTTGCTATAGAAGTAAGGAGCTACGAAAAAAAGCATAGGTGGCATCATAAGGCTTAGTGCAAGTAATATTGCCTGGGGTAAACTCATGCTTTGCGGATAAGCTGAATATTTTGCTAAAATCATCGTTACCAGATAACAGTAGCCCAATGCCAGGAACCCAATAATGACAATTGTATCTGTTCTGAAAACGTATAGTAAGACCGATATGATGGGCAGTGCCAGGATTGTTGAAAAAACTATGGCTGTTTTTATCTTATCGAAGAGAAACGGACGGGCCTTTAGCCGGTGAATCCAAACGAAATATTCATTTTCGGGGTTGTTATAAAAGGAGAAACAAACGAGGAATACAAGAAGAAGGGCAAAAATTCCCAAATTAAAGTTTTGATATATGGCCGACATGGCCACCAGGAAATAGGCAAGGAAAAAGGCCCCGAACCAAACCCTGAACCCAACAATAAATTCAAAAGGTTTTTTGTAAAACGGCGTAGGTATGGTTAATGCGGTTTTCCGGGTTGAATATATAAAAGACAGTAACACTGATGCGGACGATAAAACAAAAGCTGCATTCCACTCTTTTTTTACCAGCAGAAAAATAATAAAGGCAGCAGCCGTTGCCAAATTTTCCAGTATCCTGATCTTATAATAGCTGTTGCCCCGGAAAGTGAATTTAAGAAAATCGTTCCTGCCTGCTTCGCTATGTTTAAATACAATGCTTAATGCAATAGCCACGTACAGCCAGTTGGCATAGCCTATCCTGGTAAACAGGTAATACGATAAACCGTAAAATGCTGCCAGCCCGATACCGAAGGCCCAGGCGGCATTAATGCCCTGACCGGCCAATTGCCTTTTAAGAATTTTAAGCTGAAGCGTGAAGTATTGCCTCAGTATCGTATTTGACTCCTGCACACGAAACAATATCCTGCCTGCCCTGAACTGAAGCATGGTTAAACTGTTTACGTTGAAGTTAAGAAAAAATGCCGATTGGCATTCTGCACACCAAAAACAGGGTTTTTCCCCTTCTGCGTATTTCTCACGGTAATACTTTTGCGCCGGCACGGGTATATTTCCCTTTAATTGCTATTTTAACGGTTACTAATACTCATAACCATACATTTTATGCTATGCAAAAGCAAATAGAAGACAAACTGTCTTTATTCCAGGTAGTGATCATTGTACTTTCCTTGTATGTACTGCTGTCATTGGTGGTCTCCACCTTTTTTAAATTAGACCCGGAAGTGCAGAAACTGCTGGAATGGGTAGATAATGCCATCTGCATCGTATTCCTGGCAGACTTCGCAGCCCGCTTCCGCAAAGCGCCTGACAAATGGCAGTTTATGAAATGGGGGTGGATCGACCTGGTATCAAGCATCCCGGCGCTCGACTACTTCCGTGCAGGGCGGCTCCTGCGGCTGATACGATTGCTGCGCGTATTAAGGGCTTTCCGGTCTACCAAAGTGCTGCTTAATTATGTGTTCCGGCAAAAAACACACGGTGCATTTACCACCGCTATCATCATTGCCATACTCATGCTCGTCTTTTCTTCTATCGCCATTTTACAGGTTGAAGACCCGACAGATAGCGGTACTACTATCAGGTCTGCCGGTGACGCACTCTGGTGGGCTTTTACCACTATCACTACTGTTGGGTATGGTGATACCTATCCTAAAACCGGGGAAGGCCGCGTGATCGCTGTAATTCTGATGACGGTAGGGGTAGGGCTGTTCGGCACCTTCACCGCATTCCTGGCGTCGATTTTTGTAGAAGACCGTAAGGCGCCGGTAACAAATGGTAGTATGACGCGGCCGGATGATATCTATTAAAATACCGGATTGTTTTGCCGCCGGATATTTTCTATATTAGACGGCGTATGATTGATTCATGGTAATGTCACCCCTGCGGGGTTTTGGTCGTTGTATCTTGATATGCTATAATAATGTCACCCCTGCGGGGTTTTGGTTGTTGTATGTTAATATGCTATAATAATGTCACCCCTGCGGGGTTTTGGTTGTTGTATGTTAATATGTTATAATAATGTCACCCCTGCGGGGTTGTGGTTGTTGCATGTTAATATGCTATAATAATGTCACCCCTGCGGGGTTGTGGTTGTTGTATGTTAATATGTTATAATAATGTCACCCCTGCGGGGTTATGATTGCTTTGTAATTGGTGTTTTTATAGTAATGCCACCCGCACGTGCGGGACAGGCCTTGTGGGGTTGTAATGAAACTATTTATTTGTACAATCGATTCGCATATATCTTTTATATGAAACAATACTTATCCCTCCTCCTTTTTGCAGGTATTATATCCTGCTCAAACCCCACTACGCAACAGCAGCAACCTGCTGCCGGCAAAATTGACAGTACCTACCGGTGGACGAAACTACTGGACAGTGCCGAGTGGAAGAAAAGCTATAATTTCCAGATGTTCAACGTTCGGGATACGCTATGGGTATTTCATCCGGACGGCAACTGGTTTTCGGCTGATGGTGTTCACTGGCAAAAATCAGTATTGCCCAATGCGATCTATAACCTGGCTTTTCTTAAGAATATTCCTTTTAAAGGCGCTGTGTACGGGCTTGGCCATTTTGAAGGTAATATTGAAAAGTTCATCCTGCGCCCCGAAATATACCGCACTACGGATATGCGGCATTGGGATACACTTTCCACAACGAGTAACCTGCCTGTACGCTTCTTCTACGATCCCTTCGTGTTTGCCGGTAAAGTATGGATCATCGGCGGCGAGGATAAGAACAAAAAATATGCGGATGCGTGGAGCTCGGCCGATGGGGTAAACTGGGTAAAGGAAAAGGATAGCCTGCCATTTGGTGCGCGCAGCGGCAGTAAGGTAGTTCTCTTCAGGGATAAACTGTTTCTGCTGAACAATGATGTGTGGAGCTCAGCGGATGCACTGCATTGGCAGCGGGTAACGGACGCTCTTGTAAAAGGGCAGGAAACGTTCGGGTTTACCGCCCTTGTATTTGACGATAAAATATGGCTGATCGGCTGTAACAGGGATGGGCAGTTTTTGAGTAATGTGCTGTACAGTGATAATGGTAAGGACTGGAATACACTGGACGCACCATGGACACCACGCGGGGGTATTACTGCGGCCGTCTTTAAAAATAAGATATATATGACCGGGGGTAAATATGGCGGTACGCCAAACGAACCCGATTTCAGGTACAGCAATGATGTATGGATACTGGAAAAAAATAAATAAGTGATGGCTTCTCTTTTCGCTGAAAGCATAAAATCCCTAACTTTCAAGTAAAATAAAAACTACGCTATATGAGAAAAACAATCGTATTCCTTGCCCTTTCTGCCGCTATGTTCAGCGCCTGTAAAAAAACGCCTGTGGCAAAAGAAGAAGTCATCGCCAATCCCGAAATGATTTCAACAGAAGCCATCAACGCGCATATCCGCGCGCAGTTGCAGATTCACCGGAAATTTGAATGGAACTCTGCCTCCGACGAAATGATCTGGAGTGCACTGCAGGCCAGCGATAAGATCATGTCTATCGGTTACCAGCCCGCCGGTGAAACCGGTATAGATGGCCGCCTGCATGCTATCGACATCAATGCCCCGGCCTGGAAGACTGCTAAACAAAAAATACTTGAACTGGTACTGGTTAATGAAAAGACCTCCCGCCCGGACCTGACCATCGATCAACTGGAAGAATGGCCCGAAGAAGTGCTGCCCGTAATAGACGTAAAGGTGGAGAACTTTGCTACTGTTAAAAGGCTGCGCGCCAGCGGACTGGTGCGTTATGCGGAGCCGATGGGTTATGAACCTTTCAGGCTCAACGAAGGTGGCCGCGGCTCACTCAGCAGCAGCGGATGTGATAGTAATACACCCGAAGGCGGCCTGCTCTCTGGTACAGACTATACCACCATCAGCCCCAATACAAAAGCATCATGGAACTACAGCTATCATGGCATACAAAGCGCCTGGACAAAAGCTACGGGCGCAGGGGTAAAAGTATTTATCATCGATACGGGCTGCGAGTTTGACCAGGAAAACCTCGGCAGTGCTTTTAACCAGGGCGCATCCTCGGGCAGAACGGTTGAAAAGATCGTTACCCTGCCTCGCTCTACTTTCCTCGGTATTCCTACCGGATCGGTGGAAACGCCCGATGACGGCTGCGGACATGGTACTTCAATGGCGGGCGCCTGCGCTGCTCCCCGCGGTACTGACGGTGCTGCCTGTGGTATTGCCTACAACTGTAACCTTGTTACCTGCCGCGCCGGTGCAGACGTATTTCTTGATGCAAGCCGCGAAGTAAAGGGCGCATCCGACGCCTATACCAATGCTGCCAACCGCGCAGACGTAAAAATCATCAGCATGAGCATGGGCAGGATCACCAGCAGCTCGCAACTGGGCGATGCCATCCGCTATGCTTACGGTAAGGGTAAACTGATGTTCTGTGCTGCGGGTACTTCTTTCGACTGGACGTCGGGCTGGTTCGGTGTAATCTTCCCGGCCTATATGAGCGAAGTGAATGCCGTAACAGGCGTAAGGGATAATAACTTTACCACCCAGTGCAGCACCTGCCACGATGGCAGCGAAACGGACTTTACCGTGGTTATGGAAAAAGCTGCTAATGAACGGCATCCGCTTACCCTCGCGATGACGGGCGATGCACCCTCAACCGTAGGTGGATCTTCCGTAGCCACCGCCAGCACCGCAGGTATGGCCGCCCTTGTCTGGAGCCGTTTCCCTTCTTATACCCGCGACCAGGTGTTAAACAAAATGATACAGAGCTCCAGCAATTACCCCTCCCGTAGCAGCAGGCTGGGTTGGGGCAATGTAAATGTAAATACTGCAACAAACTAACAAACTGGATATGGCAGCAGCATTTAAGAAATATGATACAGGTAACAGGATGAGACAAGACGACTAATCCTGAAATAAAGGTATAAATAAGGCTCCCGGTCGATGGCAACCGGGAGTTTTTATTTATATATGCTCTGCTTACTCCTGCTTTTTGCTACGCATAACCCTGCTACTCACTCAATAAATCCACGATCCTCGTTCGTAAATAACTGTTGAGCGGCGTTTCTGCATTAGAGAGGAAGATAAAACAGAGATCGCGATCCGGAAACCTGTAATAATAGTGCGTGTAACCCGGGAGTATACCTATATGGTATAATATTTTACCGCATTGGGGATGATTAACGATCGACCAGCCAAAGCCGTACCGTACTGTTTTGCCATTACGGGTTTTAAGAACAGCACTGTTGCCGGTATAAGGAGTAGTTGCTTCTTCGAGGAGTGTTTTAAGTTTACCCGTTTTAAATACCCTGTCCAGCAGGAACAGGTCAAAAGCTGAGGCGCTGATGGGAGAGGAGTACGATAAGTTGGTGATAGAATCTTCCGGGTCAACCGTAACAAAAGTGCGCTGAATGCTGTCAAACTGGTGGCCGGTGGCCAGCCGCCGTTGCTTAAGGCGCGGGGGCTGGCCTACACTCGTGCTGAACATACGGGCCGGGCGAAAAATATATTGCTGCATAAAAGCTCCGTACGACAAACCCGACACCTGTTCAACCAGCGCTTCAAGCACCTGGTAGCCCATTTCAGAATAGGTAAAAGCGTCGCCGGGCGTGCACAGTAAAGCAGGAGGGTGCTGGTGCAAACTGTCCAGCAGCATAACAGGCGTACCTGCAAAGCGGCCACGTTCGTCGTAGCCGGGGAGCCCCGAAGTATGGGTAAGCAGGTGTCTTACCGTAACAGCACGATAAGGAAATGCCGGCAGGTAAGTACAGATGCTGCTGTCGTACTCCAGCAGTCCTTTCGATTTCAATAAAGTTACAGCATAGCTGGTAAGCGGAATAGACAATCCACCCAGGGGGAAGATGCCTGAACGTTGCATGGGGGTAGCTTTGTTAATATCAGCAAACCCTACAGCCTTGTCATATATGATCTTGCCTTCCGAAGCGATGATGATGGTGCCGCTGATGGTATGTGAAGACAGGAGAGAATCCACTACATAAGGAATGCGGTGGAAGTTTTGAGCCGTGCTGGTGGCACTGCCCGCTAATACAATACACAAAATACCGAGGGCATAAGCGTAGCTCTTCATCAGCAGTTATTCTCGGCAACTAAATTAAGGGATAAGCCCCAGTTCAACTAATATTTCTGCCTTGCCGCAGCGAACCCGGTGTCGCAAGTTACAAGTGTAATCTGCCCGGTATATAGCTGTTAGATTGAGTGTTTTTACGATCCTGAGTATAAAATGTGCAGAATTAGTAATTAATACGCGGGAAATAATTACTGCGTGCCGGGAACTAATAAAAAATACCGGGATATTAACTACTAATCCCTTTGGGCGCAAGTACTGCGTCCGGGAAACCAATAACTAATGCCGGGGAAATAATTACTGCGCCCGGGAACTAATAAAAAAGACCAGAGTATTAATTACTGATTCCCGGGACGCAGTTACTGCGTTTTGGGACCCAATAATTGAGGCGGGGGACATAATTGCTGCGCCCCGGGTATGAATCAAAACTTCCTCTCTTCTCACTGCTCATCCTCCGGAAATATGTATTAATGATTGACGCAGAGAAACTGCATTAAAAGTAAAAACTACTGATGCCCGGGCATGCTTTGTACATACCCGGGCATCAGTTATTAATACGTTGTGTGTATTGTTCAGGAAGGGTTAATAAACCGCTGAAGGGCAGCCGGTTCCTTTTTTACCGGATGATCCGTTTGCATTACCCGATCCCAGCGAGAAGCTGGCCGTAATGCCTGCAAAATAATACCAGTCCTTATACCTGGCGCTGCCACGCTGGTCGCCATCAGCAGGGTAGGTGAGCCCGCTTTTCAGTTCATCGCCACGAAAAGCCAGGTCAACCGCCTTCGGGCCGCGATTATTCAGCAGGAGTGTTTGGTCAACATAAGTAGTGCTCACATCATCAAGATAATCAGTAAATGTTTTGCGCAATCCCAGCTCAACGCCAATCCTCACTTTTTCACTTACTGCCATTTTGAAGCCACCTCCAAAAGGAATAGCAAACTGGGTAAGGTTATACTGTTTCCTGTCCTGGTAAAAACCCTGCCCTTCGGTACTGAGTGGCCGCAGTTCTATTTTATTGCCATTAGAGTCGATGGCTTTGGGGTTAAAGTGAAATACAGAAACACCGGCAAATACATAAGGCGTGATTGCTCTTTCGTCCAAGCTGAAAATATGATACTCTGCCCCTGCATTAAACTCTGTAATACGCGATGTAAAGTTGAGGTTGCGTACACTGTTGCGGTTATTGAACTTATCGTTACCACTGATGGTACCAAAGTTTATACCCGCACGGGCATACAACTTCTCCGTAAGCTCGTACTGCAAACCCAGTCCCAGTGCAAGGTGCGACTGGTTAAAGGTAAACCGCTTCGGTTGCAGGTCGCCCTGGTAATTGCTTGTTCCCGCGAAAAGAGTTGCTGAAAGTCGTTGGGCCTGGCTGCACACAGTTATGCAAGCCATCACCGGTAGTAACAAAAATTGCTTCATGGATGATCGTCTTTGCATTTAATATGCAAGGATCATACCTTCTTTCAGTACAGGGCTGCATGGAGATTGTTAAAGTTTTCCTAATTGGCTGGTTGATTGTTAAGATTTTTTTGAAACATTAAGTAGCTAAGGTTACCGGGCGCGGGGTATGGCGGTCGGTGAGGATCCCGTATAATTGGACGTCCGGTGGGATACTGACAATGGGGGAACCCCGGATGCGCCGGGCAGACAGTACACCGGCCACGGAGGAGAAGGGTACAAAGGGTTAAGGATAGGTTACCTGTGATACTATTAATAATACATACCCCCGGAAATTCATTCCGGGGGTATTAGTAATCTTATACTCTTAGTACGTATGTTATACGATCGTTGTTTTATGCTCCTTCGCGATCTTTTAATTCCTTGATCTTATCGAGCGCACCGGCAACCACATCGCACATAATGGTATAGAGCGCACCTGGTTTCGGATGGGCGTAAATATGCTCCAGCGCCTCATTCTCATTGGCAATAACAAGTGTGGGCACATTAGGATTTACTGCATTAATCCCTTCCTGCAGTAAACCGATAATCTCTTCTGCTGTGCGGCCACGCAGATTTTTATCGCAACGGATAATGATCTCATCAAAGTACCGTGCAGAAATTTCGCCAAGCTCACGGATATCTTCATCGCGGCGGTCGCCGGTACCACTGATCACACCAATACGTTTGGGATAATCCAGCTTGCTTACAAAATCGCAAAGCAGGCGCAGGCCGTGCGGGTTATGCGCAAAATCGGCCAGTATAGTAAAATGTTTAAAGTGAAAAAAGTTGAGCCTTCCGGGGGTTTGTGCACTGGAAGGGATAAAGGTAGACAGCCCCTGGCGGATATCATCAATAGAAATATCGCGGTACAGGTAGGTAGCCAGTACAGCAGGAAGGGTATTGGCGATATTGTGTACAGCCTTTGCCTCGTAGGTGAGAGGAATATCTTTGGCAGCCATCACACGGATCTTCCAGTTGCCTTTCAGCAGCGTGATATACCCATTTTCGTAAACGGTAGCCAGACCGCCCCTGTCGCAGTGAGCCTTAATGCGTGGATTATTTTCATCCATACTAAAGAGCGCAATATTACATTTGAGGTCATCCCTCATGCCATAAACAAGGTCATCATCGGCATTAAGGATGGCAAAGCCATGCGGGAAAACTGTTTCCGGCACCACCGCCTTTACCTTGGCCATTTGTTCCAGCGTATTAATGCCGCCAAGCCCCATGTGGTCTGCTGCCACATTGGTAACGATCGCTATATCGCAGTTCTGGAAGGCCAGGCCAGCTTTAAGGATGCCACCCCGCGCGCATTCGAGCACAGCAAAATCTACCGTAGGGTCTTTTAATACAAATGTACTGCTTACGGGGCCGGTACAGTCGCCACGCATAAGCAGTTGGTTCTGTATATACACCCCGTCAGAAGTGGTATAGCCTACTTTTTTACCCGCACTTTTAGCAATATGTGCGGTAAGGCGGGTAGTGGTGGTTTTACCATTGGTGCCCGTTACGGCAATAATGGGTATACGGCCGATACTCCCTTTAGGAAAAAGCATATCTATTACAGGCTCTGCCACATTACGGGGTAAACCCTCGGCCGGCTCAATGTGCATACGGAAACCGGGCGCTGCATTTACCTCAAGAATAGCACCGCCATTCTCGCTTACGGGTGTACGCAGATCCATAGCCATGATGTCGATACCACAGATATCAAGGCCAATGATCTTGCTGATGCGTTCGCACATAAAAATATTGGCCGGGTGCACTTCGTCTGTTACGTCAGTACTGGTGCCGCCGGTACTGAGGTTGGCCGTAGGTTTCAGCAGTACCTGCTCACCTTTGGCCGGTACGGTTTCAAGCGTGTAGCCTTTATCATTGAGCATCTTCCAGGTAAAATCATCCACAGTGATCTGCGTCAGCACTTTTTCGTGTCCGTAACCACGTCGTGGGTCTTTATTCGTTTCATCTATGAGCCATTGAATATTATGCTCTCCATCGCCGGTAACAGCAGCGGGTGTGCGCAACGCAGCACAGATAAACTTATGGTTGATTACCAGTATGCGAAAGTCGTAACCGGTAATAAATCTTTCTACAATCACACTGCGGCCGTAGCGATGTGCTCCTTCGAGTGCTTTTACTGCCTGATCCCAGTTGGTAATATTGGTAGTGGCACCCTTACCGTGATTGCCGTCTACCGGTTTCAGCACAAGAGGATAGCCAAACTTATCCACCGCTTCCCGCAGCCCTGCTTCTGTGCGGATGATGGTACCACGCGGAACAGGTATTTCGGCAGCTTCAAGCAGGGTTTTAGTTTCTTCCTTATCGCAGGCAATATCCACCGCAATATTGCTTGTTGTGCTGGCTATGGTTGCCCTGATGCGTTTCTGGTGTACGCCATAGCCCAGTTGTACAAGACTTTGTTTATTGAGGCGTATAAAAGGGATATTGCGCTTGCTGGCTTCTTCCACGATACAGCCCGTGCTGGGCCCGAGGCGGGTATCTTCCCTGATCTCGCGCAATTTCTGGATATCTTCTTCAAGATTATATTCGGTACCGGCAATCAACGCCTCTGCCACGCGAACGGCGGCTCTGGCCGTATATACGCCTGCGTCTTCTTCCATATAGGCAAAAACAACAAAATATATCCCGTCTTTTTCGTTAGCCGTACGGGTGCGGCCAAAACCACATTCCATCCCTGCAAGCGTCTGCATTTCGAGGGCAATATGTTCGATCACATGCCCCATCCAGGTACCTTCATCCACACGCTGAAAAAAACCACCGGGAGTGCCTACACTACAGCGGTGCCCGTACATACTGGGAAACATCTTTTCCAGCCTCGCTTTGAACCCGGGTATGGTGTTGGTGGGGCTTTGTTCCATCTCTTCAAGGTCAAGTTTCATCTGTATAAGTTTGGGGCGGCGTACGCTCCAGTAATTGGGGCCTTTAAGTACTTTGATGTCGAGAATCTTCATAATGCAGTAAGTAGTTTTGTTTTACCCGCCTTAAAAAGGGGTTGGTTTAAAGTTAGGGTAAATGGTGGAACTGGCAAAATGGGGAGGAATTAGTTAGAGGCAGAGAGAACCCGGCGTTTATTATATACCCGCATAATTAAAAAAGCAGCCCGATACGGGCTGCTTTTTTAATATGGATAAGTTATCCTGAAATTAATAACCAGGGTTCTGAACAAGCACACCCTCAGTAGCTTCTATTTCCCTTTGCGGAATAGGAAATACGAGTTTGTTGTCGTTCCAGGCAAAAGAGCCGGTAGAACCTTTAAGGCGTTTAATATCGTGCATGCGTACACCTTCAAAAGCCAGTTCCCTTACTCTTTCGGCGAGTATATCGGCAACGGTAGGCGCTGCAATAAAGGTAGCGTTAGACCTGCTGCGTACTACGTTGAGGTCATTCTCGGGGGTATCTCCTATGATAGTACCGAGGCGCCTGTTGCACTCTGCCCTTACAAGATACATTTCTGTAATGCGGATAATAGAAAGGTTCTGTTCAAAAGCATTCCATTTTGAGCAATACAGGTTACCCGGGCGTGCGCCGGTACCTACATAATACCAGCCATTATAACGGGCGTCTGATGGGGCGTAATTTGCATTCACAAAACTGGCTGTAATCCTTACATCGCCGCGGCCGATACCGGGCAGGCTGGCATAGAAGGTAGCCATACCATCATTGGAATTACCCGCGTTATTCTGGTCGTTCTGCTGAATTTCCCAGATAGACTCCTTTGTATTCCTGTTGGTGTATACCGCAGTAGGTACGGGGTTCAGTTCATAATAACCGCTTTCTATCACTTCGCTTGCTGCATTACGTGCATTTACAAAATCAGATTTCTGCAGGTACACACGTGCCAGGAAGGCAAGGGCGGTAAACTTATTCACCCTTGTGCCATTTTCTTCGGGCAGCCTGGTTACAGCCGTAGTCAGGTCGGTAATTACCTGGGCATAAGTAGCCGCCACAGTAGAGCGGGGTATCCTTTCAAAAGCGCCTGCTTCATCTTTGGTAGATTTGGTTTTGATCACCACGCCGGGCTGTGTATTTGAAGTAAGCGGATCGTAAGCGCCGCCATACATGCGCACCAGTTCAAAATGGAGCACGCCTCTTACAAAAAGCGCTTCTCCTTCGTACAGGGCACGGGTATCAGGGTCACTCACCTTATCCAGGTTTTCAAGTACGAGGTTGGCGTTGTTGATTGCCTGGTAGGCTGCAGTCCATGTGCGGCTCGCTTCCGTATTATCGCGGATCATCGTTTTGGTAGCCACCTGCCTGAAGCTCTGGAAAGTTCCCCTCCAACTGCAGTAGCCTTCGCTGGCCTGCAGATCGGGCAGCATAAGAAGATTGGTTCCATAAAGCTGACCGCCCGCCATAATGGCATAGCAACCAATTACAGCAGCTTTTACATCCTGCTCATTATTGATAGCGTCTGCCGCGTTGATGTTTTGCTGAGGCTGTACTTCAAGCACTTTTTTACACGCGCCCAACCCTGTAGTTGCAGCAACGAGAAATAATAATATGATACGTTTCATAATGATTGTCTTTTTAATGTTTAGAATCCGAGGTTAATGCCTACAGTGATGGTACGAGCCTGGGGTGGTGTATAGAAATCGTGGCCCAGGTTTACGTTACCGATATAAGTGGCGTTCACTTCGGGATCGTATCCTTTATACTTGGTGAAAGTAGCCAGGTTCTGACCAGCTACATACACCCTTGCGCTTTCGATCTTTGCTTTCTTCAGCCATTGTGCAGGGAAGTTGTAACCAAAGTTGACGCTTTTGATCCTGAAATAAGAACCATCCTGCACCCAGCGGCTGCTCTTACCGGTACCATTACCCTCGTACAAACGGGGCTGCGGAATATCAGTAACGTCGCCGGGTTTTTTCCAGTAGTTAAGCTGATCGATAGTCTGGTTATCAAAGTAGTCGCCGTTTACGCTCTGGAAGATACCCGCAATATTGAACAGGTCGCCACCCTTTACAAACTGGCACTGTATATCAAGATCAAAACCTTTATAGCTGAACTTATTGTTCCAGCCACCATAGAAATCAGGATTGGGATTACCGATAACAGTATCAATGGCAGCACTGTAATCATTGGTGGTTTGTCCGTTGGCAGCGAGGTAAAGTGCATCACCATTGGCAGGATCAACACCCATGTATTTACGTCCGTAGAACTGGCCAAAAGGAGCACCTACAGCGAGGCGGCCAATAGTGCGGCCACCGGGAGGTACAGGTGTTACCAGCCTGGTTACTTCATTCTTATAAGTTGACACGTTGAAAGAGCTGGTCCAGTTCAGACCGCTACCTTTCAGGATTACACCAGTAAGCGTAAAATCAAAACCTTTATTGGTCATGTCGCCGATGTTCTTAACAATGGTAGTATAACCATTGGTAGCAGGCACCGGTACTGCCAGCAGCAGGTCCTTGGTATTTTTGCTGAAATAATCGATCTCACCGGAGATGCGGTTCTGGAGGAAACCGAAATCAAGACCAATGTCAAACTGGTCTGTATTTTCCCATGTAAGATCTGGCACACCGATCTGTGAAGTGATCAGGCCCGCGATATTGGCATAAGCAGCACTGCCATAGAGGCTCAGTGAACTGAAGTTGCCAATCTCAGCATTACCCGTGCGGCCATAGCTGGTACGCAGTTTCAGGAAGCTCAATGCTTTGCTGTTGTTCAGGAAGCTTTCTTCAGAGAGAATCCAGCCCGCAGAAACAGCGGGGAATACGCCAAACTGGTTGTCCTTACCAAACCGGGATGAACCATCCACACGGAAACTGGCGCCCAGCAGGTATTTATTTTTGAATTTATAGTTTGCCCTTGTAAAATAAGAGATGAATCTGAACTGTGTTTCGCTGGAAGAACCACCGGCAATGATGGCAGCATTGGCAATCTTGGTGAACTTATCACTTGGGAATGCGCGTCCTGTTACATTAGCGCCGTTGGTAATACCGCGCTGGTATTCTATACCACCGAGAACATCAATGCTGTGATCGCCATATTTATTATTCCATCCAAGTGTGTTGGTATTGGTAAATACGCTGGCAGTTACCTGGTTGTCGAAACTGTATCCTTCAGGAGCGCCATCGAGTGTACGGCGTCCGAGAAATTGGTTTTCCTGGAGGTTATTCCAGTCAATACCGATCTGGCTCCTCAGGCGTAGGTTGGGTTTTATTGCCCATTCTGCATACAGGTTGCTGATAGTACGGTAAGTCTTGCTGAGATTACGGTTATTATCTTCAAGCTCAATCAGGTTATTGTAATACAAAGTGGCATTGTTGTTCTTTCCATCAGCATCAAGCAGGGGTTGTAATGGTGGTAAGGCATTCAACTGCAATGGATTACTGAAAGCGTTATCGCTGGGTACACGGTAGTTGTTACTTTGCGTAAGTGAGAGATTGGCACCTACCTTGAACATGCTGTTAACAGTATGGTCGATGTTCAGCCTGCCCGTAGCACGGGTAAGCCTGTTGCCCAGTATGATGCCCTTCTGGTCGTTAAAACTACCGCTGAGCAGGAACTTGGTGCGGGCGTCGCCACCGGTGAGCGAAACATTGTATTGATGGATATATCCTTTCTGGAAAGCCTGGTCGGCCCAGTTGGTATTGTTGTTGCTGTTCCAGTCGTCAGTACCGGTATTATCGCGGAATTCATCAGCAGCCACATACCCCATATTTTCTGCAGCCGCAGTAAAAAGCTCTTTATACTGGGTAGCATTAAGGAATTTAGCTTTACGGGTGGGTTCACTCCAACCGGTAAAATAACCAACATTCAGTTTTGTTTTACCCTGTTTACCACTCTTGGTAGTGATCAGCAGCACGCCATTCGAGGCCCTTGACCCGTAAATTGCAGCAGAAGAGGCGTCTTTCAGCACTTCCACGCTTTCAATGTCATCGGGGTTAATAGTGGCCAGCGGGTTATCAGGCTCTGTAGAGCTACCGAGCGACTGGTTTACAACGGGCACACCGTCGATCACCACAAAGGGTTGCTGGTTGGCCGAGATAGAAGAAATACCCCTTACACGGATATTCAGCCCCTGGCCAAGTTTACCGCTGCCGGTATTCATATACACCCCGGAAGCACGGCCCTGCAGCGCCTGCTCGAAAGTAGGCAGGGGCAGGTTCTGGAAGTCTTTTGAAGTTACCTTAGAGATAGACGATGTTACATCGCGTTTGATACGGGTACCGTACCCCACCACGATTACCTCGTCGATATTACGTGCTTCGCCCATCTTAAGCGATACCTGCACGGAATTAGTATTCCTGATGCTTACTTCCTGCCTTTCGTAGCCGAGGGCAGCGATGATCAGCGTAGTGGCATTTTGCGGTACCGCGATAGAAAACATACCATCACTGGCAGTTGTGGTACCGGCCTTGGAATCCTTAACGAGGATGGATGCCCCGGCAATGGGGGTGCCGTCCTTAACGTCAACGATCTTCCCGGTTATGGTCCGTGTTTGCGCACGGAGCGCCTGGGTCGTCAGCAGGAACAGACCCAGCAGAAAGAGGATTGATCTTCTCATTGTGTGTTGATTTTATAGCATTAAATGTATTTGTAAAGGTACCTAATTTTAAATTATTGTTAAAAAACCGTCGCTGCCGTTACAGCAATAACGGTAGTGGCCGGGTTGGGTGTAAAGGGAATGATTGATCTTTTATTGTGGATGGAGGGGTGAATATCACTAATTTTAGTGTTCAAACACACGTATGTTCAACAGGCGACAATTTATAGACAAGTTAGGCGTGCTTTCTGCTGCTTCTGTGCTCTCTTCTCTGCAACCTGCATGGAGCCGAAACCTCTCCGGCGCACTGCACGAAGCAGATGGTATTGACCCCGATACCCTGGCAGGCGAAGAAGATTTCTGGTATTATGTGCAGCAGGCTTACACCCAGGCGCCTGGCTTTGTAAACCTTAACAATGCCGGCATTTCGCCAGCACCCAGGTCTGTACAGGATGCTATGAAGCGGTATTACGACCAGTGTAATGAAGCACCTACTTATTATATGTGGCGTATTCTGGACTCAGGCAGGGAATCGCTGCGCAGGAACCTGGGCCGCCTCGCCGGGTGCGATGCCGGGGAGATTGCCCTGCAGCGCAATGCTACAGAAGCCCTGGAAACTGTGATCTTCGGCCTCCGGCTGGAAAGGGGCGATGAGGTTATACTGGCAAAACAGGATTACCCAAGTATGATTTCAGCATGGAAACAACGTGAGATGCGCGATGGCATTAAACTGGTATGGGTAAATCTTGAATTGCCATCGGAAGACGAAAACTACCTCACCGAGAGTTATACCAGCTTGTTTACCGCTAAAACCAAAGTGGTACAGGTTACACACATGATCAACTGGATAGGACAGATCATGCCGGTAACCCGTATCGCACAGGCGGCCCGCAAAAAGGGCGTAGAAGTACTGGTTGACGGCGCTCATACTTTTGCCCATTTTGACTTTTCGATACCCGATCTTCAGTGCGATTATTTTGGTACCAGCCTGCACAAATGGCTGTGCGCGCCCATAGGAACGGGTATGCTCTATGTACGGAAGGAAAAGATCGGCCAGCTATACCCGTTATTTGGTAATGGAAACCCTACGCTGGATGATATCCGCAAATTTGAACACCTTGGCACAAGGCCCTTCTATATCGAAGAGGCGATCGACAAGGCCATTGAGTTTCACGAAATGATCGGTATAAAACGTAAGGAAGAACGGTTATTCTACCTCCGCAAATACTGGATGGACAGGGTACGCGATATGCCGGGTGTACAGATCCACAGCCCGGTAAAAAAAGGATATGGTTGTGCAATAGGCCTTGTTTCGGTGGAGGGGAGAAAAAATCACGACCTGGAAACCTTCCTGATGGACAATTACCGCATACACACAGTATCAATAGAAGTAGAGAACATCAGCGGGGTTCGCATAACTCCGAATGTGTACACCAGTACAAAAAATCTTGACCTGCTGGTAACGGCATTGGCTGCTTTCTGTAAAAAGTAAAAATCCGGATAATATAAGGGCAGGGGAATCAGCCGTTTTCTGTCTTATACCTTCGCTTCTTTGCATTCCGGTATTTCTCCGCAACGATACTGCTCATGGGCTGGTTATATACTTTACTCTCTACCCACGAAATGATATCGAGATAGGCAAAGGCACGGGTTTCGAAACGGTCTTTCTCAAACTGTTTGATCTTCTGTAAAAAAAGTTCCAGCTCCTGCCTGAGCTGGTGACGGCTGAGCGCAAAAGACCGGCGCAAGAATTTAAATATCTCTTCCTCTATAGTGGTAAAATTCTTCATCCTCGCCATATAACGGTATACGGATTTGATAAGTGATTCTGTGATACTCGCATTTCCCATTTCAAAATGAGCCAGCAGGTGCAGCAGGCGTGCATAACACTGCAGATCGTAGCGCAGGTCGGGCGAATCATTGATGATGAGGTGGAGGTAATCAATACAGGTGCTGTAATCGCCGCTGCCAAAATAAAGCGAAGCGATCTTATAATTAAACACAAGCACACGGTGCCGGTCTATAAAGAATTTATACTCCTCAAGTTTTTCAAGAATATAAGGTACGTGCTGCAGGCCCTCAGCAAAACTGCCCTTCATGAAGTGCTGATTAATACGCGCCACATTGATGTAGATAAAACACTGCACGCTGAAGTTCTGGTGGTTGCGTACCCTTTCGGTTTGCGACAGGGTTTCGAAGCGCTTTAGCACTATAGCAAACTGCTCGTGGTTGCGCAGGGCAAAATGGGCATTGAGCAGGTTGTGCAATGCTTTTATATAGTGCCCGGTTTCTACGCGGATCATAAGGGGTTGCTCCGTAAAAAGCCCAACCCAACGTTCGTTATAGCGGTAGTGTTGCAAAAAATCCTGCCTGATAAAGGCATACATTGAGTAACTCTGGTAGAGATAGAGCTTCTCATAAAAGCCATACCGTACTTCGATGCCGGGGGGCAGGTTCTGGCTGAAGAAAAGACGGATGTCTTTTTCATCTTCGAGATTACGCGCATGACCATACTTGATGTACCAACTGAACAGTTGCATGGCGAGGTTGCTCAGCCGTACCACCATATTGGTATGCTCGATCACTTCGAGCGCCTGCGCTGCAAGATGCTCTACTTTATCTTGTCCGCTGCGGGTGATATACAGGGTCTCAATCCTTTTCTCCAGTGCAATGAGCTGTGTAAGATGATTAAACTTCTGGTGACTTGCAGCGGTTTCCTTTGCTTTTTCCAATATGCGCAGGCTCTGGCCAAACAGCCCTTTTTTATAGAGCAGGTGTGCATAGTCAAACTGCTCGTTCAGTTGAAGATCAATACTCTCTGCGCTCTTGAGCAGACGCAGTGCGGCCAGTATTTCGCGGTAAAGGTGTGTTTTCAGATTATGAAGCTGTGGCTTTTCCGTACCGGGCAGTTTCTTAAGCAGCGCTCTTTCATCATATTCCTTCAGCTTATCAATGGCATCGAATAACTGAACGATTTTCAGGTTCTGCCGGGCAGAGTTCCGGTTGATGTAGAGCTTAAAATGCCTTTTTTCTGCCTTTTCAAGCGAATGAATGAGTTGAAAAAGTATGTCCGTTTGACGGTTGGCCATAATGAAAAAAAAGACCTGCAATGTACTGTTATCAAGGATTTTAGCAGGCACTATATCCTTTTGGCATAATAAAATACACCTGATATTAGTCGAAATGATTGCAATACCGGTGTTACTTTTACACCAGTTAAACGATCAGGTAATCATACAGCAGGCAATCGTTGAGCAGGTAATCGTTGAACTTCCTTTCGGAAAAGCCGGAAATGGCCGGCAACCAAACAGAAAATAAGTTTTTCATATAGCAAGCAATCGTTGAGTTCCCCTGTTTCTACAGGGGGACTATTTTTTTGCAATTATAGCAAAGTTTACCGTTCCAAGGTTATTTTTCGTTTACTTTTTTATGGCCACACTTCGCAGCGGCAGCTCCTGCCGTAAATGCTGTGGCGAACCCGGTAAGACATCCCCGGTCTGATGAGCCGAATTATATATATTTGCTTGCCGGAAGGTGCCGATAAACACAAATAGTTAACAAAAGCTGCTCACAAACAAAACACATATTCAAAGACCCATTATTACATCAGCATATTTCATCATCTAATACAGAAAACATAATGAAAATTACATTTTTTGCAATGTCCCTGTTTACCGCGATAACCGCTATGGGACAAGCAGACACTACAAAAAACAAAACAGCTATGCAAAACGAAATCGTTCAATTCATTAATCCCAAATCTGTAGGTCAGCCCTCAGGCTTCACCAACGTAGTGGAAATAGACCTCGGTAATTCACGTATGATCATGATTGCAGGGCAGTGTGCCTTCGACAAAAACTGGAACATGATCGGTAAAGGCAATTTTGCCGAACAGGCGGAACAGGTATTTAAAAACATCAAAGATATGCTTGAAGAACTGGGTGGCTCAATGAACGACATTGTTCGGCTGACCAATTACTTCACCAATATGAATGACCTTAAAACCTTCATCCAGGTACGTAACAAGTATGTGAATACCAGGCAACCACCGGCAGCCGTATGCGTGGAGATCAATAAACTTTTTGTAGACGGGCTGATGCTGGAAGTAGAGGCTACAGCGATTATCCCTAAAAAGAAGTAGCAATAAATAGAAGTTGATACACTAAACTCCTGTTTCAGGTTATAAAAAAGCCCCGGGTACTGTAATTTGCCCGGGGCTTTATTTTTTTCAGTTATATGAGTTATATCATTATGTAAGGGCCTGGAATCAGAGCCCGGCAGTCATTTTTTTCTGGCGGAGGCTGTTGAGGGAAGGGTCAAGCTCAATGGCGCGGTCGCACATCTGCTGCCCACGGTCAACCTGTCCTTTCTTCTGGAAGCAGAGACCTGCCTGATACAGGGCTTTACCATCATTTTTATCCATTTCGAGCAAACGCTGGCAAAACTCCAGTGATTTGTCGTACGACTTGCGCTGGTAGTAAATTTCTGCAATGTCGCGGAGGATATCCTTATTACCCGGTTTCTTGGCATAGATATCAAGCAATATCTTTTCTCCCTTTTCAAAATCGCCCGTATAAATATAGCAGTACCCTACATTTTCGTAGTAATCGCTGCTCCTGGTATATCCATGTTCGGCAGCTTTCAGGAACATGGCCAGGGCGTTTTTAAACTCGTTCAGGTTGTAGTGCTGCAAGCCGAGCTCATACATCCAGGTACCGCGTGAAGTATCAAGCGCTACCGCTTTTGTATACCAGGGAATGGCATTTTTGTACTCCTCCATATCAAGATAGCTGCGTCCAATAGTATAGTGGGCTTCAGCATCAGCGGGGTTTTTTGATACAACACCCTGAAGAACCCTTACCGCACCGGCATAATCTTCCAGTTCATAATAGCTCATACCTATAATGCGTTCGGCATCGGGACAATTCTTACATTTCTGGGCAAAACTGATGGCATTTTCATACTGCCTGTAACTGAAATAGAGCTGGGTGAGTTCCTTGATAGCTACTGCATTAGCCGGGTCAATCTCATTTACACGTGTAAAATTGACCTTGGCTACTTCTGTTCTCCTCATTTCGAGGTTAACAAATGCATTTTCGAGATAGGCATCGATATATTTGGGGTTAAACTTAATGGCTTTATCGAAGTAATTGGCAGCTACAAGCCAGTGACGGGCATTTTTCTCGTCTGTTCCCTTCTGGAAATAGAAACGTGCGCTATCTGCCTGTGCAAATGACGGGTAAACCGCAGCACAGAGCAAGACCGAACAGATCAGGTTCTTCATTTTCAATTGTATTTGTAGTTTTAGAGGCAAAAACTATTCCAATCAATGGAATATTATACCCCCTAACGCCGGAAGATGAATATTTATTTCGTAGATTTTTTCTTTTTTGTCCACAAGCAGTGCACCGGGCTCGGGGTTGAATACGTCGCCGGTTCCCCAATACTTCCTGTCATCACTATTGAACAGCTCTTTCCAGTTGCCCCTGCCCGAAACCCTCAGCTTCCAGTCGCGGCGTACTACCGGAGTCATGTTAAGCACAATCAGCAGGTCTCCAGTCTTTTTTTTACCCTTCCGGCGGTAAACGATCACCGATTCACTGCGGTGGCTGAGGTCTGTCCATTCAAACCCTGCCGGATCAAATTGCAGTTCGTAGAGAGCCGGGGTGGTGCGGTAAAGGTTGTTCAGGTCTTTTACACAGTCCTGCAACAGGCTGTGACAGTCAAATTGCAGTAATTCCCAGCTCAGCTCACTTTTATAGTTCCATTCGCCCGTTTGGCCAAATTCGTTACCCATAAAAAGCAATTTGGCACCGGGGTGAGTAAACATATAGGTAAAAAGCAGGCGCAGGTTGGCAAATTTCTGCCATTCATCGCCAGGCATCTTGTAAAGCATGGGGCTTTTGCCGTGTACCACTTCGTCGTGGCTGAAGGGCAGCATAAAGTTTTCATCATAATAATACATCATGCTGAAAGAAAACTTATCCTGGTGAAACTGCCGGAAAATAGGATCGAATTTAAAATAGTCTAACGTATCGTGCATCCAGCCCATCATCCATTTCATACCAAACCCAAGCCCACCACTGGTAGTAGGTTTAGAAACGCCCGGCCAATCGGTGGCTTCTTCGGCGATGGTTTGTACGTCGGGGAAGTCGCGGTAAATGGTCTCGTTAAGGTCTTTAATAAAAGCGATTGCTTCAAGATTGCCGTTACCGCCCATTTCATTGGGTTCCCATTGTCCTTCGCTGCGTGAGTAATCAAGGCGCAGCATAGAACTTACCGCATCCACCCGTACACCATCAATATGAAAAAGATCGAACCAGAAACGTGCACTGCTGATAAGAAATGATTTTACCTCGCCACGTTTATAATTAAAAATGTAGCTGTTCCAATCCGGGTGATAGCCCTTGCGCATATCGGCATATTCGTAAGTATGTGTACCATCGAACATAAAAAGACCGTGCATATCATAGGGAAAGTGGGAGGGTACCCAATCGAGTATAACACCAATATCTTCGCGGTGAAAAGCGTCGATCATAGCCATAAACTCCTGTGGGGTACCAAAACGGGAAGTGGGCGCAAAATATCCTGTACCCTGGTAACCCCAACTGCCATCGAAGGGATGTTCCATAACCGGCATCAGCTCTACATGGGTAAAACCCATACCCTTTACGTAAGGAACAAGCCGGTCGGTAATCTGTGCATATGTGTTCAGGCTTTCTTCATCATCCTTTACCGGCCTCATCCAACTGGCAAGATGCACCTCATATACGCTCCAGGGAGCATTGAGGGCATTGTTTTTCTTTCTTTTCTTCATCCAGGCCGCATCATTCCATTGGTAACCCAGTTCCCAGCTTACCGAAGCCGTATCCGGCCGAACCTCCCAAAAGTTTGCATAGGGATCGCCCTTGTCTATTTCAATGCCTTTGAAGCCAACGAGATGATATTTATACGGTTCCCCTTTGGGCAGCTCAGGTATAAAGCCTTCCCAGATGCCTGAATTATCCTGGCGCACAAAGAGCGGATGCAGGTGTTTATTCCACCCATTGAACCCCCCGATTACAGAAACGGCAGTGGCATTGGGTGCCCATACCGCAAAATAATAGCCGGGAGTATCCAGCACGGTAATGGCATGACTGCCCAGCTTGGTGTACGCACTGTACCAGGTACCCTGTTGAAAATTACGTATGTCCTCGTCTGTAAGGAGTGAGTAATTCCATGTGGCTTTTGCTGTATCAACAAAATGAATATCCTCGTACCGCTGAACCGACGGAGCTTTCTTTTTTTCCGATGGTACCAATTTCTTCCTGGCAGGCTGCTTTTTTGTTTTCTTTTGCATGAATTTGTACCAGTTAATAAGTTGGGGTTGTTCGACGAGTTCCCGGAATTAACATTTTTTTAGGAGACATGACCGGCTCATCTCAAAAATACTCTTTACTTTTAACTAATTTTTTAGTTTGTACTCAAAACAGGTATGCATGAAAAAACTGGCTGCTTTATGCTTAATCCTCTGTGTGCTGTCTATACCCGGTATAGCGCAAAGCAGTGTGGTTAAGGGTGTTGTAACGGATACGACCAACCGTAAAACGATTTCTAATGCTGTTGTGGCATTGCTTTCTGCTAAAGACTCTGTCTTTTACCGGTTTACCCGCTCCGATGCCAGCGGGAATTTTATTTTAAAGAATGTGGCCCCCGGCAAGTACACCCTGATGATTACGCAGCCATTATTTGCAGATTATGTGGACGATATTGAAGTAAAAGACACCGATCTGGATCTTAAATCATTGTCTGTTACTCCCAAGAGCAAGTTATTACAGGAGGTAATTGTAAGGAGTGGAGGATCTATGAAGATAAAGGGCGATACGGTTTCATATACAGCCGACAGTTTTAAAGTGAGTGCTAACGCCAATGTGGAAGAACTATTGAAGAAACTACCGGGTATACAGGTGGATAAAAACGGCCAGATCAAAGCGATGGGCGAAACGGTAGCCAAGGTGCTGGTAGACGGAGAGGAGTTTTTTGGCGACGACCCGGGTATGGCGGTCAAAAACCTGCGTGCAGACGCGGTAAAAGAAGTGCAGGTATTTGATAAAAAAAGCGACCAGGCAGAGTTTACGGGTATTGACGATGGGAAAACGCAGAAAACGATCAACCTGAAACTAAAGGAAGACAAGAAGCATGGCTATTTTGGTAAGATAGATGCATCAGGCGGCTTACAGGATAAGATAGATCACCGGTATAACAATAATGTTATGCTCAATATCTTCAAGGGTAAGCGCAAGATATCGGGTTACTTCCTGCAGGGTAACACGGGCCAGGACGGGCTCAACTGGCAGGACCAGCAGAAATACGGCGGTGAGGATGAGAATATGGTGTACGGGCTCGATGAGGAGGGTGGTGGAATGTACATGATGTACACGAGAGGTGGGGATGAAGATCCTTATATTGATACGCGTAATGGTTTTTTCGAGAACCAGAATATAGGTATGCAGTACACTAATAAATGGAATGATAAGCAAACACTCAACTTTTCTCCAAAGTATAACCGTATGCAGTATTCCAACAACAAGAACACGATCTCGCAATTACAGTTTGGCGATTCCTTATATAACAGCAATGCAACTGAGAATACCTACGCGTATAAGAATAATTTTAAAAACAATCTTTCATACGACGTTAAAATAGATTCTTCCAACAGCCTGAAAATTACAGCTAAGGCAAATTTTTACAATAACGAAAGTACCGTAACACGACAGTCGGAAAGCCGCGGTAAAAGTGGCGTGCTTAATAACTCAAGCGATCAGGTTACCAACAGCAAATCCGACAAGTATGTACTGGGGGGAACAATTTTATATAAACACAAGTTTAAGAAAGCAAGAAGGACGTTTTCGCTGAATACAGACCTTAACGTAACTAATGGCAACAGCCTGAGCTTTCTGCGGTCTAATAACATTATTAATACGGGTGGGGCTTTTTCAAACGAAAACCTGGATCAGCAAAAAGATAATCAAACCCAGGCTACTAAAATATCTTCAAAAGCCGTTTATACAGAACCCCTGAGTAAAACTTATTCACTCGAACTGAACTATGAACTGTCGTTTACCAAGGGAACGAACGACAACAAAACATTGAGCCAGACCGTGCCAGGCAGTGGTAAGTACGATTTCCTTGTAGATTCGCTGAGCAATAATTTCGATCAGCAGATTGCTACCAACAAGGCCGGGTTCAGGATCAGTTATAAAAACAAAAAGATCAGGTACTCGTTTGGTGCAGCGGCAGGGTTTACGCATTTTGACCTGCGGGATATCTCATATAACAAAGATTATATCCGCAATTTTACCAACCTGTTCCCTACGGGGGCGTTTAATTATGCTTATAAATCTAACCATAATCTTGGTATTACTTATAATGGTCGTACAAAACAACCCTCTATCAGCCAGTTGCAGCAACTGCGCAATAACAACAACCCGCTGAGTGAATATATCGGTAACCCGTTGCTGAAACAGTCGTTTACGCACGATGTAAGTGTTAACCATAATTCTTACAACTTCCTGAAAGATATCTGGACATACCAGTCGCTGAACTTTTCTGTAACCAGTAATTCAATTACCAACAGCGTAACCATCAATCCCACATCAGGCAAAACCATTACGCAGCCGATCAATACGGATGGTAATTACTCCATATCAAGCTGGATGGGTGCAGGCAAGAATCTGAAAAAGATCGGAGTGTACCTCAACCTGAACGGAGGCCTGTACCTGAACCGGTATATCGACGTAGTAAATGGTATCAATAACAATACCAGCAACCTGGGTGTTAATGTTGGGCTGAGCATCAGCAAGTCGAAGGACAAAAAGTATGAAACAACCCTTCGCAACGATTTTGGATATAATGTAAACCGTTCTTCTGTATCCACCCGCCGTACCGTAAGGTATAATACCAATAGTGTTTATTTTGATGGCGCTGTTTATTTTAATAAGGTCTGGAAACTGAGCAGTGATATACAATATAACTACCGCCAGCAAACACAGGATTTCGGTAAAAATGTGAATAATACTTTGTGGAATGCACGATTTGAACGGTCGTTTAAAAAAGATGAGTTTTCTGTTTACGTAACGATCCGGGATATCTTAAAACAAAACATTGGTATTGACCGTAACCTGAGTGGTAATGGCTTTACGGAAGAGCGCAACGACCGTTTGCAACAATACTGGATGGTTGGCTTCCGTTGGGATTTTAAAAACAAATCTGCCGCACCTTCAACTAAATAAACAATGAAAAAATTATCGCTTTTCGTCATCGCCATTGCTGCTTTTGGGATGCTTCAGGCCCAGCAATTTGTTAATAAGGGCGTCATTGAATTTGAAGTAAAGACCAATATGAAGAAAGTGTGGGGTGGAGAAGGCCCCTGGGCGGAGCTGATGCAGGAAAACATGCCCGCTTTTAAAACAGCCTATTATAATTATACGTTTGCAGATGGCAAAAGCCTCTATAAGTTTCATCATTTTGATGAGGCTTCGAATAAGATACCCGAATTTATGCGGAAGGATGATGAGGAAAATATCTGGTATGCCGATCAGAATAAAAGCGAGTTTGTGATGACGAAAAATATCTTTGGCTCTCCTTTTTCTGTAAAGGACAGCCTGCGGCATATAGAATGGCGGTATACCAATGAAAACCGCGTAATTGCAGGGTTCAACTGCCGTAAAGCCATTGGCAGGATATATGATAGCGTGTATGTATTTGCTTTCTATACGGATGAGATCACTATTACAGGCGGACCATGCAGTGTGAATGGCTTGCCGGGTATGATACTGGGAATGACTATACCCCGCTTATATACTTCATGGATTGCAACAAAACTTACCCTTACAGGTGTTGATGAGGCCAAAATAGTGCCCGCCAATGCTAAAAAGCCATTTACCAACGCCGAGTATCGTAAAACGCTGCTTGACAGAAGTAAAGACTGGGGGGGTGGCGACGACCCTGAGGGTAAAAAATGGGTAGAACAGTTTCTCTGGTCGGCTATGCTGTAAAATACCAGCCGCATACGAGGCTGTCCTTTTATTTCCATATCAAATCTTACCCCAACTAAATCTGCACCGCCATGAAAAGGCATATCTTTTTATTATTGCTTCTCTTTGCAGGTGCAGGTAGTCTTGTTGCGCAAAACAATAGCAGCGTTAAAGGCATTATTGCCGATACGACCAACAAAAAGCCGGTGCCCTATGCCGTTATTGCCCTGCTGACACCCAAAGACTCTTTTCTTTACGCATTTACACGTTCCGATAAAAGCGGCGCTTTCCGTTTGCCTGCCGTGGCACCGGGGAGGTATATTGTACAGATTACACAATCAAGCTTTGCAGATTACGTGGATGATATTGAAGTAGGGCCTGGAGAACTTGACCTGCGGTCGATTGCCATTACACCAAAATCAAAACTGCTGCAGGAGGTAATCATCAAAAGCGGTAGTCCCATCAAGATCAAGGGTGATACGATTATATACACGGCCGACAGTTTTAAAGTGGGGGCTAATGCCAATGTGGAAGCGCTCCTGAAAAAGATGCCGGGCATACAGGTAGACAAGAACGGGCAGATTAAGGCGATGGGGGAAGTGGTGCAGAAGGTTCTGGTAGACGGAGAGGAGTTCTTTGGTGACGACCCGGGTATAGCGGTAAAGAACCTGCGCGCTGATGCAGTTAAGGAAGTACAGGTATTTGACAAAAAAAGTGACCAGGCGGAGTTTACAGGCATTGATGACGGGCAAAAAAGTAAAACGATCAACCTTAAGTTGAAGGAAGACCGCAAGAAAGGCTATTTCGGGAAGATTGAACTGGGTGGTGGCTTGCAAAAAGAACAGGGTGACCGGTATAATAATGCAGCCATGATCAATGCTTTTAAAGGTAAACGAAAGATAGCTGCCTATACATTGGTTGGCAATACTGGCAACGATGGGCTCGACTGGAGGGATGAACAGAATTATGCAGGACAGGGCGATCAGTACTCTGTGTCAGTAGACGAAGTGAGCGGCAACCTTAACTACTCCTGGAATGGGGGTGACGATGGCGATGTATATATTGACACCGACCAGGGATTTACAAAAAACTGGAATACAGGGCTGCATTACAGCAACAAGCTGAACGAGAATAATAACATCAACTCAGGCCTGAAGTATAATAAGCTCAACTACCAGAAGGGAGTGAATGCGTTTTCGCAAACCTTTCTTGGCGATACGAGCTTTTCCGAAAACAGCAGGGAAGAGATACAGCAGCAGAAGCAACAGTACAAGTTTAATCTTTCATACGACCTGAAACTCGATTCGATGAACAGCATCCGGGTAACGGGTAATATTGCAGGGCTGCGGTTGCAAACCGGGAGCCGCCAGTACTCCGACGCGGTAAACCAACTGGGAAAACAGGCCAACAGCAGCAATAAGCTGGCTGATAATACAATGGATAAATTCAACCTGAACGCAAATATGCTTTGGAAACACCGTTTTGCCAAGCCAAAACGGTCTATGTCGCTAAATGCGGAATTCAGGCAGGCAAATACAGACGGAGAGGGTTACCTTCAGGCAGTTAATGAATTTTATGATAATGGTGTATTCCTGCGCAGGGACTCTGTAGACCAGTTTAAAACCACCGCAACGCTGAACCAAACTTTTAATACCCGGCTATCTTACACCGAACCATTAGCAAAAGATCTCTACGGTGAGATTAATTATGGCATGAACGCAGCCATTTCCAATAACGACAGAATCAGCTTTGCCAAAACTGCACCGGGCAAATATGAACAGCGTATAGACTCTCTCAGTAACAACTTCCGGCAGAATATCATTACACATCGTGGCGGTGTAAACCTGCGGTACGTTAAAAAGAAATTTAATCTCTCGGCAGGAATGGGGCTTGCGGCCACCTCTTTTGCACTCCACGATCTCAGCCGTAAAAAGGATTATCATTATAACTTCCTGAATATATTCCCTGCAGCTTCGCTGAACTATACGCTTAAACCCAACAAAACTCTCCGTTTCAATTATAACGGTTCTACAAGACAACCATCATTAAACCAGTTGCAACCGTTGCGCGAAAACAACAATCCGCTTAATCTCTATACAGGCAACCCCAACCTGAAGCAGACTTTCCGGCATGGATTCAATTATGGGTATAACGGCTATAATATGATGGAACAACGTGGTTTTAATGTGGGTGGAAGTTTTAGCTTTTCGAAAAATGCCATAACTAATTCGGTGACGATCGATAACCTTGGCCGCAGAACGACCACCCCGGTGAATACAAACGGAATATTCAATACTTTTTTATATACGAACTATAACCGCAAGATCAGGAAGCTTGATATCGGTATTAACTTTGGTCCAAACATAGGTATAAACCGTAGCATAGATTTTGTAAATAACCTCAGGAACAGGAGCCTTAACTTTTCGCAGGGCATTAATTTATCGATGTACAAAAGTAAGGATGATGCATACGAGATTTCTCTCTATACTAACTTCAGCCGCAACAGCAACACCTCTTCCCTGAATCCCAAACCGGTTAAATACTTTTCGATGATGCAGAATTTTGATGTAACCTGTTATATAGGAGAGAAATGGGTAGTGGGTACAGAAGCTGAATTTAATTACAGGCAGAAGACCTCGGAGTTTGACCGTAATAATAACAATATAGTATGGGATGCTTCGGTTAGCCGCTTCCTGTACAAAAAAGAACTGGTGGTTAAGCTGCGTGTAGACGATATTCTGAACCAGAATAACGTGGTAGACCGTGTGATCACCAGCAATTATCTTAGCGAATCAACCAGCCCGCGCCTGCAGCGCTACTGGTTGCTGACCCTCACCTGGAATTTCAGTAAAAATGGAAAACCCTCGGACGGTGACTAAACTAACGATATCATAAAAGCGTTGATTATGATTAAAACGATGTTCATTTTGCTTAGTGTATTTACAGGCTCCGGCCTGCTTGCACAGGATATTGTTACACAGGCAAAGATAGAATTTGAGGTACGGTGCAATATTCATAAAATACTGGGTGAAGGATCGTGGAATGATAAGATGCGCGAGGCATTACCTCAGTTTTCGGTTAAGTACTTTGACTTTACTTTTTCAGGCGACAAAAGCGTTTACAAATATACACGAACAGACGACAGGGTAAAAATACCCGGTTGGATAGGCAATGGTGATGATAAGGAAGAGACGATCTGGTACAGTGATTATGCAAAAGGAATAGGTACTACCCAGCGGAGCATTTCGGGCGAAAAATACCTGGTTGCAGACAGTCTGCGCAAGATCGACTGGCGGATGACTAATGAGAGCCGTGTGATAGCGGGGTTTAACTGCCGCAAAGCGGTAGGCAAAATGTTTGATAGCGTATATGTATTTGCTTTTTATACGGATGATATTATGATTACCGGTGGTCCAATGAGCCTTAATGGTTTGCCGGGCATGATACTTGGCGTAACCATACCGCGGCTAAATACATCCTATATAGCTATAAAGGTGCAGGTGACGGGTATTGATGAAAAAAAGATCGTAGCGCCGCAAAAAGGCAAGGCAAGCACTAATACTTCGCTGGATCAGTTAGTGAGCCAACGCACAAAAGATTGGGATAGAAAATCGCGGGACCGGTTTATCTGGGATGCCCTGCTGTAAAAGAATAATAAAAAGCCCCTGCATTGCGGGGGCCCTTTATGCTGCTGTACTTTTTTATTTTTTTGCCTCTTTAGCCCAGGCATCCTTGAGTGTTACTGTTCTGTTAAACACAAGGTTGCCGGGTTTGGAAGTTTTGTCAGGACAAAAATAACCCTTGCGTATAAACTGGTACCTGTCTGTAAGCGTGGCCTCCTTAAGCGAAGGTTCTATATAAGCCGTCACTACCTTCAGTGAATCGGGATTGATATACGATTTAAAATCACCTTCTTCCGAAGAGGGATTTTCCACCTTGAAAAGGCGTTCATACAGCCTCACTTCCGCAGTAGCGGCATGAGCAGCACTTACCCAGTGGATGGTGCCTTTTACAGACATACCACTGTTGTCCTGCCCGCTCCTGGTATCCGGCAGGTATTTACAGTAGACCGTAGTAACGTTACCATTCTCATCTTTATCAAAGCCCTCACATTGTACGATATAGGCGCTTTTAAGACGTACGGTGGCGCCGGGGGCAAGCCTGAACCATTTCTTTGCAGGTACTTCCATAAAATCTTCCCGTTCTATCCACAGTTCACGGCTAAAAGGAACAACGCGGGTATCTGTATCATTATCGGGATAGTTTTCGCTGGTCAGTTCTTCCGTTTTCCCTTCTTCAAAATTGGTAACCACGAGCTTCAGCGGGTCTAATACTGCCATTGCCCTTTTAGCAGTTTTGTTAAGGTCCTCACGGATGCAGAATTCCAGCAGTCCCACGTCGATCAGGTTATCGCGTTTGGCAATGCCTATACGATCGCAGAAGTTGCGTATGCTTTCGGGCGTATACCCACGACGGCGCAGCCCGCTGATGGTAGGCATCCGGGGATCATCCCAGCTTTCAACGTGCTTATCATTTACCAGTTGCAGCAGCTTACGCTTGCTCATTACCGTGTAGTTGAGGTTAAGCCGCGCGAACTCGTACTGGCGGGAAGGGTAGATGCCCAGTTTGTCGATGCACCACTCATACAGGGGGCGGTGCGGGATAAATTCCAGCGTGCAGATGCTGTGTGTAATATTCTCTATGCTGTCGCTCTGACCATGCGCAAAATCGTACATCGGGTAAATACACCAGTCATCACCCGTACGGTGATGGTGGGCATGTTTGGTACGGTAAAGAATGGGATCCCTCATATGCATATTGGGGCTCGACATATCAATCTTAGCCCTTAGCACCTTTTCGCCATCCTTATATTTACCCGCACGCATATCGGCAAAAAGGGTAAGGTTTTCCTCAATACTTCTTTCACGGAAAGGGCTGGGTATGCCGGGTTCGGTAGGGGTACCCTTGCTGGCAGCGATTTCATCAGCAGTACTATCGTCTACATAAGCCAGTCCTTTTTCGATCAGCTTTACTGCAAAGCCATAAAGTTGCTCAAAGTAATCTGAGGCATAAAATTCATTCGCCCAATTAAAACCCAGCCACTGGATATCTTCTTTAATGCTGTCTACATATTCTGTGTCTTCAGTTACGGGGTTGGTATCGTCAAAGCGGAGGTTGGTACTGCCGCCATACTTGAGACCGAGGCCGAAATTGAGACAAATGCTTTTGGCATGCCCGATATGAAGATAACCATTGGGTTCGGGCGGAAAGCGGGTAAGGATATGGGTATGCCTGCCCGATGCCAGGTCGGCCTCAATGATTTCCTCAATAAAATTCAGGCTTTTTTCTTCACTCATCATTTTGCTGTTGAGGTGCAAATTTAGCTTAAAAAGAGGAATTGACGTTCGGGGGATGTTTCTATAAAAGTCAGTTACACTGTGGAAGAGATTTCATTTTCCATTATTTTGCTGTTATTATCAATCCCGTAAGTAAACAATCCATGGCAATAAAGAAAATTCCTGCTCCCCGTTTGGATAAACTGGTAAAACAACACTGGTCGGCCGAGGAATGGCCGGATACACATAGCCTGATGATCGCGCTGGCACCTGCTGCACAAAGAGGCTGGCTGAAACTCGCCGAACTTGAAAAAGTATGTTACTGGAAATCACCCCGGGCTATTCATTATATCCGTGCCAACAGCGCCGCAGCCGTAAAGAAAGTTACGGCAAAAGCCCTTGCCTGCGAAGATGAACAGGAGCGTATTGAAATACTGATTACGCTTAAAGGTGTTTCTTTTCCGATGGCTTCGGCCTTGCTTACCCTGCTTAATCCGGAACAATATGGAGTTATCGACATCCGCGTATGGCAATTACTGCAGTATTTCGGGCTGGTAGAAGGTAACCTGCGGGGCACAAATTTTACCACGGTGCAATGGTTGGGCTTCCTCTCTGCCCTGCGTGGGATTGCTACACGCCATAAGGTAAAAGTTCGGGATGCCGAACGTACCTTATTTATCATCCATACGCTTTACCAGGAAGGGCTTCTATATACTAAGCGTTAGCAGCAGATGAAGTTTTTTGAAATTTTTATAATACTATAGTTCTGTATTTATTATCTTTAATTTGTACAAGCGTTAAACCGGAGGAACACAAGTTGTATCGTATAGGCCAATGACAATCTCACATCTCACTTTTACAAATACTACCGTTTAATCGATTGAACTGATAGCCCTACCGGCATCATTATTCAAGTAAGTAAAGGCGTAGCCGAAAACCTTAAAAAGAGTAGGCAAAGTAACCAATTAAAGTTTTTGGCAGTTTTTGATGCTATAAAATTGCCGTATAACTATGTTATTAAAATATCAAAATCTGGGTAAACAATTATCAAAGGAAGAAATGAAGGAAATCAATGGTGGCAATATTTCTCCTGGCGGTGGAGGATGTATTCCCTTTCAGGGGGTATGCACAAGGAACGATACCTGCTGTCCCTATACAGACGGTTCCCCGGTGTTTTGCAGTGCAACCGCCAGCAAGCCGGTAGGAAAATGTAATCTCGTAGCTTAACCGGGCAATTATGTTATTGGTTAGTTATATGCAATAGCATAAAATACAGAAGGGCTGGTCGTAATGACCAGCCCTTCTGTTATCAATCACTGTTTACTATTCTTTCACAAATTTCACAGGAGCCTTACCGCCAATGCTCAGCAGGTAGAGCCCGCTGCTCATTTTAGCAGGAAGTTCGAGGTTGATCTGGTTGCTGCCACCATTCACCATTACATCGCGGCGTAATGCGGCGCGGCCACTGAGGTCGGTAATAATGATCGTTTGTATACCAGCTTCTCCTTTATCAGCAGTAAAGCTAAGGGTGAGTTTATTGTTAACCGGGTTGGGCGCAATTGAAATGCCTTTGCCTGTTGCAATAACAGAAGCATCGGCTGCTTTAGACAATACGCTGGAGCTGATGTCTGCCCTGAGCTTATAGCAAACGGTAGTAGAGAATGCACCACTATAACCAATAACCCTTGCATAATAGGTGCCTGCGGCGCCACCATTTAATACAATAGCTTCGGCAGTTGTACCACCGGCAGTAGAAGATCCGATCTGTGTACCGGCTGAATTATAGAGATAAAGATCATAATCACCGGGCATACCAGACAGTGTCAGTTTCATATTGGGCTGTGCAGCGGTATTGGTGAATTTATACCAGTCCACATCCGTTGCCGATCCAATCTGTGAGAAAACGTCTGTATTAACGCTGATGGTTGAAGCCGCAGCCAATGTTTCATTGGGCTCAGGCGTATTAGAGCAGGCTGTTGCAGTAGTTACCAGCAGGGTGTAGCAGGAACTGGCAGAAAAAGCGCCATTATAACCAAATACCCTTACCGTATATGTTCCTGAAGCAGCGCCTACATTATATACGATGTTTTCGCTGGTTGTACCACCCGCAGAAGAGCTGCCCACCACAGTACCCGCGGCGTTCAGCAGTTGAACATCATAATCGAAGGGCAGTGTAGTTACGGCAACTGTAATATTAGTATTGGCCACCACTGTAAACTTGTAGTAATCCTGGTCGGTACTGGTAGCAATCAACGCCTTATAGCTTGTTCCTGCACTGATGGTACCGGCGGTGGCCTGGGTATTATTGGGCTCCTGTATATCAGGGCAGCCCGCAACTACACAGGCATCTTTACCTGCAAGACTTGTAGTACCGGTATTGCCGGGATCAAGCCATGGTTTCAACTGTTGTGAAGCAGAAGCACCATTGCTTGTCCAGTCGTAAGAAACCTTACCATAATAGTCGTTTTTATCAGATGCAGCAGCCGTGCAACCAGAAGGACCGCCGGAGAGTTTACCTACGATGCGGCCGGTGCTGTTGAACAGGGGTGAGCCTGAAGATCCTCCTTCTGTAATACTGTGATTGGTTACAGTAGCTACCCAGTTGGCCTGCCAGTGTGAATTATCGGGTAACTGGCTGTAATACCTTCTTGAAGTAAGTGCAGCAGTATAAGTAGATATTTTTTTAATATCGCCTGCGGGATGGTGTATACCAACACCACTGTTGCTGCCAGTACCGCTGGCATCCCAACCTGCATAATATACATTGTATGCCGCAGGAATGGTAGAGTTAAATTCAACCAGCAGAAAATCTGATCCGAATACATTTGAATTAGCGCCATTGGAAGAACTGGCCCTCATGGTACAACCAGTAATGGTACTTGCAGCGGGCTGGCTGGCGCCATTGGTACAACCGGCTGATTCATAGTTGAAATAAAATATCCACTGATTTTTATCCGCAGCACTTACAGCAGCACCACAGTGGTTGGCAGTAAGGAAATAGTTCTTGCAATCCTGGCTTACATTATTCACCAGTGCACCAGAGCAATATCCCTGGCTTGTTCCATCTTTGATAAGGATGCGGGCAACAGATTTTTTCTGTGATGTCCATGAACTTCCTTCGGGGCAATTCACGTTAACATTACATGAACCTGATGTGCCAAAGCCGCAACACTTGGGGTTACGCAGGTGGATATTGGCCGGGGGGGCAGGAGCATTATATACATTCGAGATACCGGTAATAGTAAATGTACCCCTGCTTTTTACATTAGCGGGTTCATAATATTCCAGCACACATTCGCTGGTATAAATGATCTCCGTGGCAAACAACTTGCCTTCGCTGTTGTTGTGTGTGCCGAAAGAGCCGATAAGGTGTGTTTTCTCTGCGTTGTAGACAAAGAGTTGCCCTCCTTCAGGGATGTAAAAGTTTTCATAGTATAATGAGGTGGCCGGTGCATCCGGAACCACAAGGTGCAAACGCCATACCCTGTCTTTATTGGGAAGGGTAGTCCAGACGCCACTGTTTTCCATCGAATAATTTACGGGCAGGATTTGCCCTGCTGGCATCATTTCGCCTTTTTGAATGGCACTGAGAGATGCTTTTTGCAGACCCTGTACATCGAGGAGAGGTAATACCTTCCTTGCGGCCTCAACGTTGTCGTTGAGCTGGTGGCTGAAACTGTAAGGCTTTCCACCGCGGCTCACCTGAGCCTGGATGGCAAAAGTCAGCATCAGCAAACCCATTGTAAGTAAACTGATTTTCTTCATGAGTGTATAATTTTATGTTAGTTAAAAATTGTATTAAAAATATATAATATACGATTGTGTGGCAATACCACTAACTGGTTACAGTACGCCAATGAAAACAATTATTCTCCTGAAATGCAGTGTGGGTGTGTACGCAGGGGGAAGTTTGCAAAAAAATAGGGGGAAAATTACAAATAATAGCTTCGGGGATTGCACAAATTACGGTGATGAATAGGGTTAATTATTATTTACAAAAACACTGTATTTCCAGTTGCCCATTGGTTCAGGGGGCATTCCATATACATTTAAGATATCAAAAGGAGTAGGTGCATGTTATGAAAGGAACCTGCTGTTTTTCTCTTTCTCCAACAACGGCAGGTTTACTTTTGCAGCCGTACCTACTCCTGCCAGGGATATACTGACTGTAACTGCAAAAGAGAATGAAGATACCCAGTCGCTGAAAGAACTGCCATCAGCAAAAGACAATCTCCAGTTTACAATGAATGTTTTTGATGCCAACACTAACCGGTTGATGCTGACCAAAAAAAGCAATACCGGAAGCGTAATTGAGCGGTTGA
>CAZPXP010000026.1:0-25508 GCA_964590975.1 uncultured Ferruginibacter sp. | reverse complement strand
AATATTTCTGCGTTCAAGCCTGGGTAGTATGTGTTGCAGGTTAAAGAAGGCGACCAGGTGCAGACGATAAAATTCTATAAGAAATAAGGTATCTTCCGCAATATAAAAAGCTGGCAGTATAACCTGCCAGCTTTTTATTATATGATATTTTTATACTGTAAAAATTTTATTTTATCGGCATAAAACTAACCGCACAACCGCCGCCGGGAGCAAGTTGCAGGGCAAGTGTAGAATTGCTGTCTACTACTTTTTTACTGATCACATAAGCACCCGGGTTATTCTTCCAGTCGGCATTGGGCGCATCAGCATAAATAACAGCCGTGTACTTTTTATTGTTATCAAGGAAGTTCAGTTTGATATTGGTTGTTCTGGCATTTTCATCCGTGATTGCGCCGAGGAACCAGTTGGGTTTACCTTTTGCTTTCCGTGCTACGGTGATGTAGTCGCCCGGCTCAGCTTCAAGGTATTTACTGTCGTCCCAGTCCACTGCTACATCTTTAATAAACTGGAAAGCATCGAGTCTCTTTTCGTAAGCCTCCGGAAGATCTGCTGCCATCTGGAGCGGGCTGCAAATGGTTACATACAGCGCCAATTGTTTGGCCAGCGTGGTGTGGATGATCTCTTTTTTAGCAGGATCCCATACGTTGAGCTTAAGTTCAAAAATACCGGGTGTATAATCCATCGGCCCTCCCATGAAACGGGTAAAGGGGAAAATAGTTTCATGTTCGGGCATATTACCAGTGCTCCACGCATTAAATTCCATGCCTCTTGCAGCTTCACAGGCCAGCCAGTTAGGGTACGTGCGGGAAAGCCCTGTTGGTCTTACAGGTTCGTGGGCATCCAGCATGATCTTATAGCTGGCAGTTTTCTGTGCCACCCTTACATAATGATTAACCATCCATTGGCCATCGTGGTGCTCGCCACGGGGTATAATATGTCCAACATAACCCGTTTTTACCGCATCATAACCATGCGCTTTCATAAAGCGGTAAGCCGTATCCATCTGCCGTTCGTAATTGGTTACCGAAGCAGAGGTCTCGTGGTGCATAATGAGCTTTACTTTTTTAGATGCTGCATAACGCTGTAACTCATTTACATCAAAGTCGGGGTAGGGGGTAACAAAATCAAATACATTCTCTTTGTACCGGCCAAACCAGTCTTCCCAACCCACGTTCCATCCTTCTACCAATACCCCGTCAAAACCATGCCTGGCAGCAAAATCGATATATCGTTTTACATTAGCCGTATTGGCCCCGTGTTTACCATGTGGCTTCAAACCCTGGGCAGTACCTGCGTTTTGTGTGCTGCTGTAATCCCAGGTAGATTTTCCCACATGCATCTCCCACCAGATACCAACATACTTGGTAGGTTTGATCCAGGAAGGGTCTTTGATTACAGAAGGATCGTTGAGGTTGAGTATGGTTTTAGAAGCCGGTATATCCGTGGCTTTATCCGAAACAATGATTGTGCGCCAAGGCGTTTTGACAGGCGCCTGTAAGTAAGCTTTATTGCCCAGCGCATCAGGAACAAGTGCCGATGTCAGTGTAAAATTGCCTTTATCGATTATCAGGTTCATTGCCGGGTAATTTACAAGAGCCGCCTCGTGCAGGTTAATATACAGGCCATCGCTTGTTTTTAGCATCAATGGTGTTTGTACAGCATTTTTGTCAAAGAATGTTTTGGCATAGATCTCCGCTGCATACTTGCTGTCGGAAGCATCTACCTGGCTCAGGTTAGAAGTATTGGGTGCAAATTCATTTGTATCATAATCCCCGGGCAGCCAGAAAGCCTTGTGATCACCGGTAAGATGAAACTGTGTTTTCTCTTCTTTTACGATAAAGTGGGTAAGATTGGCCTGTTCGGGAAATTCATAACGGAAACCCAACCCATCGTCAAAAAGTTTGAAAATGATAGTGAAGCTGATAGGCTTTTCTCCAGTACTGCCCAATTGTACAGTAAGTGCGTTATGGTTATCCCTTATTTCACTCACTTCGCCCCATACCGGTTTCCATTTGCTGTCTGTGCTGCTGTTTGATGATTGTATAATGTGCAACCCTTTAGTGAGTGATGGCAGGATTGTCATATCGATTGTATTGATGAGATCCAGCCCCAGTGCGGAGGGGAGAATAACCGCTTTACCTTTGTAATCAAGGCTATACATAGCCGTACCATTCTCATCCACCCAGAAGGCGGCATTCAGGTTACCATTAGGAGAGCGCAAGGGCAGTTTGTTTTGCGCGTTTGCAGTAAAGAGGATGACCGTAGCCAATACTGCCGAAAGCAATCTTTTTAGCATGATGGGATAAACTTTAGAGGAGTAAATCTACGATTTAATGTGTTAAACTTACACTTTAGTAATACAGGCCAAATAAAAAAGCTCCGGCATTATGCCGGAGCTTTTTTATATAGTAGTTAAGCTACACTTAGAAGCTATAGCGTACGCCAAGATTGGCACGCCATGTCTGTGTAATGCTGTTGATGCTTTCGAAAGAACGAACCGGTAACTGACCGTTGATAACGTTCATACGGTAAGTAGGCAGCCCCTGTGCGTTGGTACCTACATAAGCGAGGATACCACCGTTGCTGTATACCTGGCGTTTACCCACACCCCAATTGTTGTTGAGCATATTACCGAAGTTTTCAACTTCAAAGCTCAGTTGGAGTGTCTGACGGCTTTTACCTACGTTGGTAAAGATATCCTGCAGTACCCTGAAATCAAGGTTGTGCAGGAAGGGCAGAAGAGCGCCGTTCCTTTCCATGTACTGACCCCTGTGCTTATTCAGGTATTTATCCTGCGACATGAAAGCGAAGAATGCATCACTTTGTTGCTGAGCAGTGTAAGAGTAAGCAGTTCCGTTGAAAGTACCGCTATTGGTTACGAAAATGATTTCTGTAGGATCTTTTGGAATGTACAAAAGATCAGAGCTGTTACCATCACCGTTAACGTCGTTAGAATAACGGTAGTTGAAACGGCCGAGGTTATAACCTGTATATACCAGTGATATTGACGTACCAAGGTGTTTGAAATATTCTTTCCTCCAGGTAAGGTAACCTACAAAACGGTGGGGAGTAGCATATTCAGAAACAGTCAGCGGCAGGTTGTTCTGGCCAGTGTAACTGTTTACATTGCTCCATACGCTGGCAGCCTGTGAGCCGGGGTTACCTGTGATATCCATAGCATGGGTATAGGTATAAGCAATGTTTGCTTCCCAGTTTTTGTTGAAGCGCTTAGCCAGTTGCGTAGTGAATACGAAACCACCACCTTTTTTGGTATTGGTAAGTACAATCGCTTCAGAAATACCAGCATTGATCCTGCGTTGTGCAAACACCATGGTAGGCCTGTTATCAGCGCCAGCCTGCTTGCCGGTAAAGGGCGCCTGATTAGCGTTGTACTGGAACAGGGCATTAACGTCTTTATTGGCAATAGCTTCAACAGTCAGAGTCAGGTCATTAGCCAGTTTTTTATCGATAGCGATACTGGTCCTGAATACCTGTGGCATTTTGAAGTTCGGGTCAACCGCTGCAATAGAACCCGGTGAAGCGGTACCAGGTGCTGAAGGGAAGAGGTTGGGGAAATCGGCCTGCAGTTTTGCAGGGTTGTTATAGTAAGTACCAAAACGAAGTGCCGCAGGTATCTGTGCACCAGTCAGTTCAACAGTGTTCTGGATTACACCACTGTTGGTAGGCATATTGGTAAACCATACGAAGGGGAAGCGACCACTGAACAGACCCAGACCACCACGGATAATCAGGTCGCGGTTTCCATAAATATCCCAGTTGAAACCAATGCGGGGGTTAAACAGGAAACGGCTTTTGGGCCATGCGCCTACATTAATCTTCATTGGATTACCCTGGAGATCTGCAAAAGTAAGAGCAGAGATTGCAGGGTTGTTGCTGAGGTCGTTCAGGAACAGGGGTTTGTCCAAACGCAGACCGAGCGTAAGCTTGAAGCGGTCGCTGGTACGTATCTCATCCTGAAGGTAGAAACCAACCTGACCGAAGTCAAGATCAGCAATAGCTTTCTTACCAGCATAAGGATATGTATAACCTACCGCGTTGGGAGCATTGTTAGCCATAAAGTCTGCCATGCTGTTAAAGCGGTAGTAACTCGTGGCATAACGCTGGAAACTGTTCGCTACCTTAATCTGCTGGTATTCGAAGCCCGCACTGAGGGAGTGCTTCCCAACGTTATAAGTAATGTTATCATTCACCGTCAGGTTCTTTTCATCTACTTTGTTATTAAAGCTGAACAGTTCATAGCCAAAACTGATATAGTTATCTCTTGTGGTACTTGCACCATCCTGGATGTCTACGAATGGGAAAATATCACTTTTAGTACTGCGCTCAGGGTCGATCTTGGAAGTGTAAGTAACCAGCAACTGGTTGTTCAGGTTGTTGCGGAAGTTACTTTTTAATTCAGCGGTATAAGAAGCTACCTTGGTTGTATTACGGTAGTTACTGTTTTCGTAGCTCATACTGTTACGGCTCCAGCGGTTACTTGAGCTGCGCGGGTTAGGTGCGCTTGTACCATTCAGCAACTGGTCATCATCACCCTGGCTGTAGTTGTAACGCAGCGAGAGAGTGTGTCCCTGAACGATGTTCCAGTCCAGGCGACCCAGTACACGGTATCCTTTAGTAATAAAGTTACCGAGGTTCTCGTAAGGACCTGTTTTGTAGTTGTATGTAGTTTGCAGAAAGTTACTTATAGTTTCCAGGTCGGTGGCGAGTACCCTTGAAGTATTGGCATCAGGAGTAACACCGGGCCTTGATGCTTTCCAGGAAAGACCTGGCGCCTCACGGTCTTCATATTCACCATTGATAAAGAAGAACAGCTTGTTTTTGATAATGGGACCGCCGATACGACCACCATAAAGACGGCTCTTCGATTGTTCTACGCTGGGAACAGGTACACCATTAGTTTTACGGCCAAGCAGCCCCTGGTCGCGTGTAAAGGCATAGATACTACCGTGGAATTCGTTGGTACCTTTTCTCGTAACGGCAGCGATATTAGCGCCGGTAAAGTTACCGAGCTTGCTGTCGTAAGGAGAGATAGCTACAGATATTTCGTCGATGGCATCCAGTGAAATAGGTTGTAAAGCACCACCGGGTAAGGCTGCTGTGCTCAGGCCAAAGTTGTTATTGAAGTTGGCACCATCGATAGTGATGTTATTATAACGGCCATCGCGACCAGCAAAGCTGTTACCTGCACCGCCCTGTGGAGTAAGGTTGGTGATATTGGTGAGGCTCCGGCTGATGTTGGGGATAGTGTTGATGATACGCTGGTTAAAGTTACTTCCCGCACCACTCTTTACTGTGCGTGAACCCCTTGTGCCTGAAAGCGTTACGGTCTGCAGTTCAGCAGTAGCGTCTTTTGATGTAAAATCTACTCTTTCCTGGCTACCCAGTTGAATGTAGATATCGTTTTTGGCATCGATAGTTTTTCCAACAAAGGTTACTTCTACCCTGTATGGACCGCCCGAAGCAAGGTTTGCTACGTCATATTTACCGCCTTTGCGGGCTTTGGTCAGGTAAACAGTACCAGTGGGAACATGTGTCACTCTGATGGTGGCACCCTCGAGACCGGTGTTACTGGCATCGGTAATTGTGCCGGTGATGCTGCCGGTGGTAACCTGAGCCTTCATCATGAAGGGAAGGGTCAACAGGGCAACAAAAACGGGTAAAATTTTCTTAAAAAGCATATATAGTTATGATTTACGGTGCAAAGAAACTAAATAATCAGTGAAAACAATCCTCCTTTTTTCAACATGATAGAGGCAATGCAGTCTGGATGAACGCTGCATTTGTGCCGGAACTTAATGATTTCTTTACATTAACCTACTATATTAAATTAAATTATAAAGTATTGATTTACAATATGTATGATTATGCGTATTGGTATAAAACCAGTAAACATCAACGGTACAGGCTTATTAAGCAAAAACGAAAATCCTTTTTTGCCGAAACATAACAGTAAAAAGTTCACTTTTGTAAGCATATTCCGGTATTTGCAGTACAAATCGGGTGTCTATCGCTGAATCAGTTTAAACGCCAAATTCCTGCCATGGTTTTGAAGAATAGCCAGGTTAATCCAGGCAAAAGCCAGTTGTTCTATGGCAAAAAACTTATCGTTTCCGCCAAAATCATAACAATTGGCAAATCCGATATCTTTAGACAGTTGCATCGCAACCTGTTTGCCCTTTTCGCTGCTGCCGGCTACAAACATATCAATACCTACTCCATGATAGACCGGATCGGCCAGGTTTTCAAAGCCAGTGCTGTTAAAACATTTTACCACATCTAAGCTGTTACAATTTGCTAAAATCGCATCGGCAGTATTCGTAAAACCTTCGGGTTTAATAAATACAGCATTCATCGTATCAATGATCACTTTGCCCTCAACATTGCCCAGCCCTTTCGCAACATCTGCCGCAAACTGTGCGGGTACGCTTAATATAATAATTTCGCTCCTGTTTACGGCTTCCCCCACTTTAAAATAAGGAAAGCCATACTGATCGGCGAAATCCTTTCCTTTAAAGGAAATAGCCGGATTCTTTACGCCAAATACAATACTGTGCCCGGCCTTGCGGAAGGCTGTGGCTAACGTGCTGCCGATATTTCCGGCGCCTACTATTGTTATATTCATATCGGTTTAGTTAAAATTTTCTGATCAAAAAAACACCTGCGCACAAAAGTACAACACCTGCAGCCCGCTGCCAGTTGATGGGATGTACCGCTGTGTGCAGCAGACCAAATTGGTCGATCACCATCGCCGCCAGTACCTGCCCCATCAATACCAATACGGTTACATTACCAATACCCAGCTTTGGCGCAAGCAGCACGATGAGTAAAATATAAGCGCCGCCGAGTAAGCCGCCCAGGTAACTCCATACGGGGGCTGTGGAAAATTTCATTGCAGCAGGAACTGCCTGGCGTGTAAGCATAATATAAAGTGTTACGCCAATGGCTGCAATGATAAATACAGACAGGGCGGAAAAATAAGGACTTTGCAGGTTACGGCCTAAAGCCGTATTCATTGCGCTTTGGAAGGGAATCATTGCTCCTGCCGATATGGCAAGGATTACAGGTAGTATTGAATGGATCATTTTCATTTTCTTTTCAGATTATACGACAGACCAAAGCTGAGCAGCTTATCGTTCTGCCTGATACCGGCAGCTACCACATTTTCATGCATGTAAGTAAACAGGGCCGTAAAGGAAAATCCTTTCCAAACAGATAAATCGGTTCCGATATCCAGTTGCGTACGGTAATTGTGTCTGTCGCGGAAGCTGGGCTGCCAATAGGCATCATAATAAAGGCGGATACCTCCTGCCATCAGGTTATGCCAGCCGGATAGATACAGGGTGCCGCGCCAGAGTTTTATGGCTTCACTACCATTGTATACTGAATAATTAAAGATCTTGGAGGTAAATTTTGTGACTTCATATACTTCGCTTGCCGAAAGTTTGATGACAGTTTTGGGCGTATTAATAACCTGCCAGCTTACACCTGTGCCGGCAAAATACCGGTTACTTATTTTTCTGCGGAAATTGGTAGAAAGATAGGCAATCGCAAAAGGATATACCCTGCGCCTTGGTTGGTAATACAGGTAGTTTCTGCTGAAAATGTCATTGTCAGCCTTTGTGTTGTAAAATGCCTGGTATAAACTGCTGTTCTGAGACTTATACACCCAATGCTGCTGTGAAAAAGTCAGATCGAGCCTGCCCTTAATATTCAAGACTTCTACATTTCCGTGCTGGTAGCTGCCGGTCAGGCTTGCCCGGAACTGAAATCGTAACGTATCACTTTCGTTAAGCTGGGCAAAAGATTTACCAAGGCTCAACAAGAGCATAGCAGCCGTAATAATATGGGGTTTCATTTTATTTTATGCTGGTGAGTATACTGACAAACTCCTGCGGCATCACAACAAACGGCAGGTGCGAAGTGGGCAGTTGATAAACTTTTTTAACTGTGCCATTGTCCCTGATCATTTGTTGCTGTAAAGTATAGGGAACCACTTCGTCTTTGGTGGTTGCTATATAGTATTTAGGGATCTTTGCAAATTTTGCTGTCAGTACTACCTTATCGTTTAGTGCTTTGACCGATTCTGCACGGTGGTATTTTACCAGTATGTCTTTCATGTAATCCGGGCAATCCGCACAAATCGCATCGTGTACAATATCTTTCCTGATCGTGGCCAGTGAATAGTCTTTATTAAACTCCAGTGCAGCGCCCACTTTGCTTGTATTATCTTTTTTTGAAAGGTCGATTACACTTTCGCCGTTTTTCGGCAGATAGGCCGATACATACACCAGCTTTTCTATTTTAGCAGGGATATTTTCTGCCACCTGTGAGATCACTTCGCCTGCCATGGAATGTCCAACCAGTATTACTTTTCCGGCTTGCTTATTGATAGCCTCTGCTACCGTTTTTACATAATCGCCCAGCCTGATATTTGCACCATAGGTATTGTCTGCACCATGTGCGGGGAGATTAACCACCACCACGTTCGCATGTTGTGCCAATGAGTTGCGCACAAATCCCCAGGCACTTTCATCGCTCCATGCGCCATGTACCAGCACATAGGTAGGATAACGCTTTTTGTCTTTCTCCAACTGTGCAATAATCAGTTTAGCTGCTTCTGCACCGCTGTTTTGCTGCTGGCCGGTAATCAGGTTCCCATCCTGCACTGCATACGGTTCAAACATAGGGGCAACAGAAAATTTACTGTTGGGCAGTTTGCGGGCTATATCTTCTATCCGGAAAGGCTGTATCTGTTTGCCCACATATGCATCTGCATAATTCTCTTCATTGTTGGCAAAGCCTGTCCATTTTTTGCCTTCTACCAGGTACTTGCCATTGGGCAGCCTGGTTTTAAGCAGGATGCAGGTACCGTGGCAAATAGCCCCCGTTGGCTTACCTGTCTGGTAAAAGTCAGCAAAAAATTGGTGCAGTTCGGTATTATCAATAAAAGTGTACATTGGCCCCTGGCCTCCGCAAACCAGAATTGCTTTATAATCGTTAGGGTTTACGGCAGACAGTTTAATAGTATTTTTTAAGAGAGCCGCCTTGGCAGGGTCTTTTAAAAAACCCAGCGATATATAGTCCCAGGCAGCATACTTACTTTGGTCTTCAGGATCACTGAATGCATCAATCTTTACTTCACCTCCTTCCGGACTGGCAATATCCACTGTATAGCCCGCAAAAGAAAACTCCCAGTAGGGATGTATAACCTCGGCAGCCCACACTCCAATTGGCCAGCCTGTTTGTTTACTGATGGCGGGATTGGATGCGATCAGCAGTACTTTTCCATTGTTTCCCGCATTATGTTGGGCAAATCCTGTCAATGTAAGTAAAACGGTAATAGCAGCAGCAATTATTCTTTTCATTTTTTCATGATTTTGATGCTGCAAAGATGCGCACAAGACAAAGCGGAATCTTGTACCGATTTCGCTTTGTCTTGTACCGATGTCGTATCAGTTGTTGAAAAGGTTATGTCTTTCTGTTCCTGTATTGAAGCGGGGTAATACCTTCGAGTTTCTTAAAAAATTTCGCCAGGTGCGACGGGTCTGAAAAATCGAGCTGGTAGGCTATTTCCGAGATGTTCAGGGTGGTATGACGCAGCAAGGCCTTTATCTCCATCATCAGCATATCGTCTATAAAATCGCTGGGTGTTCTGCCTGTCTCCTCTTTTACCAATTTACTCAGGTATTTTGGTGTAACCGCCAGCTTATTTGCATACTCTGCCACACTGCGAATTTTGATAAAATGCTGTCCTACCAGTTTCTTAAACCGGGTAACAACAGAAGATGACCTGGCATTATGGTAAATGGTTGTGAGTTCCTGTCTTATATAGCTGCGTTTGGCCGTAATGAGGATGAGATTGATAAAATGTTTAATCGCTTCTGCTTTATCAGGGTTATTGCCTTTTATCTCGGCATCTATCCCGAAAAAAAGATCTTCCATCTTTTGAGCTTCCGTCTCCGACAGTTTGAAAAATGGTACACCCGCATAATCTAAAAACGGATACTGTACCTGCAATGAAGGGCTAAGTGTTTCAATAAAAGCAGCCGTAAAGAGGATATACATAGAAAACATATCATCGCTGACCTCGTCCATCGAAAACAACTGACCCGGAAAATTAAAATGGATTGTATCCTTTACATGGGTAAATGTTTCAAGACCAAAATTCACTTCGAGTGATCCTCTGCGGCAAAAGCCTATGCGGTAAAACTGCGATTTCAGAGGGCCAATCTTCGATTTAACATTTCTGGACGAGTACATACCAAACCCATTTTCAATCAGCTCCGGGGTGTCATCCATTCCAAAATTACTATCTGTTACACCTTGCTTATGTACAAAAAGGTATTCATTATTCAGTTCGTATGTTTTGATGGGTCTATTCATTTTGCTAAGATAGCCATTTAGCGAAGTGAACGTAAAGTCTGTTGAAGACCGGAGTTGATAAACTGAATCTTCTCTTCTCAAATGCCGGATATGTTTTATCCGATTATTCTTTTATCTTTTGCTACATATCCCGCAAATCCAAGCAACGCACCAGTTACCATTATGTTTCTAAAAAAGTTTACCATTTCAAGTTCTTTTTCTCTGTCAATATTTACAGTCATTACACCGGCGTCTGATCCGTATCCTATTGCTCCTGGCAGGTGAACTAAGAAAGCCATCAGAATTACATAAAGTGCCATTAAGCAATAAGCCAATTTATCGTACTTGCCAGTTATTGCACTGAGTATAAATGACAAAATGCAAACGAGGGTAAAGTAATTCCAAAAATATGGAAATGGAATATAATCTGGAACAAGGGCAGCACCTACTTCCGGCTTGCCAAAATGCAAGCCAACATACAATAAAAATGACAACGGGAAAATATATCTTCCTGAGTTTAAGATTTTGTTCATAGTTGTGAATTTTAGTTTGTTGGAAATGGAATTAACGGTCTGATTTCGACGGAACTGTTTGGATATTTTAAGATGGGGCAGGTATTGCTCCACTCCTGAACTTCTTCTAATCTGTCTGCTTTACAAATTAAAAAACCTGAAACCAAAACACTATTGGATTCTTTGTGTGGCCCGTTTTCTATGCCATCTTTGCGTACTACTGAAGCTGTGTATTCAATTGGGGCTGTATGAACCAATTTACCCTGCATCGCGATATTGCCAATCCACGATTGCCACCTTGGCATATCTTCTGACATATCTTGCGAACTTGCCAAATAGCCATTTTCTGCACTTGCATTTCTAAATAATAACAGATACTCTTTCATTTTTTGAATTTTTATCCCGATAATTATCAGGGGTTAATGATAATACAAAAATGAAGAGTAAAATTTCTTTGAACGATGACAAAAGTCTATGTTTTTACAGCTTTGCTTTGAGGCGACTGAATACGTCTTTATTGATACCTAAATATGAAGCAATAAGTTTGCTTGAAACCCTGGTCATTAGTTTGGGCCTGAATTCCATTAGCCATTTTATTCGGTCCAATGCCGAAAGTGCAACGAAAGTATTTATACGATAAACAGAGTTAGCATACGAAGTTTCTAAAATTTGCTTGTAGACCCTGTCGAACGCTGGTACAGTTTCCATCATTCTTTGGAAGTTTTGTTTATCGATGGCTAAAAGCTCGCAGGGTTCAACTGTTCTGATATTTTCTGTGGCAGGCTTATCACTTCCAAAACTGATTAGTTCAGAACACCAGGTTCCTTCTGTTACAATGTCTCTTGTTGTTTCATTCATATCATTGTCATAAACAAAAACCTGAAGGCAGCCTTTAGTAATAAAATAAACGCACTTGCATACTTCTCCCTGTTTAACTAAGAATTCGTTTCTGCCAATGCTCAAAGGCTTAAAACAATGTAACACTGTGTCTAAATTGTCAATATCGTCACCAAGTCGACCAATAATGTGTTGTCGTAAAATATCTATCATTCAATATCGATGTTTAAAACTGTAGCGCTGCTGAAAGAATTAAGCTCAAATCTTCTGCTTACGAAAATAAGAACAAAAAATAGCAGTTACTAAAATGGTAGTATATTATAGCGATGCTCATATTTATAAAGGAGCTTACTGGCTTACTATGTCATACAGCGATTTGGAAATATTACTACGGTGGCTATAATTTGAGAGGTTACCCGGCTAACAGGACTAAATTCCTCTTCTATCGCAGATCATGCTTTAACCCTTCTTTTGCAATTCGTAAACAATACCACCCGCAGGCAACTTATCTTTGCATTTGGAACGATTATATTAATACAAATTATAATATAAAAATATATGCTCGATTCAATAGAAAGTGCGATAGACGATATACGCAATGGTAAATTGGTGATTGTCGTAGACGATGAAGACCGTGAAAATGAAGGCGATTTTATCACCGCCGCTGCCAACGCCACGCCCGAGATCATCAACTTTATGAGCCGCTATGGCCGCGGCCTTATCTGTACCCCCCTCACAGAAGAACGCTGCGTAGAATTGGAACTGCATCCTATGGTAAGCAGTAATACTTCCCTGCACGAAACGGCTTTTACGGTTAGCATCGACCTGCTCGGCAATGGCTGTACTACGGGCATCTCGGCACACGACAGGGCTAAAACCATCCAGGCGCTGGTAGATCCCGCTACCCGGCCCGGCGACCTCGGTCGACCAGGCCATATATTCCCTCTCAGGGCTAAACGCGGTGGGGTGCTCCGCCGTTCAGGTCATACAGAAGCCACCGTAGACCTGGCACGTATGGCTGGCTTTGCCCCCGCAGGCGTACTGGTGGAGATCATGAACGAAGATGGCACTATGGCCCGCCTGCCCGAGTTGATCGAAATAGCAAAGAAATTCGACCTGAAACTGATTTCCATAAAAGACCTTATTGAATACCGCCTTCAGCACGAGACGCTTATCCGCGAGGAAGTAAAAGTTACCATGCCTACAAAATATGGCAACTTTAACCTCATCGCTTTTACACAACTGAATACGGGCGAAGTACACATGGTGCTGAAAAAAGGGGAGTGGCAAAAGGAAGAGCCTGTGATGGTACGCGTACACAGCAGTTGTATGACAGGCGATATACTGGCAAGTCTTCGCTGCGATTGCGGCGATCAGCTTCACCAGGCCATGAAAATGGTAGAAAATGAAGGAAAAGGTGTTATCCTCTATATGAACCAGGAGGGCAGGGGCATTGGCCTGCTCAATAAGCTTAAAGCCTACAAACTACAGGAAGAAGGAAGGGATACCGTAGAAGCCAATCTTGAACTCGGCTTTGGTATGGACGACCGTGATTATGGCGTAGGCGCACAAATATTACGGCATATCGGCATCAGCAAGATGAAGCTGATCAGCAATAACCCTCGTAAGCGTGCCGGATTGCTTGGTTACGGTCTTGAAGTGGTGGAAACTGTTCCCATCGAAGTAAAACCAAATCCCCACAACGAAAAATACCTTACTACAAAAAGAGACAAGTTGGGACATGAGATTTTACGGGATATAAGCTGAGAATTGCCACTTTAAAACTACGCTGCTCCTGATAAATATTGAAAAAAAAAGATATGATAGTCTGAAAAAATGACTATCATTGAGTGTTTTTACATCTCAAGTACAAAAAACTGCCTATCCACTGACTCAGTGGTATCAGCCATAATCTCCTGATATTCAGAAAAACTACTGGGCATGGTTCGAAAAGCCGTGGCTATGATGCCATGCAACGTCTACTAAGCCACGTTTTATTAAGATTGCACGATTATTAACTGAAAGATGCTTTATGAAGATCTTATATATTTTGTTAACTAAAATTTCATTATGAGAGCTCGCTTACTATTTTCCGTTTTAGCAATAACAGTAATGTTTTCCTGCAAAAAATCAAGTACCGGTTCAACCAGCAGCACACGTAATCCCTGGGATGGAAAATACCGGATGGAAGGTACACTCACCGATGTAGTTGAACCCGTGATCACATGGCCCGGAGACACTTATGAATATAACCTGGAAACGACTTCTGCAACGCAGATCAAGCTTGTTTCGAAGGACCTGGGTATTGACGGTCATCTTATTAAATACGGCGGGTCCTTGTCTTACTATGGGAAATTCGGCCTGCTCGTAAATTTCGATCCTGCTACCAATAAAATAACCAGTGTTACAAACTCGTATGGGCAACCATCATCAAGTAACAGAAGTGCCGTACTTGATCCCTCCGGCATAAATACCTGGGATCCTGTAACCAAGAATGTTAAGATAAAATACTGGATGGATGAGGGAGGAGTGCACAGAACCTCATTTAACGAGACTTGGGTTTATGTTGGGGCAAGGTAAGGCGCGATTTTTTACCATTGTACAAACCTGTTCTTGAAATTGCAATCGGAGTTTTTCGGCATAGTGATATGATAGGCTGCTTTACGCCGTAACCACACTCACCTCTATGTCAGGGTTTTCCAGTAAGAAATGCGCAAGATCATCGTTCATGGTAAACCCCTTATCAAGGCTCTGCATGCCTATGCGGTAATTGCTGCGCTGATCGGTAATAGAGAAACGCAATTGGGATTTACCCGGGTTATCATTCACATTCTTTTCGATAAACGCTACAAAAACTTCATTGATAAATTGTGGCTGCAGTTCTATCACCACCTGCTTGGTAAGACTTGGTTTTACCGTCTCAAGCAGGTGCAGCTTAGTAAGCCTGAACTCATATTCATCTTTATTATAACGCTGCTTAAACCCGCCCTCAATCATCAGGATCATTCCTTTTTCGAGATAGTTATTATACTTTACATAATCCTCGCTCCAGAGCATAAACTCACTCTTACCACTAAAATCCTCAATATGCAATACCCCGAAGTTTTTACCTGTCTTAGTCAGCCTGTGCTGCGCATCTACAACAAGTCCTGCCAGCCGGAACGATTTCATGGGAGTAGGTACGGTATTTATAGCCTGCTTAAATTCATTAAATTCAGCCAGTGGCGTGATATTGTAATACCGCATCTCAAACTTAAAGTTATCCAGCGGGTGACCACTCATAAACATACCCGTTACTTCCTTTTCATAATCGAGTTGCTGTGCAAGCGGCCAAGGCTCACAAACCGGTAGTTTCGGCGGAACAACTTCGGGCATCTGCAGATCGCCAAATAAAGTATTGGTGGCACTGGCCGATTGCGAATGGTACACATTTCCAAACTTGATGATACGCTCAAGACCAGGCCCATCACCGGGTGGCGCATAAAAATACTGCGCCCTGTGTATATCCGTAAAGCAATCAAAGGCACCTGAATAAGCCAGGCTCTCCAGCGACTTTTTATTAACACAGCGCTGGTTAACCCTTTTAACCAGGTCATATATAGATGCATAAGGGCCGCGCTTGCTGCGCTCTTCTATGATATTATCAATCGCCGCTTCACCCACACCCTTCAGTCCGCTGAAACCAAAACGGATTTCCCCCTTTTGGTTCACCGCAAAACCATTCTGCGATTCATTAATATCCGGCCCCAGCACTTTTACCCCCATCCGCTTACACTCTTCCATAAAGAAGGTAATCTTTTCAATACCACCCGCATGATTAAGCACAGCAGCCATGTATTCGCTGGGATAGTGAGCCTTAAGATAGGCCGTTTGATAGGCTACAAAAGCATAGCAGGTAGAGTGAGATTTGTTAAACGCGTATTGCGCAAAAGCCTCCCAGTCCGTCCATATCTTTTCAAGGCTTTCCTTCGGATGCCCTTTTGCTGTAGCACCCGTAATAAACTGAGCCTTCATCTTATCCAGTACCGCTTTCTGCTTTTTACCCATCGCCTTACGCAGCACGTCTGCATCACCCTTGCTGAACCCGGCAAGGCTCTGGCTCAGCAGCATCACCTGTTCCTGGTACACCGTAATACCATAAGTCTCTTCCAGGTATTCCTTCATCTCGGGCAGATCGAACGTAATAGGTTTTTTACCATGCTTACGGTCAATGTATTCGGGAATGTATGCGATAGGGCCCGGCCGGTACAGGGCGTTCATCGCAATAAGATCATCAAACTTATCCGGCTTCAGCTCGCGCAGGTATTTCTGCATACCCACACTTTCAAACTGGAAAGTACCGTTGGTATCACCGCGCTGGTAAAGCTTATACGTTTCTTCGTCGTCAAGCGGAATATCATCGATGACAATGCTGATGCCGTGGTTTTGTTTAATAAGACTAAGCGCCGTTTTTAAGATGCTCAGCGTTTTAAGCCCCAGGAAGTCCATCTTAATTACACCCGCTTCCTCAATAATACTGCCTTCAATCTGTGTAAGCCAGAGATCAGAATCCTTTGAAGTAGCAACAGGAATAAGATCCGTCAGGTCCTGCGGCGCAATGATAATACCCGCAGCATGGATACCCGTGTTACGCACCGACCCTTCAAGAATCTCAGCTTCGTGCAGCACGCGGCTCTGCATATCATCACCCGCATATATCTCACGCAGCCGTTTGATATTCTCCACATCATCCTGCATCAGGCCTTCTTTCTCTTCCAGCGACTTTTCAGAACTGTCCTTTGCCTCCTTGATAGTAAGCGGTGCGTGCAGCACACGTTTGAGCACCGTGCCCGGCTTATCCGGCACCAGCTTGGCAAGTGCATTACTCTCCGCCAGCGGCAAGTCCATTACTCGGGCCACATCTTTAATACTCATCTTGGCCGCCATGGTACCGTAGGTAATAATCTGCGCTACCTGGTTCTTACCATATTTACCTACCACATAATCGATCACTTTCTGACGGCCATCGTCATCAAAATCCGTATCGATATCCGGCATGCTCTTCCTGTCGGGGTTGAGAAAACGCTCAAACAGCAGGTTGTATTTAATAGGATCAATATTGGTAATACCAATACAGTAAGCCACCACACTACCCGCCGCCGAACCACGGCCCGGCCCTACAAATACGCCCATCTCACGGCCAGCACGTATAAAATCACTTACAATAAGAAAGTAACCCGCAAACCCCATGGTCTTAACCGTAAAGAGCTCAAACCGGATGCGCTCTTCAATCTCGGGCGTCATCACGTGGTAACGCTCCTTGGCACCGCTCCAGGTAAGGTGCTCCAGGTAATCATCCTGCGTAACAAACTCCTTGGGCACCACAAAGTGGGGGAGTAGTATGTCCCGTTTCAGGTCCAGCAGCTTTACCTTATCTACAATCTCGTTAGTATTATCAATAGCCTCCGGCAGGTTTTCAAAAACACTTGTCATCTCTGCCGTTGTCTTGAAATAAAACTGGTCGTTTGGAAAAGCAAAGCGCTTATTCTTTACCAGTATATCATCATCAGAAAACTCACGCATCGCAGGCGTAGCCTGTTTCTCACCCGTGTTGATACAAAGCAGGATATCGTGTGCGTTAAAATCTTTCTGGTCCACGTAATGACTGTCATTACTGGCAATCACCTTTACCTTGTACTTTTTGGCAAAGCGCAGCAGCACTTCATTAACCTTTTCCTGCTCAGGCATGCCATGGCGTTGCAGCTCCACGTAATAGTCCTCCTGGAAAATATTCAGCCACCACTTAAACTCGTTCTCACCTTCTTTTTCGCCTTTCTTAAGTATAGTTTGTGGTACCAGTGCACCAAGGCAGCAGGTCGTAGCAATCAACCCCTCATGATATTTATGAATCAACTCTTTATCAATACGCGGGTATTTCGAATACATACCCTCAATGAACCCCAGCGAAGTGAGCTTAACAAGGTTTTTATACCCGGTTTCGTTCTTGGCCAGCAGGATCTGGTGATGCCTGGGGTCCTTCTCCTCCTTGCTGAACACCTTACGCGTCCTGTCCTGGGTAATGTAAAACTCACAGCCTACAATAGGTTTCACCTTAAGAGAACCATCCTCGTTCTTATGATTATAAGCCTCCTTTACAAACTCAAAAGCGCCAAACATATTACCATGGTCACTGATGGCGAGAGCAGGCATACCATCAGCTATTGCTTTTTTATAAAGGCTTTTGATGGAGGCAGCTCCATCCAGCAGCGAGAACTGCGTATGTACGTGTAAATGCGAAAACTTCATAATAAAACAGGAGGTAAATCAAGTTACCGGAGTATGCAAATATCGCTCATTAAAGGCTGCGGAGCGAAGGGCTTTTATCCACAGACCTGCCGGAAACAACCCATAGCCTGCCGCACAGGAATACCACGCCGCCGGTACAATCCTCCAACCCGCCAAAACCAACCCCAACCACCCCATACATACAGTATAGTTGTAGTGATGTTCAAGTAATGTTGAAGCGATGTTCAGGTAAGGTAAAGCTCATAAAATATGCCCTTGATAGGTAATTTCCGTAGCCAGAAGGGCAGAAACGCGTTATTTTAATGATTTTCAATTAATTATAGATATTTTTTAGCCAATAGGTTGCATTTCTGAACTTTGCTGCCTACCTTTGCGCAGCATTAGGAAATTCTATTTATCATTTTGTTTGTAGGACAGAGACTCATAGCTTAGACAAGTACAATAGTAAGAGCAAAGAAACAGAGACGACCAGAGAACACAAGATTAAGTGTCGTGCATACGTTTAAAACCCCCGATTTTACGTATGAAGAGCTTATTTTTTGTTGCTGTTGCCGTTGGCATACTTTCAGGAACAACAATATCTGCTAAAGCCCAAACCTCGGTGAACATTATGAGGTTTGGCGATAAAACCCAGCCCAAATTCATCGAAGGCATTGAATTTAAGCGGAATACTGCACTTGCCGTATCCAATACAGCAACAGCTACTCCCGCTGTAACAGCACCGGCAGCACCCAAAAAAGCCGAAGTTTATGCCCCCGCAAGCCTTTCCATAGAAGTTTGCACCCCTCTCCAGTTCAAATACGCCATGCTTATGGATGTAGAAGTGGAGCTCATCAGAAACTTTACCCTGTTCAACTTTATTGAAGAATGGTGGTCAGTACGCTATCGTTATGGCGGTACTACCAAAAAAGGTGTAGACTGCAGCGCCTACACAGGTCACCTGCTGAGCGAAGTATTCGGGCTCAGCCTGCCAAGAACGGCACGCGAACAGTTTCACGCCACCCAGCGGGTAATGCGCGAAGACCTCCTCGAAGGCGATCTCGTTTTCTTTAATACCCGTGGCGGTATCAGTCACGTAGGCGTTTACCTCGGTAACGGCTATTTTACCCATTCCAGCTCGCATGGCGGTGTTACCATCAGCAGCCTCAACGATCCCTATTATGATAAAAGGTATATCGGTGGCGGAAGGGTAAATGAACCAGTAACAGATGGAGGCGCAGTAGGAGAGTAGTACAGTATTACTAATACAATAAAGTCGTTTCAGCACAACAATAGTATCCCTGCCAATTGGCGGGGATTTTTTATGCAGAACCTTATGCTATTCCGGCAGGCTGATCTTTCCCATCTGTACCGCGGGCAGGTCAGGATTGGTCTTCTGCGTCTCATACGCATTCCCGCAAATACATTCATTAGCCAGAAGAGCAAACAGAACAGCCTCCTTCCCGTCGGGGTTTATCTGTAAGGCATTGGTCGTCGAGAACTCAAGCCCGGGCAGTTGCTCCTGTATAAACTCCATCAGCAGCGGGTTATGCATACCTCCGCCACTCGAATATACCTTCAGGCCTTTCTTTTCGCCAAAGCAATACTTCATAGCCGCTACAATAGTATCTGCACTGAACCGGCAAAGCGTCGCCATTACATCAGCTACAGGAAGATCCATGGTCTTGCTGCGTGCCTGCGCTGTTGCCAGGTAGTCAAGGTTAAACAGCTCAGGGCCGGTGGTCTTCGGAAAAGGCGCATCAAAAAAAGCATCCGTCTTTAAAGCCGCCAGCAGCGCTTCATTAACCCTGCCCTTACGCGCAATGGCCGCATCCACATCAAAATATTGTCCCGGAAACTCCCGTCGCGTATACGCATCCATAAGCGTATTACCAGGGCCCGTATCCGAGCAGAACAGGCGTTCATCCTCCCCAATACCCGGCAAATAGGTAAAATTGGCAATACCACCAATGTTGAGCAGCACACGATCTTCACCCTTTTTGCCAAAGATCAGCAGGTCCCCATAGCCAGCCAGCGGGGCACCCTCACCACCCGCCGCAATATTTTTCTGCCTGAAATCGCTCAGCGTAATAATGCCCGTAGCCACCGCCAGGTGATCCCCATCGCCGATCTGGAGCGTAGCATTACCATACTCCGCTTGCCCGTGCAGGCTTTTAGGCGCATGGTATATCGTCTGTCCGTGGCTGGCGATAAGATCTATATCCGGCGCAGCCACACCCCAGCGTTCAAGGCAGCCATTAACGATTTGCGCATGCCTGAGCGCTACCCGGGGATGCAACAGCGTAAGCTTTTCAAGATCAACCTGTTTCCTTGAAAATACCGTTTGTATCGCTTCTTTAAACGCAGCATCATACTCCACCGTTTCAAACCGTACCAGCTCAAGCTGGGTAGTTGTGCCATACCCCTTGATACGGCAGAGAGCAACATCAAGCCCATCAAGCGATGTGCCACTCATCAGCCCGATAATAAACCGTTCAGGTTTCTGCGCAATAGCATATAAACGTGCAATCTGTGGATTCATACTGTAAAATAGCCGAAAATTTATGGAACCAGTGCAACGGTTAATAAAAATCGGGTGTCAGGTCACTAACAATAATAAATGAGTCAGTATCAGCAATTGGTGCGCGCGTGTTTGAAGCACGACCGGGCTTCGCAGAAACAGCTCTACGGGCTGTTTGCCGAAAATATGCTCGGCATCTGCTACCGGTACACCAAGTCGATGGCCGATGCTGAAGACGTTCTCCAGGAAGGATTCATCAAGGTATTCCGCAATCTCCATCAATACAAGGCAGAAGGCGAACTGGGTGCCTGGATACGCCGCATCATGGTAAATACAGCCCTCAACTTCCTGAAACGCAACGTACGCTACCAGGAAGAACTCGCTTATGATAAAGCAGAACTCCACCCCGTATCCGGCGACAATCCCGAAATACTGCTCAACGCCAAAGAACTGGCCATGCTCATCCGGCAGTTGCCAACGGGCTACCAGACCATTTTCAACTTACACGCTGTAGAAGGATACACCCACGTGGAAATAGGAGTGATGCTCGGTATCAGTGAAGGCACTTCACGTTCGCAATATGCACGCGCACGCGCACTCCTGATCACCTGGATAAAGAAAAATCATTCAGACAATAAACTGCATTCGTATGTATAACAGTGAATTTGAAAAAAAGGTGCAGGAAAAATTAGACGAACTGGGCTTTACACCTTCCACCTCCGTGTGGGATGCAGTCGAAGCCGGCTTACCCCGCAAAGGCAAACGCCGCGGCTGGTGGTGGCTGGGAATACTGCTGCTCACCTCTATAACCGGCGCAGTAGTAGTGTACCAGAAAAACAAACCCGCCGTAAACCATACAGCAGCAGCAAACGTTACTGTACCCGCTGCCTCCGTTTCGCAGACACCCGCAGCAACCGCCATCATTACCCACAATACTGCAAACAATAAAGCTCAACCGGCACCACGCACCACAACAACAGTTACTACCAATCCGGCAGCCTCAATACAAATACAAACTGCCACCAGCCAGGTGCCGGGCAATATAACAGCCCCTGCACCGCATAAAAAGAGCAGTAGTATAGTAAAAAGTCAACGAGTTAAATACACAATAGCCTCACCCGGCATAGCCGGCATAAATACATCAGCCCCCGGTATAGATGCTGAAGAGAACATAACAACGGAAGCCAATGACGCGATTCAATCGCTGCCCGTACCACCCACAGCAACCGCCCGCCTTATTACATCACGTAATGCATTACCCCTGTCGGGCCTGCAAAAGAAACCCGCATACGACACCTTACCCCTGCCCGCAAAAAATACCACCACACAAAAGCCCGGTAAAAAACCCTGGCAAATGGCCGTATCGTTCAGCGCAGGGGCCTCCTCGGTCGCTAATGGCCTCTTTGGCGGGGCTAAGGCAATGCCTTTGGATGCATTGGCAGGCGGCGGTACCGGCTCCCCCGTAACACCAGCACTGCGGTATTCAGTACCAGTGCGGCACCCCGGCCTGTCATTCGGCCTTGGCCTGCACCTCCAGAAATTAATACGGTCCGGAACAAGGGCCGGCATAGGCCTGCGCTATGGTTATTATTCAGGTAAGATCGCCGTCGGCACAAAGGTCGACTCGCTCGTACAATTCAACCAGGGCGGTATCAGTTTCAATAGTGGCGCATACTACCGGCCGGGCAGTGCCGGCAGTTATACCAATCGCTTTCATTATATAGAATTACCAATCACCCTCCGCTTCGCCCTCAGCCGTTCGCAAAGCAGGTACCCTTTATTTATCGAAGGCGGACTAACAGCCGGTTACCTCATACAATCCAATACACTTATACAACGCTCAAACGGCACCTTCTTCACCAACCGCAACGCACAGAACCAACTGAGCCTTGCTGCCACCACCGGCATGGGCCTCAGCTTCGGCCGGTTCAACCAGCCCGGTGTACTGCTGGGCGCACGCCTTTCCTGCGCATTCATTTCTTCTACCAAACAAAAAATAGATAAGCAGAATATACTCTCTTCACAGCTCTATGTACAAATGCCGGTAAAAAATATTACACGCCTGGTGCAACGGCGGAAATGATCGGTGTGTCAACCCCCAAACGGCCGTATCAACATTCATCAGTAAAAACAAACGTTTATGAAAAAAATATGTACAGGGGTGTTTCACCTTCTGGTTTTTATCATCGTACTGTCAGGGCAGCAGGGCTGCGTTAAAGATACCTGTTCAGCCACCCGTACCTATGTCTACTTTGTACCCGAATACAAAACAAAAAACGAAGTAAGAGCCAATATCAAAAGCAACGCACCAAGAGCAATCACAGAACCGGGCAAACTCACGATAAAGGATAACTATATTTACCTGAACGAACTCAATAAAGGTATCCATGTTATCGACAACAGCAATCCCGCCAACCCCAGGAACGTAGCCTTCATCGATATACCCGGCAACGTGGATATCGCGGTTAAGAATAACCTTCTCTACGCCGATCTGTACACCGACCTGGTCGTGCTCGATATCGCTGATCCCTTACAGGTAAGAGTAAAACAGATCGCCGATCATATCTTCCCCGAGCGGTATTACTTCGGGTATGTGCCCGACACAACAAAGATCGTTTGCAACTGGGTACGCAGGGAAGAAGAATTTAAAGTGGATTGCAACGGCAGGCCCTATAACGATATCAGCCTCTATGGCGTAGCACTCAACAACGCCGCAGCCGGCGCCGGTGGCGGAAGACCCGCCATATCACCCGTGGGCATCAATGGCTCCATGGCGCGCTTTGCACTCGTAAATGATTACCTCTACACCGTCTCATCATTCTCTTTAAAAGTAATGAACCTCAATACCCGGCCCTCCATAAAAGTAGATAATGAAATTATGATGGGCGCAGGTATAGAAACAATCTATCCCTTTAAAGACAAATTGTTTGTGGGCGCCAGCAACGGTATGTTTATCTACAACCTGCAAAACCCCGCGCTCCCTTCCCTACAAAGCAATTTTATACACGCCACAGCCTGCGATCCCGTGATCGCAGACGACAACACCGCCTTTGTAACGCTCCGCTCCGGCTCGCGCTGCAACAGCGTCAGCAACCAGTTGGAAGTACTCAGCATCAGCAATATCCAGGCGCCGCAATTGCTCAGGATCTATCCCCTCACCAACCCGAGAGGGCTGAGTAAAGATGGTAACCTACTGTTTGTCTGCGACGGAACAGCAGGCCTCAGGGTATTTAATGCTGCCGACCGGAACGCCCTTACGCAAATCGCACTACTACCCATGGGAGAAACCTACGACGTGATCGCCTGGAATAATGTCGCCCTCGTGGTGGCTAAAGACGGACTGTATCAATATGATTACAGCAATCCTTCCGGCATCAGGTTGCTTTCTAAAATTCCGGTAACCAATTAATAAATCAGTTATGAAAACGATTATCCCTTTACTACTTACCCTTACCTGCACATCCCTTGCCTTCGGGCAAAAACACTCCGGGCCCGTTTTTAATTCGTACATCGCCGGGGGAGTAGTGATCGGAAAATCGCAAACCGCCGCTGCCATACAAATGGTACACGGGCTTACTGCCGGCAAGTACTTTATCGGTGCAGGTATAGGGTACGATTGGCAGCCCCTGCGGTCACGGCCTGTATTTATCAGCCTGAGGCGCAGCTTCACACTCGGCGGGCTTTCTCTCTTTGCCTATGCCGATGGAGGCATTCACCTGCCCGAACGCATCCACGACGGGCATAACCCCATAGCCCGGCCACCAAAACCCGGGCTCTGTACGGATGCAGGCATTGGCTATTCCATACCAGTAGGAAAAACTAAACGGCAGGCACTTTTTCTTACAGCAGGCAACTCACTAAAGCAATACAAAGTGCAATATTTTAACGATGGCCTGGGCACCAATGCAGGACTATTAACAGAACGCTATTCACTAAGCAGGATCACAATCAGGGCAGGAATAAAGTTGTGGTAAGTGAGGATTAAGAGGGCTTGCCTCCCGTCAGGGATGGCTTGCCTCCCGGAGGCAGGCCGTTCAATTTTATAATCACCCATCAGCCATTTTGCAAAAAACGGATATTGCGCCGTATACCCTCGTACTTACTTCGTTTGAGAGGCGAGCTCGCAAAGATCTGCTTAAAGCTCTCCTCAGTAAGCATCTCCCAGTCACCGCTGGAAAAATTGAGAATCTCAGGAATCGGTGTAAAAGAAATTTCCTCGTTGGGGCGGCTGAAACGATTCCATGGGCAAACATCCTGGCACGTATCACACCCAAACATCCAGTTCTCAAACCGGCCCTTCATATCGTCAGGTATAAGCGCATCCTTTAACTCAATCGTAAAATAACTGATGCACTTACTGCCATCAACCACTTTCCCCGGCAGTATGGCCCCCGTGGGGCAGTGATCAATACAGCGGGTACAGCTACCACAATAATCACCCGTAAAAGGATCATCATATTCGAGGTTAAGATCAACAATAAGCGTAGCAATAAAAAAGAAAGATCCCTGCGTTTTGTTAATGAGGTTGCCATTCTTTCCCACCCAGCCCAGCCCGCTGCGCTGCGCCCAGCTTCTTTCCAGCACGGGAGCACTGTCCACAAAACCCCGCCCCGCAATATCACCCGCTACCGCTTTCAGCCCTTCAAGAAACTGCCGGAGCGAAGCCCTGATCACTTCATGATAATCTTTCCCCCAGGCATACTTGGCAATCTTAACGGCATCCTGCTGAGGCTGCTCTTTAGGAAAATAATTTTTTAATAAGGTGATCACAGAACGCGCACCCGGCACAAGCCGCTGCGGGTTAACGCGGAGATCAAAATGATTGGCCATATACTGCATACTGCCATGCATACCCTTGCCAAGCCACTCCTCAAGACGGCGTGCGTCATCATCCAGCGGCACCGCACGGGCTATACCACAATAATCGAACCCCAGCCGGGCCGATAGCGACTTAACCAGTGCCGTATGTTTGTCAGCAGCCATACTGCAAA
>CAZPXP010000025.1:4730-73516 GCA_964590975.1 uncultured Ferruginibacter sp. | reverse complement strand
CACAATCATACGGGTAACAGCAGTACCGCTGTTACGGTACCTGTGGCTAAGCACCCTGCTGTACTGCAAAGAGAAGTTGCTGCATCGCAAAAAACCACGGACAGGCAACTGGCGCTTACAGAACAGAAAAGTTCACAGTTGAAACAGCAGTTGCGGCAATCTGAAACTGCGTTAAAGAATGCCAAAGAGAAAAACTACCGCTTGCAGGTACAGTTGTACCAGGCATTTGAACAGGCGGATAACAGGTTGGCAGACAGTACCGTGGCACAGTTACTTCCCCCGCCTGATAATGTACTTGCTATGCTGGACACACTGGCTTTTGCTGCTGCACAAAAAGACAGTCTTTATGAAAGCATTATGGCAAACATGCAGTTACAGCTTGACAATAAAGACAGCGCTATTGCCGTACGGGACAAACATACCGGTCTGCTCAAACAGGACTTTGACATCAGTATTGCTTCCCAGCAACTGCTGAGGGACGAAAACCACAGGCTGGAAAAAAAAGTGAAGCGGCAGCGCTTTGCGGGGAAACTCAAATCTGCCGGGCTGCTCATCCTGTCGGGACTTGCCCTTAAATCTATTATACACTGACATCACTAAGCCTTACGGTTCCGCAAGCCTCCTCCTTATGAACGATAAAACCATAACAGCCACCAGTACCCTATTAGTTTCACTGGCCGCCTACCATTATGCAAAACAGACAGGAAAAGATGCAACACCTTTCGTGATGGTGGGCGGTTTTTTGGGCGCGTTATTGGGCGAACTTATAATGTCGGGCAACGGCAACAGTACAGGGGACGGTCAGCGCCTTTTAAAATAATCCATACTATGGCAACAGAAATCTTCAATGACGGGGCATGTATCCGTATCCTGTCAAATAATAATACGCTGCTGATAAGCAAGCTGCAAATCAAGACCATTGATACCATCCGTACCGATACGGTAAGGATTGATATTGGCGAGGGGGCTTTGAAGAACATCTATATCCGTTTTCAGGAGGTGACAACGCCAAGGGATATTATTGGTGCAGATGGACTGCGTGACTGGCTCAATACCATATTGCTGAGCAATACTTCAGGCGGTGCAACAGAAGCGAACCAGCAAACACAAACCCAACAGCTTAACCTGATCCGGGTACTGCTTGCCGATATTAAAACGATGGTGGCGCAGTACACCGGCCAGGGCAGGGGTATCCCGCAGCGCATTGACGAGAGCAATCCCAATGAAATATACAATGGCTATGCAGCAGCAGGCGCTGCTGCAAGCGCTCCCGTGTGGGCGATCCAGAAAGTATCCCGGCGTGGAAACGTCACTTTGTACTCCTGGGCAGATGGCAATGAAAACTTTGACAACGTATGGGATGACCGGCTGACGTTGAACTATCTCCCTGCTTAATACAATACCTCTTTTCCAATGGCAGCAACAGCACCCATTATTGATATACCGGAAATCTCCCTGACCTATAGCAGGAGCGGCAAAAAGGGCTACGGGAACATCAGCCTGCACAAAGGCAATGCAGTAACCATCATCCGTTCCCTTTTTCCGCCCGGTGAACTGGAATTGCAGGAACACATGATAGTGCTGTACCTCAACAACAACAACGATGTGCTGGGATACTACCGCCATTCAAAGGGTGGCATCACGGCTACGCTCGTTGACAGTCGTATCATACTTGCGGCTGCCCTGAAATCGCTTGCGGTAAAAATTATCATTGCCCACAATCATCCATCCGGTAACCTTACTCCGAGTGAGTCGGACGCTCATGTTACAAGAAACTTAAAAGATGCCTGCCGGGAATTGAACATTGAACTGGCGGACAGCCTGATCATCACGCCAACGGGCTATACCTCATTTGCCGAACAGGGTTTTGACGGACTCAGAGGCATACCGGAAGCACCGGTAAAAAGCGGGGCTGAAGGATTTGTGGAAAAAGTGGCCCAGGATTTGGCAGCATCGGTAAGGCACGACAACAGGAGCATTGCCAAAATCGCCGCAACCTATGGTATTCATTCGGGCAGACTCGTAAAGGAACTGACCGAGCTTGCCATCGTAAACGTGGCAAGGAAGTATGCCCACCAGCCCGGTGCAGGTACCTATGAACGTTACCTTTCCATTGTTGAACTCTACAACACACAAATCAACCTGACCTACCGTGACAGTGAAACCTACCTACTCCAGCAGTACAGTACACCAGCCCCGGTCGCTTTTTTGATGGGTATATATTGCGCTATTGACCGTTTGTCCCAAACGGGCGGCCTGATGTATGAACCCTCCGCAGGCAATGGTATATTGACCATAGCCACAATGCCCGGCAATGTACAGGTCAACGAGGTAAGCACCAGCCGCTATGACAACCTGCAAAAGCAGGATTTTTATGCAGTGACCAAACTGGATGCGGCTGACCACCTTCATTATGTGAACCTGCAAAAAAAGTTTGCCGCTGTACTTACCAACCCGCCCTTTGGCACTCTTGAAAAACCAGTTAAGTTTAACGGCTATGCAATCCGGCACCTTGACCACATCATGGTACTCTATGCGCTCGAAGCAATGGCCGATGATGGACGTGCCGCCTTTATCATTGGCGGCCACCACAGTTTTGACAGCCTGGGCAGGATGTCGCAGGGCAAGAACCGTATCCTGTTCAATTACCTGTACAGGCATTACAATGTGGAAGACACCATGCAACTGGACGGCAGGCAACTGTACACAAGGATGGGTACGGGCTTCAACGTCCGGGTAATCCTAATTAACGGCAGGAAACAGGTACCCTCCGGCAATGCACCCATGCGGGATCCGCAAAGGGATGCGGTTATCAACAGCTTTGAACAACTATGGCAGCGTTTTCAACCGCTGCTCCCCATTCAAAACACAAACCAATCCAACATGGAGCAAACTGAAAGACTGGCCGCACTTAAACGGAAGGCCGGCAGTTTAAAAATAAAATTTGACAACAGTGGACTGGAAGGCACCGGTATGCAGGAGCTGGAAGAAGTGTTTACCGACAACTTGTACCTGCGCAAGACGGCCATTGACAGCAAACAGACCTTTATACATGCCATACTCAAAACGGACGGTGGTGTACGGCACCTGAGCGTAACGGAGAAGGGTTACCGTAGAAAGAATGACTATCCCGCTGCGGCACTCCGTAGGGCAGTATTCAGCAAACGGCCTTTTTCGCTTTCGGGTACAATCCGGCATTGTGATACACATTGTATCATGGCACTTTTGCAGGACTACCTGCGTGGCTTTGGCAGGACATTGTTCAGTGTATATGCAGCAGCAGAAATGACACTTGCACCGGTACATTACAAAAGGCTCGTGATGGTGGGTGTTTGGGAAGGGCTGGAACTGCCCCAAAGTTGGGAAGAAGCGGATTACAACAATCTTTGCAATGCGCTGCGCTCTATAGAACACGTTGGCATCTGCAATGCACTGGAAAAATATTTCAGCTTCGGGAAGCGTGGACATGGCAGGCAAAGCGATGCACCTGAAGATTGGGAACTTGGTGCAGTTTATAATCCGCAGTCAAAAGCAAAAAGCCTCGATACGCATGTACCCGACAGTATGGCCGATGAAACACATGCTGTACTTAAAAGGGTGGAACAGGAAGTCGGTGGCGATATAGACAACTTTGTCAGGGACAGGCTGAACTATCCTACAAAGGATGCACTGTACCATGCCCTTTCAGCAGAACAGATTGATGCGGTTGCCCTTGCCATCTACAACATAGAAGGGCTTGGGCAATCGCTCATTGTCGGCGACATGACAGGGATTGGCAAGGGGCGTATTGCGGCTGCACTGGTACGCTACGGTGTATTACAGAACAAGCGGCCTGTTTTTCTTACCATACAGCCCAACCTGTTTTCTGACATATACCGGGATTTAAAAGCCATCGGAAGCGGACACCTTGTACCCTTTATTTTTAATGCAGCCGATGCTAAAAGCGATATAAAGGATGAAGATGGGCAGGTGGTCTATTCTGCCTTAAGCAAAACTGAACAGAAGGAAATTTTTGACAGTGGCGAACTGCCTGCCATGTACGATTATGCAGTGGCGACCTATTCGCAGTTCAATTCACCGGAAAGAAGGACAGACAAGCCGTTTTTTTTAAAGCAGATAGCAAGAGGCAGTATTATGGTACTGGATGAAGCACATACAGCCAGCGGTACCGGCAACACTGGCCGCTTTATACAGGATGTCACCGCAGAAGCTGGCGGCGTACTTTTCCTGTCCGCTACCTACGCAAAAGAACCGGCCAATATGCCGCTCTACGCCCGCAAAACCTGCATATCAGAAGCGACCATAACAAAGGACGGACTTGTACATGCTTTTTCAAAAGGTGGTGTTGCTTTGCAGGAAGTGGTCGCCAGCCTTATTGTACGGGAAGGGCAGATGATACGCAGGGAACGAACATACGAGGGTATAGAGGTAAGCTATACAACCCTTACCGGAAAGGCGTATGAACACAGGACTATTTCTGATAATATCACTTCGGTCATGCGTGATATTATAAACTTCCAGCAAAACTATATAAAGCCTGTAATCAGGGATATGGATGCAAAAATGGCCAGCAGCGGGCAGCAGGCTGTTGAGCGCAGCGGTACCGAACAGGCAGGCATTGACAACAGGCCCTACTACTCCAAAATATTCCAGGTTATCCACCAGATGCTTTTTTCCCTGAAGGCAGAAGAAGTTGCTCTGGCAGCGGTACGGCATTTACAGGAAGGACGTAAACCCGTGATTGCTTTCAGCAGCACAATGGCTTCTTTCGTGGATGAACTGGTAGCAGAAAACGGCGATATGGAAAGTGACGGCATCCGCATACCACTGGATTTCTCGTACGTACTGCGCAAAGGGCTTGATGGTGTGCTGCGCTACTCGGTGGTCGAGCAGGAAGGCAATGCGGCACCACAGCAGCTTGCCCTTTCTGAACTGTCTGTCCAGGGGCAAAATGAATATGAACGCATCAACGATAAAATAAACCACTATACCAGCGGCATCAGTATTTCACCGATTGACATAGTACTGGAAACCATCCGTAAGGCAGGTTATAAGGCAATTGAGGTTACCGGGCGCAGCCTTGAGGTGCAACTGTCGGCAGACCGGGGAACTGGCCTCGTAAAGCCCCGTAAGCGCATCAGTACCTTTGATGCTTTCCGGCTTTTCAACGACAACGAAATTGATGTGCTGCTCATCAACCAGTCGGGCAGTACCGGTGCATCCGCCCATGCCATCCCCACCAAAAAAGTCCCGGCAGATGAAGTGAAACAACGAGTCATGCTGATTTTACAGGCCGAACTGGACATCAATCAGGAAATACAGAAACGTGGACGCATCAACCGTACCGGGCAGATACTGAAGCCACGGTACGAATACATCACTTCTGCCATACCCGCCGAACAGCGGTTGATGATGATGTTGCAGGAAAAACTAAAATCGCTTGATGCCAATACCTCCAGCAACCAAAAGCAGAGTTCGGCTATGCTGAATGTGGCCGACTTCCTCAATAAAATTGGCGATGGTGTGGTAAAGGAATACCTGCTGGACTTCCCCGAAACCAACAAGCTGCTGAACGACCCTCTGAAAACAGACAGGGAAGATTTTGCCCATTTTGTCACAGGCCGTGTCGCCGTACTTCCTTCTGCCATGCAGCAGGAATTTTATGAAGAAGTAACAGAACGCTACCGGGACACCGTGGAATACCTGAAGCAGGTGGACGAATACGACCTTGAAATGGAAACCGTGAACCTTCAGGCACAGACAAAGCACAGGCAGGTACTTGTTGTGGGAAGGGGTGGCTACTCCGCATTTGGCAGTGATACCTATATCGAAACTGTTACCGCGAACGTACTGCGTAAACCGATGTCAACCGCTGAAATCAAAAACTTTCTGGATAAAGAAGATGCCACTAAGGCATTCTTTAGCTCCGATGCGCTGACCGCAACGATTGAACAGCAGATTGCAAAGGAGCAACTGGAAATCAATACAGACTACGATCTTGAAGTGGCTATCCTTCCGGGTAAAGCCAAACTGGAAAGACTAAAGGCAAGCGGGGACAGCGATGCCTACTCAAAGATGTACTATGAACTGCTGGATAAAATCAATGAAGAAAGAAAAGTGAAACTGCAAAAGGTGGCAGATGCTTATTACAGCCGCCTGTCATACCTCAAAGATATGTTCGGTTATTTCTACCCCGGCAGACAGCTCCATTATCCGCTGAAGGACGGTGAAGAAGGCGGCGGGCTGACAATGGCGATATTCCTTGGTTTCCAATTGTCAAAGAACAGCAAAAAACCTTTCGCTCCCTCATCTATCAAGTTACAGTTTGCACTTAACAGTACCCGCAGGCTGATAACGCTTCCTGCCAGTAAACGCACAGAAGTCCGTGCTGTTATCGGTGGGAATGTCAACGATACACAAATGGATCTGGAGGATTATCTCGAAGCGTGGGACGATGAACGAAAAAGGCTGAACACGGACAGGCATACCCGATATATCGTTACAGGTAACCTTTTGCAGGGCATGGATAAAATGCCGGGCAAGCTGGTAAGCTATACATTGATGGATGGTGGTACCTCAAAGGGAATACTGTTACCTGAATACTGGCTACCCGGAAAGGAGGAATTTTTTGTGAGCGTACCGCTCCACCAGGCTATCTCACTTGTGCGTTCACTGGTGGATGGAAAAAGCCTCGAAACCGCCAATGGTATATCCATTATCAGGCAGGGCATGGATTTCCGCTTTATCGTATCTGCCAACCGGCAGAAGGCCGGGGATATTTTCACGGATAGCGAACTTCTGCAATGGGTAAGGAACAACAATTTTGAAAAGGTATCCAATAAGATGGGCGCAACTGTTACCTATGACAACCTCGAAGAAGTACTGCTGATATTGCAGGATAAATTTGGTGCTACCTTGCAGGTTAGGAAAGATGAAGTAACTGCCATTGAAAGCAACCAGCCTGAAAGCCGTGCCCGCAAACCCATTGTGGCGCCCAAACCTTACAACCCCGACAACGATATCCAGATAAGGCTCAGGCTGATGAAGATGAAAGCGAAAGCACTGGAACTCAAACTCAAATTAATGGCCGCATAAATAACCCTGCCATGCAAAAAATAACAACCGCGAACTATTACAACATAATAAAGGATATTGACTGGAACAACCTGCCCAAAAGTTTTAAGGAAGGCCACGAACTGGTGGAAGGGCTGCACAGCCAGGGAACACATGATTTTCAACTGTACAGTCTTGATGCAGATATAAAATCGGTGGTAGAGGAGTATTTTACCAGGCTTGCATTATATCTCCATGATATGCAGCAACCAAAAAAAATGCCTGCACCACAGGCCGCGAAACCAGCAATGCCCAGCAAATCACAAACCGGTAAAAAAACAGTGCGTCAGTCTGTACCGGTTACAAAGCCTGCAAAGACAAAAGTGCCAAAGGATGATGAAGATGGTGTCCGTTATGGTGAAAGGATACCGGATGAAATACGGTTTATCAAAAGATACATTAACCTGAATGGCAAGGTGAAAAGTAAAGAGGATATCCTTCGCTTTATCAGCACTCTGCAAAAATCCATCCTCGAAAGACGTATCCGTAAATCCTCTGAATATGCCCCCGAAATAGAGAAAATACAAAAAGACCTGGTAGCGACATTTAACAGTATGAAAAGCAGGGCAACGTACGTGATCAGTGAAGCTGCTGTAAAGAAATACAGGGAGAAAACAAACAGTGAAAAAATTTACCTGTCCATACGGTACCTCAATAGGTACCGTAACCTGATCGGAAAACCTGGTGTTAAAAAGAAAGCTGAACAGCTTTTGAAACAAATGAAAAAAGCGGCTGAAACAAAAAAAATATTAAAAACAGATCCTCACATTACGCCATTGGAGAAAGCATATAAAATGCTCTATGAATTTACAAAGGACAAGACTCAAAAAACTCTTACCGTAGGCCAGCAGGAACTGAACGGTCTGGACGGCATTCTCGGCTGTGCCTGTCCACCATCAACGGATGGGCTGGATGGGTTTGATGAAATCACAGATGACAGACCCCAGATCATGAACAGCCTTGACTTTGTGAACCTGAAGTTTGACACGCTCGGCTTTACGGGGAAATGGCGGGAATTTATCGGCGACCCTTCCGGCAATTTTACCGCAATGGTGTTTGGGAAACCCAAATTGGGTAAATCGTTCCTTTGTGTGGACTTTGCAGGCTACCTTGCCCGCTATCATGGCACCGTACTCTATGTTGCAAAAGAAGAAACACTTGATCTGACTTTGCAGGAGAAACTGAAGGATAAGAATGTCGCGCACGAGAACCTGACGGTTGCCTCGGTACTGCCAACCGATATTGCTCCCTATGATTTTATATTCCTCGACAGCGTAAATAAATTGGGGTACACACCCCAGGACCTCGACCGCCTGAAGACCCTCCATCCCGGCAAGTCATTTGTATTCGTGTTCCAGACCACCAAGGCAGGAAACTTCCGTGGTGAAAACACCTTCCAGCATGATGTTGATGTTGTAATAGAAGTTCCTGAACCAGGGTTCGCTACACAGATGGGTCGCTTTAACCAGGGCGGCACCATGAAGATTTTTGAATAGGGAACAGGGGCTTTACAGCCCTTTCTTTATTACCGACAATATTTTTTAATCCATCATATCCAATTCTATGATAGTACAAACAATTCAAGAAAATGAACAGCATGACAGACCAAATGGGCTTGACCCCGAAAAGCTCCGGCAATTCCCCGGCCTTGATGGTTTGTCTGACGATGAAGCTGTCAAAATCATCGCCGATTTGACGGAACTATCGCGCCTTTTATATGAAATTAATGCCATTCCTGAAAAATATAATTAATTGATTATCAATTATTTATGTATATTTGGATAGCAAAATGAAAAATTTATGTCAACAGCAATATTAGTACCGCAGTTTGCGCGGTGGGCGAAAACCAATAACCAGGCAATACTCAAAACAGTAGAAAGAGCTTGTGTTATCTATACCCGTGTTTCCTCAAAGGAACAGGCTGAAAAAAATCTTTCCCTTGACTACCAGTTGAGGATAACAACCGAACACGCCAGTAAAAGTAATGTACCCATACTGGCCTCCTTCGGTGGCACATTTGAAAGCGCCAAAACAGACGGACGCAAAGAGTTCCGGCGGATGCTGGATTTTATAAAGGCCAACAGACGCAGGGTTACCCATATTTATGTGCTTACCCTCGACCGCTTCAGCCGTACGGGGGGTGAGGCCATCAAACTGGCAGCCGACCTGCGCAGTAAATACGGTGTGGAAATATATGCAGTTACCCAACCCATTGATACCAGTAATACCGGTGGTGTGCTGCAACAGAATATCCAGTTCCTTTTCAGTAAGCATGATAACGATACCCGCAGGGAGTGTACCATGCGGGGAACAATGACTAAATCTGAAAAAGGCATCTACTGCCATAAACCCCCGATAGGATATCACAGCATTTATACCAATGGTCACCGTGAAATCGTAATGAATGATAAAGCGAAGCTGATAAAGAAAGCATTTGAATGGAAGGCATCGGGTATGTCCAATGAAGCTATCCTTGAAAAACTAGCCGCCTATGGGCTTAAAATGTACAAGCAGAAATTGAGCATGATATTTTCCAATCCCTTCTATGCAGGTGTGGTCGTACACAAGTCTTTAAAAGGAAAGGCTGTGGAGGGCAAGCACCAAAAACTGATCAGCAGGGAACTGTTCATGAAGGTCAACCATGTGAGACAGGCCGCAGGGGGTAAGTATGGTGTTACTCATACCAACGAAAGCGAACAGATACCCCTGAAACTGTTTATGACCTGTGCCAAATGCGGCAGCCCCTTTACCGGATACAAGGCCAAACAAAGGGAAAATCTGTACTATTACAAATGCCGCACAAAAGGCTGTGGTTGCAACAAAAATGCGGACAAGGCCAACCGCTTGTTTGTTCAGGTATTATCAGGGCTGACCATCGCAGAGGAAATGGTGGAACCACTTACATACCAGTTAAACTACGACTTTGAAAGGCATACCGAAAGTAAAAAAAGCCAGCAGGAAACCCTTGCTAAAAGGCTTGCAGAGGTTGATAAAAAGATTGAAACTTTACAGGAGAAATACCTGACATCTGATAATATTGCTGCCGATGTTTACAATAAATTCTTAGAAAAATACACCGCTGAAAGGGAAACGTTAACCGATGAAATGGCGCAATCGTCCATCAACAGTTCTAACGTTGAAAACTATATAAAATCTGCGTTGACCCTTGCCTGTAAACTCCCGTCTGTATGGACTTCCAGCAACTCAGAAGGCAAAGCCGCACTGCAAAAACTGGTGTTCCCCGAAGGAATTGCCTTTGATACCAAAAACGATACAGTTCTAACAAAAAAAATCAGTCCGGTATTTCAATGGATTGCAGACAGGACGGGAGGTTTGGATATAAATAAAAAAGGACAAACTACTAACGAAAGTAATTTGTCCAGTCAAGTCGGGACGACTGGATTCGAACCAGCGACCACACGCCCCCCAGACGTGTGCGCTACCGGGCTGCGCTACGTCCCGAACTCTTCCCTTTAAGGGAGCGCAAAAATAGAAGAATTTCCTGTAATTCAAAAAAGAAAGTGGGTTTTTGAGGCCACATACTGCCGGAACACCTGCTCTGGCCGGGCAAATGATTTTATATTTCTCAGCATGTATAAACCTTCAGGGTTTTGGGTTGCGGCATCTTTGTTCTATCATTAATAAGTGTAAAAGCAAAGTAATGGCAACAAAAATGTTCATTAACCTTCCTGTCAGCGTCATTTTTTTGCCTGTTTGAATCCATTTCCTGCTTGTAAATATGGTTTTCGCACCTGTTTGGGTTTATAACCTGCCTGCACAGGTGATTTCCGGCCTGTTTGAAGCCATTTTGCACCTGTAAGTATCATTTTCAGGCCTGTTTGAGCCTGATACCGGACTGTACACCTCATTACCTGCCTGTTTGGGGCATTTACCGCCCTGTAAGTATCATTTTTTTGCCTGTTCAGGCCAATTTCCCGGCTGTCAATATTTTTTTTTAACTTCCCCGGGCATTTGTAGGTCTGTACATATTATTCCCGGGTTTGCCTGGATTGATTGCTTGGCTTTCTGCATCATTTGCTAAGTGGTTACTATCGTTACCTGGTTCATATCCTACCACTTATAGTATAGTACAGGGAATATTGATATGTGTATTTACATTACTGCTATGCCGAATGCCTCTTATTTCTTCATGTGTAATAGTTTATACCCGGAACCTGCATAGTATATCTTTGTGTAGGTCCAACCCTTTGTCCAGGTGCGTTCGTATATATCCGTAAACGGATACCGGGCGCTAAAGGCATCTCCTGCCCGGAACTCCATAATTTTTGCTTTCCCTAACTGTGACTTTTGCAGGAACATATAGGTTTTGTTGTTGGTATTGGTGTAGATATTTACGTTTGTCCACCCGGATGTCCAGGTATCTTCAAACCTTACTGTACCCATAGAACCATTACTAAAGGGATCTGTGTTGCTGATCTCGGATATCTTTACTTCTCCTGTTTCTGATTTTAACTGGAAGCAATGCATTTTATTGTTGTAGTCAAAAAAGCGTACAACTGTCCATCCCGGTGTCCAAACCTGGTCGTACACTTTTGTGCCTACCCTGTTATTGTTGAAGGGGTCGGCTGCATCAATCCTGTAAACATGGGCCACGTTAGTGTTTTTGTTATACCTGAACATATAGGGGGTGTTGCTGATAAAGAAGAACTTTATGATGGACCAGCCGACGCCCCAGGTATTATCATATACTTTTGTGCCAAGGGTACTATCGGCAAAAGGATCATTAACATTTACCCTTGATATGCGGGTGAGGCCGTGGGGGTAGTAATCGTTGTCTTCCAGCAGGGGGAATCTTTTCTGGTGGAGGATATAGGTGGTATTATTCAGGTACAGCATTTCGATATCTGCCCAGCCTCCCTGCCAGTCTTTACTGTATGCTGTTTCTTCGCTGAATGATCCGTCGTTATTTATGCTCCTGATTTCCGCGTAAGTGTTTTTACTGTTCAGGAACATCATATAACGCAGGCGGCCATTAACCATTATGGGTTCCGCGTCGCTCCACCCGCTGCTTACAATCTGGTCGTAGACTTCGCCCCCGGGCAGTCCATCATTGCTATTAAGGCTGATCGATTTTATTTTCTTTACGCGCTCGTTACAGTCTGCGTTTACAGGGTAGAGGCTGTTTACACCGGCTCTGTCCAGCCTTGTTAAACGATTGGAAGGATCGATCCTGTCGCGGGAGTTCCTTGTACGGATAGTTACCATCCTATTACCACGAGTATCTCTTTTGCCAAATGACCTGCGGTTATAGTGCATTATTGACTGGAAATCGTAGGCGGTAAGGTTGCGTGAAAAAGCGTCCTTGTCAAAATTATAGCCCATGTCATTATCGATATTGTCGGGTAAGATCTCTACAAAGTCATCCCTGTCTGACCGGCTTTGCTCGTGAATAAACCCTGCGGCGTGCATACTTTCGTGTACTACCGTTCGAAAAGAGGCTATTGTGTTAAAAGTAGTATCAAATATATCGAGTTCAACAGCCTGGCGACCGCCTGTTTTTCCAAGCGGTGATGACCCGCTGTAGGGTTTATTTTTTACAGGAATAAACTCTATGTAATTACTCTGGCTCCTGGTCCAGACCCGCATACAAAGGTTGGTATGCGTGTTGATATGATTGACTGCACGGGCAATAAGGTCTTTGAATGGTTGTGGCATATTGTCGCTAACCTTATAGGGAATTACGCCATCTTCCCATATTCCCCAATCCCACCACAGGGCATCTGCTGCGGAGAAGAGTATATTTTTCCGGAAGCGGAGCCTGCGCATCTGGAGGGCCAGTTCTACGGGCCGGGTGCCGATATTACTGGTATCGTAGATGATCTGGGCGGTGTCTATACGGATATCGCCCTGGTAGATATATTTCCCATCGGTATCCTGGCTTACTGTAAGGTATTGTGCGTCGCGGGAATGGGGAAAAAGCACATAAATGCCTTTAGTGGTAAGGTTCCGGGGGATGGGTTGCTGGGCAAAGCTGCTGCAGGGCATTGTGTACAGGAACAGGCCTGCAAGTACGGAAATGAAGAGTTGTCTCATTGTGTTGTGTTTGTTTGTTTTCAATCCATCTGTTTATATCAGTTGATGGAGATTATGTTACCGGGTACCTGATCTTTTTCTTATTACTATTAAAAACCTTCTTAAGCGGTAGTCGTTCCTGAAAGTTAAGACTCGTAATGCAAAAATATCACGCCGGTATCATATTTTTAATGTTAACCAGCCTGAGGTTTGAATAAGTATCCAGGTCGGGTAAGAGGGATCTGCCGCCTCCTGTAATGGTTGGACATATCTGAAGATGATATTCGTCAATTAAATGCTCTTTGATCAATGACTGGGCTAAAGAGATGCTTCCCCACAGGACCATATCCTTTCCTTCTTTCTCTTTTAACTTTTTTATTCCGGCTACAGCGTCTCCGGCTACAGCGTCTCCGGCGATGATCTCAGCGTCGGGCCATTTGCCCAGGGCGCTTTTTCCAATGTATTGGAGAATACAATTTTGTGGATTCTGCTCAGCTTATCGGCGATGATTTCAACATCGGTAGTGGCGGTGGGCCAAAAATCGGCAAAGAGGTTATAGGTTACCCGGCCTAATAAGATGGTATCGATACTATCCAGGAACTTCAACTGATCTTCGTCTGAATAATTATTTGATTCAGTGGAGGGGAAGAAATCCAGTTGCCCATTTTTATCTGTGGCATAACCCTCGAGCGATAGCCATTCTTCCAATATTATTTTTCTCATAATGAACTCAATTTGGTAAAATGATTAATTAAATCCGCTATTCGTCTCTTCGCCGTATATGAGTATCCGCTCATCTGCAAGAACAATTGCAAGAGTATTACCTATGGTTGCTGTTAAAAGGGGTTTTGGGAATGAGTTCTTCTGATCTGTTGAAAAAGGGCCGATGGTTTTGCCGGAACCCGTTTCCATAAACTCAATTTTCACATTTGTCATTGAAACTACGATGGTATGTAAATCTACAAATAAAAAATACCATTCTCTTAAAGGGTATCGTCAAAAATGCCAAGCTTTACGCAGCAAATCTGTCTATCTGTTTGTCCTTACTATACGGGTTAACCTTTATTTCTTCACTTCAAAAACACTAGTATGAAAATCATATTATTAATTTTTTGCTGCTGTATCAGCAAATTATCAGAATGCCAAACCCAAAACATTTGCGGAAACAGTATACCTGCCGGTTGGATTACTATTTCTATAAACGGAAAGTGTTCTGCGCTTCCGAATAGTCCCATTTCCAGAACTATCCAGAAGATAGACGGAATGCCCGCGGGCAGCACTCTTAATATCTGTGGAGATAACCCACCATTCGGGTGGATAACGACTTCCATTAATGGCTACTGTGCAACCGTTGATCTGACCAAATACGTTGGCAGGACTATAAAAAAGATTGACGGCATGGCTTCGGGGAGCATCGTTACGATCTGTGGAGATAACCCGCCTGCCGGGTGGGTAACGACTTCTATTAATGGCTATTGCGCAACTGTTGATCTGACAAAATATGTTGGCAGAACTATACAAAAGATTGATGGTATGGCCCCGGCGAGCAGAGTTACGATCTGTGGAGATAACCCACCTGCCGGGTGGGTAACGACTTCTATTAATGGCTACTGTGCAACTATAGATCTTACTAAATACCTGGCCAGGACTATTCAGAAGATCGATGGAATGCTTTCGGGCAGCCTGGTTAATATCTGTGGAGATAATATTCCTGCGGGCTGGGTATCAAACTCTGCACCCAGCACCTGTGCAACTTTTGATCTGACCAGCTATATTGGCCGGAATATCAGGAAGCTTTGATGCCGGGGTTTTGTTTTAATATGCTTGTATCAGCACTTCTGCCGGAATACGAAGATTCTCTGTTAGCTTACGGATTATAACCAGGTTTAGCTTTCTTTTTCCGGAAAGAATCTCAGATTTTGGTGATCGATGGCCAAACATCTCTGATAACTTTACTTCTGATATATTCATCTGATGCAATCTGAATTTGATTGCTTCTGTGTGATCAGGCCTGGAAACAGGGTAATGTTCATTTTGATATTCTTTAACCAGGATAGATAAAATCTCCGGTCCGTCTGCCGCTTTCGAATCTGGCTTTATTTTTTTGTATGAATGTATAAGTACGTGCCGATGTATCTTTATATTGCTTATTATTTTTTTATTGTTTTTAGCATCTATTTTGTCATATTGAGAATGTGTTGCAAACCATACAACAAACTCAATCTTTAACCTGTATTCAATGCCTGTAATTAACGGAGAACTGTTTCCATGAATATTAAATACTACTCTTTTGATCGTCAAAACAGAAGCATTTCTTTATTACGCTTTTAGTTCATTGGGATTATTCCAATTACTTATTTCTGCTTCTTCATACCATACCAGGAGCACTTGTTCCGCCTGCGGAAATTCTTTGCGGAAATATCCTTCAGTATTTTACAGTAATTATTCTCATTGTTAGAGGGAAAAAAATACTGTATTGTTACCATTTTGGTAACAATACAGTAAAAAGCAAAATTTTGCCGGAAGGTTAAAACTGAACGAAATTCTTAAGAGCAATTTACTACCCTGCACCTGCCATTGACACAAGCATAGGATACGTAACCGGGAACACAATCCCAATTGTTGCCTGAGCCGCATTCGCTGGGGTGATTGCAGAATGGAGGAGGGGTAACTATCCCTCCTTTTACTTCCCGCATTTCATCTCTTGTTAATTTTTTTCCTAAATCTTTATATTTTTTAAACATAGATTATAACAGTTTTATGAGTTAAAAACTGCCAAAAATTATAATGATATAATTTACCTACTCTGTTATAAAGGTTTTCGGCACCCCCTTTTGATAACATTAATCAAATAAGTTGCCCTGATAATGGAGTACACCTTATTTGCTATCCGGCCGGTATATATAATGACTGGGCGGATATGATATTTTATAAAAATTGCTGACTGGCAAAATGATAATAATGGTGTGCATATTCAATGTGAATAAAGTGAGTAATAGGTTCTCTGCACAACAAAATATATAATTTTTTTGATACTATTCTGACAAAATACACATGACAAAAACCTTCCGGCAGCAGTTTTTGCATTTACCGGGCATGTTTTCAGGGAGTTTAGTGATGCTGAAACGGAACAGTTTGATGATTCTTTAAAGATAAAGGCTGGCTGGGGGCAGGTATATGATGTTGAACAAATGGTGGAGCATGCCATTGTGCATATCCTCCGGCACAGGCGGCAGATGGAGAGAGTTAAACTCCTGGCCTGGGTGAGGCGGGGTGGTATATTACTGCTCTTCCTGTTATGGGGCCACGCAGGGGCGGGGGTGCCTGCCGGAATACCAGGATTGTTCCCGTTGCCTGTTGCTGCTGCAAACTCACCCTGAAACCTGCATTTCGCCAGCCACAGGGTTTAATATGTTATTTTAGTATTTGTATTTAGATTTTTACTTTTGCCAAAATTTGGCATGGGTAAGATTGAATATTTAAGCCACAGTACGGGGGAGTCCGATCAAATAGCGGAAAAAATAGCTGCAGTACTCAAACCAGGGGATATTATTGTACTCCGGGGTGAGCTGGGATCGGGTAAGACACAGTTTGTAAAGGCTTGTTTGGCCTATTTTGAATATGAAGGCCCCGTTTCAAGTCCTACCTTTGCTATTGCAAACTTCTACAGGACCAGCCGTTGTCTCGTTATACATACAGACCTGTACCGTGTAAAATCTTACCAGGAGCTATCGGAACTGGGTTTCGACGATTATGTACCGGAAGCCATTACGTTTGTTGAATGGGGGGATAAGTTTACAGACTTTTTTGATGATTACCTGACTGTTTCGTTTGATTTGGTGGAGGATGCCCCGGATCACCGGATGATCGGGGTGCAGGCCGGGGCGGGGGACTGGGCATCGCGGCTGGAAGGATTGAAGGATAAATAAATTGACTGATCTTATGTTTTTAGGTATATCTACATCACAGTCGCAAATCAGCATCGTTCTGGGTAAGGACGGCATTGTGCTGTATGAAAGGGAACTTGCTCTTTCTGCAAACAGTGGTAACGACCTGGGGGCTATGGTAAGGGAAGCGCTGGCTGGGGTGGGTATTGATGTAAAAGGGGTCAACGGTATCATCACTGATATTGGCCCGGGTGGCACCAGTTCGGTAAGGACGGGTGTTGCATTTGCGAACGGGTTGGCTTATTGTCTTGATATACCTGTAATACCGGTAACTTCCATTGAGCTTATCGGTATGGACGTATTTGACAGGTTTCAACTGCCGGTGGTTACGATCATCCCGTCTATCAGGCAGCATTATTATTGTGGTTTTTATGACGGTAGCAGTATAGTGCTGCATTATGGTAAGCCGGAAGCACTCGCCGCATTGATCGATGAGGCTTATAAGGAGGTGGTGATTGCGGGATACGGGAAGTTGCTGGCGGCCCTGCCGGAACTGCTGAAGAGTACAAAAATTGTATATTCGGAGGTGCAGAAGGTAAATGCAAGGTTGATGATTACAAAACTGCCGTTGTTTGACGGTTATGCTGTAAAGTATCCTAACCTGCCTGTACCGGTAACAGAATCATCCATGTAAACAGCCTTATGTCTAAACCCAGATTTACAATATATAACAGGGACAGGACGCCTGGCGGAAATCTTACCACTGCGCATCTGCAGAAGATCAGGTATTTTCTTTCAAAGAACAATGGTATGATCCTTCTGCCCAGCGATACGGGCTACTCTCTTGCTGTTCGCCCGAGGAATGCCGAGGATTATAAGAGGATCAATCTTATACTCGACCGGGGCGAGCTGCCGGTTTCGCTGGCGTTCAACAATTTCTTTGCTGTTGAACAGTTTATCGAGATAACGAAGGTGGTAGCCTGCCTGCTTGAAAAATTTACTCCGGGTGGCATTACGGTGGTGTGTAAAGCTAATCCTAAAATACCCAGGGAGTTTATTACGGATTCTATACACGTTTCGGATGGTACTATTGGTGTGAGAATACCGGACAGCAGTATTGAAAGGGAGGTTGCAGGATGTGTCAATTATTTACCGGTAACAACGGTTGCTGTAAGGGATGAGCAGGGTAATATTGTACAGGATTTTACCACGGCGCTGGAAATAGTTTCGAAGGGAATGAAGGCTATCGGGTTCACCAACTGGGCGGCCATAGAAGGGGATACATTTCTGCAGTATCACTCAACGGTGATCAGGGTTAATCATACCACGCATGAGTGGAATATTGAAAGGGAGGGCATGATCTCGGAAGAACAGGTTTCGGCTGCTCTTGACGAGGTGGTATCGCAGTGGGCGCTCGAAAGACTGTAATAAGCATCATAATATTTTTAAACCCGTCAGTATAATGAGCACATCAAAGGAAAAAATAAAGGAGTTGATCGGGAAACTGAAAGAAGACCAACTGCTTAACCAGGATGAGCTGGCAAGGGTTGAGGCTACCTGGGAAAAAGGGAATATTTCGGATGATGATGTGCTTGGGATGCTTGCGAAGATAGGAGAGCGGTTAGACTCAGGGATATATCAACTTGATTTCAAGGACGACTGGAACTTGTTGTCGGAGTTTATCACGGCATCGGAAAAGACGATCAAGAAGGCATCGCGGCCGCAGTTATATATTGCTTTACTGCTGATGCCACTGTCTGTTGCCGGTATTATGATACTGGCCTGGTATGGCTGGTTCAGCGTGGATATAACGCCCAGTTTTGCGGCGCTGCTGGGGGTAATGCTTGCTACGATGCTTGCATTTACTTTTTTCATATTGCGCAGGCACCAGCAGGCGAGTATAGCGCTGGAGCGGCTTAATGAAAAAAAGCTGGCCATCTTATATTTAAAGATCGTCGTCAATCTCGGCAAGGATAAGATAGATGCAGAAAGCCTGATCAAAGCGGGTACGGCTATGTTTCTCGGTCATCACGCACCGGTTACACTTCCCCTCTCGCCTGAAGACCTGGCGGCTGCAAAAAAATGATAGTAAAAGAAAATGGAAAAGAAAGAAGTTATTGAATCGTTACTGGCTGGTAAGGTTGCCCTGTTACCTACGGATACTGTATATGGTTTGGCTGTATCGCCCACTCACCCTGAAGCGGTTGCGAGGATATTTGCGATAAAGGGGCGGCCGGGGCATGTTAATCTGCCTATTATGGTACATTCACCGGCCGTATTGCCGGGGCTTGGCCTGGATATCAATGCGCATGCACAGAAATTGCTCGATTCGCCCTTTATACCGGGCGGGCTCACGCTTGTGCTTGGCTTTGCAGGTACGCCACGCGCTCCATGGCTTGAAGGCCGGGAGGAGGTGGCGGTAAGAATACCATCGGATCAATGGTTGCTTTCGGTATTAGAGGCAACAGGCCCGCTGCTGGTTACGAGTGCCAATGCTCATGGTCAAAAGGCGAATATGGGTAATGTAAAAGAGATACTGAACGAGATACATGCCATGCCTGACCTGGTGGTTGACCAGGGTATTCTTTCGAATGTACCATCTACGATAGTGAATTGCCGTTATGAGTCGGTAATGGCAGAGCGGGAGGGACAGATCAGCTTTGAGGAGATTAAAAACTGGTTGAATAAATGAGTAAATATATCCTGGGAATTGAGACATCTTGTGATGATACCTCTGCTGCGGTTGTAGACAGGGAAGGAAATGTGCTTTCTTCGGTCATCATTTCTCAAAATGCGATACATAATAACTTTGGTGGGGTGTATCCTGAGTTTGCTTCGCGGGCGCATATCTATAATATCCTCCCTGTGGTAGAGCAGGCGATTACAGACGCGAATATTAGTCTTGATGACATAAAGGCCATCGGTGTTACACGGGGTCCGGGTCTTGTGGGGTCTTTGCTGGTGGGCCTTAATACGGCTTCTGCACTGGGTATGGGCTGGAACAAACCGGTTTATGGCATCAATCACCTGCGCGGGCACCTGCGCAGCGCGGAGCTGGAAAAGCAGTCTATTGATTACCCGGCTCTTATACTGCTTGTATCGGGCGGGCATACTTTTCTTGCCCACATGAAAGACCGCAGCAGTATAGAACTGCTGGGTTCGACAAGGGATGATTCTGTTGGTGAAACTTATGATAAGGTAGGCCGGATGCTCGGGCTCGATTTTCCCGCGGGGCCGCTGGTTGACCGGATGGCTAAAAATGGTAAGCCTGTTATACCATTACCCAAACCATTATTAGGCGACAGCCTTGATTTCTCTTTCTCCGGTCTGAAGTCGGCTGCTTTCCGTTATATACAAACCAACAGTGAGTTTGTACGTGAGGATTTTGCGGCTTCTTTTGTAAAGACGATGATGGATGTACTTATTACCAAGTGCAAACGGGCTATAAAGAGCCACCCTTCTGCGTCGCTGGTGATTGTGGGCGGGGTTGCTGCGAGTCCGCAGTTAAGGGAGGAGGCGCAGAAACTGTGCGGGCAAAAAGGGGTAAAGCTATGCCTGCCCCCTTTGAAATGGTCTACCGATAATGCAGCAATGATCGCGCTTACTACCTGGGATTATATTGATAATGATATGCACTGCCTCCCGGTGCCGCAGATGGGACTTCCTATAACGGAGTACTGATGAATGAAGGGGCAATCTCTTGCGTCTTTATCTGCTTATCAGTATATTTAATAAATTTTTATATATGAAAAGGTTATACCTGCTGTGGGTCCTGCTCATTGTATCTGTTTCGCTTTCTGCACAACCTCCGCGCGACAGGGATAGCCTTACGGGCGGTGGCGGTTTGCAACCCTGGCATCTGCAGGCTATGCAGGTACCGGCACTGCTTCACCCGGTGCAGCAAAAGACCTTCCTGGCGAATGATAAGCTCTGTTTTGACAAAAAGATATTCATGAAGGGCACTGCAGGAGGGCGTATGCTTGATATGTATCTCTACATTAATACTGCTGATGGTTATATTGCCATCATGAACGGAAGGGAGGGAACGTTGGGAGATGGAGGATTCGATGTTGAGGAAGAACATTTCCGCCTGACGGTAGTTGGTAAAAAGGGTAATACGTATAGTTATTTTAACCGGAAAAAGAAAGGTCATATTGAGCATTATGTGTCTACCTCCAATTCGGAACAATACCTCTACCAGTTCAGTCCTGCTGTGTCGAATGCCAGTATCAGTAAAAAGACCGTACGTAACAGTTATTGTGGCGATAAGTTCAAGACATGGGCTTATAAAGCGGATGGGGCGGATGCACCTGTAATGCATGTATTTGGAAGGACCTATCCGAATAAACTCGTGCCTAAAGAGTTTCTTGGATATTCGGGAGTGGGGTATCTTGATACTGATGCGGGTATCTATATTGTTTGTGAGATGGAAAAGGGCAGCTTTGATACTGAAATGCGTACGTTTGATGACCAGGATATTTGCTTTGACCCTGCTTCTTTCCAGAAGACGGAGGAACGGATGTATGCGGATATTGACCAGGGTATGAAAAGGCAGCAGGAGAAACTGGAGAATAAGACTTATTCGGGCTCCTGCAGCGTGGAAAAGGAAAAGCTGAAAAAGCTTAAACTGCAGCACATACAGAAAAGGCAAGAAACGCTGCAGCGTATGCAACAGGGTAATGTATTGCAGGATAAGAATACGCAGAAAGCCTATGCGCAGATGATGGACCCTACAGACCAGGCGGAAGAGGCGCTGCTTGATATAGACGTGAGCATCTGTAAATTAGAGGACCGCATCAGTAAAAGTAATGGCAATGATGAAAGCTCGCAGCAAAAAATTGCCTGCCTGAATAGTAAGAAAGGCAGGATACAGGCATCTATCGTGCAGATGAAAGCGTTAGATGCCCGTTATGCTAATGAGCCGGGTAAGGCCTACGCTGAAAAGCTGAAGCTGGTGGGTGATATGATGGGTGGCTGTAATTGATGGGTGTTTCAAAACCTGGATTCTTCAAAACCGGTTACGGATGAGTTCCGTACTGTAAATAAAGAATCCAAGTTTATGCAAAAAAAAGGAATTGTTATTACGCTGCTGGGTATAATGTTATTTATCCATGCCTGTAAAAAATCTGATACGACTACGGAAGTAACTGTAGCTGGCCCTAATACCGTTGTGTATGGCCTTTCGCCCAATAATGAACTGATCAAGTTTAACGGATCTACTCCCCAGACCTTTACTTCAAAGACAACAATTACGGGCCTTGCTGCTGGTGAAGCTCTATTGAGTATAGACTTCAGACCGGCTACGGGTGAAATGTATGGTCTTGGTAATGCGGGTAAGCTTTACATCATCAATACTGCTACGGCTGCGGCCCGTGCTGTAAATGCAACGGTCTTCAGTCCTGCTGTAACCGGCTTGTATGCATCTATTGATTTTAATCCTACCGTAGACCGTATCCGGCTGGTAACTAATACGGGGCAGAACCTGAGGCTTAATCCTGAAACAGGAGCTGTAGCGGCTACTGATGGTTCTATTAACGGAGGTGCTTCGCCCGTGATATCGGGGATTGCCTACACTAACAGTAAGGCTGGCGCTTCGACTACCGTTTTGTATGATATTGATGTTACATCGGGTAAGCTGTATAGACAGGACCCCCCGAATAATGGTACATTGGTGGAAGTGGGTAGCCTCGGTATCTCTTTTACGGGGCAGGCGGCTTTTGACATCAGCGTGGACAACAGCGCTGCTTTGCTGGCAACGCGTAGCGGCCCGGTAAATACGCTTTATTCAGTTGACCTGAACACGGGCAAGGCATCAAAGATTGCCAGCCTGCCGGAGCAGGTGATTGACCTGGCCATACCTACGGAACCTGTAGCGTATGGAGTAGACAACAGTAATAACCTGCTCATATTTAATCCGGATAATCCTGCACCGGTATCCAAAACCATTGCGGGGTTGCAGGCTGGTGAAAATATATACGGGATAGATTTCCGCCCCGTAAACGGACAGTTGTATGCGCTTGGCAGCAGCAGCCGGTTATATACTATTAACCTGGCTACTGGCCAGGCTACGGCGGTGAGCCCCGTTCCTTTTACGCCCCTGCTGGCGGGTACAGATTTTGGGTTTGATTTTAACCCTACGGTAGATCGTATAAGGGTGGTGAGCAATACGGGCCAGAACCTGCGGCTGAATCCTAATGATGGTGCGGTGGCTGCTACAGACCTGGCACTCAACCCCGGTACGCCTTCTATCACAGCGGCGGCATATATTAATAATTATGCTGGTGCAACGATTACGTCGCTGTTTGTAATTGATCATAGTACTGATAAACTATATATTCAGAACCCGCCTAATAATGGAACACTCGTTGAAGTGGGCAGCCTCGGTATAGACATAGGCAACTCAAGTGGTTTTGATATTGGCAGTATGAGTCAGAAGCCTTACCTCGTGGCTACTGTGGGCGGAACGACAAAAATTTATACTGTAAATACTACTACGGGTGCGGTTACTGCGGGAACTACTTTGCCGGCACCTGTAAAAGCATTTTCTATAGGTTTAGGGTTTTAAGCAAACGGAGGTTCGTATCCATCACTTCCTTTAAGGGATACCGGGGTCAATGTTTTTTGTGTGCACTTTTGAAATCACTCCCGGAAGGAATGGTGCGAACAGGTTACCTGTTTGGTCCAGGTAACCATATCAAAGAGGTCTCACATTTGTGAGACCTCTTTGATGTATAACATGCTTCATCTTTGCAGTATGTATGCCGGGTGGGCAGGAGTTATTTCTTCTTTTTGCCGGGTTTGGCAATCTTATTGTATTCGAGCGCAAGCCCCATCCAGAACTCCAGTTTCTTCCTGGTATTCAGGGCTGTAATGTCTACAAATACAAAACCCTTCATTACTTTACCTGTGAAGTCCATAAGTGTGCATCCATCCATTTCTATCAAGTCTTCTATCTTTTCAGGGTCGAGCCTCAGCATGAGCCGTTCTTTTTCCACGCCCACACACATTTTGTCGTTTACCATGAAGCAAAGTCCCCCGAACATTCTTTTTTCTTCCACCTTATTATGTGTAAGGGCAATAAATTCCCTTACCCTGTCGGCCAACTTTTCGTTATATGCCATATCTGGTCATTTTTTAAATATATGATAATCATTTAGGTGTATCCTGTTTCTGCCACTGTCTCTATATATTGATCAGCCTATCGTTCAGCGGTGGTTTCTTGCTCCTGAAGGGCATGAACTTATTGTCTGCAACGGATAGCTTTACTCTATCGATGATACTTGTAATATATGTTTTGGCGTCATCGTAGGTATTAAGCGGGGCTTTCCTGCCATGGGGTGGAAAGTGGCAGGGTGTATAATTTGCCTGCAAAATGGGCCTGCTGTATTTAATGGTGATGGAAGTAATCCCTGCTTCTTCGCTGACCATAGCCCGGGTGTTGCCGCCACTTGGGGGAAGATCCATTTGTGCCATCGCACAGTTGGCTATTGTAAATGTTGCTATAAGCAGTGCAGTAAGTTTCATGTTTAAGTTTTGATGGTTAATTGTATTGATTGTTGAGCACCTTTTTGGGTTACCGGTTCAAAATACGGATTTGCTGCGTTTTGTCAATACTGTTATGACGGGTGGCGGCGATAATGGGCAGCCGGTGGCAAAGGTGGTATATTACCAGCCTGGGTGCCTGTTTTGGGGAGAATTACAATTGTTTCAGGTAACTCACCTTACTGATAAGGGATTTATTTTTTACCGGGGTGCCGCGAAGATTATTTTCATTAAATACTACGTAAAGGAAACTGAGTGGTGCAAACTCCCAACTTGCTCTTATATTGAGTTGCCCCCGTCTGTCGAAAGTGTTATACTGATAAAAGCTGCTTAACTGCATACGGGCATTTGCAGCAAGACGGCAACCAAGGCTCCATAGGCTGATGTTTTCGGAGCTTTTAAGAATACCAAGATTGCTTATACGGTTTAATTGATAGCTTGCGGTAAAGGCAACTTTTGGGTCGGGGGCGATGCGGCAGCTCAGGTTGATTTCCTGCAGCCTGCCATCATAGTATCTACCCCATGTATAACTGCCGTTGCCTGATATCTTCCTCGATGCATCGGTGGCGTAGCTTACCTGGTGTCGTGTAAAGAAATATTTGCCCGGAGCTACACTGATGCCGAGGGGAGAGAAAAAAAAGTTTTCCCATGTGGGTGTCAGAGAATAGTTGAGTTGGCTGTTATCCCTGAAAAACACGTATACCGGGAAAATATACAGGTCGCCGGATTGAAAACGTAAGTCACTTGCGTTTTGATAATAGTTGATAAAGACACCCGGATCCCAACGCCGGATCATTTTACTAAGCCATCCTTTTTTAGGACGCCATATATAATAACCGCCGGGGTTATGGTGTATTGTATTATTGGCAAACACAAAGCCCATACCCGGTACATATTTTTCATCCACATATTTTGTGAGCCAGCCGATGTAATAATTGTTGGGGAAATATCCTGCATAGAAGCTGCCTGAAAAGCCAATACTGTCGTTGGTGTTATCCCTGGAAGCGGATGCAAGGTACTGGATGGTAATATCATCTTTTGGTCTTGTAAGTCCATCCACCGTAAGGGTTGTGTTGTTATGTGTAGGTATTCCTTTATCCCCGTTTGCTTCGTCTATTCTTTGTGTAAGCATTATTCCAATATTATTCTGACTGCCATAATTCTTTAAGTAACGCAATACGGCAAAGTTGGCGCCGGGCTGCTCTTCTGTGCTGCGCTGGTGTACATACAGTGCAGCAAGTGTTCTTTTGGCATTGCGGTCTGTGTATCTTATTCCGCCATCCAGCGGTACGGGGCCGGCATTGAACTGGGCATTGGCGAGCCCAATCGTTCTGCTGAAGAAAGGTTTTATTCCGTCAATATCTGCGCCTGAATAAATGCCGCTGTTTTCGAGAAAGAATTGCCGTCGTTCAGGAAAAAAAACATTGAACCGGGTAAGGTTATTTACGGCTCTGTCTACATCGGCCTGTGCAAAATCTGTATTGAATGTAATATCCAGTACGCTGCGCGGATTAATGGCCCATTTGATATCGCCACCTGCCTTAAATCTATTGCTACTATTCGCTTGCCCGGCAGAGCTGTTGCTCTTACTGCTTTGGAAGAGGCTGTATGGTTGCACGCGTATATTGGATGAGGGGGGAGGAAGTTGCAGACCCCTGAGCTGTGCTGCGTAGGTCATGCGCATGGGAGAGAATGCCTGCGGTATTGCCGGAAAAACGGTTTGCTCAAAATTACGGCGGGCAAGACGGTAGAAGGTTAATCCCCACGATATGCTGTCGGCCGATGATGGCTTATTGTACCGGATTGATTTAAAAGGGATGGAAAATTCTGCATAATAACCACTGTCTGTAATTGTAGTACGTACGCTCCATAGAGCATCCCAGTCATTATCTTTAAAACTGTCATCGAATAACTGCAGATCACGTTGGTTTCCAAGAGGTGTAGTTTGAAAACTTACACAATAACGTTTAAGGTTTTGCGGGTCGAGCTGAACTGCAATAAGATCATTGTCAGGGTAGGTAAAATCTCTCCTGTAATCCTGCACGCGTATTCCTTTTTTACCTGTGCTGTCTTTACAGAAGAAGCCAAAGTACAGGTTCTTCCTGTCAAAGAGAATCCGTGCATACGTTCTGTAACGGTAAGCGCCTCCCTGCCGGGGCTCTGTACGGAAAAAATCTGTAATAACAGGCGCCTGTTGCCAGGCTGCCTCATTAAGCCTGCCATCAACCGTAATTGGCTCACTGGCCGCTGCTGCGGAAACAACAACCGGGGTGGCCGGTGGTGGGAAATTGGCAGGAGGTTGTGCTATACCGATAGAGGAACAAGCCATGATGAAAACACACAGGCAGCAGGTATATTTTTTATTGTATCTCACTGGATTATCTTTTTTAACTTGTTGTCGGCCACCTTTTTTATTGCGAGTATGGCTATGCTGATGAAAAAACAGACCCATATGATAGCCGGCGGTATGGAAGCAGGACTGCCTGTGAACACCGGTAATTGTTCATAGTCTTTTCTGTTTAGGGGTGTATCAAAAAATATATGCGGATATAGTACCTGCTGCATTCTCTGGTGAAATGATAATGCTTCGTTTACAAACGCGTGGTTGCCTGCCGCATCATTGGCCGCAAGGCTGGTCAGCAGGCCATCAATGCTTCCGGCAGGGTTCAGTATGCTGGAATAGTTTGTTATATCCTGCCGCCTTTCTACCGACCTGAAATAGGATTGTACTTTTGGCCAGCGCTCCTCGTGCAGGATGCTGTGAAAAGCATGGTATGCTCTTAACCTGAACAGTGGCTTCTTACTATTGGTATCGGCCTGTGCATACGCAGGCTGCTGCATCGAAAACTTAGTGATGAGCCCACGGGCGAAGGCATCGCTTTTCTCTATTTCCGGGTTTTGCGGCCTGCGTGAAAATGTGCTGATGAGTGTATTGTCTGCCGGTACACAAAGTGTAGCTGTTTTGCTTACTATAGCCGGTAACAGCAAACAGATGCCGATCCAGGCCATACCGCCTGCCATTGCATTAAAGCCGGTAGTTCTTCCGAAAGCATTAACGAGGTACAATATGGCCAACCAGAACAGCAGGTATAAAATGGCGCTGCTAAAGAAAAGGATATCCCTACATCCCGGACTCTGTTTAAAGAAATAATAATTGATGATGCTTCCTGCAATTGCGATGATCAAAAGCAGCATACATAAAATGATGCCTGTAAGGGCAAGTTTGCTGCGCAGCCAGTTACCGGGGGTAATGCCCTGGCTGTATATCAACCGCCAGTTACCATTATCCAACTCTGCAGACAGGGTATTAAACGATAGCAGTAGTGCGAGAAGGGGCAGCAGGTAAATGATCCAGAAAGTAGTATCAAAATGCCCGGCGAGTGACCGGAGGGGGTTGGATATCTCTGTTTGTTTAAACAGTTGCATAATAAAACTCTCAACCTTAATACTATAGTAATAGGTGAAAACATCACTTTGGCCAATATTGTAAAGAGAAGTGCTTACTGGTAATTTATATACCGGCAGGCTGATATTCCAGGCGGCGGAGAATACTTCACTGGCATTGCGATAGGCTGCCTTTCCTTCTTTAGTGAGTGTGTCTGCATTGAAGCCTGTTTTTATACCAAGCAGCAGGCTATCCTGCTCCTGCCTGAATGCGGTGATGGTCTGTACCTGTTTCTCCTTTGCTGCAAAGCCCTGGTACAGCCCATAACAGCCGCTGAGAAAAAAGATTGCAATAAGCCACCAGGTACTTTTTTTCTTTGTTAATTGCCAGAGATGTAATTGTATGAGGTTCTGGTATGTATAGTTTTTACGCACGATATATCTGGTTTATATTAAATAGCCGGCTGCCGGCGGCTGATCCATAGCAGAAGCGTAACGGAAGCGGCAAACCATAAAAAAAGAAAGCTGTTTTCTTTTACCAAAAAAGCTAATCTCCATTGCAACGGTTTATCTGAAGCTTTAAAATCTTCCAGCGCGGTATAATCAGCTTCTTTTACCTTATAATGATCCCAGTCGCCATAGGTGGAATTATGCATCATGTCCTCATTCATCTTTTGTACAAAATGCCGCCTGTAATGCTCTGCCTGTTGCTGAAAATCAATTTCCGGTTCAATGCCTGAGTTGCAACCTGCCATTGACAGGTGCCGTATCATGATAAAAGGACTTGTTAACGACAGCCAGGATTGTAAATTCCGCTGTTGTTTAAGGGTGGTAAAAATGTTATTGAAATGATAATCATACACTTTGCTGCTGTACTCCTCGCCTTGCTGCATCACAAAACCTTCAAAATTAAAAGGCAGTTGCTGTACGCTGTCTGCTTCATAAGCGTGCAGTAGCGAATCGCGTAAGCGCAGGGCCCGCTGGCTGCTTGGGTCGTGTCCATTTAACCCGTTCCTGATATCTTCTACCACTTTCTTTTTAAAACCATAGTTGGTATTCAGGGGAAACCTGTTTTCTGCGATATTGGCAGCCGCTTTGGGTATGATGATATTGGTGATGATCCACAGCGTTAAAAGAAGGGCGATAGCGCTGCCTGTATGCTTTGTCATTGCGGATACCACTATCCCTGCGATGCTCCATATAGCATAGTAAGTAAGATAGATAACCCACAGGTAAAGAAAGGAAATAAGTGGTAGCTGTTGCTCCCGTCCGAAGATGAGTAGGGGAATGGCTATTGAGGCCGCCAGGTAAACAGTAAAGATCATACCGAACAAGATCATTATTGCTGTGAGTTTGCCGAGCAGTAGTTGCCGGTAGGATAATCCCTGTGTGAGAAGAAGGGTATAGGTACCCCTGGCCTTTTCTCCATTTATACTGTTAAAGGTTAACAGTATTATGAAGAGGGGTATAATAAACTGGCATACCAATGCAGGGCTCAGCGTTCCGAATCTTGCACCGGTATCTGTTTCCTGGCTTTGGCTGAACAGGAAGTCATTCTGCCGGTGCGGTTCGAGGTAAACAGACGTGCCGGTATAGGGAGTAAGGCCCGGGTCGAAGCACTGGAGGGCTTCGGGTTGTTTGAAAGCATAGTTACCAAAGTGGGCGGCCATGTGCGGATGCTTATCTCCCTGTTTCAACCAGGCTATCCGTGACGACTCCTGGGCATGTCTGCGGCTTTGGAGTAAATGATGCTCTTCGTTTACCTGCACCGCCAGAGCCGTTGCTCCAAGCAGAAGTAATGCGATAAGCAACCAGTTAAGACGTTTATCCCTGCGCCATTGAAGGAACTCATGTTGTATGATCTTTCTGAGCATGATAAATAAATAAGACCCGCAGTTGTTATGCCGGCAACTGCGGGTATATATGAACTAATTCAGTTTGGTAAACCCGTTACAACGGCCTGCCGTCATGTCGAACTCTTTTGTAACGGCCCCTGTAGACGGGATGAAGGAATAAATTGAATTGCTGGAAGAAGCGGGCACACTGAAGTAAACCTTGCCATTAAATAAGGCAGTAAATGTGTACCCGAAACCATATACCGCGGGAAGTGAGGTGGAGAGGGTACCTTCGGAGACGCCACTGGCTATATCAATCTTCCAGTATTTAAAATCCGGGGCGCTGCCGCCAAAAGGATAATTGGCAGGTATCTCTGTGCGGCAGGTCAGCGCTTTGCCATTGCCGTAATAGTAAATACCAAGACAGTCAGCGCCGGTTACCGTTCTGAGATTGAAGAAATAGCCTGGGTCGAAATTTGTTTCTCCTGCTTTGATGCGTACAATGCCACTGGGTACGGCAGCGCCATTGGTGCCCTGTACATAAATATTACCGGCCTCATCTTTTATTATTACATTGGTAGTGAAGCCATTTTCGGTACCACCGCCCCAGGGAACGGCTGTACGACCATCGGCAATGAGTTTTGTAACGGTACCCGATGTTCTGTCAATCACCGCTACAAAAAGAGAGTCTGCAAGGTTACTGAAGCTGGGTGTCTGGTAGTTTACCGGCATAAAGAGATAATTACCCTGGTGGGTCAGCCCCTGGTAAAACACATCGCCGGCTCCGGGCTTCTGTATTGATGCAAGATTGATGGTATTGGTGATCTGCATGGTAGCGGGGTTAAACCTGATCAGTTTGGGAACGGCAGCTACGCCGTTTGCTGATGCATAAGCCTCTGTATCGCTGACAAAATATACTGCACCGAAGGTTTTTAGCCCGGCTACTACAAAGGAACCAAGTTCTTTTGGTTTGCCATTATTGTCAAAGCCATATTTACGCAGGGTGGCAGGCGCGCCAAAAGTAGAAATATAACTGTACCCCTTGTATGAAAACATCTGACCACTGCTGGTAAGTTCAACTGCATTGGATGTTCCTACGGCTCCTGCCGGCAGATTTTCAAAACCCATAAAGTAGGTAGTAGTGCTCGGAAAAGTGCCACCGGTAACGGATGCTGCATAGTTAATAGTTTTATTTGATGTAGTGTCGCTCTTTTTACATGAGGACATCAACATCCCGGCTGCAATAACTGCGGATAGAAATACCTTTTTCATTTATTCTGTTTGTTTAATTACTGGTTTGGAAATGTGAAAGCGTAGTTTCATGTTGATAGATCTTCCCGGTAGCTGTACTTTGAAATTGTCGTAAGCTCTGCTGTTAAAAATATTACCGGCCTCGATGGAAAATGACCAGCCCGCAGAAGGATGGGTAATGGTGACGCCTGTAGTATGCAGCACCTGGCGGGGAATGCTGTTTTTCAGATCCCGGTCGCCGTCCTGTGCCCAGTAGAGATAATAAGTGTTAACGTAATTGGTGTACCAGTACGCCTGTAACCGTAGTTTCTTTTCAGAAAGACTGTCAATACCATAGCGTATACCTGCATTGGCAAATAAGTAGGGTATATTGGGCAGCCTGGCACCGAAATAGCGCTCATTATTGATACCCGCATTATCAATAAACGACCGGTTGCGAAGATCCTGGTAGGTGGCATTTGCCTCTACAGAGAAATGACGTAAAAACTGATATTTCCCGCCCAGTTCAATGCCTGCTGCCCTCATTTTTAACAGGCTGCTGTATTGCGAGAAGAGTACAGAGGGGGGCAGGAAGATAGTATGTTGTACGTTCCTGTAAAATGCAGTAGCTTCAATATTGAGTTTGGCGTTTCCCCATGATGCGTTAAGGTTTACATTGTCTGATTGTTCCGGCACCAGCTCCGGATTAGCCCTTACCAGCACAAGATCGCCAAAAAGCTCCGTTTCATCGGGTAAACGGTATGCTCTTTCATAGGAAGCTTTTACAAAAAAAGAAGGATTAAAAAACCATGTGAATGCAGTATTGTATCCAACGCGTTGGTAACTGCGGTCGATCGATTCAAAAGAAACGTCTTGCAGCCTGTTGCCCTGTACTGCCGCATAGTAATATTTAAGTGCGGCCGAGTGCAGTAATCTACCTTGTAAGTATTGGCTCTCCACACCGATACCCGTTATGTTTTTAAGCATGCTTTGCGGATTCCTGAACAGGTCGAAGCCATAAAACTTTGCCGCTACAGGATCTTCGCCCGTTCGGTTGAAGTATTGTACTGTATTGGCAATGCTTATTTTAACAGGCTGAGCGATATTGCAGGTAATGATCTGCCTGCTCGTTAATACATTTGTAGAAGTGGTAAGGAGATTGCCCGAAGAAGAGATTTCTCCACCTGTGAATCTTCTGTCTACTACGCTGCCTTCCCAATTATAGACAGAAAGCGCAGTATCCTTGAAAACGCTCTCTGCGTTATTCCAGGCAATCGAAACATTAAGTCGCATTTTGGGCAACAGTTCTCTTTTTTGGTAGCGTACCTGTATACCGCTGAGTTTATTTTTAAAGCTGGCTTCTCCATAGGGCTGCCTCATGATGAGATTATGCTGCAACTGATTGCCTGTAGCTGCCATTTGCAGTTCTACAGAAAAGTCGTCGCACCAAGTCGTATTTGCGAACCCCGTTGTGAGCTTTACATTACTGAATTGATAATCGTTGTGGAAGCGTCGCAGCCGTTTTAATTCAATATTACCAAAGCTATTGGGCACTTCTGCTTCTATGAAGTAGTTATTGGCCGACGAACTATGTGAAGCAGAAACAGCAATATAAAAGAAGCGCCCAAAGTATTTTTTTGCATAGCCGTTCAACCTGAACGTGCGAAATGAGCCTGCCGCTGCTGTCAAGTCAAGCACGTTGGCTGCTTCTTTCCGCGTTACAATATTGATTGCCCCGCCTAATGCATCGCTTCCCAACTCTATGGGTACGATACCTTTATATATTTCTAAGCGCTCTGTTTGCTCCAGTGGCAGCACGCTGGCAGACTGTGTTTCACCCAGATGATCTGCTGGTATGCCGTCGATAAAAAACTTAACCTGTTTGCCGGTAATGCCATTGATGAAAAAATCGGCCTGGCTGCCGTACCCGCCATTCTGTCTTACCCTTACGCCACTGGTACGTTTAAAGATATCTATAGAGGTTTGGTTGGTTTGGTAGTATGGTGCGGTGTTGATGACTGTAACATTGCCGGGCTGCTGTTCGAGCTTCTTTTTAACCGATGCAGTAAGTCTTACTGCGGTTATTTCTTTTACCTTAAGGCTGTCCTGCGCGTATGCCTGGTTGTAGCCGGACAGTAAAACCAGCACTATAGTATTTAGTAGAAACTTAGGCATTATCACCTCCCTTTTTCAGAGAATGGGTAAGCGAAAACTCGTACATGGGTATTACCAATCCTGCGTCAGTCATTTCAGAAAGGGCTTCTTTAGTCCCATCAGCTTTTGGCTCCAGGCCGTTACAGCTTCTCCATACCTCTGCATACTCATTTTCCAGTAAGTATCCTTCTTCCTCATCTGTGTGCATTACATGAAAAGTATTGGCTTCTTCTTTAGACGGGAGGGTAATCATCAATTGATTTTTGTTAAGTAAAGGTTCATGCAGCGCATGCAGGGCTATGATTTCCCTGCTCTCGCTGTAGCGTAAAAAGGCAGGTCCGGCTATAACCGCTTCCATGGCTGATAGACCGGGTATGGTAATATTTTCTATGGTATGATTACCATTGGTTAACGTAATGAGTTCAGCAAGACAAGCCTCGCCTGATAAATTACTGATTGTAACTGTATTACTGTTTGTTTGCTTAATATCGAGCACTTCTACAAAAAAGAAATCATCATCGCGGGTAAGTGAATGCTTCTTCGTGCCTTCTGCATACAGTTCAGACAGTAATATATATTTGCCGGGTATGGCATCTGGCGGGGTATGAAATGTGAAATAGTGATGCGTACCGCTTTCCATCCTGCCCAGCATCTCTTTAATCTGATGCCTGCCCGACCGCTGTTGCAGGTAAGAAGCAAAAACGAGTAACGGTGTTTCTTTTCTTAAGGAAGCCCCGGTTGGATGATCGGGTAAAGTTGCGGTATGTGGGAAGGCAAGAACATGCTGTTCAAAAAGCATTGTTGTATTTCCCAATGGATCAGTTACACCAATACGCACGTATGGGCAGATATGCCGCTGGTTATGGCTTGTGCCATTAAAGTTCCAGTGTATGGTAACCGGCTTGCCACGGATCGTTTTTTTAGGAAAAATGCTCATCGTTAATTCTTTCTCAATTTCTTTATGTTATCTCTGCTGTATTTGTCAGGATACAACTCATACCATTTCTCTGTAGTTTCTTCGCCCAGTATGTCGAATGTTACAGTAACCAACTTTTCAAATTTCTGTAGGTATAACTGGGCTGTTCCTTCAGGGTCTTGCTGCTGAAGTAATTGCTGTGTGAGTTTCTCGGCTTTGGTTGCCGGTTTATGGTGAACGTAGCGTTGAAAGTTTGAGTGGGAAAATTCGTGGTATTCCTGTGTAAAGAGGATGAAATTGTGCCACATTTCATCGATGATCAGTAGTTCATTAGGTATAAAAACGCCAGGATGTAATGCGAGATAAATAAACTTTTTGGTTTCAGTGAAAATGTCTTCTGCTTCCTCTTCAGTTATATCAAACTGGTCGCAGAACCTGGAGATGATATTCTCATTCCTGTATTGCAGGATAGTTTGTAAATCGGGCATAACCTTATCTTTTGTGTTGAAAGGGAATAAAGTACCTTTGCCCTGCTCAGGCAGGTCATAAAAGGGGAACAGAAAACAGTCAGTTCACCGATTGCAATGGATCAATTGTCTGCAACTGTTCCCCATGACTTTAAATCAGTGGATCTATACGCCGGCTACACAATGGCCGATACAATGAGCTCCTCCTGTTAAAGATTTTTGTGCTTTGGCAGCGAGGATCCTTTGGATCAGCGCCTGCTTCTTTTCGATTGTTACTTTTTTCATAATTGTTATGTATTTAATTGGTTATTGCCTACTCTGAACGGTTTTCGGCTTCCCCGTTGTTGCGCAACAATATATTATGGTGTGTATTACACCGTTTGTAAGTATAATTCTTCGATAGCCTTTGCTTCTATCCCACGGCTGTTATCTATCTTGTTGATCAGTACACCACTTTTCATAATACCTATGGTGGTAGCCACATCTTTGGCCCTGAAAATATCGTGCGTTGCCATAAGTATTGCAAGACCTTTATCTTTCAACTGCAGCAGCAGATCAGAGAATCCATTAGCAGCTTTAGGATCAAGGCCACTAGTTGGCTCATCAAGTAATAGTGCCCGGGCATCCTTCGCCAGTGCGATGGCAATACCTACTTTCTGGCGCATGCCCTTACTGTAATGACTAAGCCGCCTGGTAAAAGCTATACTTTCCAGTCCAGCCTTTTCCAGGAACAATGCCAACTCTTCTGTTGAATATTTAAAACCTGCAAGTGAAGAGAAAAAAGAAAGATTTTCCAATCCGCTGAGGTTAGCGTAAAGCATTACAGTCTCTGGCAGATAAGCCAGCAATTTCTTTGTTGCAACTGGCTGCTCCTGCACATCCATACCATTAATATAAGCACTCCCCGAACTCGGCCGCAGCAGGCCAAGAAAGCAATTTATGGTGGTCGTTTTGCCCGCACCATTCTGGCCGAGCAGGGCAAATATTTCGCCCTCGTTTACAGTGAGGTTCAGATTGTCAAGCGCAACCTGCTTGCCATACTGTTTGCTGAGATCAGCAGCATGCAGCATACAACAAATATTTTCAGTTGAATGAAATACGTAATACTAAAAGGTTACCATAGTAAGATAAGGCCCGGATCAGGCGATGGAAGTTGGGGGACCGCGGTCCGAATCCGACGCGGGATTACGCGTTGGCAATTGCTCCCATAAGGGGAACGTAGTATGAGGGATGTAAGAAGATGTAAATGCAATGGGTTCAAAACTGCCGGGTGCCCATGTTTCTTTTACAAACTGATAATCGCAGATGGCACAATGGTGAACAAACTTTGCCTCATGCAGACCTGGTTCGGTTATTGACCGGTTGGTGCTGTAGTATTGTCTGGCTTTACTTGAAGAAGATGCTGGATGATGATGAAAAATTTTTATCGCATTAGCAAACAGCAGCAGTAGTATAAAAAAGGCAGCTCCTGTTCTTTGTAAAGCGGTATGGTTTTTTCCAGTCACATAACAAATATAGAAAATAATTCTTATTTGCAACTTTGTTGTATAAAAATTATTTAATCAACGATCGATCAGTTTACCACTACTCCCGCCGATACCGGGCCCATTACAGAACAATTTGTTGCTGTAATAGGAGAGCCCTGGTCGGAGTTGTACAATGCCCAGACCGTACCTCCTATGTTACAATCATAAAGTGTGGCAGACGAACCTACCGCAGTGCTGACGCCATAAGAAGAAGATCCGACGCCCTGCACAAGCGATATCTCTATAAAATAAACGGTAGTCTTGTAAAATGATTCAATGGCGACAGCTACGCCTGATGTGCCTGTACCTGTGGCGATAATCTTGGACTGTCCTATTACAATATTACAGCTATTTGACCCGACATTATTGGTTAAGCACCGCACATTATTGCCCTCGTTGCCACCGTCTGTTGCTTCGGCATTAACGCCCGAGATATGGAACTTACCCGTACCGCAGATCTTGATGGCAACAGGACAGGTTCCCCATGAACCACCGGTAGCCTGTACCGACATTTCACTGATACCACAGTTTGACGCTGAATTGATTGTTCCGCTGGCAAAGTTGAACTGTCCCGGAGCTATGACGGTTGTCTGTGCACTACCCGCGCCACCAATATACACATAGTCCTTCATGGTTACAGTTTCATTATAAGTACCCTGCCCTACAGCCACATTATACTGGAGCATTGGGCCGGCGTCTTTAATGCTGTCAATAGCTGCCTGTATGGTATTAAAAGTTGCTCCGCCCGGCCATACCTGTACGGTGTTGGCAGGAAGGTCTGTTGCTTTCAGAAATATCTCTTCCGAAATAGTTTTAGCAACTTTATCAAAGCTGCTGAGGTCATCTGTCAGTTGCATAATACAAGATTTAGGTATAAGTGATAAAATAATAAGTAAATATAATACGTTGTAGCATCACAATAGATAAACCAGTGGCAGAAGGGCTATCTGTAAAACCGGCAAGGGGATAATTTATTTGGAAGTTCCCCCCTTACAGCCTAATTTAGTAAATATGTAACTGCTTGTGCACGAGGGATTTGTTTTCTTCGGGTTTTAGTGCTGCTGCGATCCGCTGCTCTCTCAATTGAATATTATGAAACAGACATCTCCTTTACTGAAGCGTTTATTGGTTATGCTGCTTTTCCTGTCGGTCAGCAGTATGCTGTATGCCCAGCCTGATGGTACGGGTAAGGGAGAGAGCAGTATCCTCGACTCCCTCGTGGCTGTTGTCATCATTCTGTTTATCGTCAGTGTGATCACGGAAAAGATCACCCAGTTCTTCCGCCGCTATGCCCCATTTCTTGATCGCAATGGTAAGCTTAGTAAAACACCTGTACAAAGGATATGGCGTAATATTAACCAGACCAATTCGGGTACGGACAGCGAGAAAGACAAACAGGTAGAGCGGGAGGTAAACTCATTGAGTTTTGTGATCGGAGCCGTTATTGCCTGCGCCTTTCGTATAGACCTGTTTAAGATGTTCCGGCCCGGCGATCCGCGGAATGTACTTTTCTGGTCGGTAAGTAAATGGAATGAATATGAAGGCTTCTGGGATTTCTTACTGCTGATCTTTTCGTTGGGGTTGACAGGCTTCTTCCTCACTTTTGGTTCCAAGTTCTTCCACGACCTGCTTGATAACCTTTTGCAGATCAAAAACCTGAAACGGAAGATGCTGGACGAGAATACCTATAAAGGTGAGAACATCAACCAGATCGATGAATATGTGGAGAAGAATTATGGCGACCTTATCCAGGAAGCGATGCGGCAGAATAATACTGTTCTGAACCAGCGCGCTACCAGTACTCCCCCGATGCACGGTAAGATGATGAAAAATGGTAAGCTGGTCGACTGTATAGATATTCACGTGAGCGACACGAATGCCGGCAACCTGCCCTCCTCTGTACAGGTGAAACTGAATAAGGGCCAGGTAGTGACGGTGCCGGTTAATATTATTTATTGCGTTGAGAAGGCGGTTGCCCACCTGGCACAGGGCGATGGGGCCGCAAATGGAAATACACCCGGTTTTGTTGGCACGGTATGCTGCCGGGTGAACAGCCTGCAAAGTAATACACTGAACTTACTCACCTGTAGTCATGTAATGACTGCGGGCAGCAGGAAGAACTTTTTCGGGGAACTGATTAATCCCGAGCCTGCCCTTACATCAGGCACAGTAAAAGGAAATTTTACCTGGGCCGTATGCGACAATGAGATAGATGCGGCACTGATCAATGATACAGGTACAGACTTCAACTACCAGATCATACCAGGAAAACCACGGGCCCTCACACCCTCCGATATGCTCACTACAAAGATTAAAGTGGTACGGCAGCAGGGAAGGGGTATCGTTGAAGGAGTAGTGGTTAACTTTTCCTGTCCCGGCGCTATACCTATCCAGTATAACGACGGTGATACAGGTATGATCAATCTTATACTATTATCCAGTGTAGCCGTTTCCGAAACGGGCAATACCTACACCACGCTTACTGCACCGGGCGATTCAGGTGCCTGTGTTTATGACAGCAACGGGCAACCGGTAGGCATGATCGTGGCAGGGAACAGCATGTTCTCTTATGCGATTCCTATGGTAGACCTGCTCAGAAGATTAAATGCATCCATTGTTTCTTAAAATACCATTAAACTTATCATTATGAAACTGACTTTCGTCAACAAATTCCTTTTCTTACCGCTGTTGCTCTTTTCAGCTATGGCACAGGCCCAGATATCACAGATCAGTCTTGATATGGCTGCGCTGGCCGGTACCCAGACCATCGAAAAAACAGCCGATTTTTCAAAAGGATTTGACATAGACTTAACCAACAACACCGCCGGCGCTACACCGATAACCATTACCAATTCACTGAATATACCAGTTACGCTTAAGAGCAGTATCCTGCCTGCTGACGCAGCGCTTATCGCCCTGCCGTTCCGCTTTAATGCCAGTACCAATCAACTGGTGCTTACCTTCAATGGTGTGTCTACCACTGTGGGCGCCCCCATACAACTCACGTATGGCAATAAAGTGATCAGGATAAGGAATGGCCAGCAGGGTACGGGTGGTAATGGCAATCCCAACCCGCAACCAGGGGTAATGAACGGCAATGCTGCTGCGGCAAATGATATCATCAGTGCTCCTACAGGAATTCCCCTGCACGATGCCATACTTGCCGGTAAATATTACAAAGCAGGCAGCGACTCGCTGTTTTACCTGCTGGGTGAGCTGAAAAGTGTACCCGCCGGCAGCCGCACTAAAGCAGGGCTGCTCAGTGCGCAATATTATGGCAGCAACCCTTTTATCAAACAACTGTTAAACAGCTACACAACAAGCCCGTTGCTGGCAGGTGTGCAGGTGGGCAGTTCCGGTGGTATCAGCGGCATCCTTTCCAAACTGGGTAACGTTGATGTTACCACAATTGCCGATGGCATTGCCCGCTTTCTCGTTAAGCGCACAAAGGAAGAGCTGAATGCGGCATTCTTCCAGCGGTTTAAAGACTTTATCAATAAAGACGAATATAAAGATGCCCGTATCCTTTTTCCGAAAACATTACAGGTACTCAACAGTATAGACGTAGACATCTATAAGTTTGAAAACTATATCAATTCTCTCCGCGAAGCATTTGATAACGACCTGAGCCTCCTGCTCGACCACATGCCCGAAGTGATACAGGATGGGCATTTTAAAGATTATTTCAACGACCACCTGAATGTAAAATATGCAGCGCTCCTCGCCATCTTTGCCGGTAAGGAACTGCTGAACGGCACACACCCCGGCCAGATGATTGCTGACCTGCCGTCGGATTATATCGATTCTTTTACAGAAAAAAATGTTTCAGGCGCCATTAAAACAGTACAATTACTTTCTTCCTCTCTGAGGGCAAGGGGCGGCGACAGGTACTGGTCTACTACCGACTCGGTAAAGATGCTGGCAAACAAGAGTGGCGACTTCCTGAATGCGCGGTTCTACCTCGGCTTCCTGTATGATGGAGCCGGTGGCATCAATTTCAACTCAGATTCATTAAGGGCATACCTCACCAAAGCCTCCAATGGTGTAGACTCGGTAGATCGGTATGTAGCTTTCGTTCGCCAGATGGCACAACAGTTCCAGGATGTAGAAGCTGCCATTGGGCAGGTAAAGGATAAATCACCCGGCGAACCTTCGATCGACGTGTATAACCGCCTGTTCAATGCTGTTGCAGATGCGCTTGATGAGATCAATACCATCAATCAGTTGCCCTATATGCGCATTGACGCAAAGATCACCGGTAATGCCACACGTTATATTAAAGTGTTCCGGCTCGCCAACGACCTCGCCCTGAACGTTGCCAGGCGAAGCTATTCGCTTGCAGTAACAGATGCTTACAACATTTATCTTACCATCACCTCTAAAGAGAATGCTAATAAGAGTGGCGCCATGGAGAAAAACAACGATCTCTATGTTTCCAGAACAGCACTTGCCACCGAGGGCAGAAAAGAAGTTAAAAAGGCCAATACTATCGTAGCCGATGTTTCAGACTTTATCAGGAAATATGGAGCCTTTATGTCGAACGTGGTTAAGGCAAAATCATCTGAGGAAGTAGCCAATGCCATCGAAGCGGCTGCCCTCCCTGTAGGCAGTGCCTCTATCAAAAAGCATTCAGCCTTTAACCTGGCCATTCAGGCGTATACCGGTCTTTCGGCCACGCATCTTGCAGACGGAACAGCAGGCTTTGCCAAAATAAATGGTATGAATGTATATGCTCCTGTAGGAATAGCCGCCAGTACCAGGATAGGCGGAAGCTCTGTTTCTATCTTCGGGTCGCTTATCGATGTAGGTGCCATTGTTAGTTATCGCTTTAAAGATGCCACAACCAACCTGTCCGACTCTGTAAAGATCAGGCTGGAAAATATATTTGCACCTGGTGCCAACCTCGTATGGGGACTGCCCAAATGGCCTATCTCCATCGGTGGTGGTTTCCAGTGGCAGCCATCACTCACAAGGCTCAGCAGCAGTTCAGCTACCATTGCAACAAAATCGGGTATGCGTTACCATGTGTTCATCGGGGTAGATATCCCTTTGTTTAACCTGGTAAACGTTCCACGTAAGAAATAACAGCATACATATATAATACATATACAAAGACCCCGGAACATTCCGGGGTCTTTGTATAATAATAGCGTAGTAATTAATTAAAAGAAAAACTGCTCTTTAACGATCTTGCCATCTTTTACTTCATAAACAGCAATCTCGTCCATATTCATCCTGCCCATACCTTTCATGGTAATATCCAGTCCCATAGCCACACTGAAATAGTTACCGCCTACAACGGGCGCAGAGCAATACCCGCCATGCATTTCTTCGATCTGGGCATTAAAATCGGCCCCTTTCTTTTTGATGGCTTCCAGCCCTTCAACCGATTGCAAGCCCTGCGAATGCGCCGGCTCAATACTTACCGCATTGTCTGCATAGAGTTCGTCCTGTATCTTATCCCATTGGTTAGATTCGGTGAGCTCGTAAAAACGTGCGGCTACTTCCTTCGTTGTCATAATACAATTTTTTAGGTGGTTAAAAATATGTAACAAGATAGGCTTCTTCATGCAGAGATAAAGGCCATTCACATAAATATAATCCACCGCATCGCCTGCCAGAATGTCGTATAACCAGGCATAAACCAGCCTTATATATCCATAATAGCCCGGTTTCAGACCAGAAATTGAAGTGAGGTTACAGTATAGTTGAAGTGATGTTGCAGTATAGTTGAAGTGATGTTGCAGTATGTCTCGGCAGGTAAAACCGGCTCAGACACAAAACCCGTCTTTTTGACAGTCCCGCTATTGAAGGGCTGATTTTAACCGTATTATTTCTTATATATAAAGCCCCGCTTTTATGAGCCCCCGGATCATTCACTTTGGGTTTTAATGTATCTTTCACAGATGAAATATATGGTAGTCGCCTGCATCATGCTGCTGAATTGTACCCGGGTAACAGGTCAGTTACAATGGCAGCCTGTTGACACGGGTTATGGCGGGTTGCCCGCAGGATTCAGGCTATTTGTTACTAAAGACTCACTCGACGGGCAGCCCTTTATCGCTTATTATGCCATAGCCGACCTGGACAACAAAGGGTTGAGCTTTACTACAGACACCACCCTCCGGCGCCGCTTTACCCCCGCACAGTATTATGAAAAAACAAAAGCGCTGCTAATAGTCAACGGTACCTTTTTTTCTTTTGCTACCCACCAAAATCTCAATAGTGTTATCCTTAATGGCAGGCAGGTAGGCTATAATGTACACAGCACGGCCGGTAAAGGAAAGGATACACTGCGCTACCACCATGTGCTGGGCAGCGCCATCGGTATATCTAAAAAAAGAAAGGCAGATGTGGCCTGGTTATATACCGATAGCTCCCGTCGCTACGCAATGGCTTTTGAAGAAAACCCCATGCGCGTGCTCGACAGCTCACTGCAAACTACTACCCAAACCTGGCTGTCAGCAGACCAGGAAAAAGCCTTGAAAAGAACAGGAACGCTGTTAAAGAAATGGAAAATGCAGACCGCAATCGGCGGCGGACCAGTTCTGCTGCACAATGGTAAGATACGCATTACCAATAACGAAGAGATGAAATTCGGAGGTAAAGCAATACACGACAAGCACCCGCGCACGGCAATGGGATACACGCAGGATGGTAAGCTGATTATCCTCGTGATCCAGGGTCGTTTTCCGGGAATAGCCGAAGGCGCCAGCCTCGAACAGGAAGCAAAAATACTCTCAGACCTCGGCTGCTACGAAGCCCTGAACCTCGACGGAGGCGGTAGTAGCTGTATGCTCGTAAACGGAAAAGAAACCATCAGGCCTTCCGACAAAACAGGCCAGCGACCCGTCCCCGGAGTATTCATCATCAGGCAAAACCGGTAATCGCCAACCTCATCTCTCCATGGTCGGTGCCTGTCCCGGCTGTCCGGGGTCTCACCGACCGTCCTTAATAATCTTAACTCCTTAATGTTTTAAAACAATCACACCTCATAATTCATAGCTCATACCTCATAATTCCCACCGCATACCTTCCAATAATCTTACCTTTGCACCTTCATGAAGCAACTCTCCTCCATCAATAAATTTTTCTGGAAATATCGCTGGCGTTTCCTGCTGGGTATAGCATTTGTAGTGCTCACGAACTATTTCCGCATCCTTGCACCGCAGCTCACGGGCTATGTTGTCAATACCGTCATACACCAGGTCGATGCCGTAAAGAACCCCGGGCAACCGGCCATCACCACTGCAAACGATAAGAACTACGACTGGCTGGTACAAAACATCATTACCGTATTCGACCGGCAATCAAGCCTTGGCAGCCGCATCCTGTTCAGTGGCATTACCTTACTCATTGTGGCACTCATCAGTGGTTTCTTTATGTTCCTGATGCGACAGACCATTATTGTCATGAGCAGGCATATCGAGTACGACCAGAAGAACGAAGTGTACAGGCACTACCAGCAGCTCGATATGGGCTTTTATAAGGTGCATAGTACCGGCGACCTGATGAACCGCATCGCAGAAGATGTAAGCCGTATACGTATGTACACCGGGCCCGCGCTGATGTACTTTATCAACCTGGCCGCCGTGATCGGGTTTAGCGTATTCTTTATGATCAAGTCCGATCCCGTACTTACGCTCATCGTGCTGGCCCCATTACCCCTGCTGGCCGTTACGATCTACATGGTCAATACCATCATCAATAAAAAGAGCGAACGCATACAGCGCCTGCTCAGCGATCTCACCACCAATGCACAGGAATCCTATTCAGGCATTCGGGTCATCAAATCATTTGTACAGGAAAAAGCCATGTTTGGCTTTTTTAAGCAAAACAGTATCGAGTACCGTAATAATGCCCTCAGCCTGGCCAAAACAGAAGCCATTTATTTTCCCAGTATGGCATTGCTCATCGGGCTCAGCACCCTGCTTACAATTATGGCAGGTGCATTCCGGGTGCTCGACGGATCCATTACCATGGGTACGATCGTAGAGTTTGTCGTCTATATCCAGATGCTTACCTTTCCCGTAAGTGCCATCGGGTGGACGGCCAGTATGATACAACGCGCCGCAGCCTCCCAGAAAAGAATCAACGAATTCCTGCTCACCAAGCCCGTCGTAACCAACCAGCCGGGAGCAGCCGCACATACTTTGCAGGGTGGAGTCACCTTCAGCGATATGAGTTTTACCTACCCGCATACAGGTATTACAGCGATTAAAGATTTTTCATTGCAGGTGCAGCCCGGCGAAAAGATTGCAGTGGTAGGCCGCACCGGCTCGGGCAAAACAACACTGGCCCAGTTAATGCTGCGTATGTACGACCCCGATTCAGGAATGTTGCTGTATGATGGGGTGCCCGCACCGGCTATCAACCTCGAAAGCCTGCGCTCGCAGATAAGTTATGTACCGCAGGATGTCTTTTTATTCAGCGATACCGTAACAGCCAATATAAGCTTTGGGGTAGAAGGAGCTGATGCCGATCAGGTATATCGTGCAGCAGAAAGAGCACGTGTACATGCTGAGATAGAAAGATTCAGTGAAGAATATGATACCATGATTGGAGAAAGAGGCGTAACCCTCAGTGGCGGACAGAAACAGCGCATCTCTATTGCCCGCGCGCTCATCAGAGAAAACTCCCCCCTCGTAATCTTTGACGACTGCCTGAGCGCAGTAGACGCTAAAACAGAGAACGAAATTATCGATAGTCTGTATCGCTATTTGCAGGATAAAACAGCCATCATCATTACCCACCGTATCTTTTCACTGTTTGCTTTTGACAGGATCATCGTCCTCGATGAAGGACGCATAGCAGAGCAGGGTACCCACGAAAATCTTTTGCAGCAAAATGGATTATATGCCAGGATGTACCAGCGGCAGTTAGAAGAAAGTGGTAAAGAAAACTAGTGAGATAAGTAATCAATTCATAACTTCCCTCACTTCTTCTTCGCCGCTTTCTTAGTCGTGCTCTTCTTCGCTGCCACCTTGGTAGCAGCTTTCCTGGCAGCAACCTTTTTCACGAAAGCATTGGGCTCCTGTGCTTCAATCATTTTCTTAACCTCATCCAGCGAAATAACAGCAAGCTCTTCAGCACTGTACTTGGTCTTGTCTGCCTTCACACCGGTCTTCAGCATCTTTTTGCCAAAGCGTATGAAAGGACCCCAGCGGCCATTCTCAACCGCTATCTTTTCCTCCGGCCATTGCTGTATAAAGCGGTTGGCCTCTTTATCTATTTTTTTGGCGATAAGCTCATTACAGTCTTCCTGTGTCAGCGTGTCAAAATTATAAGCCCTGGGCACGTTGATGAAAAGATCGTTCCATTTAATAAAAGGTCCAAACCTTCCCTTGCCCTTGGTAATCGGCAGGCCGTCGTAAAAACCAACAGGAGCATCCTCTGTTTGCTTGGCCCTTATAAGTTCAATCGCCCTGTCCAGGTCTACCTGTATAGGGTCTTCACCACGTGGAATTGAAATGAACTGTTCCCCCCATTTTACATAGGGTCCAAAGCGGCCGGCATTTACCGATACCTCTTTCTCTTCAAATTCACCCAGCGTCAGCGGTAGCTTAAAAAGCTCCATCGCTTCCGCCATGCTGATGGTTTCAATACTCTGCGAAGGCTTCAGCTTGGCAAACTTGGGCTTCTCCTCATCATCCGGGCGGCCTATCTGTATCATCGGGCCATACCTGCCCATACGCGCAATTACAGGTCTGCCGCTTTCCCCATCCACACCCAGCTCACGTTCACCCTTAGCCCTTTCAGCAGTCTCCAGCGTATGCTCAACATCCTCATGAAAAGGTTTGTAAAAATCGCTTACCATTTTACCCCATACAATCTTACCCTCGGCAATCTTATCAAACTCCTCTTCAATATTTGCAGTAAAAGAATAATCCATTACCTCAGTAAAATGCTGTTTCAGAAAATCCGTTACCACAAGGCCCAGGTCCGTAGGGAACAGCTTCGATTTCTCCGCACCGGTAATCTCCGATTCTTTCCTCTTTTCAATCAGCCCGTTCTTAGACAGGGTCAATACCTGGTATTCTCTTTTAACACCCTCTTTATCTTTCTTCTCTACATAGTTCCTTTTAATGATGGTAGAGATCGTGGGCGCGTAGGTACTTGGTCGGCCGATGCCCAGCTCTTCCAGCTTCTTTACAAGCGAAGCCTCCGTATACCTGGCAGAAGGACGTGTAAACCGCTCCGTAGCATTCATCTGCCTGAACTCAAGCACCTGGCCCGGTGTCATATTAGGCAGGCGCGCATCATCCCCATCTTCCGTTTCTTCCTCATCGCTGCTCTCCATATACACTTTCAGGAACCCGTCAAATTTAATTACCTCACCACTTGCCGTCAATTCTTCATTGTTTGTACTGATGCCGATCTTTACAATCGTCTTTTCCAGCTCAGCATCACTCATCTGGCTGGCAATGGTACGCTTCCAGATCAGTTCATACAAACGTTTGGTATCGTAATCATCCACCGTATGGTTTTCCATATAGGTGGGCCGTATCGCCTCATGCGCTTCCTGTGCGCTCTCATTCTTATTCTTGTAGCGGCGTTCCAGTTGGTAGCGGTCACCATAATTTTTGCCTATTTCCTTTTTGATATCCTGCATCGCCGTCTCGCTCAGGTTCACGCTGTCCGTACGCATGTAGGTGATCTTACCACTTTCATACAGCTTTTGCGCGAGGAGCATCGTCTTGCTAACCCCATAACCCAGTTTGCGGCTGGCCTCCTGCTGAAGGGTGGAAGTAGTAAACGGTGCTGCAGGCGTACGCTTACCCGGTTTTACCTGTATGTCTTTAACCGTATAAGAGGCATTGATGCAGCTTTGCAGAAAAGCCTCAGCATCTGCTGCCTGGTCGTATTTTTTACCTTCCGCCTTAAATGCGATAGAGCGGCCATTCTGTTCGGCAGCAAGAAGCGCCTCCACCTTAAAACTGCTGGTAGCATTAAACTGGTTGATCTCCCTTTCTTTCTCAGCGATCAGGCGTACCGCTACGCTTTGTACACGTCCGGCGCTCAGGCTGCGCTGCATACCGATCTTGCGCCAGAGCACCGGGCTCAGCTCAAAGCCTACTATCCTGTCAAGCACCCGGCGCGCCTGCTGCGCATTTACCAGGTTCATATTGATCGTACGGGGATTCTGTACAGCTTTCTGTATCGCAGGTTTGGTGATCTCATGAAAAACGATCCGCTTCGTGGTGCCCGGGTCAAGCCCCAGCACTTCAGCCAGGTGCCAGCTAATGCTTTCCCCTTCACGGTCCTCATCCGAGGCCAGCCACACTTCCCCCGCCTTCTTGGCCAGGCTGCGGAGCTCTTTTACCACCCGCTCCTTTTCATCAGGAACAATATAGCTCGGTTTGAAATTGTTGCTGATATCGATTCCCATATCATCTTTCGCCAGGTCACGGATATGCCCATAGCAACTTTTGACTTCAAAATCGCTGCCCAATATCTTCTCGATGGTTTTGGCTTTTGCCGGAGACTCTACAATCAATAAATTTTTTGCCATACCAATTTTTCTGCTGACGCAGATCACACAGTTTTTAGTTGTTAAAGGCCGGATATCCCTTCCATAAGGGCGAATTCAGAAGTGCAATATTAGTTTAAAATTGAAAAACCCAAATTTATTTCGTGCAGGCGGCAAAAATGAAGCCATGTTTACAGGAAGGCTATAACAACGCGTACTACATCCCCGTCACGGTATATTTTATGATGCCCTAAGCCCGTTGTATAAATAAAATGCACGTGCCTGTGACCATCCCTTTCAACACGCACAGCATCAGCAGTTGGCGTAACTTCATCATTCTCATCCTGCACCCAAAGCACCTGCGCAGTTATGCCGGCGATGGCTCTTCGTATAGAAAACCATGCCGAACCCTGGCCACTCATACGCACAATGATCCTCTCAAACTCACTCCGTACACGTTTACTGCCAATGTTAAGCATACCAAAGGCATTGTCAATAGCACTGGTGGTTTCAGTGGCCGGGGCAATAAGCACTATTTTCTCAACAGGCGGGCAAATACCCTTCTCTGTGGCAAGGCAAAGAGCCAAACCGCCAAAACTATGCGCCACAGCACCATATATCGGCCCAAACTGTTCTGCAACAATGGTAACCACATCGGCATAGTCAACCGCATTGATCATTTTACCACCGCTTCTGCCATGCGCAGGTGCATCAAAAGCCAGCACACCGTATCCCTTATCAAGCAGAGGCTGTACAAAATGCCCGAAGTTACCGGCAGCAGAAGAAAAACCATGAAGCAGCAGGATGTTTCTGCCGCTCTTATGGTTCCAGCCATAGCCATGCACAGCATTATCCTTATATATTATAGTAAGTGTTTCGGCTGAGGCGAAGATGGCCGCTAACTGTTTTTTCGACGGAGGAAATGGCGTACAAAACAAATCAAATGCCGTCGCTGCAGCCTTTCGTGCGGAAATTACGGATAACATCTTCAATTTTGCCCGGATCAGCAGGATTGCTATTTTTTTCCCTATCTTCATATCACAGACAAAGGTAATGTTTATGAAAATCGGGATTATTGGGGGGGGGAATATTGCTGCGATCCTTGGAAAGAAGTTTTTGGAACATGACCACGAAATAGTACAGGTAGTTAACCGGACAGAATCTAAGGCACGTGAGCTGGCAACCACCTTGAAATGCACCTCCTGGTCTGATCTTTCAGGAAAACTAAATTCAGACGCTGACCTGTTCATTGTAGCAGTGTCAGACAGTGCACTATTTACACTGGATAAACAGCTTCAGGCAAGCAATACATTACTCGTGCATACCGCCGGATCAGTACCCATGAATGTACTGGAAAAGGTATCCGCCCGTTGTGGTGTATTCTATCCTCTGCAGAGCCTGCGCAAAGAAACAGCCCTCCCTGCAGAAATACCCATACTCGTAGACGCAAATAATGAAAAGGATCTGCAACTGGTAACAACCCTTGCTTCAGGCATCTCAGCCGAAGTACAGCACGTAGGCGATGAAAAACGCCTGAAACTCCACACCGCCGCAGTAGTAGTAAGTAACTTCACCAATCACCTGTACAACCTGGCCAGCCAGTTTTGTAACCGCGAAGAAGTAGATTTTAAGCTTTTACAACCCCTGATAGAAGAAACGGCAACAAGACTGCGGTCAGCCGCACCGGCAAGCGTGCAAACAGGGCCCGCCATACGTAACGATGTCTATACACTGGATAAACACCTCAAAACCCTTTCCAACCATCCCAAGCTCAAATACCTGTATGTAAAGCTTACAGATAGCATAATGAGCCCGGATTAAGGATACTATCGATTACCAGGCATCACCGCATGACTTATTTAGCCGGCCCCTTTACCGGGAATACAATATCAGTCTGTACCTTGTACGGGTCCTTTTGAACCTCAGGATCCCCGATATAGATTTCAAAAGGCGCACCCGCAGCCGCAATCTTACCCTTGTCCATACGCGCTTTCACCTCATCATAAGCCATACCCATCATCTCATAAGGGCCATAAAAGTGTACAAGAATGACACTGCCAGCCGGTACCACCCTGGAAAATATACCCGCAGAGAGTTTCCCGGGAGCCTTATCTACAGGCATTCCTGCTTCAAAGAAATAAGGCGCGGTATTGCCCTTGTACCAGGCCATGGGGCTGCCGGTAGGCGTAACCTTATTATCCTTCATAAACTTAGCCAGCTTAACGCCATAGATATCCCCCAGCTTCATGCCGATACGATCCATGCTAGCAGCGCTGTCCTTCATATACAGCACAATGCGTTTAGGGGTAAGCGTATCAACAATATTCATAACGGGAGGCCGTTTGGCAGCAGGAGCTGGGGCCGGTGCTTCTTTTTTTCCCGTATCGGCCTTTGGCGCAGGCTCCTTCTTGCCGGTGGTAGTATTATTATCACTGCATCCTGATGCAAGCAGCAGGCAGGCAATGGCAGACAATCCTGTCAGTTTGATATTCATATTGCTCATATTTAAGTAGTGATTCGGGCAGAAAATTAGGAAACAAAACTGGGCCATGCAATAGGAAAAGAATAAATTTTGATCAATTCTCTCGCATACATGTTATGTTTTGCTCATTTAGCATTTCTAAAGTACGTTTGCATCAGAAATTCAGAAAATGTACACAATATTATTTAAGTTTGAACAGAAGGGGTTGGAACCCGTAGAACTGGCGGGGATAGAACCAGACCAATCCCTGCTTGAAGTCGCCCTGAACAATGGAATTGAGCTGCATCACAACTGCGGTGGCGTATGCGCCTGCAGCACCTGCCACCTGTATCTTGAAGAAGGAGAGTTTTTTGTAGAAGAACTGAGCGATAAAGAAGAAGACTTTATCGACAGGGCAGTTAGCCCAAAGCTTAATTCACGCCTCGGCTGCCAATGTGTACTATTACCGGGTAAAGAAGGCAGGATCACAGCTACTATTCCCGATCAGTCGCAATTCCTCGGCGAATGATCACCCGGCATAACGGTCTGCCAACCAATCAATCAATTGAAACTATATGACGTTCGAACCCCCTATTCACTGGAATGATTATGAAGATATCGCGCTTAAACTGTATGAGCGTTTTGGCGATGACTTCAGTGAAAGTAAGATCTACCGCCTCCGTTTTACCGACCTGCTCGAATGGGTACTGGAAATCCCGAACTTTTCAGGTAAACGCGAAGAAAGCAATGAAGGACATCTTGAAATGATACAAAGCAGTTGGGTATACGAATGGCGCGATAACCAAAAATAAACGGAATGTCCAACGACCCTGTTCATACTGGTATCTATTCGTATTTCAAACGCATCAAAACATTTGTCTTCGACGTGGATGGCGTACTTACAAACGGTATGCTGCTCATATTGAACGACGGGCAGATGGCCAGGCAGATGAATATCAGGGATGGCTATGCCCTGCAGCTTGCAGTTAAAAAAGGATACAGGGTAGTAATCATTTCCGGCGGCAATTCAGACCCGGTAACAGAACGGTTGTCCAAACTTGGCGTTACTCATGTATTCATGAGGGTAGAAGACAAAAAAGCCCTTTTACAGCAATTTGTAGTAAACAATGATCTCCGCTGGGATGAAACGCTGTTTATGGGCGACGATATTCCCGATTATACCTGTATGCAACTGGTAGGCCTGGCCTGCTGCCCTGCCGACGCAGCAAGTGAGATCAGGCAGATATCCCGCTACATCTCTCCGGTAAATGGTGGACACGGCTGCGCAAGGGATGTTATAGAAAAGGTATTACGCCTCAATGGTCACTGGGATCTCGGTGCCGGTATCGCAGCCCGTTAAACACCCGAAGCACTTAATTCCCGGCCAAGATAAAAAGCAATGAAACTCATTCAAGCATTCTTCCGACTCGTTCGCTGGCCCAACCTGGTGTTCATTGCGCTTACCCAGTGGCTCTTCCGTACCTGTATTCTCCAAACCATCGTTCCCGGTTTCAGCCAAACCAGGCTGCTCATCGCCGACCCGGTAAATTTCTGCCTTCTCGTCCTGGCATCTGTCTGCATCGCCGCTGCCGGGTATATCATCAACGACTACTTCGACCTCAATATCGACAAGATCAATAAACCCCGTAAAACCATTATCGACCGTGCCATAAAAAGACGATGGGCCATTATATGGCACCTCCTCCTGTCAGGCATCGGCATCATCATCAGCCTCTATATAGGTTGGCGCACACGAAGCGTATGCTTGCCGCTGGGCAATACAGCCTGTGTACTGTTACTATGGGTGTACTCCACCACCTTTAAAAAGAAGATACTGTCAGGCAATATCATCATCTCCCTGCTTACCGCCTGGGTAGTACTTGTACTCTGTGCAGACGATTGGTACCGGCTTCCTCCCGAATCATTGGAATCAACGGTGCCAATGGGTAAGATATTACGCCTCGCCTTTTTATACGCCGGCTTTGCCTTTATTATTTCATTGATACGCGAAGTAGTAAAAGATATGGAAGATATGGAAGGCGATGCACGCTACGGATGCCGCACCATGCCCATCGCCTGGGGTGTGCCTGTAAGCAAAGTCTTTACCGCCGTATGGCTGGTAGTGATCGTCGCCGTGCTGCTCATCGTGCAGTTCTATGTGCTGCGTTTCGGGTGGTGGTGGAGCGCAGTGTATGGTATATTGGCCATTACCGTTCCCCTCGTATGGATAGGATTTAAGCTCTATGCGGCCAAAGTGCCGGCAGACTATCATCGCCTCAGCACCGTCATCAAACTGGTAATGCTTACCGGCATTTTATCAATGACATTCTTTCTCTTTTATAAGTAATCCCAAATGAATAAGATCATCCTGGCCTCTCAGTCGCCCCGCCGCAAACAATTGCTCGAATGGGCCGAAGTACCTTTTGAAGTGGTAGTAAGCGACACAGACGAATCCTATCCTGCCACATTGCCCCCCGCCGAAGTAGCCATACACATCGCTCATAATAAAGCCCTTGCCGTACAGCAAAGGCTGGGCACCGGAAAAACAATCCTCGCCGCAGACACCATTGTAGTACTTGGCGATGCCATCATAGGTAAACCTGCCGGCAGGGAAGAAGCCATCAATACCCTTTGTGCGCTTTCAGGAAACACGCATGTCGTCATCACCGGGGTGGCAATTGTAAAAGGACAACAGGTAAAAACATTTGCCGACCTTACCGAAGTTACCTTTCATAAACTCACGCGTGAAGACATCACGTTCTATGTAGAGAAATACAAACCATACGACAAAGCCGGTGCCTATGCCATACAGGAATGGATTGGTGTAGTTGGTATACAGTCCATCCATGGCGACTTTTATAATGTGATGGGATTGCCCGTCAGCCGGGTAGTACAAACACTGGCCGGTATGTAATAATATATTACCAGATTAACCAGGCGTAAAAGCATTTCTGCAAATAGATTTTTATAATTTTGCCCCGCCACAATGTACCGCAGGCATGCGGGAAAAACACACAACACCAGGCTAAACCTTAATCATCATTCTGTAAACAGGTACGTTCCTGAACCCGCCAGCCGTACAACTAAACCGTAGTTGATATGACTGAAAAACTATTGCAGTACATCTGGCTCTTCCGGCAATACAATACTGCATCGCTCACCACTACCAGTGGCGAAATAATCCGTGTAATACACCCCGGCATCCCAAACCATAACCAGGGCCCCGATTTTATAGCTGCAAAGATCAGTATAGGTACCACACTCTGGGTCGGTAGTGTGGAACTGCACACCAGGGCATCGGCATGGAAACAACACCAGCACGGCAAAGACCCCAACTACCGCAATGTCATCCTGCACGTAGTATGGGAAGAAGACCAGGTATTAGAGCTGCCCTTCCCCGTACTCGTATTACACGACCGTGTACCCAAATGGTTACTGCACCGTTATCACGCGTGGATGGAAAGCAATCGCTTTATCCCCTGCGAAAACAATATCAGTTCTGTGCCTGCCCTGTTAATGCAGTTCTGGAAAGAACGGTTGGTAGCGGAAAGAATGGAGTTGCGCCTCGCACAGGTATCAGGTTACCTCGCCGCAAATAAACACCATTGGGAAGAAACCTTCTGGTGGATGATCGCGCGTGGGTTTGGCGGTAAAGTAAATGCGGGCGCATTTGAAAAGATGGCACGCTCACTGCCGTTTACCATACTAAGCAGGCATAAAAACCAATTGCAGCAGGTAGAAGCTTTATTACTGGGCCAGGCAGGATTACTTGCCGGTACGTTTAAAGATCAGTATCCACAGCAGTTAAAAACCGAATATACATTCCAGCAGGCCAAATACCAGCTCAAACCAGGCGAAGAACCTGTGTTTATGTTGCGTATGCGTCCCGCCGGCTTTCCGGCCCTGCGGCTTGCCCAGTTGGCGGGTCTGGTGCACAGCAGTATTCATTTATTCTCCCAAATTAGAGAAAGTCAGTCTTTGTCCGATGCCAAAGCTTTGTTAAATGTTAAGGCCAGCGCTTATTGGGACAGGCACTATCGTTTCGATGAAGCATCCGTCTACCTGCCTAAAGCGCTTGGCCCGCAAATGATCGACCACCTGCTCATCAATGCCATAATCCCGGTGCTCTTTACCTGGGGGCATTACCACGGGCAGCAGGCCCTCAAAGACAAAGCAATAGCATGGCTGGGAGGCATAATGGCCGAATCGAACAGCCTCGTGCGGCAGTTCGCAGCTTGCGGCGTGTCCTGCCGTTCCGCGTTCGACAGCCAGGCATTGATACAGTTGCACAATACCTATTGCAGAGAGCGCCGCTGTGTTCAATGTGCCATTGGCGTCAAACTATTAAAATCAAATGAAAAAGAAAACATATAGCAGGGTGGTCTGTCATCAGACACTCTTCATCGTGCGCCATTTTCCGCTGCGCAGGTAAGGATAAGCAATCCCCAGTATGGTTGTCCAGTAAATCAGTTCATTACTCCATGCCACAGCAACACCCGCATGGTAAACTTTCATGATGATAAAAGTATATATAATATAGGCAGTAATGGCAAACACTTCAGCAAGCAGGTTGATCTTAGTCTTACCGGTTCCCGTAAGCCCGTTCAGCCATATTACCGTAACACTCATAAAAAGCATACCACAGGATACCATACGCATAACCGGTATACCCTCCTCTATAAATTCCTTACTTTCCCCAAAAAGATGGAAGAAAGCCCCGGGAAAAAGATTCAGCAGGGTGCCCATAATTACCGCAGATATAAAGCTGAGCAGGGTAATCCGCCAAAGCGCTGGAATAACAAGATCCTCCTTCCTCTGGCCCATCAGATTGCTCACCATCGTATTGGCACAACTGCCAAAAGCCCACACAAATATCCCTGACACCCCAAACACATTACGCATAACATTACTGATAGCCTTATCGCTGTCCGGATAAGAAGCGATCAATACAAAGAAGATCAACCAGGTAATCAGGCTGATCAGGTATTGAAGTACAAGCGGTACAGACCGCGTCATCATTTCGCCGCTCTGAACTTTATTGTAAGCAAAACTTGTAAAAAGAGAAAACTGCTTCTTTAAACGTAGCAGGTAAATCACACCCAGCACCGTTACAAGCCCGAGCACTTCAGCAATAGCAGAAGCCCAGGCAGCCCCCTCAAATCCAAGCGCAGGAAAACCCCAGTGTCCAAAAATAAGCAGGTAATCCAGTAAAATATTAAAGCCCGCTTCCACAATTGTACCAATCATCAGGTACCTGCTGTTGAGCGTACCCAGTAAAAAGGCATTGCACAACTGGAAAAGATAAAGAAAAGGTAAGCCCAGCACCCTGATCTTGAGAAAACCCACTATCGGGTTCAGGTTTTCAGGTGCAATAAAGGCGCCCAGGCAATAAGGGGCGATCAGCCAGGTAAACAGGATACCCCCGGCAGCAAATTGCAACGCAATACGTATGCCCTGCGCAAAAACTACAGGAATCGCAGCCAGGTTGCCTTCCCCCGTTTTCCGGGCAATCAGCGACTGCAGGCCATTATTCAACCCGTTGCCGATTACCGCTACAATCAGGTAATAAACCCCCGTGATACCCGCATTGCCCAGCTCAGTAATACCCAGTTGCCCGATAAAAATATTGTTGGTAATAAAATTCAGTTGAGGCACAAAAAGCGACAGCGTAATTGGCATTGCAATCATTAGTATCTGTCTGTAAGTCAACGTAACCCTTAACCTGTTGCTATTTAATCCAGTCTCCATACAATCCGTAAAAATACCTTATTTTGCCAGCACAAACTAAAATAGTGCAGCCTTCATTCAACATAACAACCCCCGGTATCCCTGGTGCAGACAAACAACTGTTTGTAGAACTCAGTTGGCAGGGAATTTCATTTTATTGCCTTCATACGGCAGCAAAAGAATTTACCGATTATGTGGTTTACCTTTTCCCGCCGGGAACAACCGATACAGATGCTGCCCTCCTGTTAAAAGACATTCTTCCCGCCGAACCCCTCATGCAGGAACAGTATAAAAAGACAGATATCATTTATGCCTTTCCCGAATGTGTACTCACCCCCCACGAAGTGTACAACGCGGTAGACAATACCCGCATGCTCGACACCATTTTTGGAGATACCGTAAAAAGCATCGTTAAAACAGATTTTGTCTATCGCCGTAACCTGCATGCCGTTTACCGTGTACCCGTAGCCGTCAATGCAGCCATTGCGTCAAAATTTCCGGCAGCCAACAGTTCACACCTTTATTCATTACTGCCAGATGCCATTAAAGTAACAGGAAAATCAATCAGCCTCGTTTGCTTCCCCAACCGCCTGCTCATGATGCTGCAGGATGGTGAGCAGTTGAAAATAATACAGCAGTACGAAACAGTAGTGCCGGAAGACGCTGCCTGCCTCCTGCTCAACCTCTGCCGCTGTTTTGATTATGCACCGGCAGAAATTACATTACAGGTATGGGGAATGATAGATGAAGGCTCAGCCATGTATAACGAACTATATAAATATTTCCTCAATATTAAGCTTGCCACCCGGCCGGAAGCATTTACTTATGCAGTAGGCTTCGCAGCATATCCGGCACATTATTTCAGTCATTCATTCAGTGTAGCAGCATGCGTATAATAAGCGGCATACACGGTGGCCGGAAAATTAACCCGCCGTCAAAAATGCCTTATACAAGGCCCACAACCGATATTGCCAGGGAAGGATTGTTTAATATCCTGCAAAACAACCTTGAGTTTGAACAGCTTAAAACCCTTGATCTCTTTGGCGGAACAGGATGCATCAGTTATGAACTGGCCAGCCGCGGCGCACCCGATCTCACTATTGTAGAGAAAGACACCGCAATGCACGCGTTCATCAAAAAGACAGCAGCCGAATTACAACTCCAAAACTTTAATATCGTAAAGGGCGATGTATTCAGCTTTATGAATAGCACCCCGGCACAATACGATTTTATCTTTGCAGGCCCGCCCTATGCACTAACTACAATCAACGATTTGCCCCGTATTGTTGCAGAAAAAAAACTGCTCAAACCCAATGGCTGGTTTGTCCTCGAACATACACCGCGGAATGATTACAAACAGTTCCCCCTCTATATAACCGAACGTAATTACGGAACAACCATTTTTTCTATCTTTATCAATAAGGAACCTGCATAGTATCCTTAAAAAAGTATATATGAAGAAGAATGAGATCAGGAAGATCTATCGTGAAAAAAGAATGTTGCTTTCCCGGCAGGAAAGAAACAGGATGGACGACCTGATGCTGATCCAGTTCCAGAAGATAGACATAGAGATACCTGCCCTCATTATGACCTACGCGCCGATGGAGCATACCAACGAGTTTAATGTACAGCTCATTACAGATTATTGTTATTTTAAAGACCCCTCACAGGCGCTTTTCTATCCCGTTATCGATAAAGCATCCGGTACCATGTCCTGCGTAGTCGTAAACGACTTCACAGAATTTGCCACAAACCAGTACGGCATAAGCGAACCCGTAGATGGCCTCGATATGTTTCCCGAAGAAATAGACCTTGTTCTGGTACCTTTGCTTGCCTTCGATAAAAGAGGCCACCGCGTGGGATACGGTAAGGGCTATTACGACCGGTTTCTGAAAACATGCAGAAAAGACGTAATCAAGATCGGGTTCAGTTATTTTGATCCTGTAGAAAAGATCGATGATACAGACCGGCACGACGTGCGCCTTAACTATTGCATCACACCCGGTTCAGTTTACGAGTTTTAAAACCACGTCCATTAGTCATGCTGAAGAGCTTCCGGTATTTACTGTTCCCCTTTTCGCTCCTATACGGAGCCATCATCTGGCTGCGTAATTATTGTTACGACAAAGGTATCTTTAAATCTGCCTCATTTAACTTTCCCCTGATCTGTATAGGCAATCTCGCCGTAGGCGGTACCGGCAAAACCCCGATGACCGAATACCTGGTTCGTTCACTGCAGCAGAAATACAAAATAGCCACACTGAGCAGGGGATATAAACGCAAAACCAAAGGGTTTGCCATTGCCGATGCAACGGCCACCGCACTAGAAATAGGCGATGAACCGATGCAGCTTCACCAGAAGTTTCCCGGGCTTGTAGTAGCAGTAGGAGAGGAGCGGCTGGTAGCCATACCACAACTGTTGCACGCAGCCCCGTCCCTGCAGGCAATCCTGCTCGACGATGCCTTCCAGCACCGGCAGGTAAAAGCAGGATTGAATATCCTGCTCACCGAGTATAAAAACCTCTTTACCCGCGATTTTATGCTTCCCGCCGGCGACCTGCGCGACGTAAGGGCCAGCCGCAAAAGAGCCGATATATTCGTGGTAACCAAATGCCCACCGGAACTGAGCACCGAAGAAAAAAAAGCCCTCATCAAAGAAATTAACCCCGCAGAGCACCAGTGTGTATTTTTTACCGAAACAATATACGCAGAACCTTACCACCTCTTCACCCGCCAGCCCGTCAACTTTTCGGCCGATACAGACATCCTCCTCATCTGTGGTATCGCCAACCCGCGCCCGCTTAAAGACTTCCTCGCCGCCAACGTACATACCTACCAGATGCAACGCTATGCAGACCACCATATCTTCAGTATCGACGACATGGAAGACATCCGTAAGGAATTTGAAAGCATGGCATCCGGCAGGAAAATCATGCTCACAACAGAAAAAGATGCGGTACGCCTCCAGAAGTTCGAAAAAGAACTGAGCCACTACCCGCTCTATGTCCTGCCCGTCGAACACAGCTTTCTTTTTGGCGAAGCATCCCTCTTTGAACAGAAAATTGAAACCTTTATACAGTCCTTCCGTTGAAAACTACCCGCAAGCCGGTATTGTTTAACCCCGGATTGAGCTTAGTTTTGCTCCTCAAACCCACTATTATGATAAAAGTTATTATCACTTCCGTACTCCTGCTTGCCAGCACAGCCACCATAGCCCAGCGTACAGCAGCACCGGCCAAACCCAAAACCGCCGCAAAGCCCCGGGCAATAGCATGGAAATCATATACCGATTCTGCAAAGCTCACTACAGTGTACTATCCCGCAACCTGGTCGCTCAGAACAAGTAATCCCAAAGTGCTGTACACCATAATGTCCCCGTTGGAAGGCAGCGAAGACAAGTTCGGTGAAAACGTAAATGTAATAGCAAAATACACCGAAATGCCCGGTACAAATGAAGCCCTTGATGGAGCAATGGACGGGGTAAAAGATCAACTGTCTAATACAATAGACAACTTCACCGTCACCTATATTAAATCGCTTACCTGGAATGGCGTTCCAGCCCGTGAGATTGCTTACACAGGTACATCAAGTGGTTATGCCGTAGCTATCATACAACGCCTTTGTGTAAAGAAAAGGAACCTCTTCGTAATGACCTACACAGCAGAAGGAGAAAAAGACGATACTTATGTTGAAGCTGCCCGTCTTATGTTCACCAAACTTATTATCCGTTAACAGGCACACATATAAATCATATTGTGGCCCCTCCCGTAAAAGCAGGGGCCATTTTTATGCAGCCCTGGCATAAACCCAAAAAAATGTTAAATCGGCTGGTGGGTATTGCACACCTGTGCATTTTTTGAAATATTGCATCACACAACCAAAAGACCAATTATGCAGTTGAAAAAAATTGCAGCAATACCCTTGCTGCTTATCGCCCTGGCCATCGTTGCCTTTTCTACCCGAAACAAACACCCTCACCTCACCTCAACATCACCTTACTCAATACCCGCAGATACCGGCGGTGTTGTAATAACACCCGGCAGTCACCTCGGCTACCAGAGCTGGACGAACAGCCCCTTCTTCATCAACCAGCCCGACTCCCTGATCTACCTCTACCTCGAAGCCAAAGCCATGCAGTACACTGCTGGCGACAAACAGCGTGTACCGCTCAATATCGCCCTTGTGCTCGACCGCAGCGGCTCCATGATGGGAGAAAAACTGGCCTACTGTAAAAAAGCCGCCCAGTTTGTAGTGGATAATCTCGATCCCAACGATCGCCTTTCCATCGTCGTGTACGACTCACAGGTAGACATACTGCTTGCCAACGCCAAAGTAGGCAACAAGCAAGCCATAAAAAATCTTATTGAATCCATCCGCGAACGCGGCAGCACCTTTATGAGCGGAGGTATGCTCAGCGGGTATAAAGAAGTAAAACAATTCTTCGAAGCCGGGAGGGTAAACCGCGTACTGCTGCTCACCGACGGGCTCGCCAACCAGGGCATTACCGACCGGCACAGCCTCGATTCCATTGCCAGCAAACGCGCAACCGAAGATAAGATCAGCCTCTCAACCTTTGGCGTAGGAGCAGACTTCGACGAAAAAATGCTCACCGACCTCGCAGAATATGGCATCGGTAACTACTACTTTATCGATAAACCCGAAAACATACCACCCATCTTCAGTAAAGAACTCAAAGGCCTGCTGGAAGTAGTGGCGCAGAACACAACAATCAGGGTAACCCTGCCAGGTGATGTGGAGCTGGTAAAAGTGTACGGCTACCAGTCAGTGCAAAAGGGAAATATAATAGAGATACCATTTCGTGATGTATTTTCAGAAGAACAAAAGTCCGTACTCCTCGAATTAAAACTCAAAAAACCGGTAGCAGGAACACTCACCTTTAATTCCACCTTTGGTTATGACGACGCCATCTCTGGCACAAAGGCACAGCAGATCAGCTCATCTGTAACTATCCAGCCCGCATCCGATTATGTTCAGGTCGACCAGAATACAGACGATTATGTAATGCAGCAGGTAGCCGTCTTCAAGTCTAACGATATGCTCGAACGCGCTATGGACGAGGTAGATAAAGGCAACTATGTAGTTGCCGATTCAATACTCACCTATAACCAGACCTACCTCGTACAGAAAAAAGGAAAGGTCAAAACAATGACAAAGACCTTTGCCGTGCAGGACTCACTTAATACCAGTTACAAATTACGGCTTACAGAAGCCAAACGAATGAACGAATCCGATCGTAAAATGTACCAGAAAGCCTCGCGCAACACCAATTATATCTATCGTAAAAAGAAAGGATAATATTGTCTCTATAAAAAAGGGCCGCATACCATGCAGCCCTTTTTTATGTCATAATGTTTTTGCTATTTCAACCCGCCCTTCTTATCGAGCAGCTTAAACAAAGCATCGATATCTGCTGCAGGAAGCTCCTTTTGCAGTACAGCCTTCAGGTCTTCAGGATAAGGATGTTTAAACTTCCACGCTTCAAAATAAGCACGCATAGCCTTATCAAGATTAGCCCTTCCCGCAGCGGCCTCCACCATATACATCCACATGGCTGTTTTTACATAGATCACGAGGCCATACTCATCCTTGGTCGCAAAGTCCGCAGAAGCAGTACTTACAGGCTCAGGCATCGGAACCTGCGTTAGGGCATTATATACTGCTGCCTGGAACTGCTCTGCCGGTAATTTCCTTACCTCTTCCGGTATCGCATCGCCAAAGATCATATTCCCCTTATACTTCTCCGCTTCATAACGGAACTGGTAATACGTATTCAATCCCTCATCCATCCATGGGTGGTCACGTTCATTCGTAGCCAGCATACCATAAAACCAGTTATGCCCTACCTCATGTGTAATTACAGCATCAAGCTTATCAGGAGTGGCATCAGGGCTGGTAATCAGCGTAACGGTAGGGTATTCCATACCGCCCGAGCTTTGGTTCTTCGGTCCTTCCAGTGCTTTTACCGTACCATAAGGATATCCGCCCAGCCAGTTGCCATAATGCCTCGTTGCGTCTTTGGCAAAAACTACGCTGTTATACCAACTGCCGATGCTCTCAGGCCGGTGAAACGTATACGCATCAACCGTACTGCCATCCGCATTCTTCAGCGTATCATACTGTACAATAAAATCCTTACTCGCAAAGAAGGCAAAATCGTGGATATTCTTTTCAGTGTATTGCAGCGTCTTAGATCCACTGGGCGAAGTAAATGGCTTCCTGAGCTGTAATGCTTCCAGTGCCTTAACCCTTTTTGCTTCATCAGAAATGGTGCTTGTCACCGCGCTGATCATAGCACGGTTTGAAGCCCCCGATGTTTTATAAGCATCCAGCTCCGCTGCCGTTTGCAGGTTGCCGGTGGCCGCAACAACATAATCAGCAGGAAGCGTAATGCGCACGTCAAAACTGCCGAATTCACTGTAAAATTCACCCCTGTCAAGGTAGGGTATCGCATGCCATCCTTTGCGGTCATATACCGCCGGCTTGGGATACCACTGGGTAATCATATAATAATTACCCGCATGACCCATACGCGAAAAATATTCCGGCAACTGTACATGAAAAGGAGTACTGATCGTAACAGAAGCACCCGGGGCCAGAGGCTTGGCCAATACCAGTTTTACAACATCTATATATTGAGGATGCAGCTCAGTCTTTACAGCCTGGCCATTTATCGTAAAGTTGAGATTGTCAATATACCCTGTTGCAGCAGGGCCTTCAGGAATTTTCTTATTAGTCGTATCCGCCTGTAATTGCTTATACAGGGCCGTCTCCTTGTTCTTATACCCATTAGGCCATAAGTGGAACCAGATAAAAGGCAATGCATCCGGCGAATGGTTAATGTACTCCACTTTTATCTGCCCGTTAAGCGAATGATCCGCATCGTTAAGCGTAACAGCTATATTGTAATTCACTTCCTGTTGCCAGTAAGATTGTGCAATACCGGTAAAAGAAAGATACAGACCGGCTAAAATAAGAATGATCCTCTTGTTCATAATCGTAATTTGATGGGGCTGATTTTATTATTAATAAGGAAACCCAATAATTATACCCGCCGTAATGCCAAACGTTAAAACTTATTATCAATGCCTGGTTATAATGGTGTTAAATAGCCATTACCATCAGTTCATTAATAATATGTTTACGCTGCGCTGGAGAATATTAAAGGCAATCTCTGCCATGAGATTTTCTTTGTCAAGAGTAGGGTTTACCTCGGTGATCTCGAAACAGCAAACCTTCCGGTTCTGCATAAACTTACTGATCAGGTCCTCTGCCTCCCTTTCCTTTAACCCGTTACTTACAGGTGTGCCCGTTCCTTTAGAGATAGAAGAATCAAGGCTGTCTACGTCAAAACTTACATATATATCCGTGCAGTCGCTGAGGTAACGCAATACCTTGCGGCTTACATTTTCTGCACCCGTACGCCTTACCTCGGCAGTTGTAATTACTTTAATGCCATGTTTTTCAATAAGAGCTTTTTCCTCCTTCTCAAAATCCCGGAGCGCAATAAATACAATGTCTTCCGGTAACACCTTGGGTTGAATCTTCCCGATGGATTTAAGCTGATCCCAGGCCGCTTTTGTTTTATCATCCAGTTCATGCACCTGGCTCTCCTTATTATCCTCCGCAATAGCCGTAGCCAGCGGCATACCATGCATATTGCCCGTTGGGGTAGTGTACGGTGTATGCAGGTCCGAATGGGCATCTATCCAGATCACCCCCAGCTTACTCTTGGGTTTGGCCATCTTGATACCCGCAATAGTACCACCCGCATTGCTGTGGTCGCCACTGAGTACAACAGGAAAAAAATTAGCCTTCATCGAATCCTGTATGGCTTTACTTACCCGCTCGTACATGGTAAGTACGCCACCGATACGCTTGGCATAGGGAGAACGGATAGGCTCGAAAAGCAATTGATTCTCAACCTCTATTTTCTCAGAAGCAAAATTGACAAAAAAGTTGCTCATAAAATCGAGTGCTGCAATCTTGATCGCTTCTACGCCAAGGCTGGCGCCACGTGTACCAGCGCCTATTTCAGAAGGAACCTCTATAAGTTTTATATTTTTCATACAACAAAGCTATAATGCAATAGTAATCGTTCCGGGAGCATAAAGCTACGATTTACCAGTTAAAAGATTGCCCTTATTTAGGGCCCCGTTGCAATCCACCACACGGAAACGCACGAACATTTCCTCGCTGTACCAGTTTTCTTCACGCGTTTTTCTAACCACTTCAGCATGCTCCTGCATCTTATACGCAAAAGCCTTCATATCCGCTTTACTTTCCCATATACTGAAGGTAGCCTGCTTGATCCACGGTATTTCTCCAATGCCAAACGAGGTAACAAACCCTTGCGCACCCGCCATCCGTTGTGCCACCCCATCCACGTGTTCCCAGAACCGGCCCAGGCACTTCCAGCGAATCGTGGCTCGGGTAAGTACTGCGATACGCCCTTCATACGCCGTTTGCTTTGGTAAGTCACCAAACCGCGCTTTCCCATCCCAGTTACCATGCCCTTCCAGCGGCTCCAGTAAAAAACAAAGCGTTTCACAACCAAAAAATGCCCACCAGCCTGTAATGAATGAACCATATAAGGAAGCAGCAACAGGCAGTTTTTGAGGTAATGCGCCTTTGTTTACCGTTAGTAAAGCCCATTGCTGCCAGTCAGGACGCTTATCAAAACTGCCATTCCGCCCCGAACCCATCAGCTTATAAAACAAAATCCTTTTATTCAATGCCAGCGGCAAACGGTGAACAGCCATCGCCAGCAATGCAAAAGGGATAAACCACTTCTTATAACGTATAATGGTAAGCGTAACAATCATGATATCAGGCGTACAATATAAATCAAAATTTGCCGTTAAGCCGTTGTCTGTTTTCTTCTGACTAACAAACTATACTAGCCCATTGTTTGTTTGTGCTTCTGTAAAATAAATCAGCCCCGGTTTAACCGGGGCTGATTTATTTATGAGAAGTAAATTTAAAATTGTTCCAGTTTACTGAAAAAGAAATCACCCTCAATAGCCGCATTCTCATCGCTGTCGCTGCCATGGATCGCATTTTCACCAAGAGAAGTCGCATACAGCTTGCGTATAGTACCCTCTTCCGCATTTGCAGGGTTGGTAGCGCCAATAAGTTTACGGAAATCTTCCACCGCATTATCTTTTTCGAGAATGGCAGCAGTAATCGGTCCGCGGCTCATGAACTCAACAAGTTCGCCGTAAAAAGGCCTTTCGCGGTGAACAGCATAAAATTCACCCGCTTTCTCTTTGCTCAGGTGAGTCATCCTCATCGCCACGATCCGGAAACCAGCCGCATTGATTTTCTCCAGGATAGCCCCGGTAAGCCCATTTTCAGTTGCATCCGGCTTGATCATCGTAAAAGTTCTGTTCGTCATATCTCTTTTTTTGAGGCGCGAAGATAGTAAAACCAACTGTTTCAGCCATGCAGGAGTCATTTTTTAACATTAAATTCCATTTCCTCCGCATGCCCAGACATGACAAGCCCGGCCATCTTTTCCGGGTATCAGATTTTAACCCTACTTTTGCGACCGCTTTATGCAATCAATTCAAAACATTTATCCCCAGCTGGCCGGGAAACGTAACATAGTCATTACTACCCACCAGAAGCCCGATGCAGACGCCATGGGGTCATCACTGGCATTATACCATGTGCTCGTACAGCTCGGCCATCAGGTAACAGTAATATCACCCACCAACTGGGCAAATTTCCTGAACTGGATGCCCGGGTGCCGTCTCGTAGTTGATTTCGAAAACCAGACGCCAAAAGCAACAGCCGCCATTGCCGCGGCAGACTGGATATTCTGTCTCGACTTCAACGTGCTCAGCCGCACAAAGCGGATGGAAGAACTGGTTGCAGGCGCTAAAGCCGAACGTATCCTCATCGACCACCACCAGGAGCCCCAAACCGCTGTATTCACCTATGGCATCAGCGATACAGGCAAGAGCTCTACCGCCGAAATGGTGTTCGACTTTATTACAGGCTCAGGTCACGAAACCCTGATCAATGAAGATGTGGCAGAATGTCTCTATGCAGGTGTAATGACCGATACGGGGTCCTTCCGTTTCCCCTCCACCACCGCAAGTGTTCACCACATGGTGGCCCGGCTCAAAGAACTGGGGCTCGATCACAGTAAAGTACACGAAGCACTATTCGACAATTTTCTCGAAAACCGCTTCCGGTTCTTTGGCCACGTACTGCTGAATCGTATGGAAGTATATTATGATCTGAATACAGCCCTCATCGCCATCCCGCAAAACGATCTCATCAAGTACGACGTTCGTACCGGCGATACCGAAGGGCTGGTAAACTTCCCCCTCAGTATCGAAGGCATCAAACTGGCAGCCATCATCATCGACAGGGGGGAAGAACGCAAAAGCTCTTTTCGCAGTAAAGGCGACTTCGATGTGAATACCTTTGCACGTAAATACTTTAATGGAGGCGGGCACTTTCACGCAGCAGGAGGACGGAATACCGAACCACTTGAAGAAGTGGTAGACCGGTTTAAAAAAGTAATCCGCGAAAATGCAGCTCAACTAAGCAGTTATAAATTTTAAACATAATCAAACAATGAAAAAATCATTCTATGCGGCACTGGTAATTATGGTAGCATTGGCTTCCTGTACCGGCGCATTCAAAAAGGGCGACGGTGGTCTTCAGTACAAGATCATTGAATCAGGAAAAGGAGACAAACTGAAATCGGGAACCTTCATCGAATTCAGCTTCAAGCAGATGTACAAAGATTCAGTACTGTTCAGTTCGTCTGATTTTGCCAACCAGGTAGCACCATTCGACTCAACATCTATCCCCAAAGAGATTTTTAAGATATTTTCTCAGTGCCGTATGGGCGACAGCCTGATCATTAAAGTACCGACAGACAGTGCTTTCAAAGACCAGGTACCCCCCGCACCATTTAAAAAAGGACAATACTTTGTATCCTATTACAAGATCGTCAATGTGTACAGCGAACGTACGCAGGCAGACAGCGCCATGAAAGTACAAAATGGCATCGCCGAAGCCAAAATGAAAAAGAAAGAGGAACAACAACTGGTTGCCGACGAAAAAGCCATCAACGAGTACCTCGCTAAGAATAACATCAAAGCTACAAAAGCCCCCCTGGGAACTTATGTAGAGATTACTACACCCGGCAGCGGCCCGAATATCGATACTACAGTAGCAGTAACAGTTAATTACACAGGTAAAACACTGGCAGGTAAACCCTTCGATTCCAATACCGATCCCGCATTCAAACACGTAGAACCCTTTGTTGTACAAATGTGGACACCCGGCGTAATCAAAGGATGGCTCGATGGCCTTACACTGTTCTCAAAAGGAGCCAAAGGCCGTCTCTTTATTCCCTCTTCACTCGGGTATGGCGCTAAAGGCGCAGGCCAGGACATTGCACCCAACACCATCCTTGTATTTGATATTGAAGTAACAGATACCAAGCCTAAAGCAGTTGCTGTCGCAGAACAGGAAGCACTGCAGAAAAAGCAGGAAAAAGAATATGAAGCAATGCAGAAAAAATTCAACGACTCAGTAACACAGGCGATGAAAAAAGACTCCTTAGCTAAGAAAAAAGGAAACTGATTGGTTTTATACCCGAAAGGCCCACACTGTTTTGCAGTGTGGGCCTTTCTTATGGTATCAGGTATAGAAATTATAATCCTGCCGCCTCCCCAGTCTTCCCGCCACCACGGTACACCTCTACCAGGCGTATGGCTTCCATCGCCTCCTTCACGTCGTGTACCCTTAAAATATTTGCCCCGTTAAGCAATGCAATAGTATTGAGTACGGTAGTGCCGTTAAGCACTTTGTCCGGAGAACTGTTAAGCGTTTTCCAGATCATGCCCTTTCGCGAAACACCCACCAGTAAAGGACGTTCTAACAACCTGAAAGCCCCCAGTTCCTTCAGCAAGGTGAAATTATGTTCGGTAGTTTTCCCAAAGCCAAACCCCGGGTCAACGATCAGGTCCTTAATACCCGCGGCCCGGCAATCAGCCATCCTCTGGGCAAAATATTGGAGTATTTCACTGGTAACATGGGTGTACTGCGGGTTAGCCTGCATCGTTTGTGGTGTTCCCTGCATATGCATCGCAATATAAGGTACCCGCAACCCCGCCACCGTACTGAGCATATTACCGTCCAACCCCCCCGCACTGATATCATTAACCATACTCGCCCCTGCCCGCACAGCCTCTGCCGCCACCTCGCTGTAATAAGTATCTATCGAGATGATCAGCCCGGGAAAACGGTCGTGCACGGCGCCGATCAGCGGCAGTACCCGTTCCTTTTCTTCATCTGCTTGTATAACTGTACTGCCCGGGCGGGTGCTCTGGCCACCCACATCAATAATCGTGGCCCCCTCCGCCACCATAGTCGCAGCCATTTCCAGCATGGCTGATGTACCGGCAGACAAATGACCCTCATAAAACGAATCCGGTGTAGCATTCAGAATGCCCATTACCTGCGGCGAGTCGAAAGCCCACAATTTTCCTTTGCAATTGAGTGTAAACATTGACCTTTAGGCTGTATTTTTGAAAAACTGGCTATGCCGGTACAAACTTCAAACATTCAGACGATATCTGTCTTAAAAATTTCAGGTTCCTCTTAATACCAGGGAGAAAACAGGAGACGACTAAAGGACGGACAACAAAAAAACTACAAATGAAAAAATTGCTCTGTTTCTCTTTGCTCATGGCAAACACCTTCTGGGCAGCCGCACAGGCAGATACTACTTTTACCGATGCAGGAGCCGGCATCCTGTATAAAATAATCTCCAAAGGCCAGGGACAGCCGATGAAACCAGGCTCCTTCTTTGAGTTTAAGTTTAAACAGGTCTACAAAGATTCTTTATTATTCAACTCCGATGAATTTGCCAACCAGGTTTCTCCGTACGACTCCGCTTCCATACCCGGCCCGATATTCAAAGTATTCGGCCAGTGCCGCCCGGGCGATGAAGTGATCATCCCCGCGCCCTACTGGGTGAGCTATCCGGACATG
>CAZPXP010000025.1:0-4720 GCA_964590975.1 uncultured Ferruginibacter sp. | reverse complement strand
TACCGACAGAGCCTTCCGCGAACAGCCCGTAACCCCTCCCTTCGCTAAAGGAGAATATTTTGTCTCTTACTACTCCATCATAAATGTATTCAGTGAGCGCGCCCAGGCAGATAGCGTAATGCGTATACAGAATGCCATCGCAGAAGAAAAAATGAAGAAGAAGGAAGAACAGCAAATGGTGATCGATGAAAAGATCATTAAAGATTACCTCACTCAGAACAATATTAAAAATACCGTGCGCACCCCATCCGGTGTATATATCGAAACAAAACAGGCCGGTACAGGCAAAAAAGTAGACGCAGCCTCAAAGGTAAAAGTAAATTATACCGGGCGTACGCTTGGAGGCCAAACCTTCGACTCTAATACCGATCCGAAATTCCAGCACGTAGAGCCTTTTACCGTAGATATGGCAACAGGCGGCGTCATAAAAGGATGGCTCGATGCACTCCCTTATTTCAGTAAGGGTACAAAAAGCACTGTATACATTCCCTCTCCGCTCGGCTACGGTACCCGTGGAGCCGGTGCAGATATTGCCCCCAACGCGATACTGGTATTCGACATACAGGTTCTTGAAATAACAGGAGCAAAACCGGCACCCGTAAAGAAAGCGCCAGTTAAAAAAGCACCTGTAAAAGCAAAAGCCAAAGCAGGAAAAAAATAATGGAACATACAACAGCGCAATACGACAATGCCGTACAGGCATGCCGCGACATTTTTCTAAAGAAAACCCGCGACTATGGTACTTCGTGGCGGGTGTACCGCATCATATCGGTCACAGACCAACTGTACATTAAGGCAAAACGCATACGTACCATACAGGAAAAAAAAGAACAGCGCATAGGCGATGATATTATAAGCGAGTTTCGGGGTATCCTTAACTATGGTGTTATCGGGCTCATCCAGCTTGATCACACAGGCAGCGAACCCGAAGAACTGGATATCCATACCGTAAGCCGCCTGTACGATGAAAAAGTACAGCAGGCCCAAAAGCTCATGCTGGATAAGAACCACGACTATGGCGAAGCATGGCGCGAAATGAGCCAGGAAAGTTTTGTAGACCTTATTCTTTCCAAACTGCTCCGCATCAAACAGATTCTGCAAAACGAAGGCAAAACCCTGGTCAGTGAAGGTATCGATGCTAATTTTTACGATATCATCAACTACGCGGTCTTTGCATTGATACTGATCGAAGAAGGTAAACAGTAACACGATATGAAAACATTGGTAAATATTGCACGGGTACTCGTTGGAGTGCTCTTCATTTTTTCGGGGCTGGTAAAAGCCATCGATCCGCGTGGTCTTTCCTATAAAATGGAAGAGTTTTTCGAAGCATGGGCAGCAGAAGAACATACCGCTCCGGCTAACCCCACCGCGGCAGACAGTGTATATATGTACCAGAAGGATGGAGTGATCAAATCCTTTGAAGCCGTCGGTCGGCCCGACAGCAGTTGGACCTTCGTCAGTCAGCAGGTAAAGAAAGCCCCTCCCGGCTTCTTCAGCAAAACCATGAACTGGCTGCATGGCTATGCGCTTATCTTCTCCATATTGATGATCGCCCTCGAAGTGATTGCAGGCCTTGCCCTGCTCCTGGGTTGGCGTACAAGATTTTTCAGTTGGCTGCTGCTGCTGCTCATCCTGTTCTTTACCTTCCTCACCAGCTATGTATTATTTACGGATAAGATCAGGGCCTGTGGTTGCTTTGGCGACTGTATACCCCTTACACCCGTACAGACTTTTACAAAAGATATTATCCTGCTGTTATTAGCACTCGTAATCCTGGCAGGGCGTAAACACATTCGCCCCCTTTTTGCTGCCAGGTGGAATAACCTGCTGATGCTGGCAGGCACCATAGGCGTTTTCGGGCTGCAATGGTATACGCTGAAACACCTGCCCCTTGCCGACTGTCTTCCCTATAAAAAGGGCAACGATATCCTGAAACTGCGCGAAATGCCCGCCGATGCCATCCCCGATAAATTTGCCTACAACTTCATCTACCAGAAGAATGGAGAAAAAAAGACCTTCGACGTAAAGAGCCTGCCGGATAGTACCTGGTCCTTCGTGGAACGAAAACAAACCCTCGTAGAAAAAGGACGTAATAACATTCCCCAGATCAACGATTTTTCGCTGTCCTCCGAAAACGGTACAGACACTACTACGGCATTGTTGTCTACACCCGGCTACTACTTCCTGGTATTTGTAAAAGATCCGCAGTTCAGCCTGTCATCAGAAAAATTTGAAGCATTCTATAAAATGGCCGCCGCAGCCAGCCAGCCCGTGTTCTTTGTAACAAGCGAACCCGGTAAAGTAAAAAAGCAGTTGGCAGGTAAACCCTTCCAGGTATTTACCTGTGACGCTACGGCCCTCAAAACCGCGGCAAGAAGCGATGTAACAGTATATAAAATGAAAGGCCCTGTGGTACAGCAGAAGTGGAGCGGCGTGGATATTGAAAAGGCGAAATAAACTACCACAGGGTGTAGAGCAGCATGAACCCCGTTTAACTTGAGATACAGTTTAAAAAAGGCTGGCTATTCAATACTTGTACTGCTCGGTGTGGTAGTACTGGTCTTCTTTATGTTCCAGGGACTGGGCGATCCCGCACGTATGATAGTAGGGCAGACAGGAGACAAAAAAACGATGGACAACATCCGTAAAGACCTCTACCTCGATCAGCCCCGCTGGAAACAGTTTGTCTACTACCTCAACGACGTTTCTCCCATATCCGTCCACTCACGTACAGAAATCGAAAAGAAGCAGTTACAGGGCTTTTTTATCGGTGGAGAAACAAAACTGGCATTAAAGATACCCTACCTGCGTAAAAGCTACCAGACCAAAAAAAATGTAAGTACAGTACTGGCAGAAGCCCTGCCCGGTACCCTCATGCTGGCGCTTTCAGCCATGCTGTTTGCCACCATTGCTGGCATTTTACTCGGCGTGCTCGCAGCAGTAAAAAAAGGCACCTGGATGGATACAACCGCTGTTTTTACCAGTATCGCAGGTATCTCGGCGCCTTCTTTCTTTATGGCGATCATTATAGCCTATTTTTTCGGTGTTGTCCTGCACCACTATACAGGCCTCAACCTTACCGGCAGTTGGTTCGATGTAGATGAAGTGACCGGCCGGAAATACCTCACATTAAAGAACCTGGTACTGCCCGCTTTTACCCTCGGTATCCGCCCCCTCGCAATCATCACCCAGCTCACCCGGAGCGCTATGCTCGATGTACTTAACCAGGACTATATCCGTACCGCAGTAGCAAAAGGCCTCAGCCGCCGGGCCGTCATCTTCCGGCATGCCCTGCGCAACGCCCTGAACCCCGTGGTAACCGCCATCACCGGCTGGTTTGCCGAGCTGCTCGCAGGGTCATTCTTTGTAGAGTATATCTTCGGCTGGAGAGGTATCGGTAAAGTAACGGTCGATGCACTGGAAAAGCTCGACTATCCCGTAGTAATGGGCTCCGTATTGCTCAGCGCCTGTATATTTATCGCCATCAATATGCTCGCCGATCTGCTGTACACCCGTATCGACCCCCGCATACGCCGCCCGTAACAGGGAAAACCCTGTTAAACTTTTGCAATAAAAGAATAGCTTTGCAACATATTTCACCACATTAGCATCTTATAGCAAATTATCACACATTATGAAAAGAATTCTCACACTGGCCATCGTATTATACAGCAGCACAGGGCTTTTTGCACAAACGTATGCACCCACCTTTAAAGCCGATGCCGGCAAACAGTACAAAGTAACCAGTACTGTTAAGGGAACGGCTACACAGGAGGCTATGGGACAAACAATCGAGATCCCTTTCGATCTGTTGAGTGCTTCTACCGTAGCAGTTAAACCCACCGTCAAGGAAGGTACAGACGTTGCCAGTACACTCGATAAGGTTACTATGAACATGTCAGCGGCAGGGCAGGATATGAACTACGATTCAGAAAAAGATGGGGGAGACGATAACCCGCTCGCAGCACGATTTAAAGACTACATCGGTAAAACAGCCACTTTTAAGGTAGATAATAATGGCCGTATCATTGAAAGCAGTGTCGTTAAACCCGCTGTAGGAAAAACACAAGAAGACGGAATGGATATGACCAGGATGATGGGTAGCGTAGCAGGTGATGTTACCACTGGCATTGCTCCTATATTTGATCTGCTGCCTGCCGGTGCAAAAGCGATGGCAATCGGCGATAGCATTACCGATAATTCTGCTACAGAAGGCGATACCAGGATGAAGAAGAGACTTACCTATACGCTTGTTGAAATCAAAGACGGCCATGCAAAATTTTCGCTGGCAGGAACCACCAGTACAGAAGGAAAGATGGAAGTACAGGGTATGAGCATGACACTCACGTCAAGCTCCAGGGAAACAGGCGAGATGTTTGTAAATGCAACCACAGGCCTGCTGGTTAAAAAACTGATCACCTCTGAAATAACCGGCAATATCGAAGTTTCCGGTATGCAGATACCCATGACAGGCAAAACAACCGTAACCACAGAAGTAAGTCCCAAATAAGGATTTCAATATATAATATCAATGCCCGTCCATTATAGGGCGGGCATTGATGTTTTAAGTAATATATCATTTCCTTTCCTGTGCTTCACCCTGCCCGGTATCCTGTATCTGTCATATCCCCCTCCGCACAGGTCCTTAACTAATCTTAACTCCTTAATGTTTAGCACCCGCAATTAATCAAACCACCAGCCACAAAGGGCGTTAACT
>CAZPXP010000024.1:0-73994 GCA_964590975.1 uncultured Ferruginibacter sp. | reverse complement strand
TCGGATGTAAACATTAATCTTTTCATAACTATTTTAATTGTTTTTGTTCCATGACAAGCAAGTTGGATTAGGATTGAAACGCTCTGTGGGCCTTGGCATCGCCGGGACAATGGCATTCCACAGTAAGCAAGCCTGCCTGCCGAAGCGCAGCGTAGGCAGGTTGGATTAGGATTGAAACGCTCTGTGGGCCTTGGCATCGCCGGAACAATGGCGTTCCACAGTAAGCAAGCCTGCCTGCCGAAGCGCAGCGCAGGTAGGTTGGATTAGGATTGAATACCTCTTCTTTTCTTTTTGCTCCGCCAAAAAGAAACAAAAAGGCGGCCCGAAATCCATTACCCCCGGATTTCGGGGGCAGCCCTGATCTAGCTTTTGTACTACTGTGGTTAATAACAGTGGTTCCTTGATGAAGTAAGCGGATAAGCCGAAGTACAGCATAGGTAAGTTGGGTTAGGATTGAAACGAAGCGCGGAGATACAATAATGTCACCCTTGGCGGGGTTCTGATTTACTCGTTTATGGCAGGTATTATCTCTATAATAATTACACCCCTGCGGGGTTGGGTAACACATATCCATAACCTTTATTGCGGTCGGTGGGGACACCGACCACGGTAGGAAACCCCGCAGGGGTGACATTATTCTAGAATGATGATACACCGGGCCGGTTTCCGTAAAACCCCGCAGGGGTGACATTATTATAGAATGGTGATGCACCAGATCGGTTGCCGCAAAACCCCGCCAGGGGTGACATTATTATTGATGCTGATGCCTGCCACAGCACCATGTCTGCCTATGCTGCAATCCGGCAGGTTTGTTACAGCCCCGATAAAAAAAGGGCAGCGAACGCAATCGCTGCCCAGGGTATAAGGAATGGATAATAGCACTGTATCAGCAGTACCCCTGCTCGGCAAGGAAGGCCTGCAATTGCTCTGCTCCCGCCCCGCTACTGATGCTGTGGTGATCGCCGGGCAGGGTGAGGCTTTGCACTATTGTGCTATGTGCTTCCCAGCCGAGCAGTGCGGAGTGATTGCTCCAGTTGGCAGCGGCGGCTTTGGCAATAACCAGCGGTGCGGTAACGGGCTGCTCAAACTGGCTGCGGATCTGCATATTGTATATGCGCAGGTGCAGCATGGCCAGCAACTGGTCGAGCGCAGGGCTTTGCAGTCCCTGCTGTGCCAGGAAACTGCGGATGGCTTCCGCCATTTGCGGCAGCTCCACCCCTGCCAACGCGGCTTCGAGGGCAGCACCCCACTGGGCATAGCCCTGCAACAACGTTTTGTTGGCCTCGAATATTTCGGCGGCGATGGACAGTACAATGCCAACCTTATTACTGTTGTTAACGGCTATGGGTTCGAGCACGGCTGCTATGTCGAGCACACTCACCCACTCTACCACTTCTCCCGCGGCTTCAAGCTGGCGGCACATCTCAAAAGCAACGTGCCCGCCAAAGGAATGACCGATAAACCGGTAAGGTCCTTCGGGCTGAACGGCCTTGATGCGCTGTATATTCAGTGCGGCAATGGATTCCATACTGCTGCCGGGCTGCTCGCCGGGATAAATGCCTTCCATGTGCAGCCCGTACACGGGGCAAATATTATGGAAGACAGCGGCCAACTGGCCGTACGCATGGGCAAGACCGGTAGAGCCGGGCAGTATAAAAATGGGTTGCCCCTTACCGGTAGTGTGAAAAGTTATACAGTGATTGCGTTCGGCCTGCACGGGAAGCGCCATATTCATCTGCTGCTGCATCTGCGCCTCGGCTTCTTCCCTGCGCCGCATAATAAGCCCGGCCTGCTTGCGGATGGTCTGGTAGCTGTACAGCTCACCCAGTTGTATATCGTATCCCCTGCCGGTCATCTGGCTGAGCAATTGTATCATCACAATAGAATAACCGCCACGGTCAAAGAAATTATCGTGTACCCCTACCCCGTCTGCACCCAGCAACTCCTGCCAGATGCCGGTCAGCTCTTCTTCGAGGGGTGTAGCGGGAGCTTCATATATTACCGTCGGTTTTTCAGTGTTTATGGTTGCGGGCAGCGCGCTGCGGGCAATACTGCCATCGTGGTGTAAGGGTATGCTTCCGATTTCGGTAAAATGGCCCGGTATCATATACTGTGGCAATATGGTATTACAGTAAGCGGTTATGGCAGCAGTATCAAGCAGCTCTTCGCAAACCATATATGCGGCAAGTACCGTAAGCCCTTCCTGGTCGGTCACTGCTTTTACTACAGCCTGTCGCACACCGGGTGCCTCATGCAGTACGGCTTCTACCCAGCGGGTATTGATCACCGATTGATTGATCACTATTTCTTCTTCAACAGCGCCAAGCCATTCAAGGCTGCCATCGGCTTTGCGGCGTACCGCATCATGGGTATCCAGCCAGCCACGGCCGGGCATGCTGGTGTGCTTAATATATAACCTGCCGGGTACGTCTATACCAGCGGGTTGGTGGCTTGCGTCGGGCACCTGTATTTCAACACCGGGCAGCGGTTTGCCCATGGGCATGCGCAGCAGGTAGTCCTGCCCGTTGCCGGGCCTGTTGATGAGTGCCGTAACGGCCTGCGGTGCTTCATATTCCGAAAAGAGCATTACCTTTTCTTTCCACCCCTCAACCAGGGCATGGCTGCAATCCTGTACGGGCAGCACAATCTTTTTAAGCAGCCCATACTGCCGCGGGGGTAACTGTGCCAGTAAACCGCCACGGGTAAACCACTGCGTAACACCATAAGTAATGAGCGCCTGCCCAATAGCGGTGGCATGGGTATTCTTATCAACCGGTAAAAAGCTGAGCTGTGCCCCATGCAGTAAGGCCAGCCAGGCAATGGTAATGCTTTTTGACACAGGCGTTTCCCGGCCCTGTGCCAGGCAGTCGCCCGCCATCACTCCAAAAGCGTCTGCCTGTGCAGCCAGCGACCGGAGCAATGCCCTGTATGATACAGGCATCCCCGTTAGTGTATTGCCGTTACCCGTGTACATGATAACAGCAATATCGTCTGCCTGCAGGGTACTTACGGGTGGTGTATCGGGCGAGCCGTCGATATCTTTTGCATCGCGGTCAATATCGATAACGGTGATGCTGTCCTGCTGCCAGCTTGCCGCATACACTCCGCTGGTGATGATCATGCCTGCATCCGCGTCATTGATGGCGGCCGCAGGGTTATGACCAGCAGGATGCAGGGGCACAGGCACCGCCCCGGCAGCCTGTACCCCCATTACCGCAATAAGCATAGCTGTGCCGGGGGGCAGCAATACCGCTACGTTTGTTCCCGGGCCAAGACCTGTGCTGCACAGGTAATTGGCTAACCGGTTTGTTCTTGCACAGAGCTCGCGGTATGTGATAAATGTATCTCCTTCCCGCACCGCAATATCATCAGCATGCAGGGATGTTTGCCGGGCAAAGGCTTCGGTTATGGTAGCAGATACAATGGCGGGCAGCAGATCGTTTTCCGGCAGGGTAACGGTATCTGCATCTGCGTTTAATTGCAGTCCGTCAATAAGGATGTCTGCGTCGGTCAGCACATGGTGTAATAAAGTGGAATAATGCCCCAGCAACCTGTCCATCGTATCCTCATAAAAAAGGTCGCGGCAATAGGTAAGCTCCAGCAGCAGGCCATCGGGCCCTTCGATACAGTTGAGCCCGATATCGAACTGGAAGCTGCCATGACCGGGATTTTCGGGCGTCAGTGTCATACCGGTAAGGTCAAGACCATCGCGGTACTCGGGCATATTACCTACGGCAAACGTAACCTGAAAAACCGGGCTGCGGCTCAGGTCGCGCTCAAGACCCAGGGTTTCCACCACCTTTTCAAAAGACACTTCCTGGTGCTCATAGGCGGCAAGCGTTTGCTGCCTTACCTGCTGCAACTGGCGGCGGAAGCTCTGGCTGCCGTTGACCCGGTTGCGCAGAATAAGGGTATTGACAAAGAAGCCGATCAATCCTTCCACTTCCTGCTGGTGCCTGCCTGCAACGGGTGTACCCATGCAAAGGTCATCCTGCCCGGTGTACCGGTACAGCAGCACATTAAAGGCTGTGAGCAAAGTCATAAACAGCGTAGCGCCTTCCTGCCGCGAAAGCTCATTCAGTGCAGCAGTGGCTGCAGGGCTGATGGTACGGTACACTTTCCGGCCGCGGGTACTTTGTTTGGGCGGGCGCGGCAGATCGGTAATAAGGGCAGAGGGAGGCACACCGGTGAGCGTTGTTTTCCAGTACGCCAGTTTGGCGGCCAGCACCTCACCTGCAAGGTGGCGGCGCTGCCATGCGGCATAGTCGGCATACTGTATGGGTAACGGCTTCAAAACGGGCTGTCTCTGCTCGCGGAGACTGCGGTAGAGCTCTACCAGCTCGCCTACCATGATACCGATGGACCAGCCATCGAATGCGATATGGTGTAGCAGGGTAAGCATCAGGTATTCATCCCCGGCTACCTGCACAATCGATACCCGCAGCTTATGCTCGGTGGCCATAGCCATTGGCTGGCGCACCACGCTTTGCAGGTAGTTAACTGCGCTGGTAATATTTCCGGATGCCGCTTCATCAAGGCTGAGGTAGTCGATCTTCCAGCCATTTTCGGGAAGGATGACCTGGTAACCCTTTCCTGCCTCACCGAGGATACCGGTACGCAGCACTTCGTGGCGGTTAACAATACTTTGGAATGCTTTTTCCAGCGCATCAATATCAAGGGTTCCTTTTAAACGGAACATCCAGGGCATGTGGTATTGTATGCTGCCGTGTAAATGATCAATAAACCAGAGCCTTTCCTGTCCGTAAGACAGGGGTAACTGCTCCGGCCGCATGCCGGGCTGGATGGGCGGGAGCGTACGTTCTGCAATCGCATTGCCACTGATGAGTGCGGAGAGCCCGGCAATGGTCGGGCTGTCGAACATATCGCGGATGGCCAGTTGTTTGCCGAACCCGGTTCGTATGGCGGAGAGTACGCGGATGGCCAGCAGGGAGTGCCCGCCCAGCTCAAAAAAGTCATCGTATATACCTACCTGTTCTATATCGAGCAGGTCGCACCATATTTCTGCCAGCGTTTTTTCTTCAGGCGTACGTGGCGGTACATAGCCCTGCTCTGCCGCGGGTACGTTTACGGCTGCGAGCAGCCGCCTGCGGTCTACCTTACCATTGGGGGTCAAGGGCATTTCAGGCAATTCCATCCATACCGATGGTATCATATAATCGGGCAGTTGCTGTTGCAGTACTGCCTGCATTGCTGTTTTATTGTATGCACTGCCGGTTACGATAAACCCTGCGAGGCGTTTGTTCTGCTGCTCATCAGTATGTAATAACACTACAGCCTGGTGTACACCGGCGCACTGCAGCAGTATGGCTTCTATTTCGCCCGGTTCAATGCGGTAGCCGCGCATTTTGATCTGCCCGTCGGCCCTGCCTGTAAAAAAGATATTACCGCTTTCATCCCAGCGGGCAAGGTCGCCCGTACGGTAATAACGCTCTCCGCGCCACTGCACAAACCTGGCGGCATTGAGTGTATCGTTGTTTACATATCCTGCCGATACGCCGTCGCCTCCGATATATATTTCGCCCGGCACGCCTGCGGGCACGGGGTTGCGGGCTGCATCGAGCAGCACAATGCGCGTATTGGCCAGCGGTTTACCGATGGGCACGGCGCCATCGTCTATATGGTCAAAAGCATGTGTGGCGGCAAACACTGTGGTTTCTGTGGGCCCATACCCGTTTACGATACGCCCCGGGCCAAGCAGGGCAATCATTTTACGTACATGCGGTACAGAGAGTTGCTCACCACCTGCCAGTATCCTGCGCATACCGGTAAGCACTCCGGGGCATACGTCTGCAAAGCTGTTGAAGAGCGCAGCGGTAAAAAAGCTGACGGTGATCTGCTGCCCGGTAATTACCTTGCCCAGCGCATATACATCGGCGGCAATATCGCCGATCAGGTGCAGGCTTGCCCCATTGAGCAGGCTGCCAAAGATATCGTACACCGAGCCATCAAAGGCGTAGTTAGACCATTGCAGCACACGATCTTCGGGGAGGATGCGTATCGCGCCCGGATCGGACACCAGCTTAACAATATTGGTATGCGTTACCAGGGTACCCTTGGGGTTACCCGTTGTGCCGGAAGTGTACATGATATACACGCCATCCCGCGGGCTGGTGCTGACTACGGGCTGGGATACCGGCATATACTCACTCTCAAACAGATCGACAGCATGCTCCTGGTCTGTCAGTCCGCAGGCTTCGAGCAGATGCGCATCGGTATATACAATATGTGAAGCGGCAGCATCTTTAACGATGTATTTCAGGCGGCCTGCGGGATAGTCGGTATTGAGGGGCACATAGATGCCACCTGCCTTGAGTATGCCCCAGATGGCAACAAGCATTGCTGTGCCGCGTTTTGCCAGTAACGCTACCGCATTACCAGGCTGTACCCCCGAGAGGATAAGGTACTGCGCCAACTGGTTGCTGCGTTCGTCGAGCTGCTGATAGGTCATCATTTCCTCCCCCATCACCAGCGCAACAGCCATTGGCCTGCGCTGCACCTGCTCCGTAAAAAGCTGTACTACTGTTTTATCTGCGGGGTACACGAAAGAGGTATTATTAAAGGTATTGAGCAACTGTTCCTGCGCGGCTTCGCTAACGATGGGCAACTGGCCAATGGTACCATCCGCATCGGTAACAATACTTTGCAGCAGGTGATTAAAATGCTGCAGCAGCCGCTGCATGGTGCCTGCCCTGTAGAGGTCGCTGCAATAGGTAAGCGAAAGGAACAGCCCGTCTTCGTTGGCGGTAGCATCAAAGTCGAGGTCGTATTTCGCTGTTGTTACACCAGATGGTTCGCCGTTCAGTACAGCGTCGCCAAAGCGCAGATCGCCGGTGGGTGGTGTGTTGTGCAGCGCCAGCACTACCTGGAAAACAGGGCTGCGGGCGGGGTCGCGTTCGATGCCCAGCGCGTCAACGATCTTTTCAAAGGGCACGTCCTGGTGCTCGTAGGCCTGCAGCGTGCATTGTCTTACTTGTTGCAGTAAGCTCCGGAAAGACTGCTGTGTGTGTACAGTGCTGCGCAGCGCAAGGGTATTGACAAAGAACCCGATGATGCCCTCCGTTTCTTCGCGGTTGCGCCCCGCATTGGGCGTACCGATACAGATGTCTTCCTGCCCGGTATAACGGTGCAGCAATACTTTGGCTGCGGCGATGAGCAGCATAAAGAGCGTGGCGCCCTCTTCCTGTGCAAGCTGCTGCAACTGGTTATATAATGCTTTGCCGAGTTGTATGTGTACGTACCCCCCCTTTGTACTTTGCCGCGCCGGGCGTGGAAAATCGGTGAGCATGGCGCAGGGTTCTGTATCGCGCAGTTGCTGTACCCAGTAATCCAGCTTTTGCTGTAATACATGCCCGGTGAGGTATGTCCGTTGCCAGATGGCATAATCGGCATACTGTATGGGCAAAGGTGCGGGATCAATCTTTGTACCTGCACAGTTATTGTTGTAGAGGCTAACCAGTTCTTTTACCATGATGCCGATCGACCAGCCGTCGAAAGCAATATGGTGAAACAGTGTGGAGAGGATATACTCGTTTTCTGCTATTTCGATGAGATTCACCCTGAGCATATAGTCGTTGGCAAGATCGAACGGCGTCTCCACCAATTCCTGTATATGGCGCTGCCAGTTGCCGTTGTACAATCGCTGCGCCTGTATGGCGTTGCTGTATTGCATCTGCCATCCGTTGCCGGGCAGCAGGTACTGGTATCCTTTCCCTTCTTCTTCGCGGATGGCCGTACGCAGCACTTCATGCCTGCCGACGATGGTGCGAAAAGCGTTATCGAGTGCAGATACATTGAGGCCTCCCCGGACGCGGAAGACCCAGGGCATGTGAAACTGTACACTGCCCTGCAAACGATCCATAAACCAGAGCCGCTCCTGCCCGTATGAGAGCGGCACGCGCTCCGGCCGGGAAACGGCGGTGATAGGTGGCAGCGGCCGTTCGGCAGCGCTGTTGGTATTGATCAGCGCCGACAGTGCTGCAATGGTAGGGCTATCAAACATCTCGCGTATGGCGAGCTCTTTTCCAAATGCAGTGCGTATGGCAGAGAGCACACGTATGGCCATCAGCGAGTGGCCGCCCAGTTCAAAGAAATCGTCGTATATGCCTACCCGCTCCAGGTCGAGCAGTTCCTTCCAGATGCCCGCCAGCGTTTCTTCGGTGGCTGTACGCGGCGCAACATAATCCTGCGCAGCCACGGGAATGGCCACTACTTCAGCGAGCTGCCTACGGTTTACCTTACCGTTGGGGGTAAGTGGTATCGCCTGCAGTTCCGTCCATACCGATGGTATCATATAATCGGGCAGGCGCTGTTCTATCTGTGTAAGTACATGTTGCTTATCATAGTTATCGCCGGGTACCACAAAGGCTGCGAGGCGTTTATTCTGCTGTTCATCGGTATGCAGCAATACTACTGCCTGCTGTATCTCCTCACACTGCATCAGTACGGCTTCGATCTCACCCAGTTCTATGCGGTAGCCCCGCATCTTTACCTGCCCGTCGGCCCTGCCGCAGAAAATAATATTACCTGTATCATCCCGGCGTACAAGATCGCCGGTACGGTAATATCGTTTGCCGTTCCAGTGTATAAAACGTGCGGCAGTAAGTGGTTCGTTGCTGACATAACCGGCAGATACGCCATCCCCACCAATATACAGCTCACCGGGTACACCAGCAGGCACGGGCTCCATAGCGGCATCGAGCAGTACCACAGTGGTATTGGCCAGCGGCTTACCGATGGGTATGGTGGCTTCATCTTCAACAGCGTCTACGGCATAAATGGTGGCATACACCGTGGTTTCTGTAGGGCCGTACACATGCACGATATGACCCGGCCCCAGGAGGCCAAACATTTTACGCACATGCGTAACGGATACCATTTCGCCGCCAAACAATATTTTGCGCATACGGGTAAGTGCTTCGGGGCAGGCATCTGCAAAACTGTTGAACAGCGCCGTGGTAAAAAAGGCTACCGTTATCTCCTGCCTGGTAATGACGCTGCCCAGCGCATATACATCGGCAGCAATATCATCGATCGGGCATAGCGTGGCGCCGGAGAGCAGGCTGCCAAAGATGTCGTACACGGAACCATCAAAAGCGTAATTGGACCATTGCAGCACCCTGTCGTCCGGCAGGATGCGGATCGGCCCGGGGTCGTACACCAGCTTAACAATATTGTTGTGCGTCACCAGTGTACCCTTGGGATTGCCGGTAGTGCCGGAAGTGTACATGATATAGACACCCGCCTGCGGTGGCATATCAATGGCAAGCGGGGCAGACGGATAAAACTCACTGTCGTTCAGGTCAACAAGATGTTCATGATCTGCCAGCCCGTATACCCCCGGTAAATGCGCGTTGGTATATACGACGAACGAAACGCCTGCGTCATTAATAATGTATTTGAGGCGTTCGGCGGGGTAATCGGTATTGAGGGGAACATAGATACCGCCTGCCTTGAGTATGCCCCATATTGCCGTGATCATGGCTGTTCCGCGCTTTGCCAGTAAGGCTACGGGATTGCCGGGCTGTACACCAGCGTGTATAAGATAGTGTGCCAGCCGGTTGCTGCGTTCGTCAAGCTCCGCATAGGTCACCCTCTCCTCCCCCATTATCAGCGCAGCAGCGCCGGGGGTGCGTTGCACCTGCTCTGCAAACAATGCCGTTACGGTTTTGCCGGAAGGATAAGCAAAGGGTGCCGGATCGAAACCATACAGCACCTGTTGTTTTTCTGGTCCGGACATTATCTGCAATTGCCCGACCGGGGTATCTGCCCCGGCAACAATGCTTTGCAACAGTTGTTCGTAGTGGCTGAATAATCTTTTTATGGTAGAGGCTTTATACAGGTCGCTGCTGTACACCATCAGCAGGTCGATACCCTCTGGTGTTTCAGTGGCGTTAAGATCAAGATCATACTGTATGGTAACGGCGCCGGTTGTACGGGTATCCAGCTCAAGGTCGCCGAGCCGGAGCGTATTTGGCGCGGGCGTATTGTGCAGGGCAAAGACCACCTGGAATACCGGGCTCCTGCCGGGATCGCGCTCTTCGCCGGAGGCCTGCACGATCTTTTCAAAAGGCACATCCTGGTGCTCGTATGCCATCAGGGTATGCTGCTTTACTTCCTGCAAAAAGCTGCGGAATGATTGCCCGCGGTTGACGGTGCTGCGCAGTGCAAGGGTATTGACAAAGAAGCCGACCAGGTTTTCCAGTTCCTGGTACTGCCGCCCTGCAAGCGGTGTACCTACACAGATGTCTTCCTGCTGGCTGTAACGATACAGCAGCACTTTAAATGCAGCGAGCATCGTCATAAACAATGTGGCACCTTCATTGCGGGCCAGTTGCTGCAATTGCTGCGCCAGTGCGGGGCTGAGGCGGTATTCTGCTGTGCCGCCCCTTGTGCTGAGTTGGAGGGGTCGTGGAAAATCGGTTGGCATGGCAGAAGGCGTCACCCCTTCGAGGTGTTTACGCCAGTAGCTGAGTTTGCTTTCGAGCAGGGCGCCGTGAAGACGGGTTCTCTGCCAGGCCGCATAGTCGCTGTACTGTACGGGCAGTACCGGTAAGGAAGGCGCACGGTTTTCAATATGACTGCTGTAGCATTCCACCAGTTCTTTTACCATGATGCTGATGGACCAGCCGTCGAAGGCGATGTGGTGAAAAAGGTTCGACAGCAGGTATTCGTTATCACCCGTTTCGACGAGTGTCACTTTCAGCATAAAGTCGCTCGTAAGCCGGAAGGGTGTATCCAGCAGTACCTTTATGTATTCAACGGCATCTTCATAGCCCCATTGGCGGAGTGTATTCCTGTCAACAATATGCATCTGCCAGTCGCGGGCGTCTTTCAGTTCCGGGCAGCCCTTTCCTTCCTTATCGTGTATAACGGTGCGCAGCACTTCATGCCGGTCGATGATGGTTCGGAATGCCGATTCGAGGGCTGCAACATCAAGCTGCCCCCTGAGGGTAAACAGCCAGTGCAGGTGAAACTGCCGGCTGCCCTGCATACGGTCCATAAACCAGAGGCGATCCTGCGCAAAAGAAAGCGGAGTACCGGCGGCGCGGTCGCGCAGCGGTATAGCCTGTTCTGCCTTTTCCGATTTGCGGCGGGTGGAGCCATATTGCCTGAAGTATTCCACCAGGTGAGCTTTATTGTCGCGCAGTGAGTTGAGAAAAAGACTGTCCGGCTTTTTTTCCCTGTTCACTTTTACTACCAGCTCGTCTTTTTCATACGAAAGAATCACGTCAAGCTCGTCTGCTTTCTTTAAGAGATCAATAACTTCAGATAAATCAAAACCGGCCATATTTCAGTGTATATAATGGTTTACAAATACTGTCAGAGTTGTATCGTTTCATAATCGGCGCCATCTGCAGGCACTTCACGCTGTTGCAGATCGATATATGCTGCAATAGTTGCGGGTGTGGTAAGCTGGAACAGGATGCGTACAGAAAGCTCCACACCGAATGCTTTCCTTATGGCTGCATTCATGCGCGTAACAAGCAGTGAATGTCCTCCTGATTCAAAAAAGTTATCGTTCATCCCTACCCGTGGTATGCCCAGCAGTTCCTGCCAGATGCCTGCTATCTTTTCTTCCGTTTCATTCCCCGGCGCTACGTATTCACGCGCGGCGGAATGGACTATATCCGGTTCGGGCAGTTTACGCTTGTCTACCTTGCCGTTAGCCGTGAGGGGTATGACATCAATGGGTATCATAACAGCGGGAATCATATACTCCGGCAGCCGCCGGCGCAGGAAATCCTGCACGGCTGCTTTATCAAAAGCTCCTTCACTGCGCAGCCATGCCACCAGTACGGGTTGCTGCTGCCTGTCGTAACGCACAAGCACTACGGCCTGCCTGATGCCGGGCGCCTGCTGCAATACGCTTTCTATCTCGCCGGGCTCCACACGGTATCCCCTGATTTTTACCTGCTCGTCGAGGCGCCCGAGGAAATCAATATTGCCATCGGGTAACCAGCGTGCTTTATCGCCGGTACGGTACATCATTGCACCGGGCGCTGCGCTGAAAGGATCGGGTGCAAAACGTTCGGCCGTCAGTTCCGGCTGGTTATGGTAACCGGCAGCCACCTGCACGCCACCGATCAGCAATTCACCGATCGTACCGATGCCGCAGGGATGGCCGTTTACATCGGTGATATACAGTTTTGTATTGGCAATGGGTTTACCAATGGGTGGTAACGGGCGTTGTATAAAGTCGGCCGCTTCCACTTCGTAAGCACTTACCACGTGCGCCTCCGATGGTCCGTACTGGTTAAACAGGCGTAATCCTGTTTCCTGCACCAGTTGCTGTATATCGCCGGTAAGGCGTAGCTGTTCGCCCGCGGTGAATATGGCACGAAGTGAACGTGGCCAGGCGCGGGATTCTGCAGCATATTCTGCAAGATTTTTGAGCACTACATAGGGAACAAATAACTGCGTGATCTTTTCGCGCCGGATGAGGCCAACCAGTTCGTGCATATCCTTGCGCTGGTCTTCATCCACGAGGCAAAGCGTATTACCAAAGCAGAGGGCAGAAAATATTTCCTGGAAGCTCACATCGAAGTTGAGGCTGGCAAATTGCAGGATGCGTTCGCCGGGCTGGTTTACGTCTAACCGGTGCTGCCAGTGCAGCAGGTTGCGCAAAGCCTTTTCGGGAAGCAGTACGCCTTTGGGTTTACCGGTTGATCCCGAAGTATAGATCAGGTAAAGAATACCTGAAACGTATATGCCGGGGTTACCGAGCGTTGACAGTTCGCTGTCAGGGTGCACAATGCTTACCTGCAGGATGGGTATGCCGGATGGTGCCTTTATTGTTTCGTAAGCAGCGCTGCCGGTTATGATGGCTGCGGCGCCGGCATCCTGCAACATAAATTCAATGCGGTCTGCGGGATAACGGGGATCGATGGGAACACAGACGGCTCCTGCTTTCAGTATGGCAAGCACAGCGGCTATCATACCGGCGGAACGTTCCATACAGATGATGACCTTCTGACCGGGGCGCACGCCTGCGGTAAGCAGCCGGTGGGCCAGCCCGTTGGCCTGCTGATTGAGATTACCATAAGTAAAGGGCTCACCATTCACCAGCAGGGCGGGCTTATCCGGCAACTGTGCAGCCTGCTCCTCGAACAGGCCGATGATATTACGTGCTGCCGGGTAATGGGTCTGTGTCTGGTTAAACGCTTTTAAATGCTCCAGTTCTTCTGAGGTGAGCATTTGCAGTCTCCCGATCTGTTGTGTGGGATTGGCCAGCATGGCGCTGAGTAACTGCCGGTAATGATCGAACATACGCCGGATGGTAGCGGGTTCAAAAAGATCGGTGCAGTACTGCACCTGGGTGTACAGCCCTCCGGGAGTACGCGTAAAGTCGAAGTACAGATCAAACTTGGACGTGCCCGTTTCAAAAGGATTTGCGGTGCAGGTAACGCCTGTAAATTCCAGTGGTTTGGCATCAGGAGTATTCTGCAAAGCAAACAGCACCTGGAAGAGCGGGGTATTGTTCATGCTTCTTTCGGTGGCAACTGCTTCCACTACTTTTTCAAAAGGCGTGTCCTGGTGGTTGTACCCATCGAGCGCAGTTTGTTTTACCTGTTGCAGCAGGTGCAGCACACCGGCATTAGCATCAACCATATCGCGGAGCACAAGCGTATTGACAAAGAAGCCGATAAGTGATGCCGCGGCGGGCTGCATCCTGTTGGCAGCAGGCGTACCTACAGCAATGTCATGCTGCCCGGTGTAGCGGTACAGCAGTATTTTAAAGGCGGTGAGGAGCGTCATAAAAACGGTTACCCCGTGTTGCTGCGACCATTGTTCCACTTTTGCGGTAAGGTCTTCGCCGAGCATAAAGGACAGGCTCTGCCCCCTGGTGCTTTGTACAGCAGGGCGTGGATGATCGAGCGGGAGGTCGAGCGGTACAATACCGCTGAGCTTGTCTTTCCAGTAATCCAGTTTATTGCCGAGGCGGCTGCCGGATAAATAGCTCCGCTGCCAGGTGGCGTAATCTGTGTACTGCACAGGTAATGCAGGCAGGCTGGCGGTTTGCCCATCAACGAGCTGGTTATATAATGTGATCAATTCGTCTACAATGATACTGATGGACCAGCCGTCAAAAGCGATATGGTGAAACAGTGTAAAGAGCAGGTTTTCACTTTCCGATATCTGTACCAGCGTTACCCTCAGCATATAATCTTTCGACAGGTTGAAGGGTTGCTGCGCCAGTTGCCTGATGTATTCTTCGGCGGTACCGCCGTGGTTTTTAGTAATATCTGCGGCTGTGATCTTTTCCATCTGCCAGTCACCGGCATCAATAACATACTGGCGACCTATACCCTCTTCTTCACGGATAACAGTACGCAATGCACCGTGCCTTGTGATGATGGCATGAAAAGCGGTTTCAAGTGCCCGGGTATTGAGTGTTCCGTTAAGGCGGAACAGCCATGACATGTGGTATTGTACAGAGCCCTGCAACTGGTCTATAAACCAAAGCCGCTCCTGCGAAAAAGAAAGTGGTGCAGGCGTACCGGGTTCATGGCAGGGCAATAAGGGTTCGGCACCGGCGGTTTGGCTATCGAGTATAAGCGCCAGCCCGGCAATGGTGGGGTTATCAAATATATCGCGTATGGGCAGCTCTTTATTGAGATACCGGTGTATACTGCCTGCGAGCCGCATGGCCATGATGGAGTGTCCGCCCTTCTCAAAGAAATTATCGTGTACACTTATACGTGATATGCCCAGTAATTGCTGCCATAGCTCTGCCAGTTTTGTTTCGGTAGCCGTTACAGGAGCAGCATAAGCGTCTGTGGGCTCATCTCCCGAAAGCGGCAATGCAGCAAGCGCTTTCCTGTCTACCTTACCATTGCCTGTCAGCGGCAGCGCCTGTATTTCGGTTACCTGTGGTATCATATATGCGGGCAGGTGTGCCTGCAGGTATTGCAGCAGTTTTGTTTTTTCATAGCCATTACCTGCAACCACGTATGCCACGGGGTATTTACTGCCTGCTGCATCAGTTGTTATTACTACTGCTGCCTGCTGCACACCCGTGGCTTTTATAAGTACGGCTTCAATTTCGCCGGGCTCTACACGGTAGCCGCGTATCTTCACCTGGTCGTCGCGCCTGCCGAGGAAAAGTATATTTCCATCCGGTTGCCGCAGGGCCATATCGCCTGTTTTATACAAGCGGCCGAAGGAAGACAGTATCATAAACTTTGACGAAGTCAGTTCATCCTGTTTCCAGTAGCCGCGGGCAAGGCCCGCACCACCAACATACAGTTCGCCTTTTACCCCTTCGGGGCATAATCTTCCCTGCTGATCGAGCACGTATGCGTTGCGGTAATCTATAGCACGGCCTATCGGTATATCGGTAGCAGTATCATCTGCCGGTACCGGGTAAGTGAGCGAGAAGGTGGTATTCTCTGTAGGGCCGTAACCGTTAATGATCTGTAAGGAGGGGCAGCGTTGCTGTAACAGGCGGATATGCGGAACAGAAAGCCGGTCTCCGCCAACTATTATGGTACTGAGCGTTTCGAAAAGTGCGGGTATGCTTTCTGCGAGTTGGTTAAACCAGCCTGCCGTAAACCACATTATGTTTACCCCTGCTTCTCGTACAAGCGCAGACAGCCCTGCGGTATCGAGCAGGGTTTCATGGCTGCACATTACAAGGCGGCCGCCGTTGAGCAGCATGCCCCAGTATTCGAATGTAACAGCGTCGAAGGAGGGCGAGCCGGTAGACAGCAGTACATCGCCCGTTTGCAACGGTACATATTGCACCTGTTTTACAAGGCTTACAATATTCTGGTGCCCGGCCATTACTCCCTTGGGGGCACCGGTAGACCCTGAAGTGTACATGATATAGGCCAGCGAACCGGGTGTTGAGGATACTTCTAATGCAGCAACGGATTGCTCTTTTATACTGCTGCCCCGGATATCGATGCGGATGGGTTTAGCCGTATGTGCCACTTCCGTCAACCAGGGATAATGTTTATCGGTAAGCAGGAAGCTGGTGCCAATGTCTTCAAGCATGTAAGCAATACGACCCGGCGGGTAAGCGGGATCAACGGGCACATAGGCCCCGCCTGCTTTAAGGATACCCAGCAGCGTAACGATCAGCAGGCCGCTGCGCTCCATAGCTATGGGTACGGGCAGTTCGCTCTTTACACCAATGCTTTGCAGGTAACGGGCTACCTGGTTGCTTTGTTCATCAAGTTCGCGGTATGACCATTGCTGATGTCCGGAAACCAATGCTATGGCATCGGGCGTATGCCCGGCCTGTTCTGCAAAACACCCGGTTACTGTACGATGGTATGTATTGCTCCTGGTTGCCTGTGCATTGCCCAGATGCATAAGCTGTTTCGACTCTTCGGCGGGGGATAATAGCGGTACCGCATCCACGGCAACACCGGGATCTTCAATAAGTTTTTCCAGTATATGGGTATAGTGATCCAGCAACCGGGATATACGGTTTTCCGTAAACAGGCTGGTACAGTAAGTTATGTTAAGGTGTAATGCTTCTTCTGTGAGTGTAACGTCGAAATTGAGATCGAAGGCGGTGGTAACGCGCTGCATGGGTAATGCTTCACAGTGCAGGCCATCGAGTTGCAAAGCACCGGCCGGTGGTGTATTATGAAATGAGAATACTACCTGGAAGATGGGATGCCGTGCAGGATCGCGCGGTACGCCTACCGCGTCCACCATTTTCTCGAAGGGCAGGTCCTGGTGCTCGTAAGCCAGTATAGCGGTTTGCTTAATACGTTGCAGTAGCTGCCTGAAGGTTTGTGTGCCATCTACGTGGTTGCGCAGGGGCAGGGTGTTAACAAAGAAACCCGCGAGGTTTTCGAGCCCGGGATAATGACGCCCTGCTACGGGAGTACCGATGCAGATGTCTTCCTGGCCACTGTACCTGTAAAGCAGGATATTGAGTGCCCCCATCAGCACCATAAAGGGTGTTACCCCTTCCTGTAAGGCCAGTTGCTGTATGCGTTCTGCGAATACTGTATCTGATTGCCGGTACACCTGTGCTCCCCGGACACTTTGCCGCTGGGGGCGCGGGTAATCGGTATGTATATCCAGCGGTGCTACGCCATTCAACTGCGCGGACCAGTATGCCAGTTGCCGCGCCAGCGCCGTATCGGTAAAGCTGGTACGCTGCCAGTATGCATAATCGGCGTATTGCAGCGGCAACAGGGGCAGGGCGGCCGGTTGCCCGGCAGCGGCATAAAGGGCCATCAGCTCGTTGACCATAATACCTACCGACCAGCCGTCGAACGCGATATGGTGCACAAGTATGGCAAGCAGGTATTCTTCTTTATTGATTTCGGTAAGCCGAACTTTCAGCATGTAATCATTGCTGAGGTCAAAGGGTTGCTGCAGCCATTCTTCCGTTGCCGCGGTAATGGTTTCGATACTGATACCCGCTTGCTGTATGATGTCCATTTGCCAGCCCGCTGCATCAAGCAACTGCGGGTAGCCCACTCCTTCTTCTTCCCTGATAACGGTACGGAGTACCTGGTGACGGTTGACAACAGCGGCAAATGCTTTTTGCAATGCGGCAATACCTGGCCTGCCGGTAAGGCGGAAAACCCAGTGCAGGTGATACTGTGTGCTTCCCTGCAGATGGTGAATAAACCAAAGCCGTTCCTGTGCAAAGGAAAGCGGTGTTGGCATATCGCCGGGGCGTATGCTTATTGCGGGAAGTGTGGTAGCTGCGCCAACCTGCAGCAGGGGTGCCAGCCTTGCAATGGTGGCCTGCTCAAATACCTGGCGGATGGGCAGATCGATGCCCCATTGCCGGCGTATGGCAGCGGTAAGACGCATGGCAGTTAAGGAATGACCACCCAGCTCAAAGAAATCGTCGTGTACGCCTATCTTTTCTGCACCCAGCAGGCTCTGCCATATTTGTACCAATGCATATTCTGTATCGTTGGAAGGTGCTGTGTACTGGTGCAGTCTTTCCCTTACCATGCCGGACAACAACAGTTTCTTTTTATCTGTTTTGCCGTTCGGCGTAAGGGGTATTGCTTCCAGTGGTATGATGATGCCCGGTATCATATAATCGGGCAGTACGGTACTGAGGTGCCGGCGTATGGCCTCTTTATCGAACATATTGCTGCATACCACAAAGGCCAGCAACTGCTGGCTACCCTGTGCAGTGGTCTTTGCGAGTACAACAGCCTGCCGCACACCCGCTGCGGTATGCAGCACGGCTTCGATCTCGCCCAACTCTACACGGTAGCCCCTGATCTTTACCTGGTCGTCTGTACGGCCAAGAAATTCAATATTACCATCAGGCAGCCAGCGCACCATATCGTGCGTGCGGTATAACCGTTTGTTTTCGCCGGGATGAACAGGGCTGGATATAAACCGCTCTGCCGTCAGTTCGGGCTGGTTGAGATAGCCATGCGCCAACTGGTTGCCCCCGATATACAGCTCGCCGGGTACACCCGGTGGCTGCAGGTTGCCCCAGGCATCGAGAATATACAATTCCATATTGGCAATGGGCTTGCCAATGGTAATCGGGCCGTCGTCTTTACCTATACGGCTTACTGTTGCCCATACTGTTCCCTCCGTAGGGCCATATTCATTATACAGCACACTGCCGGGCAGGTTGTCGTAATGTTTTTGTGCAAGAACGCGTTCGAGTTTTTCTCCTGCCAGGATCACCTGCCGTAAACCGGCGCCGGCCAGTAATCCTTCTTCGAGCAGGAACTGGTAGTAGGAAGGTACACAGAGCAGCAGTTCTGTTTCGGGCAGCACGGTTTCGAGAAAGTTACTATTCTTCAGCCATTCGTCGCGGCAGATGATCAGTTGCCCGCCGGAGAGCAGGGTGCCGGTAATAACGGCAATGGATGAGTCGAAAGAAAATGAGGGTACAAGAAAGGCTGTTCCTGTAGCGCCGTAATAATGCTTCCGCGCATACGCGGAGTGGAGCAATGCGCTGTGGCTGATCATTACGCCCTTGGGCGTACCGGTACTGCCGGAGGTATAGATGATGTAGGCAAGTTGTTTGGGCTGAGGGGGCTCCGGCAGAGGGGGCAGCATATCTGCCGCAACATTGGCCAGCACAGCACCGGGTATTATTTTTGCCAGCGCAGTGGGCAGGGTTACTGCTGTTGTCGTATCGGTTATCACCACAGTGGCTTCGGTATCGCGGAGCATAAAGGCAATTCTTTCTGCCGGGTAAGCAGGATCGATGGGTACGTACACAGCGCCTGCTTTCAGTATCGCAAACAGGGATATGATAAAACCGGCGCTCCGGCCCATACAAACGGGTACTTTATCGTGCGCATACACACCTACGGTAAGCAGGTACCGTGCCAGCACTGATGATCTTTCATCGAGCTCGCGGTAGCTGATCTTCTCCCCTTCAAAGGAAAGAGCAGTTTTGCCGGGCGTTGCTGCTACCTGTGCAGCAAATAGGTTGAGTATTGTGGAATTGCCGGGTACGGCTACCTGCTCTCCCCTGCTGAAAGACCCGGTCAATTGTTCCTGCTCCCTTCTTCCGAGCAACCTGATATCACCGATCTTATCTGCCCTGCCTTCCATGATCGTAAACAGCACTTCTTTAAAGTGACCGCATATCTGTGTTACCCATGCTTCGCTCAGCAGGCTGCTTTTGTAAACAAACTGTATATCGGTTTCCTTACCCGGTATTACGCGTATACTCATAGGGTAATTGGTGGTGCTTTCATACTTCTCCACGGCATCGATACGGAAGGCCCACTGCCGCGAGGCGATCATTTCATTGAGAGGATAGTTCTCAAATGTCAGTATGCTGTCGAACCAGTCGCCCGCCACACCTGCGAGGCGTTGAATATCGTTTATAGCGCTGTGCTGGTATTCTCTTGATTGTAACTGCTGGCACTGCAACTGCTGTAACCAGTCGCCTGTTGCCATATCTCTCACCAGCACTGCATGGAGGGGATTAAGATTGGTATAGATACCGATACGGTCTTCCACTCTTTCAAGGTCTTCGGGCCGGCCGGATACGGTTACACCATATACAATATGTTCATTGCCTGTATAGGTGTGCAGCAGCAGCGCCCATACTCCCTGTATAACGGTATTGATCGTAACGCGCAATTGCTGTGCCCGGGCCTGTAATACCTTTGCTTCTCTTTCATTAAGGGTAAGACGTTGTATGGCAAAGGCTTCTACTTTTTTATTGCGTTCTGCGGATGCTTCTATAAAAGGCAGTAAAGTGGTCATTTCGACGCCGGACATATAACTGCGCCAGAATTTTTCTTCAGCGGTTTTATCCTGCCGCTCTATATACCGGATATAATCTTCATACCTGTCTTCTGCTATTACCGGTAATGGCTGCTGGTGCTGCAGGGATTCGTAAATGGAAAGAAATTCCTGTATGAGCAATTGCATGGACCAGCCATCGATCAGCATGTGGTGATAGGTCCACAGCATCTGCCATTGCTGCTCACCGGTGCGCAACAGGCTCAGCCGCATCAAAGGTGCTTCTTCAAAATTAAAAGGCTGTTCGCGGTCGGCCTGCTTGCGGGCAAGGATAGCTTTTTCCCTGCCGGCATGATCCAGCTCACGCAGGTCATCGATATATAAGGGCAGGGCAACTTTTTCTTTTACGCATTGCACGGGAATATTAAAAGCATCGATATAAAAACCCGTGCGCAGGATACTATGCCTTTGCATCAATATTTCCCAGCTTCGGGCAAACATATCTGTATCGATCTGCCCGCAACGGCAACTGAACTGCTCGATATAGGCTACGGCGTCTTTATCGTACAAACCATGGAACAGCATACCTGCCTGCAAAGGAGACAGTTTACAAATGGCCGTTATGTTTTTATGCAGTGCAGCGGGTTGAGCGCTTCCTGCTGATAATACATACGCTTTCAGCGCTTCCTTGTTGGCCCTGATATAATTGATCACTTCAGGGTCTTTGCCTGCATTGTCTCCGGCCGGTCTTTTTTTCTTTGCCCTCAATATCAGCTTATCGTCCTCCACCACAAGGAAGAGGTTTTTTGCCGCCAGGTTGTCTATAAACTCCTTTATACTCATTTGTGTCTTATTTCTTATCAGAAAATCATGATATCGTCTGTTTCGGAACCGTCAAGAAATGCGTCAAGCTCTTCTGTACTGACCACATCTCCCAGGCCATAGTCGGATGGTGTAAACACGGCTTTCTCCTGCAACATGCCGTATTCAATGAGTGTTTCCAGCGTTGTTACATAAGCCTTTGCCAATGCCTGTATTGTTGCTTCGTTGTAATGCCTGCTGCTGTACGTCCACCTTACCGTGAGTACACCAGCTTCCACTATACTGTTGATGGTAAGCCTGCTGCTTACGGGGTTGGCATCGCTTACGGTCTGACCTACCGGTTCTGCAGCCAGCGACAGCCTGCCCCCGGCTCCCGCGGCGTTATCCGCCTGGCCCAGGTAATTGAACACTACGTCTACGGGATCGTCTCCCTGTAAGGCCGGCAGTTTCAACAGGTATTTCAGCACCATGTATCCCATACCTTTACCGGGCACTTTCCGTAACTGTTCTTTTATATTCTTTAAACATTCTCCCGGTGTATCTCCTTCCTGTTGCAGCAATACGGGGCAGGTATTGGTAAACCATCCTACGGTGCGGCTCAGGTCTATATCGCCTGCACCCAGTTCACGGCCATGACTTTCCAGCCCAACGAGTATATGGCTGGTATTACCGAAGCCGCATAATGTGGTGCACAACGCGGTGAGCAGTACATCGTTAATCTGGGAGTGATATTTCCCGGGTATATCATACAAAAGCTCGCGGGTTCGTTCTGCATTGAGTGTAACGGCATACCGGTGCATATCACCAAAAACCAATGGCTCATTGTAAATATGGTCTACCGGCAATCCACTGTATTGCGATAACCGTTGCTGCCAGTAGGCTTCTTCGTTACGGATATCTTCACGCTGGCCATAATGCACGAGCGCATCGTACCAGTCGCGAACGGAAGCCGTTTTTGCAGGGAGTACCGCCTGTACATCTTCAAGCAGGTATTCGAGGTCTTCAAGCAGGATGCGCCATGACACCCCATCTGTTACCAGGTGATGGATCACGAGCAGCAACCTGTTCCTGTTGTCTGATGCAGGCATTCGTATCAATACGGGTTTAAACAGGTGGCCTCTTGTAATATCAAGACTGCGCTGTACTGTATCGTTGTGCGTTGCCAGCTTTTTTTCAATATCCGCATCATCTGTTGCCGACAGGTCGGCTATTTCAAGCGTTATGCCCTGCCCGCCATAGGTCTGCTGCCATTCATCATCGTCTTTATGGTACACAAAACGCAGCGCATCATGGTGCTCTGCAAGCCTTGCCAGGGCCTGTTGCAGGTGATCAGCACTGATGCCTTTATCGATACCCAGCAATACGGCCTGGTTAAAATGGGAAGGCGCCGCAGGTGATTGCTCAAGAAACCAACGCTGTATGGGCAACAGTCCCGACGGCCTGGTGAGCTTTTCGCCGGAAGTATCCCGGCTATTTACGGGTGCCCGGGAAGCCCAGGAGGCTACGAGCCTTGAGATGGTAGGATGCTCAAATAAGTCTTTCAGCACCAGGTGGTATCCTGCACGCCGTAGGCGGCTTACGATTTGTATAGAGATGATGGAATCGCCACCCAGTTCGAAGAAGTTGTCGTGTATGCCTACTTTCTTTACACCCAGCGTATCCTGCCATATCTGTATGAGTGTGGCTTCTGTTTCGGTTTGTGCCCCTTCATAGCCCTCTGCTGACGGGGTGAGTACCTGCATCTGCTGCAAAGCTTTCCGGTCTGCCTTACCATTGGGTGTTCTGGGTATATGCGGTAACGTTACCAGTATTCTTGGCACCATGTAACCGGGCAGGTAATTGCTGAGGTGCTGCAGTACGGCGGCCTTATCATAGTCTGCTCCCACTACAATAAAGCCAACAAGCCGTTTACCGGTGGTACTGTCTTCATGTGTAACCACTACTGCCTGCCGCACGCCTTTTGCCTGCTGTAATACAGATTCTATTTCACCGGGTTCAATACGATACCCGTGTATCTTAACCTGCTGGTCGGCCCGGCCGCAGTAGCACAGCCGGCCATCGGGCTGCCAGCGCGCGAGATCGCCCGTACGGTACAGTCTCTTTGTACTGCCATCTTTATATGTATGGGTGATAAAACGCTCTTCGGTAAGACCGGGCCTGTTCAGGTAGCCCCATGCCAGCCCCCCGCCACCGATATATAATTCCCCGGCTACACCAAGAGGCTGTAATTGTCTTTCTTCATCCATTATATACACCTGCGTATTACCAATGGGTCGACCGATGCTAACGGGCTCACCGGCTTTGAGCTCTCCTGCGGTAGACCATATTGTAGTTTCGGTTGGTCCATACAGGTTCCATACGGGCTGCGCACTTAATGTGCATAATGTGTCTTTTATGTGCTCCGGCAATACTTCTCCTCCTGTCATTACCGTAAGCTGTTCCGGGTTGGTCCAGCCACTGTCCAGCAGCATCTGCCACATAGCAGGCACGGCCTGTAAGTGCGTAGGCCGGTGCTGCCGCAGTACCTCTACAAGCTGATGACCATCCTGCACGGTTTCTTTATTGCCGAGAATAACTTCACCGCCAGCGGATAAGGGCAGGAACAATTCATTATAGAAAATATCAAAACAAAAAGTAGTTACGGAATACATCCTGCATGAAGCATCAATACCCAGCAGGTGCTTCATGGACCAGATGAGGTTTACCAGCGAGTGGTGTTTGATTGCCACACCTTTTGGCTTACCGGTAGAGCCGGAGGTATAAATTACGTATGCAATACCATCGGGTGCAGGTGTAATGCCGGGAGCATGGGGGGGCATCGATGCCGTAAGGGCAGTACAGTCTTCGAGGTTGAGCACCTGTAATAGCCTTTCGTTTGTAAATATTTCCACACAGCTATTATCCGTGATGACGCACTCGCTGCTGCAGTCTTCGAGCATATACCGGATCCTTTCGGCCGGGAATGACGGGTCTATCGGAACAAATCCGGCCCCTGTTTTGAGTACAGCCAGGAGGGCTGCTACCATCGTAGCGTTACGCTGCATACATACAGGTACCAGCATACCGGCACTTATGCCTTTGTGAATAAAGTAATGTGCAAGCCGGTTACTTTCTTCCTCCAGTTGCAAGTAGCTCATGCAGACGTTATCAAAGGTGAGGGCAGGCTTACCGGGGTTTATTGCTGCCTGTTCGCGGAACAGGTGAATCATAGTTTTTTCTGCGGGGTAAGCCATCGCCGTACTGTTAAAAGTTTCGGTGAGCAAATGTCTTTCTGCATCAGACATAAGCGTCAACGCTCCTATTGCTGTGCCCGGCGCTGCAACAACGGCATTCAGCAGGTTAACGAAGTGTTCCATTATCCTGTTTGCGGTAGCCGACCGGAAAAGGAGTTTGTTGCTGATCAATGATAATCTTATGCCGTCCGGCGCAGACAATATTTCAAGACTGAGCTCGTACACAGATGTAACGGCTGCAGCAGGTAGTTCTTTGTTTAACACACTGGTTTCCGCCTGTGCGAATGAACATGCAACCTGGTACAATGGGTTGCGGCCCTGGTCTTTTATAATCTCTGCGGCTTCGGCCATCCTGTCGAACGGGAGGTTGCGGTGTGCGTATGCTTCTACTGCGGTGTTGCTGACTTTCAGCAGCAGGCTGGTAAAACGTGTTTCTCTTTCGATGGTATTGCGCAGGGGTAAGAGATGTGCAAAGCTTTCGCGGGTATGCGCTGCATTACCGGGTGCGCAGGCAGCAGCCGGGCAGGCTACGCAATTGTCGGCCTGACCGCTGTAGCGGAACAGTAATACTTTATATGCCGTGAGCAGAACGGTAAACAATGAAACACCCTGCTGGCCCGCAAGCTGCTGCAATTGCCCGGCTAAAGAAGGCTCCAGCGTATGGTATAATATTTCTGCCCCGTGGGTTTGCTGTGCAGGCCGTACCACATCGGTGGGCAGGTCGACAGGATGCACTCCATGCAGTTGTTCTTTCCAATAGGCTTCTTCTTTTTCTATCAGGCCCGTCAACGCTTTGCGATCTACCTTCCCGTTGGCGGTTAAGGGCAGGTGTGATAATTCCACCAGCGACTGCGGCAGCATATAGGCAGGCAGCTTACCCTGTATATAATGCTGGGCTGCGGCTCTGTTGTAACCCGCGTTGGGAACAACATAACCCACCAGGCGATGGCTGCCGTGGACATCGCCCGTAACTACTACAGCGGCCTGCGTAATACAGGTGTATTCAAGCAGTACGTTTTCGATCTCGCCGGGCTCTACACGGTATCCCCTGATCTTTACCTGGACGTCGTTACGGCCGAGGAAGAGAATGGTACCTTCGGGATGATACATGGCCATATCGCCTGTGTGGTACAAGCGCCCCAACCGGGGATGATGGATAAAGCGCTCGCTGGTGAGGCTTTGCTGTTTCCAGTAACCCATGGATAAACCAGCACCGCCTACGCATAATTCTCCTTTTACACCAACCGGGCAAATATTGCCGTACTGATCGAGCACATACGCGCTGCGGTGATCGATGGCCTGCCCGATGGGAATGTCGCTCCTCCCGTCGACCGGCGGAACAAGACAGGTAAGTGAGAACGTTGTATTTTCTGTTGGTCCGTAACCATTGATGATTTCGAGCAGGGGGTACCGGTGCTGCAACTGCCGGATGTGATGAGGAGAAAGACGATCGCCCCCAACTAATACTGTTTCAAGCGTTGCAAACAAAGCGGGGGCTGTTTCCACCAGTTGGTTAAACCAACCGGCAGTGAACCACATCTTATTTATTTTTTCTTTCCGGATTAATGCCTGCAGTAAACTGGTATCGAGCAGGGTTTCCTGGTTGCCTATTACGAGGCGCCCGCCATTGAGCAGCATACCCCAGTATTCAAAGGTGGTGGCATCGAAGGATGGGGAGCCTGTTGCAAGTAAGGCATCGTGTGTTTGCCATTGCACATAACTTACGGATTTAACCAAACTTACAATATTGCTATGCGTTACCATCACACCCTTGGGTGTACCTGTGGAGCCGGAGGTGTACATGATATAAGCGAGTGATGACGGTTCTGTTCCCGTTACTATTGATGTGGGCAGGCTGTCCAGTTCAGACCCGGGTATGCTGATATTGATTACCTGTACGCCTTCTGCCGGGGTACTATCGTTCTCCGTAAGCAGGAAAGCGCTTCCGGTATCTTTCAGCATAAACGCCATACGACCGGCCGGATAAGCGGGATCAACAGGCACATACACGGCTCCTGCCTTCAATACCGCCAGCAGGGTAATGATGAGACTGGCAGAACGATCGATACACACGGCTACGGGCATGCCTGCTGTTACTCCCCTGTTGCGGAGATAGTGTGCGAGGCGCGTACTGTGTTTATCAAGCTTTTCATAACTCCAGCGTTCTTCACCAAAAGTAATGGCAATGGCATCGGGGGTCTGTGCGGCCTGCAGGGCAAAGCATTCTGTAACAGTTTGCACAGGATAGTCTGCTGTTGCGGACGCCGGTGCAACGGCCGGTATTAAGCAGCTTGACCGCAGGAGGATGTCCTGTTCGGTAATGAGCTGCCGCAGCAGCGTATCAAAATGTGCTTTTACTGCTGCGGCAAAAGCGGCGGGCAGTATGTCTGCATTATAATGAAACTCAACGGTGATGGTATCGGCGGCCTGCACAATCAGGTAGAGCAGGTAATTGGTTTTCCCCTCCTGCCGGATATCGTCTACACGCAGTTGCCACTGGTTGGCCGTCAATACCCGGCTTACGGGGTAGTTCTCATATACAAGCACGGTATCGAACAGATCGCCGGGTATATTGATCCAGCGTTGTATATCATTCATGGCTACGTACTGGTAGTTCCGTGCGGCCAGTTGATCTTGCTGGATACCCTGTAACCAGTTTGCCCATGGCATATCTTCCTGCACCGTTGCATGCAGGGGTATGGTATTGATATACATGCCTACCCTGTGCTCCACCCTTGCAAGGTCGTCGGGCCTGCCGGCAACGGTTACCCCATACACTACATGCGGATTACCGGTATATTGCGAAAGCAGGTATGCCCATATACCCTGTACCACGGTATTTACCGTAATACGGTGCTGCTGTGCATAGGCCTGCAGGCTGGCGGTGATGGCTGCGTCAAAATAGGCGGCTTCTGCCTGGTATCTACCGAGTCCTTTATTGCGTGGCGTACCCGGCGGACAGAACGGCAGCAACGAGGGTTCTTCAACACCCTGCAGGTAGCGGCGCCAGTATGCTTCTTCCCTGCGCAGGTTGCGGCGTTCCACAAAGCGTATAAACTCCTCGTACCTGTCTTCTGCCAGTACTTTTGGCAGCCTGCCCGCAGCCATGGACTCATAACTGTTCATAAATTCTTCCATCAGTACGGGCAGCGACCAACCATCCATAATAATATGATGATAGGTCCAGATCATATCGTAAACGTCTTTACCGAGCTGCAAGAGGGTTACCCTGAAAAGAGGAGCTTCGTGCAGGTTAAAACCTCTTAAGCGATCTGCCGCAGCATGGGCCCTGACGGCTTCCTGCTGCTGTTCGGCCGACTGGCCGCGCAGGTCGTGTATGGTTAATGGCAGTTGTATCTTTTTATAAACACACTGCACGGGTATATTAAATACATCGTGGTAAAAAGCGGTGCGCAGTATGCTGTGGTATTGTACCAGGTGATTCCAGGACTGGCGGAACCGGTCGGGATCCAGACCGGTAAACCTGCACGAGAATTGTTCTGCATACAAACCCGACCCGTCTTCATACAAACTGTGAAACAGCATACCCTGCTGTGCAGCACTTAACCGGCACAGGCTTTCTACCTGTTGCAGGCGTGGCTGCTCATTAACCAACTCGCCGAGAAATGCATCAAGTTCTTTATACCCGACTGCATCGCCAATGCCATAATCTGAAGGCGTAAACACTTCCCTTCGCTGTGCAAGGCAATTGTCGATCAGTGTTGCGAGTGTCTGTATGTATTGTGCTGCCAGGGTTTCCATTGTACCGGCTGCATAATGGCGGCGGCTGTACAACCAATTGATGGTTAATACCCCATCCTGTACCATACTGTTGATCACCAGTTTATTCTGGCCGGGGTTGAGGGGGCTGATATTATTACCGGCAGATTCCGTGGCTACAGACAGGTATTCGTCGTTGATAACTGCATTATCCAGTTGACCGAGATAGTTGAATACTACATCCCAGGGGTTAGGGTCCTGTAGATCCACTTTCTCTTCCAGGAATTTCTGTATCATATAGCTCATGCCCTTACCGGGTACCCGGCGCAGTTGTTCTTTAATGTTCTTCAGCTCTTCGGTGTATGCGCCCTGTGTGGTACGTAATACCATCGGGCAGGTATTGGTAAACCAGCCAATGGTACGGCTAACATCGGTTTCTCCGATCAACGGCTCACGACCATGCCCTTCAAGCCCGATCACGATTTGATCTGTTTTGCCAAAAGCAGTAAGGGTGATACCGAGCGCGGTCAGCAGCACGTCGTTGATCTGTGTATGATAGATACCGGGCAATTCCTGCAGTAATTGTTTTGTGTGTGCTGCATCGAGACTGATGTTATGCTGGTGCATATCGCCAAACAGCAATGGGCCGGTGTACTCCAGGTCAACAGGCAGGGGCCGGTAGTGGGCGATGGCTTCCTTCCAATATTCCAGTTCGGCCTGTACTTTGGGTTGCTGTCCATATTGCACCAGCGCTTCATGCCAGTCGCGCAGGGAAGCTGTTTTAGCCGGCAGCGCTGAGTTGGGGCTGTTGAGTAACTGTATAAGGTCTTCCAGCAGGATGCGCCAGGAAACACCATCTATTACGAGGTGATGGATGACGAGTAATAACCTGTTTTGCAATTCGGCGGCCGGTGTCTGCACCAGTACTACCCGGCATAGGATACCTTTTTCTATATCCAACTGGCTTTGTACTTCGTCATTGTGTTTTTCAAGCGCAGGGGTAAGGTCAGCCATTGACAAATGCTGCATAGCGGTTACCTGCACTGCTATGCTGCCATCGCCATATTCCTGCTGCCAGCCTCCGGCTCCGTAATGATACACCATACGCAGCGCATCGTGATGCTGCACAAGGGCATCTATTGCTTTTTGCAGGCGTTGCTGATCAACTGTTTTATTGATGCCCAGCAACAGGGCCTGGTTGAAGTGCGATACCCTGGCAGCCGATTGGCCGAGGTACCAGCGTTGTACGGGCAGCAGACTGCATGGGCCGGTTACTGCTTCCCGGATGGAAGATAAAGCGGCCTGCTCGCTGCGGGTTAACCAGTATGCGGCTAAACCGGCGATGGTCTGGTATTCAAAAATATCGCCCACCTGCAGTTCGTAACCCGAGCGTCTTGCACGGCTTACCAACTGTATGGCAATGATCGAATCGCCACCCAGCTCAAAGAAATTATCATAGATACCAATCCTTTCTGTATCGAGCAATTCCTGCCAGAGTGCAGTAAAAGCAATTTCTGTTTCATTGCGCGGGCTGGTATAGTGCAGCGATACTGCAGTACCGGGATCAATTTCCAGCAGGCGCTTACGGTTTACCTTACCATTTGCCGTAAGGGGTATGGCTTCCACCGGAATTACCAGTGCGGGTATCATGTATTCAGGCAGGCGTTCCCGAAGCGCGGCGATTATTTCTTCCCTGTCGAACAATCCGTTTGCAACAACATAAGCGGCAAGGCGTTTATCGCCTTTATCGTCTTCCTTAGCGAGCACTACGGCTTCTGCAACAGCAGGGAGGCTGCGCAATGCCTGCTCTACTTCACCAAGCTCTATACGGTAGCCCCTGATCTTTACCTGGTCGTCTACCCGGCCGAGGTATTCAATGGCGCCACCCGGCAAGAGTCTTCCCCTGTCGCCTGTTCTGTACAGTCTTGCGCCTGTATTAAACGGATCGGCTGTAAACTTTTCTGCGGTTAGTGCCGGCTGGTTAAAGTAACCACGCGCCACCCCGCTGCCACTGACGCATATTTCACCGGGTACCCCGATGGGGCAGATGGTGTTATACTGGCTCAACACATATACTGTGGTATTGGAGAACGGGCGGCCAATGGGTATATTATGGTTATATGATTGTGCTGGGTTGTACTGGTGTAACAGTTTTCCTATGGTGGTTTCTGTTGGACCGTAGTGATTGATCACCTCACAGCCGTTGCCTGATGCATCGATACGCTCTACTACCTGCTGCTGCAGGGCTTCGCCTCCAAATATCAACAACTTCTCCGGCAATAAAAGTTCTTCACCAATGCATAAAGCTTTCCAGTGTGAGGGCACGATTTTCAGACATGCTATACGATGCTGTCTGAAATAATCCAGCATCAGGCTGCCATCGTTGATGGTGCTGCGGGAGCATACATGTAGTGTACCGCCTGACAGCCAGGCGCTGTACAATACTGTATTACCAAGGTCGGCTGCAAGTGTTGATACCAGTGCGAATGACTGACAGGCCCAGATGCCTGTTTTTGATTCCAGCCCATATACATAGTCTACCAGGTGCCGGTGCTCAATCATCACACCTTTGGGCTGACCGGTAGAGCCGGAGGTATAGATCATGTATGCAAGGTTACCGGGATGGATACCTGCATCGGGTACTGTGGAAGGTTCGAGGCTGACGAGCAGGCTGTCTGCATCCATGTCCATAACAAGCGTCCCTGTTTTTAAGGGGCCATCGTCAACAATATTATGGATACGTTCGTATTCGTCCTGCCCGGTAATTACTACTTTGGGTGCTGTTTCTTCGAGTACAAAACGTATGCGGCTGTCGGGGAAGTCGGGGTCGATAGGTACGTAGGCACCACCGGCTTTCATAATAGCCAGTATACCCGTCATCATTGCAATGCCTCTTTCGAGACAGATGGGCACGGGCTGGTCGGCTTCCACGCCACGCCTGCGCAGATAATGCGCCAGTTGATTGGTATTTTCTTCCAGTTGCCTGTAGGTGAGCTTTTCCTCCCCGTAAACCAATGCGACCGCATCGGGTACGCGTAGGGCCTGTTCTGTAAAAAGTTCGGTAACGGTTTTATTTACAGGATAATCAACGGTTATGGCATTCAACGAAAGCAGCGCCGCTTCTTCTGCTTTATCCGGCAGGCTGAAATACCCAATGCGGCTGTCTGTTTGATTTACGGCAGCATCGAGCAACCGTACATAGTGCTGCAACATGGCTTCCATTGTATCCTCACGGAAAAGGTCTTTCCGGTAGGTCATATTCAGTTCGAGACCTGTAGCTGTTTCAGCCACGCCAAGTGTGATATCGAATTTTGATATGATGCCGCCAAAGGGTTGGTGTGTGAGGCTGGCATTACCAAGATCGAGTACACCGGGCACGGGTACGTTTTCGAGCACCAGTATTACCTGGAACAGCGGATTGCGGTTCAGCTCCCGTTCTACACCAAGGGCTTCCACTACTTTTTCGAAGGGTACGTCCTGGTGGGCATAGGCATCAAGTGTGGTCTGTTTAACTTGCTGCAATAACTCGCGGAAGGTTTGGTTTCCATCCACCTGGCTTCGCAGCGCCAGGGTATTTACAAAGAACCCGATCAGGTCTTCCACTTCCCGCTGCGGACGTGCTGCGATGGAGGTGCCCACACAGATATCTTCCTGCCCGGTATAACGGTACAGCAATACTTTGAATACGGTAAGCAGGGTCATAAACAGCGTGGTGCCTTCCTGCTGACCAAGCGCGGTGATCTTATCCTGCATTGTTTTACTGATGGCAGTACTTACCATAGCGCCGGCAAAGTGCTGACCGGCTGACCGCGGATGATCTGTAAGCAGGGCGAGTGGTTCAACGCCCTCCAGTTGCTGCCGCCAGTAAGCAATATGATTATCGAGTACGCCCGAATCGAGGTAATTGCGTTGCCAGCAGGCATAGTCTGCATACTGAACAGGCAGCTCTTTTAACACAGCTTCGCTGCCGGTAGTGTAACTCCTGTACAGGCTCACCAGTTCTTCTACCATGATACTGACAGACCATGCATCGAAAGCGATATGATGCAGCACCACAAAGAGCAGGTATTCGTCGCCCGGCATCTTTACAAGTGTTACCCGAAGCATATTGCCCGCGGAAAGATCAAAAGGTTCCTCAAGCAAAGCGCTGAGGTATGCTTCCGGGGCGGGGAAGCCCATGAGTAATATTTCAACGGCATTGATCTGCTGCATCTGCCAGCCGCCAGCCGGGCGGATCACCTGGTACCCTATCCCTTCTTCTTCGTGTATAGCGGTGCGCAGTACCTCATGTCGCTCAACGATCTGGCGGAAGGCATTTTCCAAAGCGGTCACGCTGAGCGCGCCCTTCAGGTTAAATAACCAGGGTAACTGGTAAGGCTGGCTGCCCTGCAACTTATCGGTAAACCACAGGCGTTCCTGGTAAAAGGAAAGCGGTACACGCTCCTGCGCTGTGCGTACCGTAATGGGTGGTAATACTGATGGAGCATACTGCCCGAGCTTTTCTGCCAATGCAGCAAGCACAGGGTTATCGAATATTATTTTTACAGGCAGTTCAATGTGGTATTCGCGGCGAATGGCGGCTACGAGGCGCATGGCAAGGAGTGAATGGCCCCCCTTCGCGAAGAAGTTATCGTGTATTCCAACCTGCTCAATGTGCAGCAGGGTCTGCCACAGCCCGGCAAGTTTAGCTTCAACGGCATTGCGCGGCGGGGCATAAATGGTTGAAGCATTTTCGGCACCTTCTGCCGGAAGCGCCGCCTTATCGATCTTTCCATTTGGCGTAACGGGAAATTCCGCCATCAGGATAAACTGTGCGGGTACCATATAGGGGGGCAGGTGCTTCTCTGTATGCTGCCGTAACTGTAGAATAAAATCGGCGGGTGTACGCCATTCGGCGGCACGGGCGGGATGCTGCATATCCTGCACCGGCAATCCCTGCTGCCGCGTATCGCGCACGGCATACAGGTTATACAGCCAATGATTGCCGGATAACACTTCTTCTTTTTCGGTGTACACCGTAAATCCTTTGGTGATAAGCATATCGCGCGTAAGTGCTACACGGTTACCGGCATCATGTACTTCTACAACAAGATTATTGATCCTGCTCCAGTCTGCATCGGATATACCTGCAAGCACGAGGTGTTCAGCGTTTTCAACGTCGATCTTCAGCAGGTCGATCTGCTGAATGCCTTCTTCTGCAATTACCTGCGAAAGGGTTTTTGCATGGCAGGTTACTTCCTGGTAGTGGAGCCTTGCTGCCAGCAATGCATCCATATCGGCCTGTTCGAGCTGCTGATCGCTGGTTGATTCGATATAAGCCCGTACTACTTCTTTTACTTTTTCCTGGTTGTTGCCGATACCGGAAACAATACTCATCTGCGGGTAATAGGTAAAGGATATATCCTGCTCCCTGTCTAACAGGGCCAGAGAAAATGCTTTTCCCTTTACACCGTACAGCTTTCTGTTTTTATCGAGATAGTCAAATACGGCAGGTACCGGCTCAAATGAGTACACGTTTATACCGGGATGCATTACATTGAGGAAAACAGTAAAGCTGCCGATATTGGCCCCCACATCGATAACGCAACTGCCGGGACGCAGGGTAATACCATGCTTAAGGTAGCATTGCTCTGCAAATATTTCTTTATATAAGAATTGTACTTCGTTCTGGTTAGCGTGCAGCAGCGGAAGGCCGTTAGGCATCAGTTGCAGATCGGCAGGCGTCACGGCACCGGTACGGTATAAATGCAGGTAACTGGCCAGCAGTGGCAGCTCTGTTTTATCTACCTGCACATAGGCCAGCAGCTTTTTATTGTCGCCCTGCGCTTCTTTTACTGCAAGGAGTTTTACTGCTGCCACGCTATCTGCAGCAGCCAGGCAGGATTCGACCTCGCCCAGTTCTATGCGGTAGCCCCTGATCTTTACCTGGTCGTCTTTGCGGCCGAGGTATTCGATATTCCCATCCGGTAACCAGCGGGCAAGATCGCCGGTGCGGTACATCCTGCTGCCGGGCACGGTACTGAAGGGGTCGGCTACAAACTTTTCTTTGGTGAGCTGTTCGAGGTTAAGGTAGCCCCTGGCCACCTGTATACCGGCTATACACAGCTCTCCTATACCTCCAGCGTGCATAAGCCGGAGGCCCTGGTCTACAATATACAGTTTTGTATTGGCTACAGGTTTACCGATAGGCACTACCGTGAGAGTGCTTACATCGCCGGGGCAGGGCCAAAAGGTTACATCAATAGCTGCTTCGGTTGGGCCATACAGGTTATGCAGTTCAACATGCGGCAGTTTTTCTTTACAAAGTTTTACCTGCATGGGTGTCAGTGCTTCACCACTGCAGAGTACTTTCTTTAATGCCGGGCAATCGCCTTTTTGGGTATCTGCTAAGAAGATATCGAGCATGGATGGCACAAAGTGCATTACACTGATGCGCTCTTTAGTACAGAGCCCATGCAGGTAGTGACTGTCTTTATGCCCTTCGGGTTTTGCAAATACCAGCTTTGCGCCCGTAAGCAGGGGCCAGATAAGTTCCCATACGGATACGTCAAAACAGAAGGTTGTTTTCTGAAGGATGGTGTCTTCGGTGGTAAATCCATACTGATGCTGCGCCCAGGCCAAGCGGTTAAACAAACCGCTGTGTTCGATCATTACACCTTTGGGACGGCCGGTTGAACCGGAGGTATAGATGATATAGGCAAGATTATCCGGCCCGGCTGCACGTTCAGGATTATTACCCTCCTGCTGTGCAATATTATCCCAATCGGTATCCAGCCGGATCACCTGTACCGTATCCATCTCCGGCAGTATTATATTACTTGTACTGAGCACCACCCCCGCGCCTGTATCAGTTAACATAAACCGTATCCTTTCTCCGGGATACTGCGGATCGATGGGTACATAGGCGCCACCTGCTTTCAGTATGCCCAGTATGCCCACAATCATATCAAGACTGCGCTCCAGGCAGATGGGTACTGCAATATCTTTTTCTATTCCACGCTTCTGCAGGTAGGCTGCTAACTGGTTTGCACGCGTATTCAATTCCGCGTAGCTATAGTGACTGTGTTCAAATGCAACAGCCGTAGCGGTGGGTGTTTGATTTACCTGCTGCTCAAACCAGTCGATGACGGTAGTATCAGCAGGAAAGCTGAATGCGGTATCATTATACGTTTTCAGTAAGAGCTCTTCTTCTTCCCTATCCATCATGGGCAGGGCACCAACCGGGAGAGCGGGTTGAAGAACCGCGGCCTGTAAGAGATTAATAAAATGCCTGCTCATGCGGGTGATAGTGGCGGGCATAAAAAGATCGGCATCATAAGTAATACCAAAGTCGAAATCGTTTTCTCTTTCAGTAAGGGTAAAGACGAGATCAAACTTGGTTCCTGAGTAATTTTTACCATCATCTTCAAGATGCAGACCGCTGCCGAGGCTATCCGGCGGCAGGTGAGCTGCCGCTGCCTGCTGTACTACCAGCATTACCTGGAAGATTGGGTTACGGTTCATATCGCGGTCTTTCACTATTGCTTCCACGATCTTTTCAAATGGCATATCCTGGTGCGCGTATGCTTCCGTGGTGGTATGTTTTACCTGCTGCAACAGGCTCCGGAAATTCATATTACTGCTTACCGTATTGCGCAGCACAAGACTGTTTACGAAGAAACCAACGAGGGCTTCAAGCTCGGGCTGGTTACGGTTCGCTACGGGACTGCCGATACAGATATCGTCCTGGAGGGTATAACGATGCAGTAGCAGATTCAGTACGCTCACCATAGACATGAAGAGTGTTGCACCTTCTGCCTTAGCCATATCCTTTACCGCAGTGGTTAAGCCCGCAGGTATTGTTGTATTTAACTGCCCGGCAAGGGTACGGGACTGGCTGGTACGGGGATAATCTACGGGCAATGCGAGTGGGGTGATGCCCTGTAAACGACTTTTCCAGTACGCCAGTTTTTGTTCGAGCAGTTCGTTTGAGAGATATGTTCTTTGCCATACGGCGTAATCGGCGTATTGTATGGGTAATGCGGGGAGGTTATCACTGTCTTTTATACGGTTGCGGTAAATATCCATCCATTCTTTCTGCATGATGCTGATGGACCATCCGTCGAAAGCGATGTGGTGTGCCACCACAGCAAGGATATGATCGCCAGGAGCCGTTTCAATCAACAGTACCCTGATCATAACATCCTTACCCAGGTCGAACGGTGTTTCCAGGAAAGATTCAATTTGTATTTCTTTTTCATTGTCTGCCAGGGCCTGCCATTGTACGTGCCCCATATAATTGATCGTCCAGTCGTGTGCGTCCAGTATAACCTGCCGGCCTATTCCTTCTTCTTCGCGGATAACAGTTCTCAGCACTTCATGACGCTGGAGCATTACTTTAAACGCGTGCTCAACAAGATCCCTGTTGAGTGCACCGTGTATGCGTATTACCCTGGGCATGTGATATTGTGTACTGCCCTGCAGGCGATCTATAAACCATAATCTTTCCTGTGCAAAAGAGAGTGGTATGTGCACACCTCCGGCTCTTGGCTCAACGGGGGGCAATACCTGTACACCGGCTTCACCATTTACCTGCAAGGCAAGCCGGGCAACTGTGGGGAACAGGAATATTTTCCTCACCGGTAATTCAATACCCATCTTCTTGCGCACTGCGGCAATGATACTCATTGCCAGCAGGGAGTGGCCGCCCAGTTCAAAGAAATTATCGTTTATGCCTACACGGGGTACACCCAATACATCCTGCCATATAGCGACAAGAGTCTCTTCTGTTGTGTTACCAGCAGGTGTATAGGTTTCCCCCGTTGTAAGCGTTATGGCCTCTTGTAATAATGCTTTTCTGTCTGCCTTACCATTTGGTGTTTGTGGAATGCGCGGTACGGATACCAGTAGCCTGGGTACCATATAATCGGGCAGGTGGTTACCGGCATGCTGTATAACGGCCGTTCTGTTGTAGCCTTCTGATTCCACGATGAAAGCTACCAATCGTTTTCCCTGCTGCGCATCTTCCTGTGCAACAACCACTGCCTGGCTTACGCCAGGGGCCTGCAACAATACAGTTTCGATCTCACCGGGTTCTATGCGATAGCCACGCACTTTTAACTGTTCATCGGCACGGCCTGCATAAACCAGTCTGCCGTCGGGCAGCCACCGGGCAAGGTCGCCGGTTCGGTATATTCTTTTACCGGCACCATGATCGTCGTTCACAGCGTACATCACAAATCGTTCCTCTGTGAGGTCTGCCCGCCCGAGATAGCCTTTGGCTAACCCGTCACCTCCTATATACAATTCGCCGGCTACCCCGATGGGTTGCAGTTGCCGGTCTTCATCGAGTATATATATTGCGGTGTTACCAATGGGCTTGCCAATGGTTACTGCTCCGCCCGCCTGCAACTCACCTGCGGTTGACCATATTGTTGTTTCCGTTGGGCCATAGAGGTTCCATATTTTTTGCCTGCTCAGTATGGCAAGGCTGTCTTTGAGTTGTTCTCTTACTGCTTCTCCTCCCACGAGCACCGTCAGGTTTTCGTCATTGCGCCAGTCGCACTCCAGCAACAGTTGCCACAGGGCCGGTACGGCCTGCATGTGTGTAGGCTGGTAATATGCCAGGGCTTCGCGGAGGCGATAGCCATCGCGGGCGGTGTCTTTTCCGGCAATCACCACTTCTCCCCCGGATAAAAGGGGCAGGAACAGTTCAAGGTAAAAGATATCGAAGCTGAATGTAGTAACGGAATACATGCGGCATGAAGCATCGATATGCAGGAGTTGCTGCATACTGCTGATAAAATTTACCAGTGAGCGGTGGCCGATCATTACTCCTTTGGGTTTACCGGTAGACCCTGAAGTGTATATTACGTAAGCTGTGTCTGCGGGAGATGGTTGCGCCTCAACTGCCCGGGTTGGCATCAGCTTTATGGCGTGCTGCTGTGTATCTATATTGAGTATTTGCAGTACTGTGCTGTTACCAAACAGGTTTGTACAATCGTTATTTGTAATGATCCATTGACTGCCCGAGTCGTGCAGCATATATTGTATCCTGTCGCGGGGAAAGGCAGGATCAAGCGGGATAAATGCAGCACCTGCTTTTAATATGGCCAATATTGCAACGACCATATCTGTACCCCGGTGCATACATACCGGCACCACTGTTTCCTTGCCGATACCAGCCTGTAACAGGTAGTGTGCGAGCTGGTTGCTCTGGCCGTCAAGCTCTTTATAGCTCAGCTTTGTGGTATCAAAAATGAGCGCCGTACGATCGGGGTTATTTTTTGCCTGCTGTTCCAGCAACTGGACAACGGTCTGGCCGGAAGGATAGTCCATACCTGTTGCATTGAATTCCTGCAACAACTGGTAGCGCTCTGTTTCACTTATTATATTAAGTTTCCCGATGGTGGTTTGCGGCGCCGCGATAATGGCTTCAAGCAGGTTTACATAATGCGTGAGCATCTGGGTAATTGTAGCTGGCTGGTATAAGGCGGCAGAATAGGTAAGGGATAATGTTATATCATCTCCGGTTACGATGGCTTCCAGCGCCAGGTCGTACTGGGCGGTAACGATAGCGGGTAACTCCGGGATGAGTTCGGCTTCGCCCAGTTGAACGGAACGGACATCGGGTTGCTGCTGCATGGAGAAGAGGACCTGGAATATGGGGCTCCGGCTCATATCTCTTCTTACGCCTGCTGTTTCAACGATGCGCTCAAAGGGTATGTCCTGGTGCTCGTATGCCTGTAAGGTGGTTTGCTTCACCTCATGCAGGAAATCAACAAAGCTGCTTGCCCTGTTTACTGTATTGCGCAGCGGCAATGTATTGATAAAGAAACCCACCAGGGCTTCCACTTCGTGCTGCCTGCGGCCGGCAACAGGTGTACCTACGCAGGTATCTGCCTGACCGGAATAGCGGTATAATAATACCTGGTATGCAGCCAGCAGGGTCATAAATAAGGTTACTCCTTCCTGCTTTGATAATTGTATTAACGCCTGGCTGAGTGGTTTGCCGAGGTTACGACCTGTTACTGCTCCCCGGTGGCTTTGTTCTGCCGGTCTTGTAAAGTCGGTTGAGAGGCCGCAGGGTAACACACCATCAAGCTGCTTCTTCCAGTAATCCAGTTGTTGTTGTACAGCAGTATCGTTGATGGTGGTACGCTGCCAGAAAGCATAATCGCGGTACTGTACTTTCAGTTCGGGCAGTATAACGGCATCCCCGTTATACAAGGCGCTCAGTTCTTTAGCCAGTATAGCTGCTGACCATCCGTCGAAAGCGATATGGTGCACTACCCCGGCCAGGATATACTCCTGCTCACCCGTACGCACCAGTGCTGCGCGCAGCATACTGTCTGCCGAAAGGTCGAAGGGCCTGGCGATAAACGATTCGATAAATGTGTACAACTGCCCGGCCGTCATTTCATCTGCATAATATTCTAATGCCCAACCTGTATTTTCCTGTACGAGTTGATAACGCTTATCGTCTTCTTCCCTGATGACAGTGCGCAGTACAGCATGGCGGCTGATGACAGAGCGAAAGGCCTGGTTCAGTCTTTCTACGTCTAACGTTCCCTTTACACGGTACACCCAGGGGATATGGTATTGGACGCTGCCCTGTAAACGATCGATAAACCACAGGCGTTCCTGCGCAAAGGAAAGCGGCACCTGTTCTACGCCATCGCTGATACCGGGGGCAATGATATAGTTCGGAGCGGCGGCGGCTTCCTGCTGCCCGGCCAGTTGTTCCCTGATGCCATCGCGGTACCGGCGGATCAGGTCCATCAGTGTATCGTCAATGGCGGTGTGCTTAGCCTTGCGGATACGAAGGTTTTCTCCTTCAATAAAGAAGGAGACGCCTGCTTCTTCCGCCTTTTTCATAACGGATAGTACGTGTTGTTCAGACATAATTTAAGCGGTCGGAATATAAAATACTTTGATCGGTTCTTTGTTTATCGCTGGTTATCAGGCTTCAGCAAGCACGGGTTGTTCCTTGCGGTCGTACAGCAATTCTTTTTCGCCATACAGGCGTTCGGCTACAATACCTTTTTCTGCGCAATAGCGTATCAGTTGGTTAGACTGTACGATGGGGTTGGACTCGTCGGTGTACTTGATACTGCTGATGAATTCTACCCAGGGCTCCTGCCCCATGGCATATACATATACTTCTTTGGGATTGAATATATCTACCAGTGCAACGCCACGCTGACAGTCTGATCCATTGAGCCTGCGTGTGGCGTCCTGGTCGCGCGCAATCTTCTTAGTCATCAATGCACCGTACAACCATGTGAGTGGTGCTCCATCGCATTCCATGCCGAGGAAGATCACATCTACATTGCCTATGCTGCGGTGAACCTGTTCGTAGAGGCGTGGCTCCATGATGCGGGAATCGGCCATGAAGAGCAGGCGGAAGCCGCTGATCTCCACGAGATGGCAGCACTTGGCCATGATATTAAGGTCGCTATGCTCACCCATAAATGGCAGTCCGGTAAGTTGTGCATCAGCAAATGTTACTGTTTCCATTTCGCTGATTTCTGTTACGCTTTTAAACCCTATCTTTTGGAACATGAGCTTGAGGTTGGGGTCTTCAAGACGGCCTCCTTCTGTACGCGGCACGATAAGGTGCTTAATTTTATGCCTCAGTGGCAACAGGGTTTCAAAAAGTATATGGTCCTGGTGGTTGTGCGTGATGAGTACATAATCAATCACATCGGGCAGGTCGCAGTCGGAGAAATGATCCACATCTGAGTGGTAACCATAATAGCTGATCAGCGGGTCTACGAGAATGCTGACATCTTTTGTTTCTACCAGTATACAGGCATGACCAAAATAGCGCATCCTGATTTTGTCGCCGGTATATTTGTCATACGTACGGTGTGGCTCGGTGGTGAAGAAGGTTTCAAATAACGGCATGTCTTTATCTTCAATATCCATTACCTTCCGGATATACGATAATGTTTGAGGTGTTCTTCTCATGGAGGCCAGTTCGTCTATACAGGGGTGCGAGAACGGTATGTTCTTGTGCAGTACATTGGGTTCATCAAGTCTTGGCGTACTGAGGCAGAAAGGGCGATGATCGTTGTCTGTAACCCAGAACGCTACTCCCTGCGCACGGTCGTCGTAAAACTCACTCCTGTACAGGAGTGATTCAAAGAACCGGAATGCGGCATTGTTATTACGGTCGTAGTAGAGTTCTACAAAACCACGAAGGATATCCGGTACTTTCTGGTACAGGTCTTCAAGACCGTAGCCTTTGGCTTCGGTAGCCAGGAGTTTATCAAGGTCTTTTACGGCTTGCGCAAAAGCGAACATATTGCTCCGTTCCTTACGCGTGTGTTCTGCCAGCGCCCTGATCTCTTCCACACGGCCACCACCGAAATCCATAAACGGACCACCCCTCATTTTAGGGTTCTGTACGGCTTCGGCATGTATAGCCGGGGCGAGCAGGTAAGAGTCTATAATAGACAGGTGTTTTACAGCGATATTCATAGCGGCGGTAGCAGGTGAAACCAGGTGGCTCCATGCGTACCAGCGGTCGATCAATGGTTCGAATACTACGTTGGGTTTTAAATACAATTTTTCTTCAGTCATGGTTGATAATTTTTTTCGTATTGAAGACTATCTGTTGTTGAGGATGGTTGTTGTTATGCGTAAAAGGGTTGTTATAATTCCTGCAAAGCGGCCAGTGGTGAATCACTGCTGATCTTACCATAGTCGAACTTAAGTACCCTGTCTGCCCTGTGGTAAAAATCATCGTCGTGCGATATGGCGATGATGGTCTTGCCCATATTCCGTATCAGGGGCAGCCATTCGGCGTAGAACTCCCTGCGGTTTGGCGGGTCCTGCTCTGCCGCCCACTCATCGAGGATGAGGATGGGTTTATCTTCGAGCAGGGCCAGCATCAGGGCAAGACGTTTCTGCTGCCCTCTTGACAGTGCAGTATGGAAGGTCTTTTTCTTTTCGTCGAAACGCAGCACTCCATCGAGGTTGAACATTCCTGCAAAAGACTGCATAAGGGTATTGGCGGTGGTGAGGTCGTGCTCGTCGTAGTTTTCAGTAAAGAGGTATTGGTCTGAATATACCACGGCCATATTATTACTGAATGCGGCCATCTCCTGCCAGTTTGCTTCTTTGCCGTCGATATATATTTTACCGCTGGTGGCTTTATACAATCCTGTAAGCAGGTTGATGAATGTGGTCTTACCGCTGCCATTACCGCCTGTTACAAATATGATCTCGCCTTTTGAGATGGTGAGGTCGTGCAGCTCCAACTGGAAAGTGGTATTATCGTCGAAGCCGTGCCTGTAGACTACGTTCTTAAACCGCAGTGAATGAAAGTCTTTTACCGGGGGCAGTTCGCGTACAGCAGGTAATGCATCTTCCACCAATGCTTTATCGATCTGGTTGATCCTGTTGAGTGCGATCTTGAAACTGGTGAGTGAAGGAACAAACACGACAAGCTGTGTTACGGGCCCCATCATAAATAATACGGAAGTGATAAAAACGGCGAGCTGGATAAGGCTGATATCAAATAATACCGGGAGCAGAAAGATGATTACGCCCAGCACAAAATACCAGCAATACACGCCGATCAGCTCATTAATTACAAATCCTTTGGAGACGCGTACGTTGAGTGCTTTTGCTTTGCTGCGGTTGGTAAGTATATATTGTTCGTAAATATTTTTATTGCGTTTGCCTGATACGCGTACCTGTTTGAAGCCTGTTAACAATTCCCTGAGCGAGCCGTAATATCCATCCTGCAGGTCGCGTACTTTGTTCTGGTCGCGTTCGAGCTTATTATTACGGATCAGGTAAACGACTAACAGCACGGCCATCAGTCCAAGGATCAGTAACCCTCCCCGCCATGAAATACTGAACAGGTACAGGAGCGAGCAGAACAACGTAATTGAGGCAGTGAGGATAGATACAAATACCTGCGGCACCCGGCTTAGTATGCGGGCATCGCTGATGGCGGCGTACAGCCGGTTACTGCCCAGCTTTTCGAAAGAAAGAAATGAGGCATTACGCACTTTTTCGATCACGGAGAGTTCGAGATTGTACATAATATTATTGGTAAGTTCTGCCATATAGCTCTGGAAAATGAGCGTGGCAAAGAAGGAAACAACGATCAGGCAGATAAAGGCGAGGTAGTTGTACTGACCAAAATTGAGAAAGGGTTTTCCGCCAAGGGCTATATTGATCTGCATCAGTATACCAAGGTTGGTGAGACTGCTGATGACACCCAGCATCAGCAGGAATACATAGAACAGCTTTGACCTGGTTTGAAACAATTTAAGTAGGCTCATTTTACTTTATTTTGAATACATTATTAAATGGTATATAAATAATTGTTGATTACAAATCAATAACATCGTACTGCTCCCGCTCAAGTGCTTCGATGCGTTGCCCCAATTGCCTGATGGTGGTATTGGAAAATATGTCGGAGAGCAGGAGTGAAATAGAAAAATGGTGATACACTTTATTGACGAGTTGATTGGCCATGAGTGAATGCCCACCCAGGTCGAAGAAATCGTCTGTTATTCCGATACCTTTTGTACCGAGTAATTCTTCCCAGAGCTGTACGAGCATTTTTTCGATACGGGTTACCGGTGCCACTGCATTATGCTGCGGAAGTTCTCCTTCTGTAAGCTGTGCAAGCAGTGCAGCTTTATCTACTTTGCCGTTTATGGTGAGTGGTATTTTGGATACCGCTGTGTAACGGGCTGGCAGCATATACGCGGGCAGCTTAGCGCGCAGGGTATTCCTGAGCTCCTCTTCTGCCTGCATCCCATCTTTATATACAACAAATACGATGATTTTTTTGTCGCCCTGTTTATCTTGTTGCAGCAAAGTGGCCACGGCCTGTACCTGCGGACATTGCAGTGCTGCATGATCGATCTCTCCCAGTTCCACACGAAAGCCCCTTATCTTAACCTGATTATCCATGCGACCGATATATTCTACTGTGCCATCAGGCTGGTAGCGCACAACATCGCCAGTGGCGTACAGCCGCCCCCGGTATAATGCGGGCAGTTCAACAAATTTCTGGGCGGTAAGTGCCGGCTGGTTCAGGTATCCTCTGGCTACGCCATGGCCCCCGATATAGAGCTGGCCATAGGTACCGACGGGAACAGGTTGCTGGTACTGATCGAGGATAAACAATACAGTATTAGCGATCGGCTTCCCGATAGTAATAAGGCTACCCCGTGAGGTTATGGCTGTTCCTGAAGAGAATATAGTTGTTTCTGTAGGGCCGTACAGGTTCCACAGGATTGCTGTTCTTTCCAGCAGGCGGTCGCGTTGTTCATTTCCTAATGGTTCACCACAGGTAATGGCCGTCAGGCCCGGGCTACCCGCCCATCCGGCGTCGATGAGCATATTCCATAAGCCGGGTGTTCCCTGCATCAGGTTGGGGGCAGATTGTTCTAATACATTTTTAAGCAACCGCGCATTAACAACTTCTTCGGCGGTGGCAATGTGTACCATGCCTCCGGTAATAAGGGGCAGGAAAAATTCTGATACCGAGATATCAAAGGTGTAAGCACTTACAGAAAGCATTCTTGCGTTTTCCTGCACACCGAGTTGCTTTTTTATACTAAGCAACAGGTTGACTACTGCTGTATGCGGCACTTCCACTCCTTTTGGTTCGCCTGTTGAACCGGAGGTAAAAATTACATAGGCGATACCTGCTGGCTGCTGTACGGGTAATGACGCGGGTGGTGTGTGTTCGTTCCACCAGTCTTTTGTTACTGGTAATACATGGAAAGGCGCGGGCCGGGTTGCCGGGAGGTCGGTGATTACAAGCTGCACGGCAGCTTTTTCCAGTATCATTTCTATCTTGCCGGGCGGCAGACCCGGATCTACGGGTACATAAGCCGCTCCGGCTTTCCATATACCGAGTATTGTGAAGATGACCTGTTCGCTGCGGCTTAATAATAATGCCACACGATCGCCAGGTTTGATATTACAATCATTTAAAAGGCTTGCTGCCAACCGGCTGGCATAACGATCTACAGTATCGTAAGTAAAGGATGCACCGGCACAATGGACAGCGGTAACGGCAGGGTGTTGTTCCAGTTGTTGTAAAAAGAGGTCGGTAACGGTACAATGTGGTACGGGCATTGCGGTAGCATTAAGTCCGTACAGCAGCATCTGCTTCTCTGCTTCATCGAGACAGGAGAGATGACGGAGGGGGGTGTTACTGTTGCAGATAAAACCATGGAGCAGGTTGGTAAGATGTGTAAGCAGCCTGCTTATGCGTGCATTGCTGAACAGTTGGCTGTCGTACACAACAGCGCAATGTAATCCATTGCTGTCCGTTTCAAAATAAAACTCCAGGTCGTACTTTGATCCGGCGATATTTCGTGGCAGTTTATGATATTCAATACCGGGAATAAAGGGTTTACTGTTGTCATCCCGGTCGCTGAGGTTAATGATGACATCGAATAATGGAGAGCGGCTGAGATCTCTTTTTACTTTCAGGTCACTGAGCAGGTATTCGAGCGGATAGGATTGGTGAACCATTGCATTGAGACAACCTGTTTTTACTTTACCGAACAGGTCTGCTACGCGATCATTGGCTGTAAGGTGTAAACGCAATGGCAGTGTATGAATAAAGAAACCGGGCACTTCCTGCCATGCTCCTGCTGCCCTGTCTGCTACCGGGGTACCTATAATGATATCGTCCTGGCCGGAATACTTATGCAGCAGGGTAAATACGCCTGAAGCAAGGAACATAAAAAGGCTGAGCTGCTGCTCACGGCAGAACCTGTTCATCCTGCCCAACGATGCACTATCCAGCGTGGTGTGCTGTACTTTGCCTTCGTAACTTTTAATGGCAGGACGTGCGTAATCGGGGTATATATCCAGTACGGGCAGGTTACCTGCGAGCTGTTCCAGCCAGTATGCCCTGCTGTCTTTCAGTTGCCCGTCTTCCTTTTGTTTAAGTGCAGCGGCTGCGTAGTCTTTATACTGCACAGGCGGAGCGCTTACAGCGGGTATATGGCCTTTCTGCAATGCGCCATAGTACTGCATAAAATCGGCAATGATGATGCGGGCAGACCAGTCGTCGGTAAGCAGGTGGTGCATGACGAGGGTAAACCAATATTTTTCAGCGGCGATCTTTACGAGTACAATACGGTATAAAGGTGCAGCGGCAAGATTAAAAGGAGTTCTGAATTGATCTTCCAATACCTGCTGTGCTTTTTCTATTGGTGAAGCGGTGGCGCTCAGGTCTTCAAAGATGAAGGACAATGGTTGTTCGCCCGGTGCATGAATCACCTGTACCGGTAAGCCCTCCCGCTGCCGGAAAGATGTTCTGAACACTTCGTACTTATCTACAATTACTCCAAAGCTCTCCTGTACAAGATTGATATCCAGCGCGCCATTTAATTCGTACCATTCGGATTCATGGTATGCGTATGAGGCCTGCTGTAACTGAGATAGCAGCCATAGCCTGTTCTGGGCAGAAGACAGCGGGTAGTCGGGCATTGGTTTTATCACCGTCACTGGTTCAACGTCAGACGTAATGGTAGCGAGTTGCCCTGAAAGCAGAAGCACGGTGGGATACAGGAAAATATCCCGTATAGTGACACTGCACTGCATTTGCTGCTGTACCGCAGCACAGATGGCAGCCGCCTTTATAGAATTACATCCGTGATCAAAGAAATGATCTGCGGCTGTGAGCCCCGGCTGCCGCAACACCGTTTGTACGATCCTGAGCAGGGCTGCCTGCTGCGGCTGCAATTCAATAACCTGCTCTTCTTTTTCCCGTCCGCTCATTGCTGCCATTTTCTGCAGTTGCTTCCTGTTGAGCTTTGCATTGGCTGTGCGTGGCAGTTGCTCTATACGTTCCACATGATGCGGCACCATATAGTAAGGAAGCCGGTCGTGTAAAAAATGACGCAGCTCTTTTTCAGCAAAGGATTTATGGCTGACAGCAAAACCAACCAACTGGCCGGACAAAGGATGTACGGTCACCGCGGCCTGGGTGATACCGGGATAATGCATCATTTGCTGTTCTACTTCTTCCAGCTCCACACGGTGTCCGCGTATCTTTACCTGTTCATCTGCACGACCGGCAAACTCTATATCGCCGCTATCAGTCAGCTTTGCAAAGTCGCCCGACCGGTATAATTTCCGGTCTGGTGCAAATGGGTGTTCAATAAATTTCTTTGCGGTAAGCTCTTCATCATTAAGATAGCCTCTTGCCAGTCCACCGCCAATGTACAGCTCACCGACAAAGCCGGGTGGCATGGGCCGGAGATTCCCGTCGAGTATATATACTTCACGATTACCGACCGGTTTACCGATCAGGTGGGCATTGTCCAATGCAGTAATATGATGGTAGGTGGCACATACGGTTGCTTCCGAAGGGCCATAGGTGTTGAACAGCGCTGCATTAGGAAAGAGCTGGTCGATATGATGGGGATGCAGTACATCTCCCCCGCTGATGATCAGGCGGAGCGTTGATATCCTGCTGTCGGACTGGTAATTAAGTTCGTTCAATACCAATGGTGTGGTGGAAAGGATGCTTACCCTGTGGTATTTGATGAGCGTGATCATGGCGCCGATGTCTCTTCCGCCCCGTGGTGCAATAACCACCTGCGCGCCAGCGCAAAGTGCGGGGAATACTTCTTCTATGATCGTATCGAAGGCTACTGATGCCTGCTGTAACACCACATCCAGTTCTGTTACCCCGAAATAATGAGTGAAGTATTGCACATAGCCGGTAAGGGATCCATGCTCAACCATTACGCCCCTGGGTTTTCCTGTAGAGCCTGAAGTATAGATCAGGTATGCCAGATCATTTATTGCACCGTCGTAGATAGGATTGGTCGTTTTACCCGACCAGTAGGCGGGCTCATCTATATTAAACAGCTTTTTGCCGGGCAGGTGTTCCCGGAGAATATCTATTGTTTCACTGTCGGCCAGTATGCCGTGAATGGCGGCATCGCGTGCTACTTCTACACAACGGGTAACGGGCCATTCGTCATCAAGCGCAACGAAGGCTGCTCCTGTTTTCATAATGGCCAGCATAGCCACTACTATGTTTTCATTACGCCTGACACGGAAGGCGATGCGGTCGTTTGCTTTAATGTTAATGGCTGCTTTGAGCCGGTGTGCAATACAGTTACAACGTTCATTGAGTTCTCTGTAGGTAAGAAATTCGTTACCCGACCATACGGCGATTGCTTCAGGGTCGAGCAGCGCGCGTTTTTCAAAAAAACGGTGTACTTGCAGTGGCTGCCTGTGGGCAGTGAAAGGATTGGTGGCTGCCGAATTGATGAATGCTCTTTCCGCATCACTTATAAAATTGTATGATCCGATGGGCAGGGTATCATCTGCTGCGGCCGCTGCCAGCAGGTTATTGAAATGTGCTGTAAAGGCCCTGATCTTCTCTGCCGGGTAGCGCGCGGTGTTATACTGTATATGGAATGTATATTTATCATTTGTCTCAATAAATTCCAGCACAAGGTCTGTAAATCCGTGTTGTACTGCAGGTTGTTCAACGGTAAGTTCACATCCTTCTATCTGTAACTGTTCTTTATCGAGGAAGTTCTGGAATAATACCATAATGCTGAACAGGGGATTACCGGTTACCTGTTGATCTGCCTGTATCTCCCTGAGTATTTCTTCAAAAGGATAGAGCTGGTGTTCAAGCGCAGTAAGTATTTTATGGTGTACCTGCAACAGTAATTGTGCAAAAGGTTGTTTGCCTTCGGGTTGCGACCGCAGACAAAGCGTGTTCAGCATATAGCCGTGTATTTTGGCCAGTTCACCGGATATCCTGCCGGCTGAATCGAAGCCGATTATGATATCTTTTTGATTGGTATAGCGATATAACAGCGTATTCAGCGTGGTAAGCAATACGCTGAATACGGATACTTTATGCTTCACGGAAAGATGCCGCAGGGCTTCCGCAGCCTGGTTGCTCAGCACACTGCGGATGTGGCTTACTGGTACTGCACCGGTATGGAAACCCTGGCTTTGTGTATTACCAAAATCGACCGGTGAAGGGAAGCCGTTTAGTTCGCTGAGCCAGTATTTCCTGCCGGGTTCGAGGTAGCCGGACCGGAGTAAACCCTGCTGCCATGCGGAGTAAGACTGGTATTGTAATGGTGCGGGTACGGGTGTTGTTATTTCAGGCTGTACGTGCAGGGTAGTGTACTGCTGCAGTAATGCTTTAAAGAACAGTTGTAATGACCATCCGTCTGTACTGATGTGATGAAAGACAAAAAGCAGGACCAGTTCATCTGCGCCGGTCTGCAGAGCTACTGCACGGCCGACTTTAGCTTCTTCAAGGATAAAAGGGGTATGTATATATTCATCTACTAATTGTGCATATACTTTTGACAGGTCTTTTTCTTTGCGAAGGTCGATGTTTTCTGTAGTAAAGATGGTATGATCGTAAGGATACACTTTACTGTAAAAACCCTGACCGTCATGCCCGTATGCCGTGCGCAGGCTGTCGTAGCGCTCTACAAGTGAGCGGACCGATTTCCACATCTGCTCTATATTGAGGGGGCCACTAATCCTAAGCATAACAGGAATATGATATGCTGCGGAACTGCTGCCGATAAGGTATTCTGCGAACAACCGCTGTTGTGCGGAGGATATTGCTCTGCCGGTTGCTGTTTCTTTCTGAACCGGGGGCAGTGGTTTTGAGACGGCGGCTGTACTTATGTACCTGCTGAGTACTTTTATATCATCACTGCTGAATATGGCTTCGATGGGTACGGCTTTGCCGGACATGCGCGAGAGTTCTTCTGACAACTGCATTGCCATAAGACTATTCATACCGGCATCGGCCAGATTGGTTTCTGCGGCAAGACTGCTGGTACCTAATAATGTGCCTATTGCTTTTTGTAAGTATGTTTCAATTGCCAGGGCATCGTTCCAGTTGATGTTGTCCTGTTCAACTGGCTGACTGGCGTGGTGTTCGGTAACTTCTGCATTGCGGGATTGAGTATACTGTTCCAGCAGCAGATAGTGCTGTATTTTACCACTTGTTGTTTTAGGGATCCGGGGTACGGGCACTACTGCGTCTACTGCAATGCCAATGGCCTGCAAAACCCTGTCTTTTATTGCCGCAGCAGTAGTTACGAACCGGGATGTTTCTTCTTTATGCAATACAAAGATGATCAGCTCTTCGCGGCCGCTGTGTTTTCCATTATCGCTACAGGCTACTACTTTTCCCTGTTCTGCCAGCCCGGCGGTTATGATTGACTCTTCAATGTCGTGGGGATAAAAATTCTGTCCATTGATGATAACGAGGTTTTTATACCTGCCCGTTACGACTAACCGGCCATTGGTTATAAAGCCAAGGTCGCCAGTGCGTAACCAGCCATCTTCTGTAAATAATGCTTGTGTAGCAACGGCGTTATGGTAGTAGCCTGCGGTAACATTTCTTCCTTTGATCTGCAAATGTCCAATGGTGCTGTCGGGCAGTTGTATTCCTTCCTGGCTGCATATCCTTACTGCACAGGCACTGACCGGGAACCCGACGTCGACGAAGCTTACGGAGCGGGGATCTCCTTCTTCTGTAAACACTACCTTGTTGCCTATATTGAGGTGATGCCTGCTGAGCGAATAATTGATGACAGGCGTACCGGGGGGCATTGCAGCTACTTCAACCGAGGCTTCTGCGAGACCATAGGCTGCCAGTATTGTATTCCTGCGCATTCCCCATTTACTGAGTGTTGTACTGAACTCCTCACAAAGGCGGGCTGCAATGGGTTCGGCTCCGTTTACAATTATCCGGATACAGGACAGATCTGCCTGGAAGGCAGGATTACGCTGAAGGGCAGAAAGAAAGTACTGCAGCCCGAAGTTGGGTGAGTATAATACGGTTGCCCTGTGACGGGCAACGGCTTCCATCCACAAAAGCGGGCGCCGGATAAAGAGTGGTGTGGGCATACTGATTGCTTCGATGCCTATGACGATGCCTGCCAAATGAAAACCAATAATGCCCATATCGTGCGTCAGGGGCATCCAGTTGAACAGGGTATCGCCGGAGGTAATGCCCAGGCTGCTGATAATATCGTGTATATTGGTAAGCAGGTTATCGTGCGTCAGGCAAACTCCTTTGGGTTCGCCTGTTGAACCGGAAGAGAATTGTATATAGGCGAGGTCATCACTATTGATTTCTTCAACTATGCCTTTTTCTACGCCAGCGAGCAGATTTTCGATATTAAGATAGCGCCCGGCAACGGGGGGATCCGGCAGGTCTTCACCGGGTATTTCTTCAAGACCGGTGACGCGTATGTATTGTTGTTCGCCAGAGGCCCAGTAAGGGTTTGAGAGGAATTTCCATACCCGGAATAATTTGAGTTTTTGCTCTGCCTGTGTACCTATTGATAAGGGTACCGGAATGATCTTTCCCATCAGGCAGGCCCAGAAGATGAGTATAAAATGAAGGTTATTATCAGTCTGTATGATGATTTCATCACCCGGGTGTACTCCCCTGGCTTGTAAACTGCCCAGCAGTTTGAGTGATATCTCCCGCAGTTCGTAATAAGATACACGCTCCTGCTGATCGCCTCCGTGAAGGAAAACGATCCCGGCTGAAGAAGTACCTGCTGTATGTTCAAAAGACTTTACAAGGTTCATGGTACGTTCATTAAATCGATACTAATTACAGGGCAGAAATACCCATTTAAGGTTGTGAATCTTAACGCTGAATTTTGCCTGGCCGGCCCGTTTGAGCGGGCATGATGGTGCTGCAGCAATAAGCGGGGTGAGGCCTACTGCCCGGAATTTTTCTGTCAGCCAGGACATTATTACCTGCAGATTCAAACCGGGTAAAAGGGTTAAGCATTTCCCGGTATAACAGACCTGCCAGAGGGTCAGCTTATCTGGCGTAAGCTCTTATACATATTCTTTATGCACGGGCAGCCGCAGCTTTCCTGTGTAATCATAATTGGCCGGGTAACGGTCATATTTGTATCCGACTTTCGTGTACTACTATTTTTATGTGCCGACAGTAAATAAAGCCGTTTACCAGTTCAAAATTAGCAGTTAGCGGAGGTAAACCGGAGAAAAAACTACTAAAAAACAGTTCGGTTTTTACGAAAAAGGGAGTACTGTATGCTAAAATGGTTACTCTAATTTCAGACTGTCAAAACCGGATGCTGTATCCTGTTTCCGGAATAATTTTGTATATTTGACTGGAAAGGGCTATTTCTGATAAGATGCCAAGCTCAGATCCGGGCAACCCGCTCAAACATACCCAGGTAGGCAATACCGTTCAGCAAATCTCACCCCGGCTGACCCATAGTTACCCTGCTTTAAGAAGCTGTGAATAGTATTGTCGGAAAAGCAACCTGCAATAACCTGTTAATCGCCTGCTAAACAAACACATCATGACGAATCAAAAAGCACATTCCGTAAACTCATCGTAGACACTTTACACCGGTAATCATCCGCTTTTCCCGATCTTACCGTACAACTACTGCTGCCTGCAGATGGCTATTACCTGCCATGGCATCAACAACATCTACACGAACCGACAAACACTAACAAATGATACAAAAGAAGATTAATATTGGACTAACAGATGATCATGCAATGTTCCGAAAAGCTATAAAAGATTACCTTTTGCAGTATCCGGATATCCATGTTTCGATTGAAACTTCAGATGGCAGTGATTTACTATCCCGCCTTGTTCATACGGCCTGTGACCTGCTTATACTTGATCTTTATATGCCAAATTGCAATGTACCGGAGCTGATACAGCAGATCAGGCAGCAATATACTCCTGTGCGGATCATTGTTCTTTCGATGTGCACAGAGATACCCGTTATCAGCACCCTGCTTGACCTTGGCATACATGGCTATCTTTCCAAGGATGCTGATCCTGAAGAATTATATAAGGCTATTGTTTCGGTATATAACAATAAGATTTACAAGAATTACCTTTTTACTGAGGCACTGTACTGGAATAAAGCGGATGCGCAGCAGAATGATGTGTACAGGCATAAAGCGGTGTACACGGAAAGGGAGCAGAAAATACTGCAACTGATCTGGGAGGAAAAAACGACAAGGGAGATTGCTGCAGACTTTTTCCTGAGTACGCGTTCTATCGAAAAGATCAGGCAGGAGATGAAAGAGAAGATTGGTGTCAGTACAACGGTAGGTATGCTCAAATACGCCCTGAAAAATAAGATCATCAGGCATGATCTGCCCCTGCTGGAAATGACTGGCTGATTACAACTTGTAATAAACAAGCATAGAAATATATACTTTCCCCGGCGTATGTATGTACCGGGGAAAGTATATTTCCTGGTGGTGCTAATCCACTACAAAAGAAATGCCTGAGAGGCTGGTAAATGCTGTATTGACCACCAGCCCCACAACATCGCCGCCGGAAGTGATCTGTATATGGCCGTAAGCCGTTGTATTCGTGGCAACAATGAATGAGAGTGTGGATGCAGGCCGGTAACCAACGGGCAACTGGGCGAGCACAACACCGTTACCTCCAAGCCTGATCGCTCCTTCAAGATATACTACTCCTAATTTTTTACGATACCGGGCGGCAGCGAAGGGGCCGCCGTAATTGGCAAAGCCATTCAGGAGAATAGCATTGACCCATCCACTGTCCTGTATAACAGGAATGGTAAGGTTTACGTTACCGGTAAGGCCGTTTACACTTGCTACCGGAGCAAATGTTTGCGCGGCTATCCTGGCGCCTTCGGGGGTTACATAGTGCTGGGTGTTTATGCCTGCCTGTACTTCGCCTGTGGTTGCGCATTGCACAACACCTTTCTGTGCGGTGCTGGCATCGGGCAGGGTTGCCACAAAACTATCATCGAGACGGCTGACAAAGCTGTCTATCAGGTCTGCAAACTGTTGTTGGGTAGGTCTATCGCCGGTTTCAAAATAGCTTTTCAGCGCTACCCTGTTTTTCTCTGCCATATAATTATATGTTTAAAATGTTAGTTTAAATTATTATCTCACCAGGAGCACGGGACCGACTGTCATGTCGCCAATGCCCCCAATATCAATCCAGTTTGCCGTATCTGGTATGGTCAATACATTTTCCTCCAGGCTCAGCATACCCGCCGTGTTTTCTGCCACTACTTTGAAATGATGATATACAATATTGTTATCTGCATCTCTTGTGTTCAGTGTACTGCTCTGCAGGTCGGTATTTACCAGTAAAAGATAGAATACCGGATCGTTGCCTGTTAACTGGTGGATCTTTGTCCAGTTGCCTGAAGCGTTCATCTTATACACATGGTAGGTGCATTTATACCCGCATTTGTTCCAGGTAAGCATTACTTGATTGAGTACACCGGCGCCAGTTATCGGTTCAGAAATGTATTTCAGCCTGGGCGTGTCGGGGTTAAATCCTTCTATCATCACTGTTGCTGATAATTTGGAAGGCAATGAAGGTGCATACTCTGTAATTACTGCTCCATTCTTATCTGCATATTCTACTTTACGGGATACTGTCACCCTGTAATACAGTGCTTCGCTGTAAGGTATCTCAGTGAGATCGTCGAATGTATCGTTTACCAACCATACGGGGTCTCCTGTAAGCCCGGCGGCGTCGAGGTCGATGACTTTTACCTGTACCATGGTGCGTACAGATTGGGCATCCAGTTTGTTATATGCCCTGTATATGGTAAGTTTCCTGACGTTCTGCACTTCGGGGTAGGCGTTTACTTCCAACTGTATGGAGGGTGAAACGTCGTATATAACATCCATGAGCACGGGCATGATGCGTTTGATCTCGGGTGCTTCCGGCGGATTGGTATTGACCAGTTTTACCGGGCCGAGGAATGGGCTGAAGTCGCTCATCTTCATCTGGAGGTTCAGCTCTTTGCAGCCGTAGAAATAGATGTTTGCTGAAGTACCGTCGAGCGTAAAGTCGGTAAACTGTGTTTCAAAGCCAGTACCGCCTGTACGTTTCATCATCGGCGCCATGTCGAACTCAGCGCCCGGATCGAGGCTTGGTTTGAGCAGGTTTCCGTCCCTGTCGCGGATGGTTTGTGCTTTGGCGACAGGAATATAATTTGGCGGTTTGATATACTGATAGATGACGGGGAGTTCTGTGAGCGGCACAAAAGCATTGTAGATGGCGCCCTTTACAAAGTTGAATATCCTGGCATGTCCTGCGGCAAGGGTACCGGGTGCTTCAGTAATGAGTGGCAGCCCAAGTTTTTGCAGGATGCTGTTGGCCCAGTCGAAAAGCGCCTGCTTATCGGGGTTGGGGAATTTGTAGTTACCCGGTGTGGCGGGTGGATAAGGCAGGTAATCGCCATTGATCGAAAGTGCTGTAAAGTCGAGGAAGTTGCGCCAGCGGTTGGCCATGAAAACTTCATCGTTACCACCGAGGGCTTTTAATGCTGCGCGTATTTGGGCTACGGTGGTCTGCTCGTAGAGTACATTCAGCAGCGCTTCATCATTTGAGCGGTACATGAGCACGCCATGAGGCTGGTGACCGTATTTGGTTGTAAAGGTATAAGTGGCCCGGCCAAAGGTATCGGGACGTGTAGCGTATAAAGCACCTTCGGGAGGCAGGGGCACCAGGGCGTCTGCCAGTTCCTGGGCAAACATCAACTGTGGTATACTGATCCGTGATTTATAGAAATCGCCGGTCACATCAATCTTGTCCAAATCAACGCTCCTCAATCCGAAGATAGAATAGCGTACTCCTTCTCCCGGCGCGGGTAATATATTGGTACTGGTATACCCATCTGAAGAACTGGCGTACAGGTACACTTTATAGCCGGGGTAGAAGTTTACCATAAGGCCGCTGCCTGTTTGCACGGGGTCGTACCCGCTATCGGTTGTATAGGAAGCGTCGAAGGCGGATAGTGTCAATGGAGACAGGCTGACAATCTTATCTACCCGGAGCAGTTTTCTTGGCCCGTTGGGGTCGAGTACAGTATGTATCCGTACTATACCCTGGTACCATTCAACAGAGGTTCCGGTGGCATTATACTGTGCGTGCTCTGGTATAGAATAGCCTGCGTCAAAAGTGATTGTATAGGAACCCGGGGCACCGGTTTCGGGTGTCACTGTTGCGGCTTTCCATATCCCTCTCGTTTTTTCTACGTGGCGTTCTGTCAATCCGTCGGCGTCTGTTACGCGCACCACTTCGCGGTATACGGGCCAGTTATTCCCGATGGTTACATGCAGTGACTTCGGATTGGGTGTGCCCCAACTGGAATTATTCTGCATATTTTCCACCACTGTAAACAGGCCATCGGCAACAATGGTTGGCGATTGCAGGTTGGCTGCATTTATTGTGGGGATCTCGTTGGTAACGATGCCATCACTGATCTCTTTCTTGTACACATTGAAAGTGGGTCCCTGCATGGCTCCGAAGGGCAATATGATGCTGTGGATAATGTATTGCTGGTTACCCATGATGAACACACCACCGAGATAATTGTTTTCGGTTCCTGCCGGGATGGACGGATGCAGGGTTTCCCCGATGCTGATCAGCACATAATCGCCGGTAGTAATTACAGACAATAAGGGATTGGATGGATCGTCTGTTATGGTAAGGGCCTTACCGGAAATACTGTTTGGCACCTGGTTTTTGAAATATATATCGACTTTATCGGCTATGATCTCATCTGCATCGGGGAACAGTGTTGTGGGATCGGTAACCAATTGGGTATCGGTCAGTACTGAATCGGCGGGTACTTTATAGCCTACCATCTCCTGCATGGTGTGATAGTCGAAAGTGAGCCGTATGAGGGTATGATCCTGGGCCAGCGGAATGGCGTGCAGCCTGTTCTGTTCGTGTACTGAGGTGAGCAATAAGGGAGATTCTTCACGAACGAGCAATGCATTGATATTGGAAGGTGGTTTAAGTGGATTAACGGGTTTCAGATCGGTCTGTACAGACAGTGTAATGCTGCTTGAGGTTGCTCTTGAGAACCAGTTGATGCCATAGCTGCTGTAGTAATGCCGCCCGCTTACGTCTTCTTTATGAACGTATAACGGTTGTTCGGGATCGGGCAGGGCCAGTACGATTGTTTCGTAATGTTGCTGCTGGCCTGCCGGTACTTTATTCAGGTAGCGCGGATCGTTGGGCAGTTCCGGTTTTTCCCATACGCCCGGATCGGGTTGCCCGTTTTTAACCTTACGATACTCGATTCCTGCGTATACGGGGAAGGTAAAGTTGCTGGCAATAAACTCGTAGGTACTGTAATAAAAAGCTTTATTGGTTTGGTCTTCGGGCAGTTCCCTGTTGTACAGTGTAACATACCTGAATTTACCATCGTGTGAATAGCCTCCATCGCCGGTTATGCTTACCGGTGTATCGGATTCATTGCCCCAGAATGCACCGGGTGCAATTTCTCTGAGGTCGACAGGTATGGGCAGACGTTCGTCTGTAATAGCTGTAGGCAGGCTCATTGACAGGTGATCCACCCTTCTTGCCCCACCTCCATCTTCAAGATCGCCGAAGGTTACATAAGCTGCGGCGTATATGTACTCTCCTGTCATCACGGTGGTGCTTACATCGAGTGTGCCGAGCCCGAGCATACGTGCGATATGATAATCGTAGGATGCTATATTGAGCAGATCGAGATTCGAAATGTCCATAGTATCATCCGGCCCCGGTGTACCTCCTGAGGTCAGCGCGACTGTTTCTACAGCTGCGGGATTAGCGGGGTCGTTACTCAGGTCGATATATTTGTCTACGACCATTTGTATATTCCTGTCCCAGGGTTCACGGGGACCATTCCATTTGGTCTTATAGTTATTGATGTTGACATAAGCGTTATCGTTGAACCGGGGCCAGTGGCCATCGATGAGACCCGGGGTTGGTTCCAGCCGGGCAAATGCTACTGCATCGCTTAGTGTAAGTGCAAACTGCCCGGTCAGTTTCCATCCTCTTCGCTGGTTGGTTGCGGCTATAAAATCGTCGTAGAACTCAAATTCAAAAGCAGCAGCCGTGCAGCCGGAGGTTTTTATCCTTACACTACGTCCATTTTCGCATACCATACGCAGCCCTCCTGACAGTTGGGCTGACGGATATGATTTACGTAATGTTGTAGTTTTTGCAATGGCGAGTGCATTTTCTTTTACCGATGTTGTTTCTGCTTTAAGACTGCTGCCGGAACTCACTCCATTGAGGATAAGACGGACTGCAAAGAATACCTGTTTTTTATTTTCCACTTCGATGAGCTCGCTACCGTAGAGGCTAATAAATGATGCCGGTGAGGTGAGGGGGTTGATTGACTGCCTTACCTGTGTGTACCTGATGGCATTCCTGAAGCAGACATACAGGGCCTTACCGTTTATACGATATATCCATACTTTATTGCTATCGTCGACGACATCGGGAACAACTGAGAGGCTGAGGGTTGTTATCGCTTTGATATAAGGGGCCCGGTAGAGTGTTACATAGTCGTTGGGCTTGTTAAAGTTATAAGTACTGGAGGCATAGTCGCCTTTGGGTAAGTGTTTTTTACCCAATGCGCCGTTCATCGTCCACCGCAGGTGAATACCTCTCGCGCTTCCGTCTGCTCCTGTAGAGCCGGCGGCCTGCAGGTAGAAATTGGGGGACTGGAGTGAGGTGGTATCTGTTGTACCGATGCTGGTACCTCCTCCGTCATCGCAGGGGCAGTATTCTATTTTATCTGAAGAGATGGGTTCGCTAACCAGTTCTACCCGGGTAACACGTACACTGAGTGCCTTGAAATTGACTTCACGTCTTTTGATGAGTGTATCGATGAGCTCAGGACGGGGCACCTGGACGTTAACCGTCTGGCAGCTTGTCAATTCTTCATCGGTATGTATGATGATTGATCTAACGGCCTGGTTGTAGCCGGGGAAAGTAAACCGGCTGGTATTGCGGTTAAACTGAATCAGTTGTATTCCATTGGCCGGATTGGCGGTGGGGCGGATTGCCCTTGACCATTCAAAAGAGAGATCGGGTTTGATTTTGTGAACGATGCCATCAAAATCGTTGTGTTCCAGGAAATAGACAGCATTGTTACCTACAGCGAGCCGCGCGCCTTCATTTGCTGTACCCGGGATCAGCGACAGGGTTGACATCTCCCCTGAAACCATACGTGCTACAAAAAGGCTATTATGTTCGCTGAGGTAGCCGGAGATGATGTAATTGTTTTGCGTTTCCTGTTTTATGTCGTGAAGGGTTGCATGGATATTCTCGACACAATAGCAGTCTCTCAGTGCAAGGCCTGCATCGAGGTGTACTACGACTGCAAGTGAGCCTATGAACCGGCCGGCCAGAGAGATACCATAATTATCTGATGAGGCAGCATTGATGATAAAGGCACCACCGCTGACGAAAAGTGTGCGGGCTGCTATAGGATTTCCTGCGGCGTCGTACCTGATTACAGAGGGATTTTGAGCGGTATCCAACTGGTTCCTGTCGGACAGTACGGTGTAGAATCCCGGATTATTATGATCTGTTTCCAGCAGGAAGTGGATATCACTATCTTCCCACTCTACTCTATTGTTCCACCTGACATTACCGCTACCATCTATGCCTACGAGGTAATGTACTTTTCCGGTGCTGGCATGCAGTACGTAGCTTGCTGTGGCGGGGGCGGGTGCTCTATTTTCTGCCTTTTCTGCTTCCGGCCGGGCCAGGATCAGCGGGTTGATCTCTATTACCTTCATAAAGGTAACGGGGTCGGGCTCTGAAGCAAACGGGTAGGCTTTTTCCCATATAATATTTCCATACCTGTTTATGGTGGTGATCAGCCCATTTCCTTTTGTCTGCCCCACGGCAAAAATGACTGCTGTATCTCCCTGTCCGAACTGCTCAGTATAGAAATATGTTCTGGCTGTATCGGATTTACGGTAATGGTTGATGAAGATGGTGCAGGGGTTACCGCCTCCGCCGCTTCCATCGCATATATTTTTTATTACCACTTCGGTATCTTTAACAGCAAGTGGTGTTTCTTTAAGCGATATTCTTATATCGCTGTATTTTCCATCAATTTTACTCATGTAGAGCCCGCTTCTTTCGGGCGCGGGGTATTCGAGCTCTTTTGTAATACAGCTTTCAAGGTCTGTTGCTGTATATGCAATCATCGGCTGCGATTTACGGGAACTGACGATGAGGTTGAGCATGTTGCTGCTGGCATTGTAGTTTATGCCCCAGATGCTGTTCTGATCGCCGGGTAAGGATATTTGTTTTACCCATAGTTTTTTGAAGGAGAGATCGAAACAGAATATGATGTTCTGTGTATCGCTGTACCCAATAAGGTAAAACATCCCGTTTGCAATGGTAAGGGCAGAATTGGAATCAGAGAGGCTGATGAGGTCCTTTTCACAGGGGCCCTCTTCTGCTGTAATTACCGTAGTAAATACTGTTGCTTTCTCATTTTCATAGCCGGATACCAGGTACTTGCCTTCCCCGATCACTTTAATATCGTGAAAGGTGCAATAAAGTTCTTTGGTTATAAGCAGGGTTGGCTGTTCTTCCCGAAACCTGCAGATGGCAACGATGCCTAATGATTGTCCTTCTATGATCCTGCCTGCCATCACGAGGTCTGTCTTCTCTACTGTGGCGGCGTTGATGATCAGCATACCGGCATTGAGGGAGAGTATCTTCTGGTCGATAATGTCGCCGTAATAGTTGAACTTGATGATGACAGGAAAGCGGTATGTGTCTGCCTGTCCCTTGTCTGACAGCACGAAGTAAAAAGAGCCATCGTCGGGGCAGTTGAGGAGGAAGCTATGGGTATCCAGGTCTTCAAAACTCACGATCCGGTACCATAATACATTTCCTTCTGTGTCTATACCGCAAAGGCTGTGCTGCCCGTTACTGTATCCATGCAGTATGTATTGGGTGAGGGACGCTTTTTCTCCGGCAAAGCGATCATCGTTGACCCTGATGATTTTGCGGAAGGAGAATGGTGTTTCTATACTTTCAGGGCGATATTGTTTCTGCCAGATCACTTCTCCTTCGGGGGTGAGTTTGGTGATAATTCCCTGGGCGTCGGAGGATCCGACGGCGAGTATGATCTGCCTGCCCGATTCGGTAAATTCGGCGGTATAGAAATAGTCTGAATCAAATCCGCTCCTGTTATATTGATTGATGAATGTCATGCTTTTATCTTTTAGATGTTGATCAGGATTTGTTGTGCGTCGATTGTGCTTTGTACTGCATAGGCCGAACCATTCCAGGTTTTATATCTGAACCTGAGATTGAGGGCTGGTGCTGTTATCTTTTTACTACTGTGCATGATCAATGCCTGAGAGTAGTCTTTTGAATGCAGTACGCTGTAGGCCTGATCGTGATTGCCTGACTGGTCGAGTACAATCAATGTATCACTCATTTGGGCCAATGGTATTTTTGGTATATTGAATGGTTCGGGATTTCGTATCCATATAGCCAGTATATCTCCTGACGTTGTATGCCTCAGTACGTTAAACTCTGTTGTTACGGGTGCATCGAGGGGTTTGATACCCAGTACGCCTTCGGTAACCCTGTCGAACAGGTGCTGGTAGCGTGTGGCTAATGCCTGGCTTGCCGTATCGGGGGTTGCCTGCGAGATGATATTGTATGCTGTATTGATTTCGGCAGCAGTGGGGTTGAGGTCAATATGGAACACTGCCTGTTTTTCATTGTTGTCATCATCTTTCAGCAGGTAGCTTCTTACCTGTTCTTCAAAGTCTTTATACCGTGAGGTCTGGAAGACGTATTCGTGAACGGCCTGGCTGATGAGCGTGTTGTTGCTATCCCTGTCGAATGCGTTATACAGTATTGCGGTATAGAGTTTACGCGGCCTGAGGTTGGTGAGCGTAACGCTGTACATGTGCGAGTTCGGCGCCAGTGGACTGCCGATGGTGAGCTGGCACTGGATGGTACCGGGATGGGTATTTATATAGTTGACAAAATTATTCAATACGCGTATGCCGAGCGGTATACGGGGATCGTTGTCGTTGAGCCAGGTATTGCTTCCATCGGGCAGGGGTACTGTTTCATCCGTCCAGTTGGCGGGCAATGGATATGGAATGACCGTATCTGTTGCCGGGTCTTTGATCGCGATGTGCATTTCGCCGTTGATCTCGGGGAGTCCGTTGTATGCTTTCCATTTGCCCAACATGTGGTAGGCTAAGGGCTGGGCAAAGTACACGTCTATCTTACATTGCTGATGGCCATAGAAAAGTGGTTTGGCCTGTAGGAGGCTGCCATCGGCATTGGGATATGAGCGTTCGTAATCGATATACTGCCGCAGTGAGGAGAGCGGATACTGATCGGGGTTAGCCGTACCTGAAGGGATATAACCGGCGGCCGGGTGCAGGTGGTAATGTCCTACGGGGCCTGCGGTCTGGAAGCCGTAGTAATAATCATAAATGCCTGCTGCTGAGCTTCCGCCGTCTACCTCGTCTTTGAGGCGGAAACGCACATAATACTTGGTATTGGGCCGCCAGATGGGCTGCGCGGTTTTCTGCAACGCTTCTACCATTGCCTGCTGGTCTTGCTGTACGGCGGCCTGGCCGGGTATGGTATTGTAGTAGTCCTGCTGGGTTACTGTAAACCAGCATACCTGTTGCAGGGATGTAGAGCAGCGCACGGATGTTCCGGGTTGTTGTACCATACCACATACTGCAAAGCTTTTTATGACTTCTGTAGTATTTCCACCATTGATCGTTACGGGTGATCCATAAATTATGGGGAAAATGGTGGTAAGGTTAATTACTATAAACTTGGTGGTGTAATTGTATTGTATGGGCAGGAAGCTGATGGGTGACCAGTTGCAGTAAGAAAAGTCTTCACCCAATACAGCGAAAATGATTCCTTTGTAGTATCCGTCGAGGCCGGCGTTGAGGAATAATTCTCTTGAAGTCTTATTGTTCCTGAGGGCCTGTATCCTGATCGGAGGGCCTGACATGACCGATGTTTGCTGCAGCTTATTTGCGGCCTCCACGGTAACGGCGTAAGCACCGGGCTGGTCGTTAACGGACAGGGTGAAGACGGTATCCCAATTGTACACATAGATGAATCCATCCTGAGTTTGCTCTGTGGTAAACAGGAGCGGAAGGTCGCTGAAGCTGCCGCTTGAGAAGAGGAATACATCGGGGCCTTTTATGAATCCAACGCATGAGCGGCCTGTTTCGTGCCTGCCGGTCATCATCAACTGACCGTTACCTGTTACGAAGATGTCTTCGACGTTGAAGTTGGCATTAGCGTACATATTGCTCAGCGTCATGCTGAAGTTGCTGTTTACCGTAACTGTTACCAGTTGGCTTTCGGCTCCTATGGTCATCTGTTTACCAAGAATAACATAGGATGACGTATTGATAGCGCAGACCTTACTTACTATTATGCCCGGGATGAATATGGGCCCAACGGTATTCAGGGTGGTCTTATTAATCAGCGTAACTCTTGTGCCGTTTGGCCATAAGCCGCTGACATCGTACGGTGGCCTGTCGATTTCCCTGCCACCAAACCAGATCAGGAAATCATCGTTATGTGAGAGCAGGTGATTTGCGCATCCTGTCAGTACGGGTTGGTATGACTTTGCTATTATTGTATTCAGGCCGGCATCGAGCTTCACGATCATCGGTATCTCTGCATACAGGTTTATTGCATAGCGTTTCGAGATGGTAACATATATCTCGTTACCTACAACAAGTGCTTCGGTTAAGGCTCCATCAAAATATTTTTCCCTGATGATATCGCCTGCTCCATTTACCAATATTATTATGGTACTGTTTGACCCAAAGTCGTCATTAATACTGCCCATTTCGGCAGCGAGCAGGTAATTATCGCCCATCCTTCCTATTTCCCAGTAGTGCAGGCTCCTTACCGAGGTGCTGGCGGGGGGTGCGTAATAGTTAGAGAAGTAGTTGCGGGGGGATGATGTGCATCCTTCATTCCTGAGCTGTTCGAGCTGCAGGAGCAGTTCGCGGTACCTGGCTTCGTTGGACGGAACGGTTACCGGTACATTGCCCTGGACGTTTTCGTACGTGTCGGCAAAGAGTGATTCTATTTCTTCCAATATGGTATTGATCGCATTGGTATTGGGTGTTTTTGGTGTGATGATGATTTTTGTAACCGGTTTACCTTCATCGTCGTACAGTATTTCGCCGGCGAGCTGTGCGGCGGTCTTATACTGATCGCTTACGAGTACGTATTGCGGTTGCGAGGTAGTATCGTCGATAATAGATTTATAATACTTAATGTTGGCGCCCAGTGCATTGGTGGTAAACTTCAGTTTAACGCTTACGGCAGCTTCGGGAAGTGTTATTACCATGCTGTTGTAATTGTTAAAGCTCAGTGATTTGCTGAAGCCAAAGGGATTGGGCTCGAAAGACACTTTCATATAATCGCCATTCAATCCTGCTACGCCACTGGCAGTAGGATCGTAGGGTACGAGTCCGCCTTCGAGGGTATAGTATGCCCCGTTGATGAGGTGTGCATTGTACTGCTGGGGTGGATAGTAAATGGTGCCTAAAGGTTTGTTCAGCACATTGGAGCAGGTAAATTTCTTTTCCTTTACTGAGCAGAACAGGGATGAGGGGGTAATACCATATTCTTCGGGTATAAACCAGCCGGGTTCACCAGCCTGTGTATAAGAGAAGGGGGTATTGCCCAGCAGGCGTATGGTATCGTACTGGTTACCTGAACGCTGCCACCAGCCTACGCGCAGGTGTGTAACATTCTGCGGAGCGGGTACGATGGCCTGGTAGGGATGATAGTCTACCCACTGTGTACCTGTCCATGCCCTGATCTCTATTTCTTCTGCAGAGTATTTGTGTTTTACCTGCCGTACTTCGCGGCCGCCGCGTATTATTTTTACGGGTGGTACTAGGTCGGTAAAGTTTTCGGCTCCGCCGGTGTGGCCACCTATTTTTAAATCGAGTGCATTGGGTACCAGTCCCTTTTCTGTTTTAATATCGATAAAGGTATCGAGTGGTACGATCTTATTGATCTGGCCGGCATTGAATGTGGGAGGTGCGCCATTTTTCTTTACCTGAAGGAAATTGATGTCGAATGATTCGTTGGTAAGCATGTGTACGCCTTTAACGAGTTCTTCAGTACGGTTACGGCCGCTGCTTTCGAAGTCGTTCGGATCGTATGATAACGGTGCCACCGGTCTTCTTTCGACTGAGCCATCTTTTTCCCATTTTATCTTTATGGTAAAGCTCTTACATACTTTTACGATGATGCGTACGCATACCCTTATGCGCAGTTCGGCATAGAGCAGGAAGGGTTTGGCTGCTTCTACGGACAGGAGTGCGTCGAGCCCGATTGATATACCTACGATCCATATTTCGATGTCGATCATACCGCCCATTGCCAGGTATCCACCGATCTGCGGCCGTTCAAAGCTGATATGCCCTCCTACTTCCACGTAGGCGTGTATATGTACTTTGGCAGGGCCGAATGATTTTTTGAGTTCAAAGTCTACTCTTGCGCCTGCTTCGATACCCTGTGAGGAGAACATGAGGTAAGACTGCGCGGTGATGATGGTGAGTACCCTTGCCCTGATGGGGTCTTGTTTTGTACCGAAGTTGACATACCAGTTCTTTGCATTACCAAAGAAGAAGCCTGCTTGTATTTCTGCGTGCAGATCGATGATCCAGCCATTGTTTTGCGGCAGTTTAAAGTCGGCCCCGATGCCCAGTTCGAGTGAGTGGTCGCCCCAGGCGATAAAGGCAAAGAAGGGAGGTTCTTTATCGTCGGTAAGACCAAGGCGGGCGCTGAGTATGCTTGCACGGCCTTCGATCATAAACAGGGTGGGCAGTGAGAGCAGCAGCATGGCCCTGATGGAGATGATGGTACCGCTGTCGAAGCTGGTACCGAGCACTGCACCAACGCCTATGGAGAAGGGGAAGGAATAGTCTTTTGTTCTTTCCGGCCCGCTGAATTTACTGATGTGTATTCCTTTGGGCGGATGAACGTAATAGTCGTACCAGGAATCTACCCCTGATACCAATCCAACGGCTTCTTTTTCTGCTACATACCGGAAGCCGATGAGGCCCCTGAAGCCATAGATACCTACCGGGCCGATGGGGATGGGTGCGGGCAGGTCTATAAAGGCGTCGACAATGAATGCCGGGCTTTTGGGCTGCAGGCGCATGGCTGCGCCGCCGGCGATCTTTGCCTTGGGCAGTTTTAAAGACACTTCGCCCATGTATTCGGGTGATTCGCCGGGTTCGGGTATAGAAACCATACCGTGGATGATGGCGAGTGCGGTAGCTGCGCTGGCTGTGCCGGGTATTACGAGGTCTACCTCGATGGTTTGTATGCGCAGGAAAGAGTCGCCGGATCCGCCGTGTTCATCATTATCGCAGGTATAGTAGTACTTGATTCCTTCTCCCCTTGCGTCGATGCCTAACGGATCGATACTGATGGCGCCATCGAAGCCCCAGTAGTTGTACTTACGCATCTGGCCTCCGTGTTCCTGCTGGTGTGAGCCAAAGTGAATACCGGTTACGGCTACTTCTACAGGGCCCAGGCTTAGCGAGATATTGACAGGTATGAATGCATTACCGCCTACGATTTCTATGCGGCCATTACTGTAGATGCGTAATTTGGGCAGTACGATCGTCTGGTCTTTGAATATGCGGCGCATAACCTCATTTTTGAAAGTTATTTCGCATGATGTGCCGACATAGAAATTATCGTCTTCCCTGCCCAGTTCGAAGGTGAGGAAGTTAAAATTGACAAAATTGAACAGGTTTGCCTGTACGCCTCCGGGTATTGAGGCGGTTAATGAGAAATCGCCATCTTCAGCAAGGTGCCCGACGAGATTGACCCTGAGGGGGGTGTCGGTACTGTCGCCTTCTTTGAACTTTGGTATTTCGAGCGCCGCGATAATGTTGGAGGAGGTTACGGCGTTCTGCTTAAAGGTGATGTCGAACTTATTGAAGCCGAGGCGCCATGCTTTGGCAGCATCTTTGCCGAGCTTAAACCAGAAGTAATCGTCGTCTAACGGAGGAGTGTTATTTATGGTTTCGATGGCGAGGGTACCTGATATGCCACCGGTGCCTATGAGTGTATTTCTGCCGGATATTTTAAGGGTTTGTCCATTTTCTTCTTTGAACCATTTTTTGGGCAGTATGATATTCATTTCCTGGACGTAGACACCAATAAAATCGAGGGGTCTGCCATCGGCGTCTGCTTCGGGAATATTTTTGGTACGGCTGAGGTCGAGTTTGGCTCTTGTAAATCCGACAATCAAGCCGGTTTTACCGATACCGGAGTAGAGGGGTACGAGGGTAAGTGCAATTTCGGAATCGAATCCAAATCCTTCCTGTGTGCTGAAGATGAAGTCGCCCTGGGCGAACAGCAGGAGTGTTTTTGGGGGATTGTTTGGATCGGGTACAGGCAGTGGTTCGAGGGTGGTATTATCGAGCGGAAGTAATACTGACCTTGGTATTTCGAGTGCGAGGCCAAGGTGCAGTGATCCCATGATCTGCGGGATGAGCATCTTTTTGATGATATCAGTTGCTGAACCGCCTGTCCATGGGAAGAACAGCCTGTCGAGGTTATCTGTAATGCCTTCGCCGAGGCTACTGTCGTTTATGAAGAGGTCGAAGAGCACATCGTACACTGTGACATTCTGGCTGCTGAGCTGGGTGTTACTTTCTATCTGCCCGATGATGGTAAGGATATCATTTATGTTGAGCTCGGTAGCGGTGATGGGCGGAATGGCCGGTGACAGGTTGTAGTGCTGGTTGATTTTATTGATGAGTTGTTGTGGCAATCCATCATAAGTATGGAGCTGGACCGCCCTGAAGAACAGGTCTTCCACGTTTACACCCAGCAGGCTCAGTACGAGCTCGAATATTTCTGCGGGATCGAGCAGGAGGTTTGCAATTTTCTTTTTACCGAGGTAACGCAGGAGGGGGTATTTTACTTCCAGCGTGATGGTAAACTCGGATACACCCGGTTGTATTTCGTACTGTGGCGGATTCATGATCAGTGCGAGACCGGTACCCGGTATTTCAAACCTGAGTTTGTTGTAAACTACGAGCGTGATCAGCATACTGTAGGTATCGCCATTACTGCTTACGGATATGTCTTTCCGTTTCAGCAGGATCTTGTCGAGCACACTGTTACCGGCGTCGCGGATAAACCCGAAGGGTTCCGGTAAGAAATCGAAGTTAAAGACGGTGGATAGCGAGGGATAATATTTTGTTGCAGGCATAAATCTAATATTAAGAAGAGAAGGTTAATATTTAATGTTGTGCTTATTGATACGGAAGAGGGCTGTTTCGGGGTTCGGGGTAAAATAACGACCTGTGTTATCGTGGGTTGCATCTGACAACCAGAAGCCGATACCGGGTGAAAAGAACTGCCATACGCCGGGGCTGTTACATTCTGTATTGCCGTTGTACATTTTCTTTTTAAAAAAGTGGTTGTTGCCGACGGTGTAGACATAGCTCCAGTGTTCTGTTTCCCATTCATTACCGACGCCCTGTACGGGGCTGAAGGGGCAATGTTTTGCGATCCGCTGCTTTATGGGTGTTTGCTGTTCATAACAGTTTTGACAATACTGGTACATGCTGTAACAATCCTGTTTGCCGGTGTTGCCGCGATCGTCTGCCTCATAGAGGTTATAGACCGGTGACGGATAGGCTATGGGGAATGGATTGACGGGCTGGCCAGCGCAGGGATCATGCTGCGGGGTTCCGTTATTACTGTTTGCTGCCAGGGTTTGCTGTGCGGACAGGGGCAGGGAGGCCAACTGGTTTATAAGCTGATCCTGCCCGGGATTTTCGTTGAACTTGTAGAGCCGGCCCATAGTATGTGCGGCTATGAACTTTTCTACAGCGTATGCCGGCAGTTCATCATCCTGCTTAACGGCATCACTCATAAATGATTCATCGAGGAGTGATATACGGCTGTACAGTGTGTACCCGGAAAGGAGACGGGTGTTGAATTGTACAGCAGTGTTTGCATCGTTCAACCGGTATATATCGATAAGATAGGGTTTTGCCACAAAGAAGGAGTCATTACCCGGTAAGCGGAAAACGAGCGGCAGGTTGTTTGCAAAGGCTTTTTTCCTGCTTTTGTTTTTTTGTATAATGTAGGGGTCGCTATCGGATACGATTATTTTAGCAAATACATCAGCGCCGGGATTATGCTTTTTATTCCACCTGTTGATGGCGATGAGCACTTTTTGTTTATAGAGGTCATCGGCATTACCGGGTATCTCGTTGTCTTTTTTACCGGTTTCGGTGATATTGTCGAGCAGGTTACCGGTAGTGTAGTAGCCTCCTTCTTTTTTCTGGTACAGTTTGTATTTTTTTATTACGGGAATGATAGTTTCGAGCTTTGTATAAGCGGAGGGGGTGATGCCATTTTCGGGTATTGCTGATTGATAGTGAAACAACACCCTGATGACTTTATCTTTCTGCCATATAAATAAGCTGTTAAAGGGAACGGGGGTACCTTTAAAGATATGGGCAACCAACTGTTCGGACAATACATATTTATCGCTATCGGGTATATAGATATACTGTTGCCGTTTCTGCTGTGTGAAGGCAGGCGGGTGTATAATGATCAGGCACAATATGATAAATATGTTCTTCATGGGGTGCATATCTGTACAGTCGGTGTAGTTACGGGCTCGAAGAAAGGTTTATTCTGCGAGGCACTATTCGTAGATGGCGGAAGATTGTAGTTTAGTGCATTAATTTCATGTGAAGCGGCCACGCTGTATAACTGATAAAGCTGTTTTGATGCCGCATCAACGCTTGCAAGCCTCCTGTACTCTCTTGTTCTTTCGATACCCTGCCATGACAGCCCGGTGTAAACAACCAGTTTGGTTATAGTCATTGGTACTTCATTACCCGGTGGTGGCGGAGCTGGCGCCAGGAATTTGTCTTTCAGTATTATGGCAACATCATTACGTGTAATAGTATTATTTGTTTCGTATTCTGCTGCTGAATTTTGAATATCCATACGGGCGTACAATGCCATAAAATTGTGGCTGAAGCTACGTTCGCAGATATTATCATCTATTATTGGTGTTGTAACCGGGGGTTTGTCTTTTTCACCGAACTTACAATACAGTTCTGCATAGATCCGTCCATTAGGGTTACGGCTATTTTTCAACAGGGTTCGCTGTGCGGCAGTAAAACTGGTAAAATTTTTACAAATTGCATACGCTTCAAAATCGACAGAAGCATGAATCATTTCATGAAGTATAGTTTTTACAATGGCTACGGGAGATCCTTCAATGAGAAAGGGTGGGTGTATTTTGATAATAATTGAATAGTTGTCTGGCAGCCCCGTTATATCGAGACTGGTTTCTGCAAGAGCATCAGACAGGGCTTCGTGTTTAAACTTGAGTTTAGTAATACCTGCGGCCGCAGCAATTTTATTAGCATATTTAGTGAATGAGGGCAGCTTCATTAATTCAGTAAACAAGTTTTGCTTTTCAATGCTCAGGTTAGATAATGCTGCCTGCAGTGCTGGTGTAACTTCAACTTTAAGTGTTCCGAAATTTGTTCTCTTGTATGCCGTAAGTGCTATGGGTTCTAATGCTGCAGCGTCCTTTGAGAAAAATAGCGCCTCAGTAGAGTAAACAACAGGTGTAGCCAGCGGGGTAGTTAACCCATTTGTAAAAGCTGCGGCCGCTGTAAGCCCCCGAATATTCAACTGGGTTTTTTTATATCTTACATTATTCAAATCGGTCTGATCCTGTACATTATGGAACTGAAGGAATACCGGATGAAGGGAGGCATCAAGCGTTGCTGTAGTGATAGCCGTAGCGATTTGTGCGTATTCAGCGGTGGTTAAGGATACGCCGAGAATGACAAAGGGCTTGGATACGGAGGCTATTTTGTCGAATACCTGTGTATAGTTCAGAAAAGCGGGCTTATTGGTGGTTGTGATCTTTAGTTCATGTTTAGCCAGCTCTACCTGACTTTTGTTTATGGTTTCAAGGTATTTAAAGAAGCTTGCCCCTGGTTTTTCACCTACCGGCACGGTATTGGGTTCAATATATTCACCCCAGAAATCATGTTTTACGACAAGCATGGCAAATAATGTAACCCTGTTTGACTCGAAGGCTACAAATGACTCGAACAGGCCTGATATATACCTGGGATTGGTATCTGCGGGATCATCCTTTATTTCATATTTAGCATAAGATGAGGCACCGGTTTTATATACGAGCGAACTGTTGGCGGGTACTGTGACACCTGCCGGCAGGGATTTTATTCCAAACAGGTTGTCGTATATTGTTTTCCTGGGAAACTTGAGTGGGGTTGTGCCTGCGGCGGTTTGATCGATTTCGCGGAAAAAAGAGAAGCGCAGATAGTTGGCCATTACTCCACCTGGGTTACTGCCACTTGCATAGAACCCTGTTGAACCGAGACCAACGCCATCAAAATTGATCCTGTCTTTTGAGGGAGGAACGGTAAAGAAATGTGCTCCTCCCGTAAAAAAGTTTGTTTCAGTAATGAAATATTTCTTTTGTGTACCTGCTCCAAAATTGGCTGGATTTACTGCCCCCGGAAAGTAAAGGACTGGTTTTATTTCAAATATCTCTTTATCGAATCCGAAGGTAAACAGTGCAGTACTTGGCGTATACAGTGTAAGGCCGGTGGCAGGCGCACGGCAGGTAAATACCGGCCATTTATTGGTTGCGTAATCTAAAGTAACGGGTGTTGAAGCGGGTGAGGTTTTGAAAAGCAGGTCATAAATTTTGTAATCATAGTTAGCTGAATAGTATATATGCGACAGATCGGACTGGTTCCTTATATCGACATACATGACATTGTAATTAAAAAATTTGGCTTTGGTAACCTGTACGAAAAAATCTGATGCTGAGGGTTTTGCAGGTATAGGTGCACTATTGAGTATTTCCAGATCGCTAATCGGTATATACCCGTAAAACGCACATGGTTCAAGATAATTGGTTACTTTTTCCCTTATGGCTTTATTAGCAAATGTATTAGCAAATGTACCCGCATCAATTACATGATCAAGCGCCCGCACGGAGGCGAGTGTATCGTCGAGAAAATAGCCTTCCATTACGATTTCGAGGCCTGCGCCTGTTTTATCGAACAGGCCGATTGACTTACCTGCGTCGATAGTTGGGTTTACCATATTGGGATTGTGGGTAAACAGCTTTTCGATGAGGTCGGTACCGGGCAGTGACTGGAGGTTGATACCCAATATATCCTGAGAGGGATCGCCTGTGACCGGGGTAGGGCTGCTGGCGGTGGCGGTGATCATTTTCTGGTGCTCTGCCCAGATGGTGGTGGTGAGGTCGTTGGTACCTGTTGCGGCAATGATATTGCCTGCGATCAAAGAGTTTTTCTTTATGCCCCTGTAAATGATATACTTTATTTTCAGCCCTTCTGCTACAGCAGGGTTCTCGGGCTTCAGGATGAGGTTAACGGTGGTACCGCCTGTGATCTCCTGGATTTTAACGTCGCCTTTTGCAATTGAATATGCAATTGCATCATTACTGAATGTATGCAGGCTGCAAACCCTGTATTTTTTTTCGAGATCGCCAACAAGTGGTCCGAAGGCCTGAAGATCGGTCTGCATATTCATCAGGTTGGCTTGTGTAAAGAAGTATATAGGCATAAGTGTCGAGATTTACAGATTACAAAATACTCTGCCAGCACGGTTATATCAACCAGTTATTACTCACATGAATCATTCATTATTTCCAGATGCAGCATGTGGTATTTTCCACAGTAACAGGTTACGATTACGGCAGAAAAACCTGCAAGGATATAAGGGTTGTATTGCTATCTACATATTGCAGAAGGCAAAGGTACGGCTGTCAAAAGGATAGAGAAAACAGATGGGTTAGTGTTCTTCCTTTCTGATAATAAAATTAGCAAAGTGGTTTCAGACTTCAAAATCTTTTTTTGGTGTTACAGCAACTTTAACATTTAGTTTATACGCAACAATTTGTTATTCAATGTTGTCTGTACAAAAGAAATTTTTTACCTCATATTTTTCTGCATGTACATTTATTGAGGATGTAATTCTATCTTATTCCTGGTGTGTATTATCACCGCATATACTGTCCGTTATTGATGTCGAGCGTTATGCCGGTGATATTGCGGGCTTTGTTGCCCAGCAGGAAATACACGGCTTCTGCTATATCGGATCAGCAGATTCACTTTTCAAAGAAGGCTATACTTTCAAGGTAGAGGTGTACGATTTTGAGTCCGAAGAGATTAAGAAACAAATTGAAGCGGCACACAAAGCACAGCAAGACATACTTGAACGGAAAGTGGTAGATGTAGATTCTTTGAACAGGGCTTGCGTTTTATAAACTATGCTATCGTACACCCTGCTACCATATAGTGAAGATAACCTTTCGGAGGTACTTTCCGGAAAATTTACTGCTACAGGCAGTACAGGATTTATTACTCTCGATGAAATCAAGGACAAAAATCTTTTTGCTTATTTAACCTAATATCTCTCCGTTTCGGATATTGGAGCTAAAGCAATTGTTGTGGAGCACCATTATATCAGTAAGGATTATCTTGTTGATTTTGCTTCTTGCTATTCCTCCTGTTTTGATGACTATCCTAAAAAATGTAACCGGATTCATTTTTTCTCAAGTGTATTTCCAGAAGCCGATTTTGACGAGGTAATTATTCGGGAGAATGAAACTGCTGCTACATTCTGGGAGTGGTATCTCGGCTTTATAGTTGCCAAGCCTATTCCACTAAAAGTAATTGGCAAAACTGTTTTAAAAATATATCCCAAAAAGGTTCAGATTTTGAACGTCATTATTTTGGCAACAGAACGTATGATATAAATATTTTTGGAAACAAGGCGACATTAGATTCGCTTGCCTTTATAGAGCAGGATGGTGTAGTGAGCGTATGTACCACAGCAGCTATCTGGATGATGCTGCAGAAGGCTTCGTGTAACAGTTATGCCCTGCTTAAAACGCCGATCGAAATTACTGATGAAGCGGATATTTTGGGTACACATGGCGTGCGGCTTTTTCCTAATAAGGGACTATCAATAAAACAGATTTTAAAGTCAATATTCCATTCGGGACTTGTGAGCGAAATAAGAACAGAAAAAAGCAGAGGATTTAAATTTTCTGAGTAACTCCTACCGTAAAAGAGTAACGTCTTGTGCTATTAAAAACTCAAAGCATGTTTGATTTG
>CAZPXP010000023.1:51065-76752 GCA_964590975.1 uncultured Ferruginibacter sp. | reverse complement strand
CACCACGCATACGATATTGGATATCCAGACCAATGTGCGGCAGGCCCACAAGCAGGGCGCCCAGGTACAGCAGGAGTTGTAGCCCTGGTCTGCCTTTTCGGAGCATTCGCTATACCCCTTGTCCTCCGTGGCAGAACATTCCTGGTGCCGTTCCTGGCCCCATTTGATACATGATGGCATAAAAGAGTTTTTAGTTTAAGTAATACAGCCTGTGCTTCAGGGCGCAGGTTTTTAATTAAGCGGTAGTGCATACTGCTCCCGCCTGTACAGATCAGGTTTCCACATAATTGTTACCCTCCTGTTACAATTTTCTTATATTGCATTAATGAAAAAGATCTTCCTCCTCTTACCATTCCTTGCCTTCCTGCTCAGCGGGTATGCAGGCGTACGCCTTCCTGCCATCATCGGCAGCCACATGGTATTACAGCAAAAAAGCCGCGTAAAGATCTGGGGCTGGTGCGAGCCTCTCGAAAAGATAACGGTGAGGGCCGGGTGGGATACCACTACCTATACGGCTACCGGTACACCGGAAGCGAAATGGGAATGTTATATCAATACCCCTGCTGCGGGCGGGCCTTACGCCATAACGATTGCCGGGCAGGATGCAACCATTGCGCTGGACGATGTAATGACAGGTGAAGTATGGTTGTGCAGCGGGCAGAGCAATATGGAAATGAGTGTAAGCTGGGGTATGCCCAAATACGAAGATGACGTAAAGAATGCCACGAATAATAAAATACGTTTCTTTTATATCCCGCACAGCTCGTCTGCCACGCCGCAGGAAGACCTCAAAGCAAGATGGGTGGTATGCACGCCCGATGAAATGCGGAAGTTCAGCGCTGTAGGTTATTTTTTTGGTGAACGCCTGCAAACACAGTTAGGCGCTCCCGTGGGTTTGATCAGCGCCTGCTGGAGCGGATCACCCGCCGAGATATGGACGCCGGAGCCGGTAGTAACGGGTAATGCGTTGCTTAACACAGTGGCTAAAGCACAAAAACCATCGGATTACTGGCCTGCTGCACCCGGCCGCAGTTATAATGCCATGATCAACCCCATTACTTCTTATGCCATTGCCGGAGCCATCTGGTACCAGGGTGAGAGCAATACGGGTGCCGCAGCTACTTACGAACCCCTGCTTACCGCAATGATCGACGCCTGGCGTAAAGCATGGCACCTCGATTTTCCTTTTTACCTCGTGCAGATCGCTCCCTATCATTACGAAACAAGCAATATTGCTGCGCTCCTGCGCGAAGCACAAACAAAGATCGCCACTTATCCCAAAACGGGTTTGGTAGTAACTACCGACCTCGTGGATAATATCAACGATATTCACCCGCGGCTTAAAAAAGACGTAGGGCTGCGCCTCGCCAACTACGCGCTGGGCGATACTTACGGCAAGCCGGGGCCGGTGTATAAAAGCCCATCGTTTATGAATATGCAGGTGGAAAAAGATAAGATAAGGGTTCGTTTTGATAATGCACCTAAAGGGCTGCTCTGTAAAGGACCGGAGCCCAGTGAGTTTTTCATTGCTGGTGCCGATGGTAAGTTTTTTCCTGCCACGGCAAAGATCGACGGCAGCACGGTAGTGGTATCCAACTCCGATGTAAAAGCGCCCGTAGCCGTTCGCTTCGGATTCAGTAATGCGGCCATGCCCAACCTGTTCAGCGCTGAAGGGCTGCCGGTAACGCCTTTCCGTACAGACAACTGGACGGTGGAAACGGGGCCTGCACAACACTGATAACGGTCAGCATTATCGCCAGTGCTTCAGTTTACGGATAAAGGCCGTCAACAGCCGGGCGATTTCGTTATGCTCTTCGAGGCTGGGATGATAATCACAGCCAGCGGTGTACGATCTTTCAAAAAGATACACATATACATTCCTGTCGCCAGACTGCTGCCGTGCTTTTACTACCGCAGGCAGTTGTTTACGCATAGTATTGCGTAAGGCTGCATCCGCCATCGGGCTGCTGATCAGTACAATGCTTGCCCGCGGGTAAGCATTGCGCACCTGCTGCAGAAAGCGCACATAAGCCCCGCAGAAATACGCCGAATCCTGTATGCCGTCGTTCTGGCCAAGACAAACCGTTACCACATCTGGCTGGTAACGCCCAAAATCCCACAGCACCGAATCGCCCCGCATATCTGTCTTATCAAATACGGGTGGCATCACAATATCCATATTACAGCAACTGTGTACCAGCCCGATACCCGATACCGACGACAACTGCCACTCTGCTTTCATGGCCCGCGCCATCAGCGGGCCATAAGCCATATAGGCATTGTGCTGGTCGTGCCATACACCCTTACCGCAGGGTATTACAGACTGGTCGCTGCCCGTACCGCAGGTAATGGAATTGCCGATGCATTCGATCTTCCGCAAAGGCCGGGCAGGAGGGGCAAGCAGCTTCGCACAGGTAAAAGCCTCCGGTTCTATATACCCGATATTGGCTTCGGTATTTTTACAGATGGTTAATATATGTGTACCATTCTTTAAGCCGCTTACGCGTACACCGTTCTTCTTATACTTAGTTTGTATCCGCCTTGCTTCGCCATCTACCACTATTTCAAGATAGTTGTGGTTTTTGCCCCAGAGCTCCTGGTCGTATAAAATACAGCCCGCTTCTTTTCCTTCAAAGCGGATGGTAATGCAGGCGCCCGGCGCCCATATCCGCGGGCGGCTGGTGTTGCGCAGATCCACACGCCCCATATACTGCACGCGTGCATCCGCGGCAGCAAACCGTTTACCCGCTGGCATAACGGAATCGACCGTAACCGTAAAGGATTGGGCCTCCGTTATGGAAAGAATAAACAGGGTCAACAGTAACAGTAAAAATGGTTTCATGTCTGTTAAATAAACGTTCGCACCCCCGTAGAATTAAATTCCTGCCGGAAAGCCCCGGGCGTACAATCTTTTTTCTTTTTGAAGATGCGGTTAAAGTTGGAGATGTTATTAAAGCCGCATTGATACGCTACCTCCGCAATGCTCTGCGTGGTATCGATCAGCATGCGCGAGGCATTGCCCAGCCGTATCTCGTTCAGCGTATCCACAAAGGTCTTGCCCGTTCTCAATTTAAAGAAGCGGCTGAATGCCACCTCGCTCATGGCTGCTATGCGTGCGCCATCGGCCAGGGTAATGTTCTTGTCAAAATTGCCGTTGAGGTAGGTCATGATCCTGTCTACCCGGCGGCTGTTGTACGAGATCGTTTCCGTATTGCGGAAAGAAAGATCAGAGAGCGTCTTCATATTTCCCGATGTGGAAAGATCGTGCAGTATCGACATCAGTTCCAGCACAGAGCCGAAGCCATGCATACGGGTAAGTGCCAGTATCCTGGGCATGATGGTGGTTGCGGCTTCCTGCGAAAAGAGGATGCCGCTCAGCGACTTCTCAAACATGTTGCGGATAAAGCTCATCTGGTTGCGCTGGAGAAATTTGTCGTCAAACAGGTCGCGGTGAAACTGTATCGTTACCTCTGTAATGTCTTTACTCCTGCATTTATGATTAAACCATCCATGCTGCAGGTTGGGCCCGATCAGCACCAGTTCTGTATCGCCGATCTCGTCGATATGATCGCCCACTACGCGCCGCACCCCTTTGGCATTATAGATAAAATTAAGCTCAAACTCTTCGTGGTAATGCAACGGAAAATTGAACTCCGACTTTACCCGGTAGAACAGCGTGAAACAATCACTCTGGGTAAGGGGAGTGATTTCCCTGAGCAGTTTATGCTTCATTGTTAAACGTTTTGGGCAGATAAATGTATAAAAAAGTATAAAAAGAGATTAAAAAAATATTATACCGGCATTACTGCCTGCCCGTACCTGTAATTCAATAAAATAAGGTATTTGGGGGCTTGTTTTACTGTGTGGAGACGAATACAGATAAAAAAAAGGAAAAGAATGCTAAAATAGTATCATTATGGTGCTATGGGGTACGATAACTTTGAATTAAACAAACTTGCTTGTAGATATGAGAACAAAAATCTTACTGGTTGCCGGCGTCCTGCTGGCTGCCATCCTGGCCGCCTTCCCCTCCCACGCACAGGTCAGGACCATCACCGGGAAAGTTACGGATGAGAAAGGAGCCCCTTTGTTTGGCGTAACCATCACCGTTAAAGGAGCTAAAAATAAAACTGCTGTTACCAACGTTATCGGCGACTTTTCTATCAGCATGCCCGACAAAAAAGACCTGATCCTTATTTCTTATGTGGGCATGGAAACACAGGAAATAAACACTGCGGGTAAGACCAGCGTAAGCGTTACGCTCAAAACGGCCAATACCACCATGAACGATGTAGTGGTGATCGGGTATGGCCAGTCGAGGCGGTCGAACGTAACCTCGGCGATAGCATCGGTGAGTGAGAAGGATTTAAAGAATACACCCGTAGCGGGTGTAGACCAGGCCATACAGGGTAAGGTGGCCGGTGTAACGGTTAACAACAACAGCGGGCAACCGGGTGGCGGGGTATCCGTACGCGTAAGGGGCATCACCAGTGTTAACAGCAACGAACCATTATATGTAATAGATGGAGTGCCGCTTGCGGCGCAGAATAACAGCCTTGAGCAGAACGTACTTGGCGGTGGCTCGGGCCAGACCGCGCAGAGCGTGCTGGCCACGCTCAACCCCTCCGACATTGCCTCGGTAGACATCCTGAAAGATGCCTCGGCGCAGGCCATATATGGTTCGCGCGGCGCCAACGGGGTGGTGCTGATCAATACGAAGCGCGGTAAAGCAGGCGAGGGTAAGATCGGGTATGATACCTATTTTGGCTGGCAGGAAGTGCCAAAGAAACTGAATGTGATGAACCTGCAGCAGTACGCCAACTACCTCAATTCGCTGGTGCCCGAAATAAGGGCGGCAGGTGGTGGTATGGATACTACCGGTGAGTTTAAAAACGCTGCTGTGCTCGGGCATGGTACCGACTGGCAGGATGAGATCTACCAGGTGGGTACTATACAAAATCACCAGCTTTCTTTTTCCGGCGGCCAGGGTAAGACCACCTACTATTTCTCCGGCAACTATTTCGACCAGGTGGGTACGCTGCTGGGCACTTCTTTCAACCGCTATTCCTTCAGGGTAAATATAGATCACCAGGTAAAGAACTGGATGCGTGCCGGGTTCAGCGCCAATATGTCGAGAAGCAACCAGCGCGTAGGGCTTTCGGATGGGTTCGACGCCGTTACCAGCGTAGTGCTGTACAACAGCCCCGCTTCGCCCGTACGTGATATCTATGGCAATTTTATCTCCAACTCTGTTATTGGCGGGCAAACCTTTGGTAACCCCAATAATCCCGTAGCCATGACCACGCTGAGGGACGTACGCGCTGTAAGTTCAAAAGTGTTCGGCGCTTTTTATGCAGAGGTAGATCTGTATAAAGGGCTTACGCTTCGTAATGAAGTGAACTACGATTTTAATTTCAGCCAGAACAAGGCTTTTCAGCCTTTTGTAAAGAACGAGCGCACCGGTGCGGTGGTCATTCCTTCGAGCCGCCTGCGCGAGCAGCGGTCTACCAGCCTGTTCTGGGCATTAAAAAACTACCTCAACTACAACGCAGGTTTTGGCAAGCATTGGTTCTATGCCACGGCAGGGCATGAGGCGCAGATGTCGCGCTACGATAACCTTACCGGCCGGCGCGACGATCTTACCCTTAACCTGCCCTCGCTCAATGCAGGTACGGCCGCTTATCTTGCCGATGCGATCTCTGCGGGTGCGGGCGACTGGGCGATGGAGTCGTTCTTCGGCAGGCTCAATTATACCTATAATAATAAGTATGCGGCCAGCATCTCTTACCGTGCCGACGGTTCGTCGAGCTTTGGCCCGGGCAACCGATGGGGCTATTTTAAGGGAGCGTCTGCTTCGTGGACGGTAACGAACGAGAGCTTTGCACAGAAGCTGAAACCCCTCAACTATCTTAAGCTGCGTGTGGGTATCGGCGAAGTGGGCAACCAGAACGTGGGCGCCAATCTCTACTCTTCCAACATCAACCTTTACACTACCGGGCCATTCGGCGGCGGCGGTATTCCCCGCAACGTGCCCAATCCCAACCTGGGCTGGGAAACGGTAACCACCTATAATGTGGGCGCCGATATGACCCTGCTGAACAGGAAGCTCGAACTGACGGTAGACGTATATAAGAAGGTAACGACAGATATGTTCCTTCCCACACAACTGGGCTCATTCTCGGGGCTCGGTACCAACTGGAACGACATCTGGACGCCCACGACCAACGACGGGCAGATGACCAACACGGGTATCGACATCAGCCTGACCACGTATAATATACAGAACAAGAACCTGAGCTGGAAAACCACGGTCAACTTCTCGCACTACAAGAATATCCTTAACCGCCTCAACACGCCCGAGGCGACCATAAAGGGCGAGCTCGACGAATATGGTACCAAATCGCTGCTCACCCTTACGCGCCAGGGCGCTGCCGTTGGCTCTTTCTATGGTTATATTACCAATGGTCTCTTTACCACTCCTGCCGATCTCAACAATGGTACCGACTGGGGACTGCCCATTGCACCCAACCAGTACTGGCTGGGCGATATCAGGTATAAAGACCTGAACGGTAATAAGAAGATAGACGATGCCGATGTAACGGTGATCGGTAACCCGAATCCTAAGTTTACAGCGGGTATGACCAATACCGTAAGTTATAAGGGCTTCGACCTGTCGGTATTTCTCTACGGCAGTTATGGCGCCAAAATATTCAATTATACGCGCAGGCAAACCGAAGCGATGAACAGTCCCTGGAACAACCAGTTGGCCACCGTGCTCGAAAGGTACACCGCTGCCAACCCGGGTGGCACACTGCCCCGTTATAACCAATGGCACAATAACAATATCCGTATTTCGGACCGGTTTATCGAAGATGGCTCCTACCTGAGAATACAGAATGTATCGCTGGGGTATAACCTTCCCAAACGCCTGCTTGGTAAAGTAAAGATGAGCAGTGCAAGGGTGTACATCTCCGCACAGAACCTGTACACGTTTACCAGCTACACCGGGTACGACCCCGAGCTGGGTGCCTATAACAACAACGTCACTTTTATGAATGTCGACAACGGGCACTATCCCGTTCCGCGCAGCATAACGGTGGGCGCCAACATTGAATTTTAATCACGACAAATCAGAGATACATGAAAAATAAATATATCATCGCATTCCTGGTCTTTAGCGGCTTCATTACTTCCTGTAAGAAATCTTTCCTCGACAGGCCTTCGGAAACCAACCCTACGGTAGACAATTATTACAACAACGCCAGCGAGGTAAACGGCGCAACGGGCATACTCTACAATGCCGTCTGGCTCGACTGGTCGGATAAAGCCTTTATATCTGTGGGCGATGTGCTGGGGGGTACGGTTACGGGTATGCAGGGCAATGCGCAGTACAATTCTTTTTACAATTTCAATATACAGAGTACCGACGGCCTTATTGCCGATACCTGGAAATCGTGCTACAAGGCAGCGGGTAACGCTTCTGTGCTCATCTCCACCTTCCAGCAGAAAAAGGCGAAGCTGGGCGAGCAGGATTTCCTGAGCCTCGGTATATCCGAAGCGCGTTTTATCCGTGGTTTTGCCTACTTCTACATCGCCCGCACTTTTGGCGATGCACCCATCGTAGCCGACCCGCTGCTGCTTACACAACCGGGGCAGAACCTTGTGCCGCGGTATTTTCAGAAAGACGTACTGCGCTTTGCGCTCGACGACTTCCGTGCTGCAGAAGCCGGGCTGCCCGCAGAATCTTACCAGGTGGGCCGCGCCAATAAGTACTCTGCCAAAGGCATGATGGCCAAAGTGTACCTCTATATGAAAAATTACGACAGCGCAAAGATCAAGGCAAAAGAGGTAATAGACTATGCCACTGCACGCCCGGATAAGATTGCCCTCAACAACGATTTCCAGGGTATGTTTACCTCTTCAGCCAAAGCCAACAACAATACGGAATCTCTGTTTGCACTGCGCTGGTTATCGTCGATGGGCTGGAATGGGGGTAACCGCTACCAGTTATACGTAGGCCCGCAGCCGCTGCTGCGCCCGGCGCCCACAGGCGGCAACGGTTACTCGGCCGTAGTGCCTTCGCTCGATATGCTCGACCCGGCTACAGGTTATGCACCCGGCGATAAACGCAGGCAGTGGTCGGTTATGGAACACGGCTTTCATAAGGCCGACTGGGTAAACGCCAACTTCCCCATGGGCTTTACTTATGATACCACCACTACACAAACAGACGATTATAAGATCAAAACGGTTACCCGCTCCAGCATACTCAAATATGTGGTGGGCCCCAACCGCGCCGGCGAACCCGTAAATACCGATTCGCATTCTGATATGTGTACCTATATACTGCGCTATGCCGATGTGTTGCTCATTTATGCAGAAGCCATTATGGGTGCGGGCGCATCAACGGCCGACGCGGGTGCTGTAGGCGCTTTTAACCAGGTGCATACCCGCGCAGGGTTGCCCCCCGTGCTCAGCTTTACAAGAGATGAACTGCTGCGCGAACGTAAATGCGAGTTTGCGTATGAGGGCGATTACTGGTTCGACATACAACGCCAGGGCTTTACCAAAGCACAGCAGATGGTGGCAGCGCAGGAGCGTGGCTTTTACGACGGCAACAAACAGGTAAGCAGTTTCCACGCGTCGCTTGCGGCTGCCTCGCAGTTATTCCTGCCCGTACCACAGGCAGAAACCGTTATCAACCCCAGGCTGCTCGACCCCGCAGTGGCCTATTATTAATAGCACGATACTTATCCATTTGTAAACAGTATAAACATTTGCATTATGAAAAAATATACAGCCACGGCCACAAAGTACCTGCTCATTGCTTTTGCTGGCATACTGCTGCTGGCCTCCTGCAGGAAAGAAGCGGGAGACAAGGCCAAAGCCAGCCAGACCCCGCAGGCGGTAAAGCTCGATCCGGGCTCGGGCTCGGGCAACGATGTGCTCACCCTGACCGGTACGGGCCTCGGCGAAATACGGTCTATCGTGTTCTCCAGGCAGAACGTACCTGCTTCCTTTAATCCTGTGTTCAATACGGATGGGGCGCTGCTTTTCCGCGTACCCGATACTGCCTATGGCGGTGCACAGGAAATCGTCTTTACCAATAAGCTGGGCGTTGTTTTTAAGGTGCCCTTTAACGTGATTGCGTTGCCGATCATTTCTTCAGCTTCCACTACCGATTTTGAAGCCGGTACGGTAATCACGCTGCTGGGTAATAACCTCGACGACGTAAGCGCTGTATCGCTCGACGGTACCGCAGACGCAGCAACCATCATTTCGCAAACACGTCGTTCCCTGGTAATCAGGATGCCTGCGTCGGCAGTGCTGCGTGCAAAGCTCCGGGTAAAGAATGCTTCCGGCGAGATCGTTACCCCGCAGGTCTTTATCAATATCGACCAGGCCTTTCCCATTTTTAAAGACGCCTGGAACCCCCTCGTGGAAAACTGGTCGTGGAGCATGAACCTTGCCACCAATACGGCCAATAAGGTAACGGGAACGGCAAGCCTCGACGCTTCCTACACCGGCGCATGGGGTGGTATGCAGATGCACCTTACCACTGCGCTCGATATTACGCCGTACAAGGAAGTAGCTTTCTGGATCAAAGGCGCCGCAGGCACCACAAAGAAGATCAGGTTCTACCTTAACTGGAACAATATGCAGACGCTGGATGTACCTGCCGATGTATGGACTTATTACCGTTTCGATCTGCAGCCCTTTAAGAATGCAGGTGTAATCAACTTCGATACCTGGGTCATGCAGGTAGAGGGCGATCCTGTTACCTTCTATATGGATAACCTTGTTTTCCTGAAATAAAAAATTTGAACCTGTTCTTTTTCATAGCGCAATCCATCAGGATGTAAAGACGAAGCCGTTTCTCTACTGTACGTTAGCAGCAGCAGCCGGGGCGGCTTCTCTTTTACTGATCATGCTCTTTTCATTTACCTTCATTCCACGATCTGCATACTCATGCCGCATACCATCCCGCTCAGCATAAAACAACTTTTAACCGGTATATGCCTGCTGCCCCTGGCAGTATGCACCGGGCAATCGTACCCCTGCGATGCCAAAGCCACAAAAGAAACCGTTGCCCTCTATAATAACCTGAAGAAGCTGGCAAAGAAAGGGTATATGTTTGGCCACCAGGACGACCTGGCGTATGGTGTGTACTGGAAATACCAGGCGGGCAGGAGCGATGTAAAAGATGCATCGGGCGATTACCCTGCTGTATATGGCTGGGATCTTGGGGGCACAGAAAGAGCAGATAACAGCCTCAATATTGATGGCGTGCCTTTTAAGAAGATGCGGCAGTACATACAGGATGGGTACCGCCGTGGCGGTGTGATTACGCTGAGCTGGCATTTTGATAACCCTTTTACGGGAGGCAATGCCTGGGACACGACCCACGGCACCGTTACTGCTGTATTGCCGGGTGGCGAAAAGCATGAGCTCTTTAAAGAATGGCTCAACAAAGCAGCGGTTTTTATCGCCTCTCTCAAAAGCGATAATAAAACACCCATCCCCATCCTGTTCCGGCCTTACCACGAACTTACGGGCAACTGGTTCTGGTGGTGCCGCAACAACTGTACACCCGAACAGTTTAAGATATTGTGGCGCTTTACTGTTTACTACCTCAAAGAGGTAAGGAACCTGCACAATATTATTTATGTGTACAATACTTCGGGCGATTTTAAAACCGGGGAGGAGTTTTTGGAATATTATCCCGGCGATGATATGGCTGACATCCTGAGTTTTGATGCCTACCAGTACGATAACCCCGAAACAAGTAATGCCTTTGTACTGAATACAAACCGGATGCTGCGTATTACCGACAGCATTGCCAGGGAAAAGGATAAACTGTTGGCGCTGGCGGAAACGGGCTATGAGCAGGTGCCGTATGCGTTCTGGTGGACGGAGACCCTCGCCAGGGCGATAGGGGATGTTCCCATCTCTTATGTGCTGGTATGGCGCAACCACGGCTATAACGAATGGATGAAAAAAATGCACTATTATGTGCCTTACCCGGGCGATGTATCTGAACCCGATTTCAAAAAATTTCATGCACTGGAGCGTACACTGTTTGAACAGGACGCTGCCAGGGAAAAATTATACCAGCAGTAAAACCATCCGGTACAGGCTCTGCAGCATATATATGAAGTTACAACTGATCGATATTGCCATTATTATTACCTACCTGGTAATGATGATATGTATTGGCTGGCTCCTGCGCAAAAAGGCAAGGGAGAATAAGGAAAGCTACCTGCTGGGTGGTAAGAAGCTACCCTGGTACCTGCTGGGTATGAGCGATGCCTCCGATATGTTCGACATCAGCGGTACCATGTGGATGGTGGCGCTTTGTTTTGTTTATGGTTTGAAAAGCATCTGGATACCCTGGCTCTGGCCGGTGTTTAACCAGGTATTCAATATGATGTTTCTTGCCCGCTGGCTGCGGCGCAGCAATGCGGCTACCGGAGCGGAGTGGCTCGCCACGCGCTTTGGGCTATCGGGCAAAGGGGTAAAAGCATCCCATACCGTTGTGGTGGCTTTTGCGCTTATCGGCTGCCTCGGTTTCCTGGCATACGGCTTTGTTGGTTTGGGTAAATTCATCGAAATATTTGTACCCTGGGATATGGTTAAGGGCTATGTGCCTTTTGATATTGCGCCTGCGTATGTGGCACATTTTTATGGCATCATCTTTACGGCCTTCGCTGTTTTTTATTCTATCCTCGGCGGCATGCACAGCATCGTTATCGGCGACCTCATCAAATATATTATTATGACGGTGGGCTGTATTGCTATTGCGGTGATTGCCATGCAGCATTTACATGGTCAGCAATTGCCCGTACCCGCAGGCTGGGAAGATCCCTTTTTTGGATGGAAGCTCAACCTGAACTGGAAGGGGCTGGTGGATGAGGCCATGATAAAGATCAGCGACGACGGCTTTGGGCTTTTTGGTTTCTTCTTTATGATGATGCTGTTCAAGGGAGTATTTGCAGCACTCGCCGGTCCGGCACCCAACTACGATATGCAGAAAATACTCTCTTCACGCTCGCCGGTAGAGGCTTCTAAGATGACGGGGTTTGTATCGCTCATCCTGCTGCCCGTACGCTATTCGATGGTGATCGGGCTTACCGTACTGGGGCTGCTCTATTATAACCAACTGCACCTCGATAACGGCACAGGTGGTGTTGATTTTGAAAAAATACTTCCGGCCACCATCAACAACTATCTGCCCGTTGGTGTGCTCGGCCTCGTGCTTACGGGTTTGCTTGGTGCATTTATGGGCACTTTTTCCGGTACGCTCAATGCCGCGCAGGCCTATTTTGTAAACGACGTGTATCTTAAATACATCAACCCCGGTGCAGGCACCAGAAAGATTATTTCTATGAACTACCTCTCGGGCATAGTGGTGGTGTTTGTAGGTATCGTTCTCGGCTTTTTTGCTAAAGATGTCAACAGCATCCTGCAATGGATCGTATCAGGTCTTTATGGCGGGTATATCGCAGCCAATGTGCTCAAATGGTACTGGTGGCGTTTCAATGCACACGGTTTTTTCTGGGGTATGTTTACCGGTGTGGCAGGTGCGCTCATCTTTTCGCGGTTGTTCTCGGGTGTCGAATTCCTGTATTACTTTCCCGTACTGTTCCTGCTCTCGCTTGCAGGCTGTTTTGCCGGCACTTATACGGCGCCCCCGGCAGAAGCAGCGGTACTGAAAAACTTCTACCGCACAGTAAGGCCCTGGGGCTTCTGGAAACCCGTGCACCGCATGGTACTGGCAGACGAACCGGGCTTTCTGCCCAACAAAAACTTCGGGCGCGATATGTTTAACGTAGTGCTTGGCATCATTGCCCAGTGCTGTCTTACACTGCTGCCCATGTATATCGTATTGTGGATGAAGCTGCCACTGCTCGTTACCGTGGCAGTGCTGCTCGCAATCGTGCTGATTCTGAAAAAGACCTGGTGGAATAAACTGAACGATTGATGATTATACGCCGCAAGGCTAAAAAAGAGACAATATGGCTACAAATTTTGAAAAGAGAAGGATAGCGCTGCAGCAGGCGCACGACGAACTGGTGTGCCGGCCCAACAGGAAGCTGGCAACGGGTAATGGCGTATTCTGGCGGTATGAGCACCCTGTACTAACTGCAGCGCATACCCCACTGATCTGGCGCTACGACCTGAACCCTGCCACCAACCCCTATCTTGTTGAGCGCTTTGGCATCAATGCGGTATTTAACGCCGGGGCTATACGGTTTAACAATAAGTATGTGCTGGTGGCGAGGGTGGAAGGGGCAGACAGGAAGTCCTTTTTTGCGCTTGCAGAAAGCGACAACGGTATTGATGGCTTTACCTTCCGTAATCACCCCCTGCATATTCCCCCGGCCGAAGTGGCAGATGTTAATATATATGATATGCGCCTCGTACAGCACGAAGACGGATGGATATACGGGCTTTTCTGTACCGAACGCCGCGACCCCACCGCACCTGAAAGCGACCAGTCGGCAGCCGTTGCGCAATGCGGCATCGTACGCACCAAAGACCTCGAACACTGGCAGCGGCTGAAAGACCTCGTTACGCCCTCGCCGCAGCAGCGCAATGTAGTACTGCATCCTGAATTTGTAAACGGCCGGTACGCTTTTTATACCCGCCCGCAGGATGGGTTTATTGATACGGGTAAGGGGGGTGGTATCGGTTTTGGCCTGAGCGACAGCATTGATGCCGCCGTAATTGGCAGGGAAGAAGTGATCGTTTCCAAAGTGTACCACACGGTGTATGAGTATAAGAACGGCCAGGGGCCTGCACCCATCAAAACGGCAAAGGGCTGGTTGCACCTTGCCCACGGTGTGCGCAATACCGCCGCAGGGCTGCGTTATGTATTGTACCTGTTTATGACCAGCCTCAACGATCCGTCAAAAGTGATCTGTCACCCCGGTGGGTATTTTATGGCCCCGGAAGGTATGGAGCGCACGGGCGATGTATCTAACGTGCTCTTCTGCAATGGGTGGATCGCGGAGGAAGACGGGCGCGTACTGATCTATTATGCTTCTTCAGATACACGTATGCACGTAGCCGAATCGTCGGTTGAGCGCCTGCTCGATTATGTGATATCCACACCTGCCGACGGACTGAGCTCCGCTGCTTCTGCGCTGACGGTAAGCAATATCGCAGACAGGAACCTGGCCTATCTCAACGGGCTGGCACAGCCCGCCAAAGCCAATACGGAAAAGATCAATACAAAAGCACAGGCATGACGGAGATATTGGAGCAGTACCGGGCAGAGATGGTTGCTGAACTTGATGCAATACTTTATTATTGGGCCACACACATGCCGGATAGCGTAAATGGTGGTTTCCTCGGCAGGATAGACTGTAATGAAAAGCCACAGCCCGGCGCACCCAAAGGAGCTGTACTCAACAGCCGTATACTCTGGGCCTTCGCCGCTGCGGCCCGGCTTACAGGTAATACCCTGTGGAAAGAACAGGCAGCCCGTGCTTACGATTATATTACGCGTTATTTTATTGATGCGGAAAGGGGAGGAGTGTACTGGACGGTGGATTACACGGGTAAACCACTTGATACAAAGAAACAGGTATATGCGCTTGCCTTTGCGGTATATGGTTTAAGCGAATGGTACCGCACATCAGGTACTGGCGAAGCGCGCAGCAGGGCCATCAGCATTTATCACGATATCGTACGGCATAGTTATGATCCGCTGCACGGGGGCTATACAGAAGCCTTCACACGCGATTGGGGGGTGATCGATGACCTGCGCCTGAGCGAGAAAGATGCCAACGAAAAGAAAACAATGAATACCCACCTTCATATACTGGAGGCATTCACCAATCTTTACCGTACCTGGCCCGACGGGGATTTGCGCAGCCACATAGCCGCCCTCCTGCAAAACTTTACTGATCACATCATCAACCCGCAAACGCATCACCTTAAACTCTTCTTTGATGAGCAGTGGCGCTCAAAATCGCAGGTCATTTCTTACGGGCATGATATAGAAGCCGCATGGCTCCTGCTCGAAGCCGCCGAAGTAATTGACGACCACGAACAAGTTCGCCTGTTCCGGCAGATAGCAGTGCAGATGGCTAATGCCGTAATGGAAGGGATAGACAGCGACGGCGGGTTATGGCATGAATACGACCCGGCCCGGCAGTACCTGGTAAAAGAAAAGCATTCATGGCCGCAGGCCGAAGCCATGACAGGCTTCTTCAATGTCTGGCAACTTACGCACGATGATAAGTATTTAAACGCTTCGCTGGCGGGCTGGCGGTTTGTGCGCAACCATATACACGATACACAGCACGGGGAATGGTATTGGGGTATAGATGAGAAGGGTAAGCCTGTGCAGGAAGACAAAGCCGGGCTGTGGAAATGCCCCTACCACAACAGCCGGGCCTGCATGGAAATCATCAGCCGTATTACCCGGGAAACAGGATTGTTGCAATCATAAACATGTCTTTTTTGATAATTGTTGCTTTTAGTGTACGGTTAATTGTATTTTCGTACGGCTATCTGTAAGCTGCTTCACCTTTTACGATAGGAACGATGTATAAAGTAACAGGTAATATTGCCCGTTCTTTTGCTTTATTTTATAGTAGAATTCCTATCAGAAAGAAAAGGTAAATGTCCTATTTCGTATATTTGGGATTATTTGCAACTTGCATCTGATTAGCCAGACCCTATTACCCGGTCTGTAAATCGTCTGATAAGACCAGTAAATACAGGTTGTATAACTTAAACCCAGAGAAGCGTTGGAACCGATAAAAGTAATAATATGTGACGACCACGTGCTCTACCGCGCTGGCGTCAAAACCGCACTAAGTGCAAAGAAAGATGTGAAAGTGATAGCAGAGGCAGACAATGGTATGCATCTGTTGAATATGCTGAAAATGATCCCCGTAGATGTTATCCTGCTCGATATACAAATGCCGATCATGGATGGTATAGCAACACTTCCCGAACTAAAAAAATTATATCCCGATATCAGGATCATTATGCTCACCATGATGGACGACCATAGTATGATCACCAAACTGATGGAGCTTGGGGCAAACAGCTACCTTACCAAAACCAGCGATAGTGAAATCATTTACGAGGCAATCAAAACCTGCTTCGACCAGGAGTATTATTTCAATTCACTGACCAATAAGGCCTTGCTTAATAACCTCAAGCAACGGAATATGCCCCTGCCGCAGAAGCTGATGCAGGAGGAAGCCCGTTTGAACGATAAGGAGATAACCATCCTTAAGCTGATGTGCGAAGAAAAAAGTACAAAAGAGATCGCAGAAGTAGTGGAACTCAGTCCCCGTACCGTTGAAGCCATCCGCGACAAGCTCAAGGTAAAAACGGGTGCAAAGAGTACCGCGGGTCTTATCATGTACGCGGTAAAGAACAAACTTATCGACGACAACCCCTGACACTTGACAAACAATTGACAGATACTTCCCGCCCCGGGAAGTTTTTTGCATATACCCCTTTGTATAACTGTAGGTAAACCTTCTGCCCGATCCTGTACATTTGCAGGTACATAAATATGTCTCCCCACTTTATATATAATGGTAAAACCTGTAAGGCAGGTACGCTGGTAGCCGGCCCGGCCAGTCGTGGTATCCGTTATGGTGATGGGGTTTTTGAAACCATGAAGATGGTAAACGGTGTGCTGCTGCACGCTGATGAGCATTTTGCCCGGCTCTGGCAGGGACTCAGCGTGCTGCGCTTTGAACTGCCGCGGCAGTTTGAACCTTCTGCATTGCAACAGCAGGTTGAAGCACTTGCAGCAAAGAACAGCCACAGCCATGCTGCGCGCATAAGGCTGATGGTGTTTCGTGGCGATGGTGGCCTGTACGATGCTAAAAGCCATGCGCCGCAGTATGTAATAGAAACCTTGCCGCTGCCGGAAGGCAATGGCGCCTGGAACAGTAATGGCCTGGTGCTTGGCATTTTCAGCGATGCACGCAAGTCCTGCGACGTGCTGGCCAATATCAAGCATAATAACTACCTGCCCTATGTGCTTGCCGCCCTCGAAGCCAAAAAGGAGAAATGGAACGATGCCCTGCTGCTGAATATACACGGACGTGTATGCGACAGTACTATTGCCAACTTCTTTATGATAAAAGACGACCATGTATATACGCCCGCACTCGCCGAAGGCTGTGTAGCTGGTGTAATGCGCAGGCACCTGCTTGGCCTTATGCGTGCAAACGGAATAAATGTTACAGAAACAGCCATCAGTACCGGCATGCTTAATACGGCAGACGAAGTATTCCTTACCAATGCCATATACAACCTGCGCTGGGTACAGTCGGTAAACGACAAACAGTATGGTAATACCTTTACCCGGAAAATTTATGGCCTTCTCCAGTCAACCATTTAAGAGCTGTATTGTTTGGCAGGTACAATTTATCACATGACCCCTGTTCACATCATTTGGTTTCGCCGCGATCTGCGCCTCAGCGATAATGCGGCCCTTTACCATGCCCTCCGCGAAGGCGTGCCTGTATTGCCTGTATTTATATTTGACCGTAATATCCTGGACAGGCTGGAAGATAAAGACGACGGGCGGGTAACGTTCATTCACGATGCGCTTACCTCTATGCAGGCGCAACTGCAAAAAATGAACAGTACGCTTCATGTATGGTATGGTACACCCGAAGAAGCCTTTGCCCACTGGCTTAGGGAATACAGGGTAGTAAAGGTATTTACCAACCACGACTACGAACCTTATGCTATAGAGCGCGACCGGCGCATCGCCACTATGCTGAAAGAAGCAGGCGCTGAACTCTTTACGTACAAAGACCAGGTAATTTTTGAGAAGACAGAAGTGGTAAAGGACGACGGTAACCCCTACACGGTTTTTACGCCCTACAGCAGGAAATGGAAGGCGCAGCTTGCACCTTTTTATTACAAACCCTACCCCACAGAAAAGTATTTTGGCAATTTTATAAAGCACAATACCATTTCCATGCCCACACTGGGCGAAATGTCTTTTACGCGTGCAGACAGCATTTTTCCAGCCAGGGAACCCGAAAAGTCGGTGATCATTGCATACAGCAAACAACGCGATTACCCGGCTGTGGCAGGTACTACAAAAATGGGGGTACACCTGCGCTTTGGTACGGTAAGCATCCGATCTCTTACAGAAAAGGCACTGGAGTGGAATGGTACCTATCTTAACGAGCTTATCTGGCGCGATTTCTACCACATGATACTGGCCAACTTTCCGCATGTGGGTATCGGAAAGGCTTTCCGCCCTGAATACGACAATATTCCCTGGCGCAATGATATGGAACATTTTGAGCGCTGGCGCGGGGGGCAAACCGGTTACCCCATTGTGGATGCGGGTATGCGCGAGCTGAATGCCACGGGATACATGCACAACCGCGTACGTATGATCGTTGCAAGCTTTCTTACCAAGCACCTGCTGCTGGACTGGCGTTTGGGCGAAGCCTGGTTTGCCCGTAAGCTGCTGGATTTTGACCTTGCTGCCAACAATGGTGGCTGGCAGTGGGCAGCGGGCAGCGGTTGCGACGCCGCACCTTATTTCCGTGTGTTCAATCCACGGCTGCAAACCGAAAAGTTTGATAATGCCCTTGAATATACCAGGAAATGGGTGCCCGAGCTGGACAGCTTCAACTATCCCCAGCCCATCGTTGACCATGATTTTGCGAGAAAGAGGGCCATAGCGGTGTATGCAGCAGCACTTAAGCCAGCGTAGTAAATGTAAAACTGCCGGAGCTTAAACCCGTTTTCTTCTGAAAGTAAATTGCTGATAAAGAATGTATTGTATCAGTTACTTCGTATTAAACAAAAATGTCTTCCTCTTTGCCTATACCGTTAAGCAATCGTAATATTGCCTGCCTGCCTTCGCTGCCGAGGTTGATCGAAAAGGAGTTGACGTATAGGTCAATATGTTTACGCATCACATCTTCGCTCATCTCCCGGGCGTGCATACGGATATAGTCCGTAAGTTCGGGGTAATGGGCAAAAGCGTATTCTACCGACTGGCGTATTAGTTTGTCAACAGTCTGCTGAAGCGATAAAGGCAGGTTGCGGCGGATGACAATACCACCGAGGGGGATAGGTTGCCCGCTGGTTTTTTCCCAGAAGTCGCCCAGGTCGGCAATACGTTCCAATCCTTTATCGGCATAAGTAAATCGGTTCTCGTGGATCAATACCCCGGCCGATACCTTATTCTCCAGTACAACTGCTTCTATTTCGTCGTAGCGTAAGAATGTTTTTTGTGTTACCCCGGGGTAAGCGAGTGAAAAGAGCAGGTTGGCGGTGGTGTGCTCTCCCGGCAGCGCCACACTGAAGTCGGGCAGGGCCGCAAAGCGGGCTGCATTTCCTGCCGTAGTTACCAGCAGGGGGCCTGCACCGCGGCCCAGGGCACTGCCGCTGTTGAGCACCCTGTAGCGGTCGAGCACAAGGGGCAGCACACCATAACTGAGCTTGGTAATATCTGGCGTACCTGCTATTGCCCGCTGGTTGAGCGTTTCCACATCTTCCAAAAGCACTTCAAAAGAGAGGCCCTGTGTATCGATCTTATGGTGCACCAGCGCATCGAAGATAAAAGTATCGTTAGGGCAGGGGGAGAAGCACAGGGTGAGCGGGGCGCCAGCCACAGCGGCGGCAGTGGCCGGGGCATCGAACAGCTCATCGCGCAGTTGCGGCAGCAGTGCCGCGAGCGCCTCATTAAGCCGGGTTACAGCTTCAGCTATCACCCATTTTGATTTATCTCTTTCACCCACTTTATTGCTGATGGCCCGCAGTTGCAGGAAAGGGATATGGTGCCTGCGGCATACATAGTGCAGTGCAGCCCCCTCCATACTCTCTACACCCGGGTTAAACGTCGCAACGAGTTGTGCAGCCTGTGCGGGGTTGTCTGTTACCTTGTTTACCGTTACCCCTTTTATGGCTTTATACCCTCCGGGAAAAAAAGAAAGCCAGTCGTTCGGCAGTATGGCACCGGTATATACCTCGTCGTCCGTTGCCAGCAGGGGTGTAGCCGCCAAAGGCGTAAATACTGCTTTTTCCTCTATGCCCAGATCGCCAAATACATCGCTGCTTACATATACTACCTCTCCCGGCAGGGCAGCATCACCAAAAACGCCGCCGATACCAGCCTGTATCACCAGGTCGGGTTTTTCACGGTGCAGCGCGTCCGTCAGCGCCCAGGTGGCTGCTGCCTGGCCCACACCCGTTACCAGTGGTGTAATGCGGTGCATATTATATATGGCGCTGCCGCCTTCGGGGAGGGTAAGTAAAGGAGCAATCTCTGCCTTTGTAGCCGAAGCAATAATGATGTGCATACTGCAAATTTCGTGAACCCGGGGGCAATTCGTATTGTTTTTTTACTGTTAAGGATGGGGAAGGATAAAATCGGGTGTTGATGCCGTATTATGGACTAACTTTGCGCAAATTTTCGAACAGGACGATGGTTTATATTACCCGGATAGAGCATTTTAATGCAGCACATAAATTGTTTAACCCCAACTGGAGCAGGGAGAAGAATGACGAGGTTTTTGGTAAATGCGCCAATGAGAACTGGCACGGGCATAATTTTGAGCTGTATGTTACGGTTAAGGGCGATCCCGATCCTGATACGGGCTTCGTATATGATGCAAAGAGGCTTAGCGCTATTATTAAAGATCATGTTATTGAAAAGCTCGATCACAAAAACCTTAATGTGGATGTGGATTTTATGCATGGTAAACTCTGCTCTATCGAAAACCTGGTAATAGGCATCTGGCAGGAACTCATCAGCCACCTGCCCGAAGGAGTACAGTTGCATGCCCTTAAATTGCAGGAAACGCCAAAGATATACGTGGAATACTTCGGGTAAGGAAGATTTCCAGGGCAGGAATACAACATTTTGTATCTTTAATTGTAATAATAATAACCTGGCGGTTTGGTGTGAACAGCAAACTTCTGTTGCCGCAAACGCCGTAAACTTGTACGGAACAATTCGCTTAATTTTTCCATGGCAGGGGTCGGGTAATAAATCATAACGTATGAATCAAAAAGTTGCCGTGTTCAGGAGAGAGCATTTTAATGCTGCCCATCGCCTGCACAACCCTGCCTGGGACGACTCCACTAACCAGCGGATCTTTGGCAAATGCAATAATCCTAACTATCATGGCCACAATTACGAACTTGTGGTTAAAGTAACAGGGCATCCTGATCCGGGTACAGGGTACGTTATGGATATGAAGATACTCAGCGACATCGTCAACGAACTCATTGTAGAACGTTTTGACCATAAAAACCTCAACCTTGATACGGTTGAGTTCCGTGACCTCAACCCCAGCGCTGAGAACATTGCAATAGTTATCTATAACCTGCTGCGCGACAGGATAGAAGCTTCCCTCGATTTGCAGGTACGCCTGTATGAAACACCACGCAACTTTGTGGAATATCCTGCTTAAACAACACAATATACCAGTAGCAATAAATAAATAAACATGGCCTACAAAAAAACAGATGAGTACGACGAAGCCACCACAAGCGGGTTGACGGAATATTATAAGAAAAGTATTGCCCTCCTGGGTGAAGACCCCGAGCGTGAGGGCCTGCTCAAAACACCTGAGCGCGTAGCTAAAGCCATGCAGTTCCTTACACAGGGTTATGGCATGGATGCACATGCCATTCTCAACTCTGCCAAGTTTCACGAAGAGGTGAGCGAAATGGTTATCGTAAAAGACATCGAGATATACAGTATGTGCGAACACCACATGCTGCCCTTTTTTGGTAAGGCCCACGTAGCTTATATCCCTAATGGCTGGATCACCGGCCTCAGCAAGATTGCAAGGGTGGTAGACGTGTACAGCCGCCGCCTGCAGGTACAGGAAAGGCTTACCACGCAAATACTCGACGCAATAAAAACAACACTCAATCCTTTAGGCGTAGCCGTAGTGATAGAAGCCAGCCATCTTTGTATGATGATGCGTGGCGTACAGAAACAAAACTCGGTTACCACCACTTCCGCTTTCTTTGGCGAGTTTGAGCGCAATGAAACACGCAGCGAGTTTGTTAAGCTCATCAGCGCAAGGCTGCACTAAACAATACCGGATCACGCACAGGATAATTTTTATGTACAGTCATAAACTTGTTGCAGTTTTGTGCGCATAGTATTACTTTGCACAACATAATCATCATTCAAGCATTATGAGTAAACATGCATTTATCTTCCCTGGTCAGGGTGCCCAGTTTGCCGGTATGGGCAAAAATCTGTACGAAACCAATGCCGTAGCAAAATCGCTTTTTGAACAGGCCAACAGCATTCTCGGTTTCGACATTACAAATGTTATGTTTTCGGGTACGGCCGACGACCTGAAGCAGACCAATGTTACCCAGCCCGCTATATTCATCCACTCTGTAGCCGCATACGCTACGATCGGTAATCCTGAACCCGACATGGTGGCCGGTCACTCTCTGGGAGAGTTCTCCGCACTTGTGGCTAATAAAACATTGTTGTTTGAAGACGCCCTGCGCCTTGTTGCCGTACGTGCTGCAGCCATGCAGAAAGCCTGCGAGCAGACGCCCTCCACAATGGCTGCCGTACTGGCCCTCGCCGACGAAAAAGTAGAAGAGATATGCGCTGCCGTGCAGGAAGAAACGGGCGAAATAGTGGTGCCTGCAAACTACAACTGCCCGGGACAACTCGTAATCAGTGGCTCTCTTAAAGGAATAGAAGTGGCTTGTGAAAGATTAAAAGCCGCAGGTGCCAAAAGGGCAATGGTACTGGCTGTAGGTGGCGCGTTTCACTCTCCGCTCATGGCTCCCGCGCGCGCTGAGCTGGCGGCTGCTATCGAAGCCACTGCTTTCAATACACCCGTATGCCCTGTTTACCAGAACGTAGCAGCCACTGCGGTAACTGACCCGGTACTGATCAGGCAAAACCTGGTAGACCAGTTGACGGGCGCCGTAAAATGGACACAGTGTGCGGCTGCTATGGTTGCAGACGGTGCGGTGAAGTTTACAGAATGCGGACCGGGCAAAGTATTACAGGGGCTGGTACAGAAAGTACAGCCAGGTGTGGAGGTAGCCGGAATTAATTAAGGGAGATCAACGGAAATATACCAGGATGAAGATCAACTCACAGCTTGTGCTGCGATCTCTTCCATTTCGATACCACCATGGCTTTCATCATATATGCATTGGCCATTCCTCACCAGTATAACCTGTGGTGATTCGTGGTGAACCTGGAAACGTTCGGCGATAAGTGCAGAAAGATCACGGTATTTGATCAGGTCGAGTATATAAAAATCAACAGCTTCGGGGGCTTCGGCCCTGTTAAGACGGCCAAGGGCCATACTGCTGATTGTACATCTTGTACTGTGCTTAAATATAACCTGAGGGCGTTCGGCAGAGCGCTCAGCAATCTGATCCAGTTGTGCTGCATCAGTAATATGTATCCATTTCATAGAGCGTCTCTTTAACTTATGCTTTAATGATTCTCTCCGTCATCGGGCAGCCTGTTCTTCTTGAAGAAGCACAGGAACTGATGGTGGCTGCCAAAACAACCAGCACTATCGCGGTAAAAAAAATCTTTTTCATTGCAGAGTATTTACTTTTAGACTATTTTGCGTCTGATTTGCAAAGATAGTAAACCTTTTCCTTATCGGGGAAGACCGGATTGTAAACGTATAATGCTTATTTTTAATGCTACAACTCAACAGGCCAATCGCCTTTATTGACCTTGAAACCACTGGAGTCAATCTCTCTTCCGACCGGATCATCGAAATAGCGATCATTAAAATACTACCCGATGGTACACGCCAGGTAAAACGCAAGTTAATCAACCCGGAAATGCCAATTCCCCAGGCATCAACAGATATACATGGTATTACAGACGATATGGTGAAAGATGCCCCTACCTTCAGGCAGGTGGCCAACGAACTCAAACAAAGTATAGAAAACTGCGACCTCGGTGGCTATAACAGCAACCGTTTTGATATTCCATTGCTCATGGAAGAGTTTTTACGTGTGGGTATCGATGTAGACCTCAGCTCCAGGCGCATGGTAGACGTGCAGCATATCTTTTACCAGATGGAACCACGCACACTTGCTGCCGCGGTTAAATTCTACTGCGGCCGCGAACTCATCAATGCACACAGCGCCGAAGCGGATGTAGATGCCACCATCGACGTACTGATGGCCCAACTTGACAGGTACACTACCCTCGGCAATACGATCGACTCTATTCTCGGCACTATCGGCGAGGAAAAGATCGTAGACTATGCCCGCCGCCTTGCTTACGACGATAAGGGTGTGGAAGTGTTCAATTTTGGCAAGCATAAAGGTCGCTCTGTGGCCGAAGTGCTCAAGGCCGAACCACAGTATTACGACTGGATCATGAAAGGCGATTTCCCCCTGCACACCAAAAAGAAGCTGACCGAAATACTTAATCGTACCCTGTTAAAAAATAACTAAATCTTCAGGCAGACAGCACAGGGCACATCATTTATGGGAAAATCCATAAATTTGATGTTATAAATGGATAAACCTTATTGGAAAAGTTAGTCATTATACCAACGTACAATGAAAAAGAAAACATCGGGCATATCATCGATGTGGTCTTTGCTTTACAGCAAGGTTATCATGTGCTGATTATTGACGATAGCTCACCGGATGGTACTGCTGCCATCGTTAAATCTCTTTTCGATAAATATCCGGGCCAGCTCTTTCTTGAAGAGCGCAAAGGTAAACTGGGGCTCGGCACTGCCTATATCCACGGCTTCCGCTGGGCCATAGCAAAGGGTTACCAGTTCATCTTCGAGATGGATGCCGACTTCTCCCACAATCCTGCCGACCTGAAACGGTTATATGACGCCTGCAGGAAAGGTGCTGGCGTAGCAGTGGGTTCACGCTATGTAAGGGGTGGGGCAGTGGAGAACTGGCCAACCAACCGCATTGTATTATCCAAGGGCGCTTCTCTTTATACAAGGATCATTACCTGGATGCCTGTAAAAGACCCTACTGCAGGGTTTGTTTGTTACCGCCACGAAGTGCTCGAAGCCATGAACCTCGATGCCATCAGTTTTGTAGGATACGCCTTCCAGATTGAAATGAAGTTTGCTGCCTGGAAGCTCGGCTTTACCATTGCGGAAGTGCCTATCACTTTTATCGACCGCAAACTCGGCGCCAGCAAAATGAATAAGGGCATCGTTAAAGAAGGCATTCTTGGCGTGCTTAAGCTGCGCTGGCTCAGTATATTTAAAAACTACCGCATCAAGCTCACCAATACGGGTTCTTCCAACACCAACTACGCACAGCAGGAAATCCCCGCTTAAAAATTCAGGATATAATAATGTCACCCCTGCCGGGGTTGTGGGATAAACGTTATACATTAATTTTTTGGTCATCGTTTATTACCCCGGGATTATATCCCGGGGCTATAGTAATGTCACCCCTGCGGGGTTGGGATTATGTTTTATGATTAACGAACGGTTGATGTAATAATATCCCCCCCTTCGGGGTTGTGGGATAAACGTTATACATTAATTTTTGGTCATCGTTTATTACCCCGGGATTATATCCCGGGGCTATAGTAATGTCACCCCTGCGGGGTTGGGATTATGTTTTATGATTAACGAACGGTTGATGTAATAATATCCCCCCCTTCGGGGTTGTGGGATAAACGTTATACATTAATTTTTGGTCATCGTTTATTACCCCG
>CAZPXP010000023.1:0-50965 GCA_964590975.1 uncultured Ferruginibacter sp. | reverse complement strand
CTATAGTAATGTCACCCCTGCGGGGTTGGGATTATGTTTTATGATTAACGAACGGCTGGTGTAATAATATTACCCCTGCACACGCGGGACGGGCCCTGCGACATTCATCATTCGTACCTCATCATTCATAATTTATTCTGGTCGTGTGTAATTATTCTAAACCCTGCATCCGGTTAATAAATCAACGGATATGAGAAAGATTATAATACTTCTGCTGGCAGCCTGTTTTGGTTTGCTGAGCTTTACAAAACCAACTGCCATTACCATTACTGGTAGGGTAACTGATGCACAGGGTAGCCCGATACCGGGTGCAAGCATTACTATTAAAGGAAAGAAAGGTGGTGTAACCACAGATATGTATGGTAACTTCTCTATCAATGTGGAAGATACCAGGGCGGTACTTATAGTAGCGGCGGTGGGGTACAATTCAAAAAATGTAACGGTTGGAAAACATACCACGCTCAACATTACGCTCGAAATAAGTACGCAGTCGCTCGACGAGGTAGTGGTAGTAGGTTATGGTGGTGAGAAGGACTATACCGCATCCTGGCAACGGCCTGCCCTTGCTCCAAAGAAAGTGGGGATAGACCAGCACTTGCAGGGCAGAGCTTCGGGATTGATGGTTACGTCTTCCGGTAGTTTTTATACTCCTTCTTCCGGTAACGGTACCCCTGGCAATGGCTACAGCCGCGAGGGCTATGATAATATTACTGAGAACAGTTTCCTTAAAGTAAAAGACAATCCCTTATCTACTTTCTCGATTGATGTAGACGCTGCTTCATACAGCAATGTACGCCGTATGCTCAACGATGGGCAGTTACCGCCCGCCGGTGCAGTGCGTACAGAAGAGATGATCAACTATTTCAGTTATGAGTACCCGCAGCCAACGGATGGCAGACCCTTTTCTGTAAATACGGAGATCGCCGAATGCCCCTGGAACAAACAGCACCGTATTGCGCTGATTGGCTTGCAGGGCCGTACTATCCCTGCCGAAAACCTCCCTCCTGCAAACGTCGTTTTCCTGATAGATGTATCCGGCTCTATGCAGTCGGAAGATAAACTGCCGCTGGTAAAACAATCACTGAAACTGCTGGCAGATCAACTGCGTGAGCAGGATAAGGTTTCTATATGTGTATATGCCGGTAATGCCGGGCTGGTGTTGCCTGCCACAAACGGGTTAGACAAGCAACGTATCAAAACCGCTATTGATGCACTCGAAGCGGGTGGCTCAACTGCTGGTGGCGAAGGCATACAACTGGCTTATAAAACAGCTAAGGATAACTTTATTAAAGATGGTAATAACAGGGTGGTGCTTTGTACGGATGGAGACTTTAATGTAGGCATCAGCAGTGATGATGAACTGGAGCGCCTGATAGAAACAGAAAGAAAGAGTGGTGTATTCCTTACTGTGCTGGGCTATGGTACCGGCAACTACCAGGATGCTAAAATGCAGAAACTGGCGGATAAAGGTAACGGCAATCATGCCTATATAGACCAGTTAAGCGAAGCAAGAAAAGTACTGGTTAATGAGTTTGGCGGCACGCTTTTTACCATTGCTAAAGACGTAAAGCTGCAAATAGAGTTTAACCCTGCCAAGGTACAGGGCTACCGCCTGATCGGTTATGAAAATCGTATGCTGGCCAAAGAAGATTTTAACGACGATAGGAAAGATGCGGGTGAAATGGGCAGCGGGCATACGGTTACTGCATTATACGAGATCATCCCCGTTGGTATCAAAACAGACCTGCTGAAGAAAACAGATGTGCTCAAATACCAGGAGGAGGAAGGCTTTTCCCGTGCCGCCGCCAGCGACGAGATGATGACGGTTAAATTGAGATACAAACTTCCGGGTGCAGACGCAAGCCTGTTACTTGATCAACCGGTAAAAGATGGTGCAAAACCAATTACCCTGGCATCGGATAATTTCCGCTTTGCCAGCGCAGTTGCTGCTTTTGGAATGGTGCTGCGGCAGTCGGCATACAAACAGGGGGCTACTTTTAAAACGGTTATCGATCTGGCCAGGTCTGCTCTGCAGTACGACAGGGGAGGTTATCGTAAAGAGTTTGTAAGCCTTGTAGAGCAGGCTTCGGCACTGGCAAAGAAGGACAAGAAATTTAATAGGAAAAAAGTATTTACAGAAGAAGAGGAAGAGGATGAAGAGGCGTCATCCCGCTGAGGCAAAACGTTCTGTTGTTACATTAGTATTTATACCGCTCAATGATTCATTATGAGTAAGCCTATTCAACTCAGCATTCCAACGCCCTGTCACGAAAACTGGGCAGCCATGACTCCCGAAGCAAAGGGCCGGTTCTGCCGGAACTGTGCAAAGATCGTGGTAGATTTTACCACGATGACGGATGCGGAACTGTTCGACTATTTCAGGCAGGCAAAAGGACAATCAATTTGCGGCAGGCTCGCACCCGATCAAATCAATACGCCGGTAAAAGCTGCTCCCCGTATACGCAAACAACCCTGGTTCTGGCGTTATGCCGCTGCTTTTCTTTTATTTATGGGTCGGCAGGAAGCAAAGGCACAAACCAAACCTGCCATAGTTAAAACTCCGGTATGCCGCGATCCGTCATCGGCCCTGCGCGGTAAGGTAATACTAACACCGGTAAAGCCGGGCAAATCCCTTACGGTTAAAGGCAATGTGCACGACGATTCCGGCAACCCTGTACCCAATGCATCTGTAGTTATAAAGGGAACTCAAACCGGTACACCAACTGATGAGAAAGGCAACTTTTCCATTACCGCTAAAAAAGGCGATGTGCTGGTGTTTTCTGCCGTAGGATTCGATAGTAAGGAAGCAACAGTTCAGTCGGATACAATAAATATACAGATCAGCTTTAAACAGCAGATACTGGGCGAAATAGTGACCGTGGGTGTGATTGTAAGAACAGATGATGAACTTCCTGTGGCCCGCGATGTGCCCCGTCATATTATACAGTTACTGGTAACAGATGCAGATGGTACGCCCATTCCGCAGGCGCATATTGTTGTAAAAAAGGCGTGGAAAAATAAAGCAAAGAGCTATAAGAGTGATAAGCAGGGCCGTTGCACCATACGCCGCATCCGTGAAGACGGAGCCTGCGAAGTAGTGATCACTGCCAACGGCTACCAGCGCAAACAACTGACCATTGAAGGGTACCAGTTACAATCGGGAAAAGAAAACAAAAAGATCGTGCTTGAAAAGGATTTGACAGTCTTTAAAGAAAAGGCACAGCCCGAACAATGTGGCGAAACCGCACCACCAGCCATTTAATCAGGTACTCACTAAAACTATACCGTTATGCCATCAATTCAACTTTTTATTCCCGAACCCTGCCATGAAAACTGGGATGCGATGACACCCACCGACCAGGGACGCTACTGCCAGAGCTGTGCTAAGGAAGTGATTGACTTTGGATGTATGAGCGATGCTGAAATCATAGCTTTTCTTGACAAAAAACAGGGCAGCATCTGTGGTAATTTTATGAATACACAACTGGAGCGGCCTATTACAGCCGTTCGCCGGAAATCACTTTCTTTCAGGTATTTTTTCCAGTTTTTTATACCGGCTTTTATGTTTGCCCAGAAGGCAAGGGCGCAGGGTAAGATTGTTTACGCCGGGGTTAAAATAGAAAACCATGCAGAGCAATCCGTATCAGGTAATTTCACTGCTGGTGTAATCAGGGATGCGAAAACCCGCTTGCCTCTTACTGGCGTAACGGTTAAAATCAAGGGCAGGTCCATCGGCATTCAGACAGACTCTGCCGGTATGTTCCGTATACAAACCACTCAATTATTTAAATCGGTTGTAGCGCAGGTAAGCTGTATCGGTTACCAGCCTTACGAACAGGTATTGTACGCAGGTAAAGAAAACCAGGAGATACTGCTGCAGCCAGCAGAGGTAAAACTGGATACCGTGGTTATTGTTGCCAACAGTTCATACACAAGAGGATCAATGCGCACGGCAGGTGCCATGTTTTCGGTAACCAGTTGTACGTATAAACGGCCTGTACTCAAACAGGTGGTTGATACTATTATGAACAGGAACCAGGTAAAGGCATACCCCAACCCGGTATCGCGCAATGAAACTGTTCATATCAATATGAAGAAGGTGGAGCCGGGCGAATACCTTATCCGGCTGTTCAACGGTTCAGGCGTGCTTGTACAGGAAGATAATATTACCGTGCCGCAAAAAGATTTTATTTACCAGTTTGCTTTCAGAAAGGTAATTGCTGCGGGCACCTATACGCTCAACGTGATCAGCCCTGCTAAACATAATGTGTACACCTCAAAAATAGTAGTGTTATAGTCCTTTTCTTTTTCGCCCGTTTTTATCCGTACGCTGCAAAGCCCGTCGCCGGAGATTATCTTAATGGTGTTTCACCAGGATGCTTCAGACGGGCTTTTTATTTCCCCTGTTACTGGTAGGTTCCCTGAAGGCCGGATGGTATTCCTGGAGGGTAGTGCGCAGGTAGTCGCGGTCAAGATGGGTATATATTTCCGTGGTGGTAATGCTTTCATGCCCGAGCATCTCCTGTACAGCACGGAGGTCGGCACCGCCCTCCACGAGGTGGGTGGCAAAAGAATGCCGGAATGTATGCGGCGACACATTCTTATTGATCTCCGCTTTGCGTACCAGTTCCTTGATGATCAGGAAAACCATTACTCTGCTCAGTTTAGCGCCACGCCGGTTCAGGAACAGGATATCATCATTACCCGGCTTGGGTGGCACGTGCACCCGTTGGGTATCGAGATAAAGCCGGATATACTTTACGGCATCATCGCCTATAGGAACAAGCCGTTCTTTGTTTCCTTTACCTGTTACACGTATAAAGCCGATATCAGGATATATGCAACTGATCCTGAGATTAACTGCTTCGCTTACCCGCAGTCCGCAACTGTACATGGTTTCGAGTATGGCTTTATTCCTGCCGCCTTCCGGCTTACTCAGGTCGATCTGGCCGATGATCGCTTCGATCTCATCAAAGCTCAGTACATCCGGTAATTGTCTTTTAAGTTTGGGGCCCTCCAGCAGAGCGGTAGGATCGAGGGTTGATATCTGCTCCATAAGACAGTACCTGTAAAAGCTGCGTAGCCCTGATATGATCCGTGCCTGCGAACCCGGCGTCATGCCAAGTTCAGCGATGAAACGGATAAACTGTTCAAGGTCTTTCAACTCCACCTGTTCGGGTGTTTTCATATTATTGCTCTCCTGGAGATACGAGGTGAGCTTTTCTATATCATGCAGGTATGCTTCAACAGAATTATCTGCCAGCGACTTTTCCAACTGCAACCAGCTTTTATACCCTTTCTTATACGCTTCCCACATGATTATTTATTGACAATAGCCATTTGAAATCAATATACTGTTATTTTCGCCAAACAAATATCCCAATACTAACGCAATAGTAAAAAATCTGATGGAACCCATAAACCTTAGATCTTTCAAGCAAAAGGTAACCCGTAATAAAAGGGCATTCAAATCTTACCTTACCCGGCTGGAGAATAAGCCTCCCAAAGGACTGGATAAGATTACCCCGGTGGTAGAAAGAGAAGTATGGAAAGAGATAGACTGCCTTACCTGCGCCAACTGCTGCAAGTCGATGACGCCTACCTTTACCGTTCAGGACATTAAGCGTATATCTGCTCACTTTAATATGACGCCGGCTGCTTTCAAAGAGAAATGGTTGTTCTACGAAAAAAGGGATAAGGACTGGCAAAATAAAAAGCAACCATGCCAGTTCCTCAACCTGGCCGACAATAAATGCTCTATCTATGAGATCCGTCCGGTCGACTGTTCAGGATTCCCGCACCTGTCTAAAAAGAAAATGGTAGATTATATGCACGTGCACAGGCAGAACATCGAATATTGCCCGGCTACCTATAAGATGGTAGAGCGCATGAAGGCAATGGCAGTAAAAGGGTAGGGCTATACAAAAACATCTTCTACCAGGAAGTATGCCGGTTCTTCTTTCTCCAGTGTAACCGAAACGATATCAAACTGGATGCGCTTCCATTTGGGATAACAGCGTATATAGGCTTCTGCTGCAGATATCATATACCTGATCTTGGTCTTTCCCGCCTTTGCTTCGGGAAAGCTATAACGGGTACTGTGAAGTGTTTTTACCTCTATAAAATGCAGCACGCCGCCCTTCTCTGCAATGATATCCAGCTCATAATGCTGGTATCGCCAGTTTTGTTCTATGATAGTATAAGATTGTTTAACCAGCCAGCCAGCGGCCAGATATTCTCCCTTTTTTCCAGTTTCTAAATGTTCTGCCATAGGTGTTTTATTCATGCCTCCGGGGAGGGCAGGTGATGTATGCTGTTAAAATCTGCACAGGTTGAGCGTAATTGCAGGTGCAAAATATTGACCAGCATAATTATATTGGTTATTTTTGCACGAAATAAAGATAAGAAATGAATAATAATAAATCTCTGCTGATCACTGCCGTGCTGGTAATTTTTGCCGGGGCTATGGCACGGCTGATACCACACCCGATCAACTTTGCACCTATAGGAGCGCTTGCCATCTTTGGCGGTATGACCATCAAAGAAAAGAAGTACGCACTGGTATTACCTCTTGGTGCTTTGCTGCTGAGCGATCTGCTGTTTGAGTTGTTTACAAAAACACCCGGCTTCTATGGCGGCTCGCAATATTTTGTATATGGGGCATTTATACTGGTTACTTTTCTTGCTACCCTTGTAAAGAAAACTACTGTAATGAGCGTGTTTGCTGCCTGTGTATGGTCGGGCATCATTTTCTTTGCGCTTTCCAACTTCGGGGTTTGGGCCAGTGGTGGCTACTACCCCAAAACATGGGCTGGTCTTACCACCTGTTTTGCAGCAGCTATTCCTTTCTACAGTAATGACTTCTTTGGTAATATGGCACTAAATACACTCTGGAGTAATATTTTCTTCTCCGGACTGCTCTTTGGAGCATACTATCTTGTAAAGCAGTCTCTACCTGTAATAAGTGTGCGGCAGGCCGCGTAATCATTTATTTAAAATATTTTTTCATAAAGCAGAAGGCCGTTCACACGAACGGCCTTCTGCTTTATGAAACGGAGTTTCGTAATTAGTATGGTAAATCTTTTGCAGCGCTGTTATACAGTGGTAACAACTATGCTCCGGCTTCATACCCTTCATCCACGATAAGGTTACCTCCATCAGCGGCCGAGGTGGCCAATTCATCGCAACGGTTATTGTAAGGGTTACTGGCGTGACCTTTTACCCATACAAATTGTACACGGAACCGGGACGCAATTTTCTGGTAACGCAGCCAGAGGTCCTTATTCTTTTTACCCCCTTTAAAGTCGGTAGCGATCCAGTTCTTAAGCCATCCCTTCTGCACGGCATTAATCACATACTGGCTGTCTGAATAAACCGTAACCGGTATCGTTGATTTAGTGAGCGACTCAAGCGCAACAATTACTGCCAGTAGTTCCATACGGTTATTGGTGGTAAGACGATAGCCCTGCGACAGCTCTTTCCTGTGCTGCCCATACATAAGTAATACCCCATAACCGCCCGGACCCGGGTTACCACGGGAAGAGCCGTCTGTGTAAATGGTAATGCCCTGCATTATCTGTAACTGATAAGGGTAATAAGTTGACAAAAGGGATTGATGAAGAGGTCGTCCACACCTATGTACTCAAAATCCTTAAACACCCTTTCTTTCAGGTTAGGTGTTCTTGCGGTGTAATTCTTTATTGTTGTGGTAGGCAGGGCTACGCGATTATTGGTGGCCTGTTTCAGGCTCTTATATATTACCTCTGCACAGTACATTCTGTCGTCCGTCTTAAGATCGAAAGCATGATCAAAAAGTACTCCTTTTTTATAATAATCCAGCAATATACCATATAACGCACTGATCTCGCTGTCAGACAGGGAATAACGGTAGATGCCAAATCCATCTTCTGCAGCAGGATCAACAAATGTTTCAAAAGGCTCACGAAGCAATTTCTCACTTGGATTTTCCTTACCTCCTATAGCATTATATACATAAACCTGCCCATCTTCATGAAAAGCAAGGCCGCAGTGGGAGAAGGTTTTATCCTTTTGTGAAAGGTTACGTATGGCTTCGCTCTCAAGCCCGATGCCTGTACGCATAATAAGATCGCCATCCTTTATTTTCTGTTTACTTTCAGCGATAAATGCTTTTAATTCTGCTTCACTTTTTTTGGGAAGATTATGGGTGGCGCCTAACTGGTCGTAATTGTAGGCGCCGCTCTTTCTTTTGCAGGCAATTAAAGTAAGCAGGATAAAAGGGATAAGCCATAATTTACTGTTCATGCAATAGAAGCCCTTTAAATAAATAAAAAACCAACTTTTCTACTGAAAAGTTGGTTGAAAATATATTGTATTAGAATTAATTCCTTTTGCTGATAAACTCCACAGCGTCTACACCTACACCCTGGCCATTAGAACCTCCAGGACCAGAATCCGGGGTATAATAGCGGAAAGCGAAGCGGCCCATTTTAGGAACGTTTGATCCGGTAACATTTACCTCGTATTTAGTCCATTCAGCAGGATAGCCACTGCCTGTCAGGCCGGGGTTAATGCTAACAGCCAATGTAGTAAAGTCGCCTACTGCAGAACTGTCGTTACCTACTTCAACGCTTGCATTGTTGTAGTTTATCCTGAATTCCATTCTATCTACATAAGTAGCAGGGGATGCGAGTGTCCTGGAATAGAAAATAATCTTGTCGCCATTTTTCATGGGAACTGCAGGAGAGATCATCCAGCAACTTGCGCGTCCGATCTGGCCATTACCCGGATTCCTTGGAACGGGATCACCCTGAGTAGTGTAAGCACAGAGTGCGTAGTCCGTACCAGAATGTGAAGTATTGGCGCCGGGGTAGCCTGATGGGCCTTTTTTAGCGTCGTAAGCGAATGCACCGGTAGACCATACGGTTGTACCCAGCGGACGGCTGTTGTTGCGAACAACCCATCCCTGTTTGAGCATAGCTTCCATAGAATCGAACTCCTGAACAAAAGAATAATCTTTCGGTGCAGCAGCCGGTGTATCTTCTTTCTTACAGGAAGCGATGATGATAAAACCTGTTATCAGTGATGCACTTAAGAAAGGTATAAAAATCTTCTTGTTCATAACTGTAATTTTTAGCTTGGTAAAGTTAGATAAATTGTTAGTTTGAATTAGCGGTGGCTTGCGCTTACATAAGCCACGCTGTCGATGGAAATACAATCTCCGCCACGACCGCTTGTTCCACCCATAGTTACATAATAACGGAAGGCAAAGCGACCTTCAGTAGGGCCATCAAGACCTCTTACTTTTGCTTCAAACCTTGTCCAGTAGCCGGGGTAGGCGTGAACGGGATCGTAAACATAGATGTTGGCAGGATAACCTGTAGCAGGGAATGGGTTAACAGGGTTACCACTTGCATTCTGCGGATTAATGTCCAGCAGGTTAATGGTAAAATCACCCACAGTTGTGCCGCGGCCGCATTCGATACTTTCGCCTTTGGGGCTAACCAGTACCTGAAGGCGGTCGCCGTAAGTAGAAAGTGTATCTGATTGGCGTGAGTAGAAAATGATCTTGTCATCGTTCTGGAGGATGACTTTAGGAGAAATGATCCAGTTGCTGATGGTGCCTTCGCCGGGACCTGAACTGAAGCAGGCTGTGTAATCTGTGGAAAGGAAGCCTGCTGCTGTAGATTTGGATGAATAGGCATCATATGTAACAGCAGAGTTGGGGCTGAGACCCTGGGCCCATACACCGGAACCGATGGGTTCGCTTCTGTTGCGGATAAGCCAGCCTCTGCCTTTGGCGGCGGCCAGTGTATCAAACTCTTCTGTTATTGACTGATCGGCAACGGGCAGGGGAGTTAACAAGTTACTATCGTCCTTGCAAGATTGCAGTACGATCAACGAGAGAGAAGTATACACTAAAGTGTGTAAAATTGTTTTTCTCATAATCTTCGATTTCTAATTAGTTGGTAGTTTGAGAATTCTGGTAAAAATAGATCTTTTTTGCTATTTATAAGCAAAAAAAATATTAGGTCATTTCTCCACAAGTGTGCATAAGCGCCGCTATACCTGGAATACCCCGGTCTGGAAAGGAGGGATATACCCATTGTTGTTGGCGGCAGCTATTCCTTCGGCAATAACCTGCCGGGTATGCCCGGGGTCGATAATGGCGTCAACCCAAAGCCGGGCGGCAGCATAATAGGGGGTTGTCTGGCTGTCGTACCGGTCATTTATCGTTTTGAGCAGTTGTGCCTCTTCTTCCGCAGATACTTCTTTCCCTTTAGACTTCATGGCCGCCACCTGTATCTGGAGCAGGGTTTTGGCGGCCTGTTCTCCACCCATAACTGCTATTTTAGCAGTAGGCCAGGCGTAAATGAACCGGGGATCGTAGGCTTTGCCACACATGGCATAATTACCTGCGCCATAGGAGTTACCCACTATAATGGTAATCTTGGGCACGACAGAATTGGCCACGGCATTAACCAGCTTGGCGCCGTCTTTTATGATACCGGCATGCTCACTCCGGCTGCCTACCATAAACCCGGTTACATCCTGTAAAAATACCAGCGGGATTTTCTTCTGGTTGCAGTTCATAATAAAGCGTGCAGCCTTGTCAGCACTGTCGTTATAGATCACTCCACCCATCTGTAACTCGCCTTTCCTGTTCTTCAGTACAAGGCGCTGGTTGGCCACAATGCCTACCGCCCAACCTTCTATACGGGCATAGCCGCAAACGATCGTTTTGCCATATTCGGCCTTGAATTCATCGAAGCTGCCGGCATCAGCAATGCATTCGATAAGATCTGTCATATCATATGGTTTGCCATTGCCCTCTGCCTGTATGCCATATATCTCCCCGTTGTTCCGGGAAGGGGGGAGCGCTTTCTGGCGGTTGAAACCGGCAGACTCACCCGGGCCCAGCTTATTCATCATTCTCCTGATATGGTCGAGGCATTCCTTTTCCGTATCAAACTTATAATCGGCAATGCCGGATATGGCGTTGTGCGTATCTGCCCCGCCAAGGGTTTCAATATCCACATCTTCACCGATGGCCGCTTTTACGAGATATGGACCCGCCAGGAAGATAGAGCCATTGCCTTCCACCATCAGTGTTTCATCGCTCATAATGGGCAGGTAAGCACCCCCTGCTACACAGGGGCCCATTACAGCAGCTATCTGCGGTATGCCCATCGCGCTCATTTTTGCATTGTTGCGGAATATGCGGCCAAAGTGCTCCTTGTCCGGAAAAATTTCATCCTGCATAGGCAGGAATACCCCGGCGCTATCTACAAGGTAGATAACAGGAAGCTTGTTCTCCATCGCAATTTCCTGCATACGGAGGTTCTTTTTACCCGTGATGGGAAACCAGGCCCCGGCTTTTACCGTCTGGTCGTTGGCAACGATAACGCATTGCCTGCCGCTTATATATCCCACACCACTCACGGTACCGCCAGCGGGGCAGCCACCCTGTTCGGGGTACATGTCATAACCGGCAAAGGCGCCGATCTCTACAAAGGGTTTGTCCTTATCGCACAAATAAGCGATACGCTCCCTTGCCGTCATCTTATTACGCTCTCTTTGCTTCTCAATAGCTTTTTTGCCGCCGCCCTGCTCAATTATTGCCAGTTTTTGCCTTACCTGCGCCCAGGCCAGCTTCATCGCGTCTTCATTCTTATTAAAGGTTATATCCATTGCTTGCAATCGTTTGATGGTTTGCCGACAAAGGTAAGCAGTGGTTAGCAAGTAACAAGTTCCGGCAGTGGTGAGGCCCGGCTGCTGCCGCCTGACTTCAGGATTTTCTGCTATCATCTGCTGATAGCTATCTCTTTTAATAAAACTATATTTTTACAATTTTTCGTAAATAAATATCTTATCTTTGCAGAGCTTAATCACTATGTAAAATGAATCGACTGCTTTTCCCTCTGCTGGCCTTCCTGATGTTCTCCTGTAAAAAAGAAACCGCTCCCGTTTTATCAGCGGTTCCCGCATCACTAAAAGCATATATACAGGCGCATACAGATGCTGCCTCTTTTGATGCGATACAATGGCATAACGCAAAGCCCCTTACCGATAACGAGAAGGACGCAGGATATATCATTCCCTGCATGGTACGGACTGATGGCGCGATAAGAAAACTGGTTGCTTTGCAGCAGGGTACGAACTGGCTCTGTAACTGGCAAACAACGCATTATTACAGTATTGCAACAGCAGGTTATTCGAAGAAAGTTATTATGTCTTCCCTGGATGAAAGCCGCAGCCTGAGCAGCAGTATGTCAGGCCATGGTATGCAGGTAAGCTATTTCAATAGCGGGCAACCTGTACAGCACTCACCCGGCCTTTTATCCGATGTCAGCAGCGAAGCTATCTCGGTAAATCCTTCGGCAGGAGTTATTTACTATAACGGTGTACCCTATTTTATGCTCATGGGTAGTGGTGCTTCGGGAAGCCCGGATACACCGGTGTACTATGTTACTACCGATGACCCAACGAACGGCGGTGCAACAGGAGGAAGCATCGGCGTTATTGCGGTCAACTTTGAATATCTTGCGGATGAACTGGGCCTGGACCAGACCGAGTATTTATGGCTGTTCGATCATGCAATGGAAGCCTCGCAAACTTACCTGTATCTGAAAAACAATAGTCTTCCCGAAACGGTATCGATTGCAAAAGAGCACCTGCATGCGTTGATTGATAATGTGAGGTACAGGCAACTGGCCGAGCGGCATACGCAGACCGGTAATCCACAGTTGGTATGGTGGCTGGATGACCAATGGTTGGATAGCCCGGTAAATTTTACACTGGATGCGGAGAAAGACAGTGTACAGGAGCTAAGCAAGCTGAATGCGGCAGAGCGCGCACTGGTATCGCTTTACCCTGTTCAGGCGGGCGTAATTAACCTGAACATCGACGAGTCGCTTGAAATGAGCACAAACCGAATGGGAGCAGGGACTAATACCGGTGTAAATGACAAGAAAGATGCTTTCAGGCATGCTTTTTTCCAGGCGATCAATGTGCGGGATGTACCTTCGAGGGTCATTCCTTACGTGTCGGCCGATAATATTGTTAAAGCGTTTGCAATAGCGCATGAAAGTGAAGTGCCGCCACAACTGATGCTGGAAAAGGCAATGGATCTGTTTAATAACGATGTAGGGATAGAATATGGAAAAACGATCGGATATTTTACCACTAATACAACCGTTGCCAATACCATACAACAGAAATTACTGTCAGGGCTTTTGAGGTATCTTGATCCGTTAGACGTTGATCAGCATCCATTTTTTGATCCCAATGATCCTGGAAATCCCGTGAAAACAAATGGCATTATTCCCGGTGTAAGCAAACTAATACCAACTAATTAATAAAAGTTGTAATGAAAATAATAACACTTTCACTTTTCACTGGATTTTTATTTATCTCTTGCAGTTTTTTCCCGGCGCCTGATCGGCGAGTCGGTTTGTTATATAAGGATATACTGGTATATAATACCTTCCGTGATACCTGTATGATCTTTCGCGACGAAGCAGGCGATACCATCCGTTTTCACCGCCGTTTCAGGATACTGGAAAATACATTTACTGATACGATGAATGTAGCACTTGAGTTAATCGACCCTGGGCAAAAAAGAGAAATTTTTTGTAAACAGATGGGTACTGCTACCAATGGGGGTATGGACAACTCCCCTGAGTATGAAGATTATCTTGAACGCAGAAATAAGCCTGAACTTTATACTGAATACCTCTGTATGTACCATCGTCCATATTGGCGAAAAATTAACCCGGGAGCTCCGAAAGGAAAAGAAAAGGAATATATGAAGATCAGAATATGGTATAAGTCTAAAGTTTAACCGGAATACACAGCGAAGTTCTTTCTCCTCAAGAAATAAATACACACAAAACCCCGGTAAAGACAAAAAGCGAATTGCAACTGCATGCCAGTAACATAGCCTATGGGTATAAGGAAGTGTATAAAACAAAAGTGATCGACTTTGGCGCCTCAGGTGCCTGTAATATCAATGTGCTTTGTCCGCTGGGGAACGGCTGGGAGGCAGAGCGTAATTCTGTTGCACTGGTATTGAATGCTCCTGGCCAGTCGTGGTGCAGCGGCGCAATGGTCATGAACACCTGTAACACAGGTCAGCCGTTTTTCCTCACCGCTAATCATTGTTATGCGCCACCCGGCCAGGCGGTACAGAATGTAGGTGCGTGGCGCTTTACTTTCCAGGCATGGAGCCCTGCCTGCACACCGTCTCAGAATGCCAATGATGCTACTATAACGCTTACCGGTAGTGGTAATGTAGTGGTAACGGCAACAGCAGGGGCTTTCAGCGATTCAAGAACATATACGGGCAATTATAACACTGCGTATAATGGCGTGGCTACAGGTTTACAGACCAGCAGCCCCTATTACCCTTACGGCCCGTCTTCCTATTATGGGTATTATATCAACTTTACGCCGATCCCCGGTGTTACCACCTACCATATGGAATGGTTCGACGTAACTACCAACTCATTACTGAATACTTATCCGATTACCTATACAGGTACCAACAGCGTTTTCTATTACTATTTCACCAGTGGGCATACCTACAGGTATCGCCTGGCTGCCTTAAGCCCCTGCGGTACAAAAGGGCCATTCTCTGCATGGTCGGGCGATATGCTACCCCCGCCTCCTCCAGCCGCCTCCTGTGCTACCGGCCCTTATGGCTCAACGCTTTCGCAGGCACGTGGCTGCGGCACAAGCGGCACCGGCTGCCCATACATCAACCTGAGCTGGCCTGCAATAACAGGTGCCGTACAGTATAAAATTGAGTATAATGTGTTCAATACTTCAACGGGATATACCTACCCAACGTCTACATCTACCACATCGTATACCTCTAATCCTGTGTACACTTCTGTACCTATACCTGTTGTATCGGGCACAGGCTGGTACCTTAAGTACAGGGTAAGCGTAAACTGCGGCAGTGGCTTTGGCGCTTTCAGTGGCTGGTCGGCTACGTTCTTACTGCAATAATATTTTGTTACAGTAATGTAGCAATAAGCCCTGTCAACGTGCAGGGCTTATTGTTTTTCCCGATATATAGGTGAAACATACTGTAAAGAAGAGAAGTTTATTTTATTTTTGAAAGACGGCCCCTGCTATAGGTAACAGGTACATCCCGGGAAAGAAAAGCCCCGATAGCAGCACACACAATACTCATAAAAAGAAAATCATGAAATTGTCTCTTACAGGTATCATGCTCTTCGTACAGGATACCAGCCTGCTGAAAGTTTTTTACATGGATTACTTTGGTATGGAACTGCTTGAAGAGACTCCTTCAGAATGGGTATTATTACAGGCTGGAGCCTGCCAGTTGGCGCTTCATAGGGTGGGGCAGCAGCATCTTGTTACTACCGGGCAGGCGTTTAAAGCAGAGAGCAATGCAAAGCTTGTATTTGAACTGGAAACAGGTATAACGGAACTACGCGAACGTTTGCTGGATGTGGATGTACAGCTCGGAGAGATAAAAACTTTTGATGGTTTTGATTACTGGCTTTGCGATGGAGAAGACCCGGAAGGAAATGTATTTCAGCTTAAACAAAAGAAAAAGTAAACCGCTGTAAACCCTATAGAAATATGCCGGCCCCAAAAACTGGTTATAAAAATGCATCTCAATGCAGTCGGTACTTCCTTCGCCCCGCTACTGAAGATGATTTGGTTATTACAGTGACACAACAGCTAATCAGCCTGTACCGCAGCGGAAAGAACAAAATGCCTGCCATGTAATAGTTTTTTCTTTCATTTTCCGCGCTATTGCCACAAAATTTTGGATACAATAAAATCCTTTTTATATTTGTGTAACCAGTTACATAAATAGGTACGGATATGAACTTTTTTGAACAGGTAGGCAAGCTGGCTATAGGCAGCCGCCTCCGCAGGCTCAGCGAACACATGACGGATAATGCCGCACAGGTATATAAGATGTATGGGATAGACCTGAAGCCCAAATGGTTTCCGGTATATTACCTGCTCTCGGATGGGCAGCAAAGAACAATCACTGAGATTGCTGCCGAGATCGGCCACTCACATCCTTTTGTCAGTAAGATCATCAACGAAATGTCTGCAAAAGGGTTTGTGATTGAGAAGAAAGACAGTAAGGATGGAAGAAAGAACGTTGTCCGGTTGTCTAAAAAGGGACATGATATTACCGCTAAGATCGCACTCCCTTTTGCCGATGTCAACAGCGCGATAGATGAATTGCTTTCCCAAACCCGCCACAATCTCTGGAAGGCCATTGAGGAATGGGAGTCGCTTTTAGACCAGAAGCCTTACCTCGCAAGAGTAGCAGAGCACAGGAAACTGCGGGAGGCAAAAGATATACAGATCGTGCCCTACGAAGCAAAATATAAAAAGGCGTTTAAAGCCCTGAATGAAGAGTGGATCACTACTTACTTCAAGATGGAAAAAAGTGATTATGCTGCATTGGATAATCCCAGGGGGTATATACTCAATAAGGGCGGGTACATTTTTGTTGCCCTGTATAATAATGAGCCGGTAGGTGTATGTGCATTGGTAAAAATGAAGGACGGTCCCTACGATTTTGAACTGGCCAAGATGGCGGTCTCGCCCAGGGCGCAGGGTAAGCGTATTGGCTGGTTACTGGGGCAGGCCATTATAGAACAGGCCAAAGCAGTTAATGCGTCAAAAATCTATCTCGAAAGCAATACCACCCTTAAGCCTGCCATTAACCTTTACTACAAATTAGGCTTTGAAAAAATAGTGTCTGGCGTGGCCAGCCCTTATGAACGTTCCAATATTCAAATGGAATTAACTTTAAAGTGATAAGCCCCTTTTATCATAATACTCAATGGTATAGATAGTATGAGCCGCGAAATTCAGGCCTGTATAGTGGATGCTTTTTGTAAAAACAATACCGGTGGCAGTCCCACGGGAGTAGTGCTTAACGCCAATTCATACTCAACGATCGTCCCGCTGCGGAGTAAATACTTCCACAATGTCGCCCGGCACATTCTTTTCCCAAAAAGGTAACCCGTAGTAGCATATTTTAATTACTTTTAGTATGTATATCTGCTGCCGTACACCACATACGAAAGGACGGTAACAGTACAACAGTGCTAAAGCTTACCTCCGTTATGAAAAAACTTGCAGGGCGATCTCCACCAATGCCATACCGCGCACTCCCGGTCAATATCCTTATAATCAAACACACATAACTAATATGAAAAAACTATATTTTCTGCTGATGGCAGTCGCCATTACAGCATCAGCCTCTGCACAATTACGTTACGATGATGGCCCCATTATTACAGGCAATGAAAGATTTGTCACCATCAGGTCCTGGGGCAGGAGCAACATTACTTTTTCCTTTCAAAACGGTACGGCAGACATTGCCAATAACGACGAACGGATTGCGGTACGGCAGGCTTTCCAGATATGGGCAGACTATGCCAATCTCACTTTTACCGAAGTAAGCAGTAACGGCGATATCGTTATCAGTTGGGCTACGGGTGACCATGGCGATGGTAATCCGTTTGCCGGTGTTAATGGTGTACTGGCCCACGCTTTTTTCCCTCCGCCCAATGGAGGCAGCATCGCGGGTGATGTTCACTTTGACGATGATGAAACCTGGACGCTGGCCGAACAGGCTTTTGGCTTTCAGCCTATTGATCTCGTAACAGTTGCAGCGCATGAGATCGGGCATTCGTTGGGACTCGATCACAGCAATGTAGCCTGTGCACTGATGAACCCAACTTATACGGGCTCACATCGCTACCTCGCACCCGATGATATTGCCGGTATCCGCAGCCTGTATGGTGCGCGCAACCCCATAAGAAGCGCCAACGGTGGCTGTGCGGGCGGTACTTATTTTCTTAATAACGTACCTGCGGGAGCAACAGTAAACTGGGTAAGCTCCAATACCGCAGTGGCTACCGTAGCAAATGTTGCCAACCAGGGTGTTGTATCAAGAACAGGTACCGCCAATGGAACCACACGTATCACGATGACACTAACCCTGCCCTGTGGCCTCAACGTTACCGAATTTGTTGATCTCGTTATCGGTACACCCATCATTACAGGGCTTACTACCGAAACAAATTACTGTCTTGGTGGTTCAGACTGGGAGCTGGGCCTGCATGCCAGTACCAACAATCCTGCCGTAACCCAGTTTACATGGAAGCGCGACGGATCGATCATAACATGGAATACCTCGTCTGATTATTACACCTACGAGTTTCCGCCTTCCTGTATGACCATCGCCGTAAGTGCGTCAAATGGATGCGGAACGGGCAACGAGATCAGCCAGGGGTATTGCCCGCCCTGCGGGTTTAAGGTGGTGGCATCGCCTAACCCGGCTAAGAACGACATTACAGTTACCCTGCCGGGCTATGTCAGCAAGAAAAAAGGACCGCTGAAGTTCAGCCTCATAGATGCCGTTAACGCCACCCCTGTAAAAACATGGAGCCTTCCCGAACAGCCACAGTACAAACTGCGGGTAAGCGGTGTACGCAAAGGAAATTACCTGCTGGTGGCAGACGATGGTATAGAAAAAGTTACGGGCCGGGTTATGATAGAATAGGGGAGTATAATTAATACACAACCTGTAAAGAATACCCGGATAGCCGGGATGTACAACTGCAATAAAACACAATAAATATGAAACATGCCGGGCGCTCACCACCACCATGCCATGATCAGCGATCGATGGGTCTGTATAACCTCAGCTTTATCTGTCGCTGTTTATAACTAACCTTATGGATTCTCTTATAAAACAAACAAAAAATAATATATGAAAAAGATCTCTGCTTTAATAGTTTTAATCATCACGGCCTTTTCAGCAGATGCCCAGTTAAGGTATGATGATGGCCCCATTATTACAGGTAACGAAAGATTCGTAACCATCAGGTCCTGGGGCAGGAGCAATATTACCTACTCCTTTCAGAATGGTACGGGAGATATTGCCAATAACGACGAACGGAACGCGGTACGCCAGGCTTTCCAGATATGGGCAGACTATGCCAGTCTCACTTTTACCGAAGTAGGCAGTAATGGCGATATTGTCATCAGTTGGGCTACAGGTAACCATGGCGATGGTAGCTCATTCGATGGTGTTAATGGCGTTTTGGCCCATGCCTTCTTTCCTCCTCCCAATGGCGGCAGTATAGCAGGCGATGTACACTTTGATGATGATGAAACTTGGTCTATGGCAGAACAGGCATTCGGTTTTCAACCGATAGACCTGGTAACTGTGGCGGCACACGAAATAGGGCACGCGCTTGGCCTTGATCACAGTAATGTAAACTGTGCATTGATGAATCCTTTTTACAATGGCTCGCACCGCTACCTCGCCCCGGACGATATCGCTGGTATAAGGAGCTTATACGGGGGAAGAAACCCCATCAACACTTCGGGTGTAAGCTGCTCAGGAGCCACGCTGTTTGTGAACAATATTCCTACAGGGGCTACTATCAACTGGGTAAGTTCCAATACAGGTATTGCTACTGTAGCTAATACCAGCAACCAGGGTATAGTATCACGTACCGGTACCGCCAATGGTACTGTAAGGATTACCGCTACTATTACCCTGCCATGCGGCCTCAACGTAGTAGAATTCATTGATCTGCCGATTGGGGCACCGATGGCATCAGATATCCTTGGTATGGATCCGGGCGTGTACCTGAGTGCAGGCCAGGTACTTAATCTTTATATCGACGAGCCCGGCTCGGCCTACGACTGGTATATCGGTGGCGCTACGGTGCTCAGCAGTACTACCGACCCATACATTACGGTAAAGCTGGATAAATGTTTCCCCGGCCAGCAGGCCATGAACAACTTCAGCGCTGCGGTTACTTATACGAATGGCTGTGGTACAAGCCCATGGAAGGGCGAGAATGCTTATGCCGTTTGCGGCGGCGGAGAGGATCCGGAATGGCTGATACTGAGAAAGAGGAAAACGGCCCCTGCAACGGGTCGGCAGGCAGGGATATATCCCAATCCTACTTCCGGCATTGTATATGTAAATCTGCCTGCACAAAGCACAGGTAAAACTGTCATCAGGGTGTACGACCTGCATGGCAGGCAGTTGAAAGAGTTTACACCTGCTGCAAAGATCGTCAGCATTAATATTGCTGACCTGGCCAGTGGTGTATATATGGTAGAAGTATCCGATGGTGTAACTGTTTTCAAAGAGAAAGTGGTAAAACAGTAAACATCATTTCACAGGTTATAAAAGGTGGCGGCAGCATGTCGCCACCTTTTTGTATATTTATTACCGTAATAAGATTATATGAAACGACTGATATGTTTACTGAGCTGTTGTCTCTACTTTATTTTTCCGCTTGCGGCACAAAGTAAAAAGGACAGGTTGAAAGAGATCATGAGTACCTACCATAAGTTTAATATGTTTGATGGGAGTGTGCTCGTAGCAGAAAATGGCAAAGTGATATACAAAGATGCTTTTGGTATGGCTAACCGCGAATGGGATATTCCCAATACAACAGATACAAAGTTTATGATCGGCTCTGTATCCAAGCAGCTAACATCACTGCTGGCACTTATCCAGGCGCAGAAAGGATTGATCAATCTTGATAAAACAATTTCAGATTACCTGCCCACCTTCTCAAAGAAGAATGGAAGCCGTATCACCGTCAGGCAATTGATGAGCCATAGTTCAGGTATACCTAACTATGATATTATAAAAGACTTTTTCCCCCGCATCAGCCGGCAGAATTTTACGCGGGAAGAATATATAAAGCTCTATATGGATTCTGCACTGGTATTTGAACCTGGTACAGGCTATTACTACAGCAGTTGGGGGTATTTCACCCTCGGCTATATTCTCGAAAAAGCAACAGGAAAATCTTATGCACAATTGATGAAGGACGATATTTTCACACCCCTGGGAATGAACAGCTCAGGTTCGTATTTCCATACGCAGGTAGTGAGTAAAAGGGCTACAGGATATGATTACAGCCTTGGCGATTATACCAGTTCCGATTTTCGCGATCAGTCGAATACCATGGGCACCGGCGATCTGTATTCAACCGTGGAAGATCTCTTTAAACTGCATATTGCTCTTACCAATCATACGCTGATCAATGAAAAGCTGACAGAAGAGATGTTTACACCCGGCATAAGACCCTGGCGCTATGGATACGGCTGGTTCAACCAGCAGTTCAAATACACCGATACCGACAGCGTTTTTACCAATTATCACCTCGGTATGACGGATGGTTTCCTTTCATTTATGGTACGTATCCCTTCTACCAACAGCCTTATTGTATTTCTCTGCAACAGTTCGCCTACTCATTTTTTTGGCATTGCTACCAACCTGCTGAAAGCACTGTACAATAAGCCTGTAAAACTCAAGCAGCCTGTACATAAAGTAATGGAGACCATAGTTAAGACCGATGGCGTGATAAAAGCAGTAGAAGCATATAAAAAAATGGCGGCTGACACAGCAAATTATTATGTTGACTGGCTGGCTTTAGACCAACTGGGTGGTCAGCTATATGCCTTAAAGCGCTATGATGAGGCAAGGGTTATTTACGAGAATAATGCCCTGGCTTTCCCGGCACGCGATATGGTAATGGTAAACCTTGCCAATACTTATCTTGAACTGGGCAGGAAGAAAGATGCCGTCATTTATTATAAAAAAGCGCTTGAGCTTAATAACAATTACCAGGAAGCCAGAAACAGGCTGAAAGAACTGGAAGGCGGCAATTAGCTGAAAAGGTTGCTTTGGGTAAGCAGGGTACATCAAAGGTTTATTACTCTCAGCCTATACACTCAGTAAGCTGCATCCGCGCAGATCGCTGTGGTCAGCACGGCCAAGCACTTCAAAGCTGCCATCGGGGTAAACCTTCCCGATATCATCAGTGGCAATAAAACTGCAGGAATATACATTCGCCAGGTCTATAATATTGATCAGGCCCGTAGCCGGTTGGGTAGAATAGCTATCGGGTATGGTAAGGGCAAAAGGGTCATCTTCACTGCGCAGTACCACTTTCATCCATGCAGGACAGTGAAAGGAACCATTGCCCTTGGAGTAAGCCTGCGACAATAATTCCGTCATACCATATTCCGAGTGGATCGCGCCGGTACCCAGGCGCTCATTAAGACGCTCATGCACCTGCTGCCGGGTAAGTTCTTCCCGTCTGCCCTTCATGCCCCCGGTTTCCATTACCACGGTATGGCGCAGCTCAAGCGAAAACTGCTCTGCAAAATCAAGCAGCGCAAAAGTAACACCCAGCAAAAGGGTAGGCTGTTGCAGTAATTCATTATGCAGTAATACCTTGTACAGCTTATCGTATTCGTCAAGATAGAAGCCACTGTGAGGATGCCCGCTGCTGGTGATCAGCTCTTCCGCCATCCAGGCCAGTGAAGCATTCTTCCGCTCCAGGTAAGATGGCAGCAGGGCAAGAATACACCAGTTTTCAGGTGCTCCATAAAACCTCCTGAAACCCCGTTGTATACTCTCGCGGTACACAGCAAGATCCTTCACAAGATGACGGCTGTTGATGGTTTGGGTGGTACCGCTGCTTTCAAAAACTGCTGCTGGTTCAAATTCTGTCGTTACAACGGCATGGCTTTTGAACAATTGTACCGGCAGAAAGGGAATGCGGCCCAGGTGCTCTACCGTTTCGGGTTTGGTATTGGTGAGATCGCAGTATTGGCGGTAAACAGGGTTGTTGTGGTACTGAAACTGGAATACATCAAGGGCCAGCTCCGTAAAATAAGCTGGCGAAGCTGCAAAAACTTTATCCCGTGGGTCTGTATTTTTAACAGGATGATTCAATTTCAATCATTACTTTTGATAAACAATACACAAAGATGCGCAAGATTATGATAATTGTGGCTGCTTGTTTGTTTTTTGCAGCCTGTAAGAAGGATAAATACACAACAGCACCGCAGATTAAGTACAAATCCATCAATCCCCTGAGCACATCTTCCGGGGTGGTGGGTGCTCCCAACCCTGTGCTTACCATTGGTGTAACCGATGCCGAGGGGGATCTGGGGCAGAAAGCCGGTAAAGACAGCGCATGGATTTATGTAAGAACGCTGCTCACCAACGAACTGGACTCTTTCCTGTTTCCCGACCTTCAACTGGCGGGTAAAAAGAATTTCCAGGCAGATATCCTCATTAACCTTCCCCTTAAGTGCAAGCCACGCCCGGGTGGGGTAGTACACACCGATACACTTTTCTACGACGTTTATATCAAGGATTTTGCCGAGAACAAAAGCAATATCCTCCGCACAGAAGAAGGTGTATTGTACACCTGTAAGTAATGCGGTGGCTCCGCTGGTTTTTTCACTATTCCTTTTTTGCAGCACTCTGCGCTGCGGCGCTGAGTTTTCAGACTACACAGTTGCTGCAACTGCAGTACAATGCATGGGTCTATCTTTTTGTATTTGCCGCCACCCTTTGCAGCTACAATATGCACTGGTTGCTGGGGCATCTGTTCCTCCGTCGCCAACGTCCCGGCAGTGCCGTGTTATGGCGGAAAAGCAGGGGCTATCTTCTGGCAATCACATCAGGATTAGGGCTCTTGGCCTGGTCGCTCTTCCATCTTCCTTTCCTGCTCAGCCCTCTTTTACCTGCTATGCTGGGCACAGCACTGTACTCACTGCCCCTTCTTCCTTTTCCCTTTCTGCAACGCCTCCGCAGGATAGGCTTTATTAAAACACTATTGCTCGCTGTCACATGGTCGTACGTAACCGGGTACCTGCCCGTGGCGTATGATGGGGATAACACAGGCTGGCCTTTCAGCGTGTACATCATAAAGCGCTTTTGCCTTATGCTCCAGCTCTGTATCATCTTCGACCTTCGTGATACGCAGATAGACCAGGAGCGGGGCCTGCACAGCCTTACTACAGACATCAGCCTCACATGGGTAACGGCCATTTATTATTGTGCTGCTGCCGGCTTCCTGGTTTGTGGTGCTTTCCTCGCCAACGCACTTGCTTCACTTCCCCTGTTCGTGTCATTTGTACTGATGGCTGTTACGGCACTCCTCTTTTTCAGGGCCGCCCGCCAACCAAGAGGCTATTGGTTTTACTACTTTGGCGTTGACGGTCTGATGATTTTTTCCGCACTGCTGAGTTTTTTGGCCGGGATTTAGTTACTTTATGCTATTAAAACATTGGATAAATCAATTTTATGGCAAAGGCAAAAAAAGCAAAAGGCATTCTTACAGACCAATCTTATGAATTTTTAAAAAGCTACATCAACACACCATCACCTACCGGTTTTGAGAGCGGCGGGCAAAAACTCTGGCTCGAATACATAAAACCCTTTTCCGATACCTTCTTTACCGACCCTTATGGTTCAGCCGCTGCGGTAATCAACCCTACAGCGTCGTTTAAAGTGGTAATCGAAGCGCATGCCGACGAGATCAGTTGGTTTGTAAATTATGTTTCTGCTGAAGGATTGATCTATCTCAAACGTAACGGAGGGGTAGATCACCAGGTAGCGCCTGCAAAAAGAGTATGGATACACGGTAAGAAAGGCCCTGTAAAAGCCGTTTTTGGCTGGCCCGCCATTCATACCCGTACTGGTGCAGACAGTAAGGAAACCAATCCACGGGTAGATAACCTCTTTCTCGACTGCGGTGCGCGTAACAAGAAAGAAGTGGAAGAACTGGGTATACATATCGGGGCTGTGGCAACCTACGAGGACGGGTATGAAGATATAGCCTACGACTATATGATCGGGAGGGCTTTCGACAACCGTATAGGAGGTTTTATGATTGCTGAGGTAGCAAGACTGCTCCATGAAAATAAAAAGAAACTGCCTTACAGTCTCTACGTGGTAAATGCAGTGCAGGAAGAGGTTGGGCTGCGTGGAGCCGAAATGATGGCCCGCCGTATCAAACCCGATGTTGCTATCATTACAGACGTAACACACGATACTACTACGCCAATGATTAACAAAATGATCGAAGGCGATTGTTCGTGCGGAAAAGGTCCTGCACTTGTTTATGGCCCGGCTGTACACAATAAATTGCTGGGACTGATACAGCAAACAGCGGAAAAGCATAAGATACCTGTGCAATTGCGCGCGGTAAGCCGGAGTACGGGCACCGACACAGACTCTTTTGCTTATGCCAACGACGGATGTCCTTCGGCACTCATTTCTATACCGTTGCGTTATATGCACACTACTGTAGAAATGCTGCATAAAAGGGACGTGGAAGAAACGATCAGGCTGATGTACGAAACACTGCTGGCACTTACGCCCAAAACAAACCTGAGTTATTTTTAAGCACAATCCCTGCGCGCATGAAAAACGTTTTCTGTTATACAGCGGTACTGCTCTTACTCATCTCCTGTAAAGAAGACCCTGTTGTGAGTGCCGCAGGCTACTGTAAAGGTGGCAAAGATGGCGTGTATATCATCTCAGAAACAGTGCTTACCGTAACATCGTCTAAGTCGGGTGGGGGCGTCTCTTCGCGCAGCGGCTATACCACCCAGTTCCTCAATGCCGTAGATGCAGAATCGGGCGAAACACTGAAACGAATCAAGGTTGGCGAAAACAAAGAAAGAGTGGAATACCTCGGAATGGCAGGTAATAAAGCCTGGTTTATGAGCTATGACCCTAAACTGGGGGTACACAGCCGCGATCCGCAGACATTAGCCGTCATCGACGATGTCAATAGTATCGTAAGTAAAAATCCTTCTCTTAAGGCAGGTATTGTAGAACAGGCATACCAGAACGATATTGATACCTCCGGGCGCTTTCTTGTAGTTACTACCAACGATGGATATACTTTCCTTATCGATCCTGTATCGCTGCATGCCGTAAAGACCGACGACAAGGTGCAACGCAGACACTACGCCGCCGACAAAAAAAGTTATGCCGGCAGACTGGAGCTCAATGATTCGCTACTGGTCGACTTCAAGGGAACACCCCGCCGCAAACTGGAGATAGAAAAAAGGCGTTTTGATGCTGCTAATTATGCCTTCTACACACGTAATAACTCCGGCAGGGAAGTAAGCAGGAACCTGTATTATAAGGATGCTGGTGCACAGGAATACCCCAATATCAGTTTTATCGACCCTTCTTATATGGCCGACGAACTGTCGCCCGTGGGAGAGCAGCACCGTAACCCCCTGTTACGGGATGGGAATACCATCTTTATCCTGTCGAAAACCAAATTAGGTACCTCATACAGTTGGCTGATCAGCGCAATTAAAATAAGCTACAACGAAGCTCCTGTGGTACTTTGGCAATACGAAATGGATAAAACGGATAAAGTCCATTCCTCGGATAAGGAATTTATAAATGGTACCCTTAACGGTAAGTCGCTGTTGCTGGCTTTTGAAAATGCCTACCTCGCATTGGACGCTGCCACCGGTAAACTCAAATGGCGTACAGATCTTAAGACTAAAAGCGGGTAATAAAACAAGCCGGGTTGTACTTTTTACCTGAAAAAGCAGGAACTTTGCAGCCGCAATGCATACAAAAAGCAAGTACTTTGAACTGGCTATCGCCATTTTCCTGTCTATAGCAGGGTTCTTCCTGCTACTGGCTATTATCTTTTATATTCTCAAATATTTTATCGCAGGCGTCAACCTTATTCCCGGTATACAGAAAGCTTTTGCCTTCTGTATCCTGTCTTTACCAGCCTTTGTCCTGCTTCCTGTATATGCCATATTTGGACGTCGTACAAAGAACCATCCTTCTGTAGCAGTGCGTGGTATTTCCTATCTGCTGGTGGGCTTAGCCCTTCTTGCTATTATCGTAGTTTACATTTTCGACCTCTCCACCTTCTTCCGTACCGGTAATGCCGATATTATGGATTACTACTGTTTCGATCATTATTTTATTGTGCCCGGCATCACGCTGCTTTTTGTGCTGGCTACCCTGCAGGCACTTACGTCTGCTAAAGAAACAGACTGGATGGACCGGCAGCATGGTAAAATACCTTAAAGCCCCTGCTTTCGCATCATTACCAGATGGTAAATGGATGCGGCAACCAGGCATACAACTAAAAAACCAGGCGCATTGTCACATCACAATAATTTAAAGTAGTCTTTCATAAACAGTTGTAAGCCAATATGATTATAAGCCCTGTTGTTTTGATAGTAGCTACGTGCGTACCGTATAAAAAGTTTTCCAGCTCTTATGCCTGCCCCGGCCGAAAAGCCGTTAACCCCATTGGGTGCATTGCTGAGCTTTAGTTCTGCCCGCCGCAGGTGGTTATAGCCTATAGTAAGCTCGGCATACCGTCCAATCTCATATTGCAACCCTATAACGATATGCCGGAAAAACTTATCTGCCGTGAAACGTCTATTGTTATTGCTGGTAAAAGGATTAGCGTCAAACGTAGTATCGTTATACCGGATATCAAACTGGTGCAGGTGATGCGCAGTAACAGACACTTGCAAAGGAAGTCTTTTTAGCTTTTTGGAAAACCCCAGTTGAACGTCGAAGGGCATGTCTTCCTTTTCATTATTATAAGCCCGTAACTGTACCCCCATATTCTTTGCCAGGAACCCCAGGCGCCAATTCTTACCCGAATTGGTATAGGTAACGCCAAAATCTGCTGCAATAGCATCACTTACATAACGGCCATAAGCAGAGTGAAGGTATTTTATGCCAACACCATAATGCCATTCCTCTCCGAAAGCTTGTGCAGCCGCCAGTTGTACTGCATAATCTGCCGGGCGGAAAGAGCCGAGTATATTACCCGAAGCATCTGTTTCAGTCGTTTTACCATAATTGAAATAATAAATGCCCCCGGAAAACGTAGTATTGAGCCTTTCCGAATGGTGTACCAGCATTGTATGGGCAATAGTAGTGCCTGCGAAAAATGCATTAAAAGAACAGTTCAACTGGCTGTGCATACTGTCTCTGAGCAGGGCCGGGTTAGCACTGCCCATACTGGCATCCCTGCTGAATTGCGTAATGTTCGTATTGCCCAATGCCGAAAGCTGGGGCGATGGAGCCAGGTTGATAAAGGAAAATACACTGTTTCCCCCGATCGTTTGTGCCGGTGAGGTAAAAGGCAGTGAGATAAAGAAAAGCCAAATGCCAAATCGCATTCCATAAAGATAAGCTAACCCGTAACTACCCGGTCATCAATGTATTCAATCTTTCAGCACGTACACCGGCAGCAGCTACCTGATCAGGAGTACTACACCCTTCTGTACCCTCAATTTTCTGTTCAGGGTCTCCATTTCTAAATAATAGAGATAAGATCCCGCTTCCTGCGGCAGGCCTTTATAGCTGCCGTCCCATTGCTGCCGTGGGTCGGTAGTCTGGAAAATCTTTTGCCCCCAGCGGTTATACACCGTAAGCCGTATCAGCCGGTTCTTGTTAAAAGAGCTGATACCCCAGCGGTCGTTAAGGAAATCATTGTTTGGGGTAAAGGCATTCGGCATATAGGTATCAAACTCGCATTGCCGGAAAATACTTACACTGTCTGTTCGTGAGCCGCAGGCATTGCTTATGCGCACCCAGTAGGTACCCGGCTGCCGCACCGTGTAAAAATTCTGGTCACTCACAGTACCCATCCAGTTGTAGCGCAGGTAACCGGGTGCAGCACGTAATATGATGGTGTCCCTGCCCTCAAAACACTGGTCTTCGCCAATGTCTGCCTCAGGATAATCAGAAAACTGTACCCGGTAATGTATAATGCTATCGCATCCTTTAGCCGTTTTAAAAACGATCGGGAAATCGCCATTCTCCGTGGCTACATAATTATCCGGTAACGTGTACGAACCACCCCGGCAAAGATCAACCTCTTTTGCAGGGCCTGTTGTATCTGTGCAGCACGTTTTTCTGCAGATGGGGTATATACCTGTATTGTAGGGTTTGGCCGTAACCGTGCCCCCGGGGCAAGCCCAGAAAATACCTTTCACCGTATCAATAATAACCGGTACACCAACCCGGGTAAACATCGCCGTCTGGTCTTCTGTATTAAAAGCAAGTGGAGAGGCAAGGCATTCCATATTGCCCTGCCCGTCTGTTTTAACAAGCGATAATCTTTTATTGGCCCCATTTTGCAGTGAAGAAAAAAAGTAATGCCCATTGCTGTTGCTTACCAGTGTGCTGGTGCCTGTACCCGGCAGGGCAGGGTAGGCTTTCGACCAGTTTACAGCCCCGTCCGCATCCAGTGCGAGCAGCACAGGCGTGCTGGCGTTATCGAGCAATAATACCTGTCTTCCGCTGGCAGCATCAGCCTGGGCGGCAGTACAGTAAAGTGAGGGTAATGTACTTTTGTATGACAGCACTTTTATAAGCGCCCCATCATCCTGCCTCATTACAAAATTCAGCGCCTGGTTAGAAAAGGGGGCAGAGGGATATACAGAGTCGCCGGAAGATGTGATACAGCTCAGTTCACCCGATGGCAGTTCCGTCAAACTTTTTACATCTGCGTATGGTCGCCTGTTATTTTGCAGCGAATCCTTATAACACCAGGTTTTCCTCCAGAGCGTATCTCCATTGGCCTGGTTGAGCACAAAAACGTCGATGCCTCTTTGCAAAACCCCCGTGGTGGCATTAGGGTAACTTACTGCGCGGGCCATGGCTATATTACCATCCCGGAGCTGCGTAACAGCCGTTGGCATGCTGATATCAAAATAACGGTAAAGCCGCGGGTTATAGCCTGGCAGGTTTTGTTTTACGGAGGTATAAAAACCCCTGCTCCAGTTGATGTTACAATCAGCATCGGTTTTCATCACTACGTTTACATTAGCTGTAGCCATTACAATGATAAAATGACCATCAGCCAGTCGCGAGATCGTTGTAACCTCAAGATCGCGCAAGCCGTTTTTTTCAAAGTACTTTCCCCAGAGCGGGGAGCCATACTGGTCCAGCTTCATAAGAAAGGGAACGCGGAATTTAGCTAAATCAAAAACCGTATCCCTGTCTGCCGCAAACCCGCCCGCCATAAAGTTGTTATTACCCACGTCGGTAACCGCACAAAACTCTAAAGCATTGTAAAAAGAAAAGTTATACTGCCTGTTCCACAATATACTGCCCTGTGCAGAAAGCTGCGCGATCCAGCCGCTGCGGAAAAGTGTGTTGCCGGTAAGTACATAACCCGCAAGAAGAAGCCTGTTGGAGGAGGTACTGGTTGAAGCATAATTATGCTTTACAGTCGGCGTAAGAAAATCCTGTGCAAAATAATCATCCGTGCAGGGAGCCTGCCCCTTTACCTGCCAGTCAGTAAAGATGGCCAGAAAAAAGTGCACGGTTAATATATAAGCCAACTTACTCAATGTATACAGATAGCTCTAATATACAACATTATAGCGGGTTATACGCTAATGGCCTGCCCATTAAGCAGAATAGTACGGATATCCCGTACTATTCTGCTATTGTTTACTGACCGGTAAATTATGTTGCCCGGATTATTACTATTATTTCAGCGAAAACCCGGCCGACTGCACATCCCTGCTGTTACCCCCGATGAACAGGGTAAAATCTCCGGGCTCAGCCACATACTTCAGTTCGCTGTTGTAAAATTTGAGATCATCAGCACCGATGGTAAATTGAATTGTTTTGCTTTCTCCCTTTCTCAAAAAGACCTTCTGAAAACCTTTCAGCTCCTTAAGTGGTCTTGCTACGCTGCCAACGAGATCGCGGATATACAACTGTACCGTTTCCTCACCATCATAGTTGCCCGTATTACTCAGGGTAACACTTGCTGTAAGGGTCTCGCCGGGTCGGATACTGTTTTTGCTGAGACTCACATTGCCATAACTGAATGTTGTATAGCTCAGGCCATAACCAAAGGGGAAAAGAGGGCTGTTGGGGGCGTCAAGGTAATTCGAGCGGAACTTACCAAATTCATCCCCGCCGTTAGGGCGTCCTGTGTTCTTGGCATTGTAATAAATGGGTACCTGCCCTACGTTTCTCGGAAAGGTCATCGTCAGCTTACCCGAAGGGTTATAATTACCGAAGAGTACATCTGCAATGGCATTGCCCGCTTCATGTCCCGCATGCCAAACGTGCAGTATGGCATCCGCTGCAGCATATTCCCCTTCTATGGTAATGGGGCGCCCGCTCATGGTTACCAGCACCAGTGGTTTACCTGTTCTTTTTAACGCCGCAATAAGATCGCGCTGCGGTTGCGGAATTGAAATATCTGTACGGCTTGCAGCTTCACCGGTCATTTCACTGGCCTCACCCACCACAGCAACGATAACATCTGCCTGTGCAGCAATGCCTGTCGCTTCAGCAAGCAGCTCTTCACCACTACGCTTATCAATACTGATCCTTTCGCCAAATACATTTACCTTTTTTGCAAAATTGGTGTCGTTGGATACATTAGCACCTTTAGCATACAGGATCTTTACGTTACCCGCTACATTCCTGATGCCCTCAATAACAGGTACCGACAGGCTGGCATCACCACTCACCGCCCAGGTACCCAGCATATTACTTTTGTTGTCAGCAAGCGGACCAACAAGAGCAATTGTACCCGATTTCTTCAATGGTAATACCTGGTTATTGTTTTTCAGCAGTACAAAAGAGCGTGTGGCAATTTCTCTTGCAAATGCGCGTTTCTCGCTGCTCAGCACCTCCTGGCGCATACGCGTGTCATCACAGTAACGGTAAGGGTCGGTAAATAAGCCCAGTTTGTATTTTGCTTCAAGAATACGGCGGCAGGCCGCTTCAATCTGTTGCAGTGATACCTTGCCTTCAGCGAGCGATTTCTTAAGGGTAGTGAGGTAGCCCTCACCCACCATATCCATATCCAGCCCGGCATTGAGTGCCAGTGCAGAACACTGCTGCAGGTCGCCCATGCCATGCGCCATCATTTCATTTACCGAAGTATAATCCGAAACCACAAGACCCGTAAAGCCCCATTGCCTGCGCAGCAGGTCGGTAAGCAGCCATTTATTGCCAGTGGCAGGAATACCATCTATCTCGTTAAATGAGCTCATTATACTACCTGCGCCTGCATCAACAGCAGCTTTGTAGGGAGGCAGGTATTCGTTAAACATACGTATCCGGCTCATATCGGTGGTATTGTAATCCCGTCCCGCTTCAGCAGCACCATAGAGTGCAAAGTGTTTTACACAGGCCATTACCGTATTATTATCGCCCAGGTTATTACCCTGGTATCCCTTTACCATAGCGCGGGCGATGGCAGACCCAAGAAAAGGATCTTCCCCGGCACCTTCGGCAACCCTTCCCCAGCGTGGGTCGCGCGCAATATCCACCATCGGGGAGAATACCCAGTTCAGCCCGTCGGCCGAAGCCTCCGAAGCAGCCGTCCGCGCGCTCTTCTCAATCAGCGGCATATTCCAGGTACAGGAAATAGCCAGCGGAATAGGGAAGGAGGTTTTATAGCCATGTATAACGTCAGAGCCAAACATCAGGGGTATCTTCAACCGGCTTTCCTTCATTGCGATATCCTGTGCTTTCCTGATTTTGTCGCCACCAATCACCCCAAAAAGGCCGCCAACATTACCTGCTTTGATTTTAGCCTCTACATCTGTGCTTACTACAGCGCCGGTGAGAATGCCCCCTCCAGGCGTCAGCAGGTTCAGTTGTCCGATCTTTTCTTCCAGCGTCATCCTTTTCATCAGGGCATCAATAAAAGGTTTCATAGCTGCATCATTTTTTTGTGACCATCCCTGCATAACTGTAAGCGCTGCGAAGGCGATAGATAGAAGTAGTCTGTTCATTTATATTGTTTTTTTGTGCTCGGTATAGTATTGTTAAAATCCGGGTTATTCAACCTTTATGGTTTCAGACATTGCCGATATACCATTCTCGTTGATGGATTGTATAGCAAAATAATAGGTTTTTAGCTTATCCATGCCTTTATAATAATATTCATTGGCGTCATGTACCATAATACTATTATAAAGCTTATCAGGCGCAGTGCCAAAATAGATATTATAGGCATAAGCATCGTCAACCGGGTTCCATTTGAGCCAGGCACTGCGCTTGTCCTTTTCTGTACGCAAAACGATGAATGTACCGGGTACTTCAGGCACTTTACCGCTGCCTTTGCCAAACACACGCAACCCGCTGATTGCAAACTTACCCGTAGGCATACCTATATTCTCCAGCCGGATAAAACGCGACTCAACAGGCTGGGGGAGTTCTATATAGTCATGCGGCACATCCGTGGTATTATTGCTCTTGTCTACCAGTAACGACCATTTCTTACCATCATACGATTCATAGATCTTATAGCGGTGAGCTACGCCTGCAGATTTGCCCAGGAAGGCTGCATCCTGGTCGGCATAATTGATCTGTATGGCGGTAACCGTGCAGGGGCTGCCCAGATCCGTCTGTATCCATTCGCCCTTATTGCCTGTAGCCGCACTCCAGTAAGTTTTAATACTTTCATCCACCGCATTATTTGCAGTATAGCTGCCCAGGGTAGACGATACCGTGACCGGTTTTTTATAATTCAGCAGCATCCAGCCCGTAAACCTGCTCTGCAGATGATCAGCAGCGCCATTGGGCAGGTAGTGCGGGTAGTCGCCAAAAGCAGTATTGCAGTACATTATGCCGTCATTATCGAAGCCCGCGGGCCAGATACCCAGGCGGCGCTCAAAATTGTTCTTTACCGAAATAGCGATTGTAGAAACATGCCAGTAATTGTTCCATCCGTCGGTAAATGTGGCGCCATGGCCCGCACCTCTTGCAAATCCACCCGCTTTAAAGCTCAACGGGTCAGACTGGGGTGTAAAGCCACCCAGTGGCTCGGTGCCTACCACCACGCCATCTGCATACCCGCTGAACTCAGTACCCGGCGCGCCATATTGCAGGTAATATTTACCCTTGTGTTTCGTCATCCATGCTCCTTCAATAAAAGGATCAAGGAAGGTGTCATCCATATATTCGCCAAAGCGTTGCCACCCGTAGCGCCACGATTCAAGCAAATACATCTCCCTGCGCGTTCCTTTGGGTTTAAATGTTTTCCTGTCCAGCTCCACCCCGTAAAGAGGGTAGCGGTTACTGCTGCCGTTATACATATAGAAACGGCCATCATCATCTGTAAAGAAGGCAGGATCCCATCCGCCAATATCAAAAGAATCTACCAGCGGTTTCCAGTCGTTGCCTTTGGGGTTAGTGCTCATCCAAAGGGTAAACTTACTCGTGTAGGTAGAGCCAAATACAATCATTGTATCACCCACCACACCCACAGCCGGTGCGCAGAGTTCGTCATATCCTTCATTCCATGGCCGCAGAAACTTCTTCGGCACAAAATTCCACTTCAGCATATCGCTGCTGTACCAGTAACCCCATTGATTGGTGCTGAAAAGATAATAGTCATTCTTATAGCGTACAATTACCGGGTCGGCCGTAGCGCGGTGCTTACCCCATGTTGAAAAATTGGGTATGGGCGTATAGCCGTAATCAATATTCACAGGGTTACAATATGTTTTTTGCTGGGCGTACAGTGCGCCCGTTACACCCAAAAATAATATTACAGTAAAGAGTTGTTTCAACATACTATAATGAATTATGAAGTATGAACCTGCCTGCCGTTGGCAAGTTATGAATTATGAGCCTGCTGCAGGGAAGTAGTAAGTGGTATGCAATGCTGCATTGCAGCAAATCATGCTTACATGCGTTTCATTTCCTGCTATGCAGCCCTATTTTAGATAAGGCGCTTTAAACCCTAACTTCTTCAATCCCTGCTGTATTTCGGGGCAACTGCTGAACAGCCGCCAGAACAATCCTGTGCGGTAGTTCTCAATCATCGGTACCACCGGCCCCTGGTCTATAGCAAGGTACATGGCAGGATACCAGTTTGCTTCATCGCTGAAGGCATCATAAAAACCAAACGGCCCCCATATCTTGTCTTTTTTGTCGTTGTACCAATGTTTCAGCGCGGCCATCGACTGTTCCGGTGTATAAGGAAAAGAAGACAAGGCAGCAGTGGGAGTGATCACGCCAAGATCGTTGATACTATCTGGTGCATGCCCCGCATAAAACCGTACAGAATAGCTGGAAGTAAGCCCCCAGTTATCAGTACCATACCCTTTATACTGTTTCGGGTTCTTTACACACCATTCATAGTTGATCATAGCCTGGTTCCGGGTTTCATTCCAGTAGTTGGCATAGCGGTCGGTAAGCCCGCGCGGGTCGAGACCAAGATACGAATAATGTGCCCAGAACAATGGTCCGCCGTTGGGTGGGTTACCCTGGTGCGCCAGGCGGAGCGTATAACCATAACTTGAGGTCTTCCTTTTATTGATCTTTCCCTTTTCTGCCCAACCCTCATGATACACTTCAGCAGGCACGCCATGCGTAGGTGAGGAGGCTGCCAGTATATACATAATCAGGCATTCGTTGTAGCCGTGCACAGGGAAATTCATGGCCCAGCCATTATCCGGGCTCCAATGCCAGTACAGTACATTTTTACCGTTGCGGTACCAGTCAAATTCCACTTCCCGCCAAAGCTTGTCTATCCTTGCCGCAAGTGCTTTATCCGCAGCGTTGCCATCTTTAAAGTATTGCCTTGCGCAAAGCAGGCCCTGCAGCATGAATGAGGTTTCTACAAGATCCCCGCCATTGTCTTTCGGGCTGAAAGGCCGAACCTTGCCTGTTTCGCCGTTCCACCAGTGTGGCCATGCACCATGAAAACGATCTGCTGTTTCCAGGAAGCGTACAATCTTTTCAAGATGAGCTCTTCCCTCAGCACGCGTAATAAAATGCCGCTCAATACCGGCAATGATCGTCATAACGCCAAAGCCCGCACCACCGCTGGTCACCACATTCTTATCATTTTCAGGGTATATATCATCCATGTGATAACGCTCACGCGCCAGCCCGCTGTTGGGTTCGGCACCCTCCCAGAAGTAGCGGAAGGTCTGGCGTTCCACCAGCGTAAGCAAAGCGGTGTCAATACTTGCCGGTAATTTGTATTCCTTACTTTTTTTAATCCGCTGCGCATGTGCAACAAAGCCCGCCGTCAGTAAAAGAGCAATCATCAAGGCGCTTGTATGTATGCTGTATTTCTTCATGTACTATAATATTATAAATATGGTGCTGTAAAACCCAGCGATAACATACCGGCCTTAACCTCCGGGCAGCTCGTAAACAACTGCCATGGCAGCCCCGTGCGGTGATTTTCCATCATCACGATAACCGGCCCCTGGTCGATAGCCAGGTAAGAGTTGGCAAACCAGAGTTGTTGCAGGCTGAAAGCATCAGTAAACCCGTACTGCCCCCATATCTTATCTCCCAGTATGTAATAAAAAAACTTCAATGCCTGCATTGATTCTGCGGGCGTGTAAGGCATCGACGAAAGCGCAGCCGTAGGGGCGATAACACCCACGTCGTTTGCAGGTGAGCTCGCGGCGTAACCATTTGGTACATCGCTTGCCGTAAGCCCCCAGCAGGAGCTGCTGTAACCGTACTTCCCGGCAGGGTTGGCGCGGCAATACCCGTAATTGATCAGTGTATGATTTTTTGTCTGTACAGTGTAATTGGCATAAGCATCAGATAAGCCATTGGGGTTGATGCCCATAAAAGAATATTGCGACAGGAAGAGCGGCCCGCCCAGTGCCGGGCCAAGGGGAAGTGTGTACCCGTAATAAGTACTGCCGTTGATAAAACCGCTGCCTCCATTATTTGCCCAGCCATTTGTATACACCGCGGGGGGAATGCCATGGGTAGTAGATGAAGCCGCCAGCACATAGGTAACCAGGCATTCGTTCCAGCCGCGTATGGCTACATTCATCTGCCAGTCATAATCCGGGCTCCAGTGCCAGTATAAAACATTCTGGCTGCCCTGCCGGAACCAGTTCCAGTCTACAGCTCTCCATAGCATATTGATGTCGTTGCGTAATGCTGTTTCAGCCGCATCGCCACCATTAAAGTACTGTCTTGCCGTTAGTAAGCCCATCATCAGGTACGAGGTCTCAACAAGGTCGGCGCCGTTATCTTTTGTACTGAACGGAACCGCAGCGCCCGTTGTTCCATTGATCCAGTGGGGGAAAGCCCCGTGAAAAGTCTGCGCAGTATTTTTTAAGAATCCCACAATCGTCTGCATCCTGCTCAACCCCTGTGCCCGGGTAATAAAGTTCCGGCTTACAGCCACAGGGATTGCCATAATACCAAACCCGGAGCCGCCACTCGTTACTACTTCTCCCGAAGTGTTACGCTCACGCGCAAGCCCGCTTACCGGGTGGGCAAAATCCCAGAAATAAGCAAAAGTTCTTTTCTGCACGGTATCCATCAGCGCATTGTCGCTGATAAGCGTAAACTTATTACTTGAGTCAAGCTGCGATACAAAAGCGAGATCCACACCCGACAATAAATTTCCCCGGGCTACCGATTTAAGTGTACTTCCGGTTGTTATATTATATCGTGTAAGATATTTAAGCCGGGTGGCGGGCTGTACTACCAGCACGCTGTCGTTACTTTCATACGAAACTGTAACCGGCACTGCCGTACTGCCGTTCTCTGTCAGTAGAACAGAGGAGGCTACAGACGAACGATCCACGCTGTTGTTAAAGTAAAAGCGGATCAATGGCGCAGATTTAACATTAAATGTAGTGGAAGGCGAGGGGGTAATGCCGTCGAAACTTGCTTTTATATACTGCAACGCAGACGCTGGCGTTACCGGTGCGGGTGATGAAGATTTTTTGCAACCTGTAAAACAACAAATTGCCAATATTATAGAAAACAGCCGGGCCGATGATCCTTTGTACATATTTACCTGATAACTATTGTTTGAATGGAATGAGGCAATATGACCGTTTCAGCAGCAGAACCATTTATCCAGAGGTAGTAGGTATCCTTTTTATTACCCTTGTTCATAACGATCACTACTATTTCACCACCGGGGTTTCTGAACGCCGTAGTAAGCAATTGGCTGCGGCTGGCAGCGCTGCTGATGCGTTTAGCACCCGGCTGTATGAATTTCGAGAAATGCCCGATATAATAGTACGCATTGGTATAGAGCAGTTGGCCCGTTTTGGTGTCGCCATGCACGGGAGCAAAACAGAAATTCTGTACATGGTTGGGTCCGCCCGTTTCGTCCAGTACAATATTCCAGTCCGTAAAACCCACCATACCATTATTAAAATCATTGATCATTGAGCGCCCGTACTCTTCACCCAGCGCCCATGCATGATAACGCGCAGGGTCAAAGCTTTCTGCACAACCTTCTGTAAAGAAGATGTTTTTGTTGGGATATGCCGCATTTACCCTGGCCACATTCTCAAACATCGGCTCGCCGCCACTCCAGTCTTCGTACCAGTGAAACCCGATGCCCCAGATATATTTAGCCGCTTCAGGGTCGTTAAAATAAGTTTGTGCGCGCTGGTACATAAGATCGCGGTTATGATCCCATACAATGATCTTCTTATTTGCCAGGCCTTCCTTATGCATTACCGGTCCGAGGTGGTTCTTCAAAAAATCCCGCTCTTCCTCTGCGGTGTAGATACAACTTTCCCAGCGCTGAGTAGCCATTGGTTCATTTTGTACACTGATGCCCCATACGGGTACACCTTCTTTCTCGTATGCTTTGATGAATTTGGCATAATACCTCGCCCAGGCATTATAAAATTCAGGCTTCAGTTTACCACCATGCAGCATATCATTATTGTCCTTCATCCAGCCCGGTGGGCTCCACGGGCTGGCAAACAACGTGAGCTTACCACCCGCCGCTGCCATCGCCTGTTTGATAAAGGGTATCTTATAAGTAAGATCGTGTGCAATATTAAAAGTCTTAAGCTCCTTATCACCTTCAGCTACATAAGTGTACATATCACTGCTGAAATCGCAACTGTTAATATTCGTGCGTGCTACTGTATAACCAATGCCGTCTTTTTTGTCAAAGTATGCCTTCAGCAGTTCCTGCTGTTTATCCTTAGGCAGTTTGGCAAATGTCTCTGCCGAAGCATCTGTCAGCGCGGCGCCAATACCGAGATACGACTGGAAGGTTTTACCCGGATCAACAAAAACGCAGATCTGTGTTTCTTTCGGCTGTGGCATTGGCTGAAACGATAAAGACCCTATAGACGAAAGCCGGTAATTACTGCTGTCGGCAGTCATATACACGGCGGTACTACGCCCGGCAGGGTTATACCTGCCATTTTTTGGCTGAGCCCATGCATTACTAACCAGCAGCAGGCATACAGGAAGGATAAGGTTCTTGTTCATTATTTTTTATTTACCATATATAAGTGCCCGCCGCACCCGCTTCGAGTGTGGTGACAACCCATTTGTTTTTGAATTTGATATTAAATGTTTGTGCGGCAGACAGATCGTTGAGTACCAGCAGCACCTTTTTACCCGCCGGGGTAACAAAAGCCACATGAGGTAAGCTGCTGCCATCGCTGGCTACTCTTACAGAGCCGGGCGGAACAAAGGCAGATACCTGGGCAATGATATAGTATGCTACATTTTTGGTAACAGACGAGCCCGCTATGGTAAGTGCACCTTTACACTCCGTACATCCACCCGGCGTATGCGGCAGAAAATTAGGGTCATTGGCAAGATTCCATTCCAGCGCGGTGCGGCTCCAGTTGCGCATAGATCCTATAATAACGTTCTTAATATGCCATTTAAAATCTCCGTCAAAACTGCCGCTGCCCGACGTCCATTGTTCTGTAAAATAAAGATTCTTATCCGGGTGAGCGTTGTGTACCGTACTGAGCGCGCTGATATCACCTCCATACAGGTGAAAGGCCGACCCGTCGATAAACGGTTTCGCCGCCGCATCATTTAAGATGGCAACAGGATAACCCGGGTTATCACAGTTATGATCCCACACAATGATCTTAGTACGGATGCCAGCCGCCTGGAAAGCCGGCCCCAGGTGATTCTTAACAAAATCGGCCTGCTCCGTTGCCGACATTACCATACTCGGGTTATTACCACCATGCTGTGGTTCGTTCTGTACCGTCATCGCATCAATGGTAATACCATTTGCGGCCATGCGTTGCAGGTACTTAACAAGGTAGTTTGCATAATTGCTGTAGTAAGCAGGCAAAAGGCTTCCGCCCGTGAAGCTGCCATTGCTTTTCATCCACGTTGGCGCCGACCAGGGGGTAGCCATAATCTTGATACCGGAATTGATCGACAATATCTCTTTAAGCAGGGGTATCAGGCCTGTGCCGTTTGTACTGTCTGCCGCCAGGCTGAACTGGGCAAGGGTGGGGTCGGTCATACCCGCAGGCATATCATTGTAAGTAAATGGTGTGCTGTTAAGGTCAGAAGCCCCAACGCTGATGCGGAGGTAACTCACATGCGCCGTTCCCGCAGCGCTGAACAACTCCTGCAGCAACAGGTTGCGCGTACCACTGTTCATCGCCATCAGCAACTGTGCGCTGCCTCCCGTAAGCGTATAGCCAAAGCCATCAACCGTTTGGAAAGTACGCGCAGAATCTACGCTGATATCCGGGTAACTGTTGGTTACAGTCGTAAAGCCCAATGTAGTGCCCTGCTTTTGCAGCAGCGCCGATTGGTTTGATTTGGTAACCCATAAGTCAACATCGTTGGTTACAGGAGTGATGACAGGAGGGTTAACCGGGGTTCCCTTGTCGGTAGATTTGCTGCAACTGCAGGAAGCAAATAACGCAACACTGCAATACATTAGTAGTAGCTGTTTCATGCTTTTTTCTTCAATTTCAAATGAGTGCCGGTAACAAGGATGTTACTCAGCTTTGCTGGCAGGCGAAGAGGTACGCTCCCAGAAAAGCAGTGAGTCGTTACTTCTTGCCATTACCAGTATATTCTTTCCGTTTTTTGCGTGTATCCATTTCATATCCCTGATCTCTCCGTCTGCCCCGCCCAGTATTGCACCGGTTTGAAAAGGCTGTGTTCCTTTGGTAAAGAAAAACGGGGTGGGCCATAAGCCATCATAACGCCCTTCGTAGGGTATTACATCATAAAAGTTTCCTGCTGCAATCCATCCCTTTGCGGCATCATCCGGCAACCCGGGAGCAAAGGCAAACACGGGTGAAAGCTGCAGCCCCCAGGGTAAAACAGACTTTGAAAAATTGCCCTTACCATCATTGATAAAACAGCAGGAGCCCAGTTCCTCTGCTTTCAGCTCCACATAATCTTTAAACAGGTCGTACATCATATACTGTACCGACTTGCCCGCTACTTCGCTGTATTTAAGATAAGCCTTTTTTAATACCGGCATAGAACGTTCCAGCTCATCCTTGGCCAGGAAACTGTATTCCACACCATCAATCGTATACGCCATAATCTGTTCTACCGAACCATTCTTATCAAAATCTTTTACATACAGTTTAAGCGGCCCGTCTTTACCCGCAAACAGCTTGGTATTATGCCCCCAGTTGCCCGCCAGTATATCTGTATAACCGTCTCCGTTAACATCCGCAACGTATAAGCTCTGCCATAATCCTGTCGAAGAAGGAATATCAGCAGTAATAAACCGCCCTTTATTATTCATAAACAACTTCAGTGCCATCCATTCGCCCGTTATGATCAGGTCTGGCCATCCGTCTTTATTAACATCCGTAAATACGGCAGACGTGACCATGCCCGGTGCATTCAGCGGAATAACATCATTAGCCGCAATGCTGAAGTGTGCCTTGCCGTCGTTGAGCAGCAGGTAAGAAGGTTGCGCTATACCATATTGCTTCGCGTCGCTAAGCCCCCCTACAAACAAGTCAATGTCGCCATCTTTATCAATATCAGCCGCGCTTATACATGATTTGTTTTTCAGGATGGAAGGAATAGCGCCAGGCACTTCTGCAAAATGCCCCCTGCCATCATTGAGGTAGAAATGATCTGCCAGGGCAGGATGGCCATCTTCCCATTGATTACCCCCGCTTACCGTGTACAGGTCGGGATACCCGTCGTTATTGGCGTCAAAAAACAGCGCTGAGTTTTCTTCACAGGCAGCATTTTTGGCAAATACCGCCGTATCAATAGCGGTAAAGCCACCATTACTGCCCTGGAGGAGCAAAGTACCGGGCTGGCCGGCAGCGCCGCAGGCAAAAATATCGTCGAGTCCGTCTTTGTTAACATCAGCAACAGTAATGACAGGCCCTCTTGTAGACAGTTGGTGGGGTATAAGGTATTGCTTGTTATAATCCAGAAAAGCATCTTCCTGGTGTACCCAGTTGCAGGCAATACTGCCGGTAATATCTTTATAGTCAGGAACAGCAGGAGGAAAAAAGCTGTTGTAGTTAAAAACCCCGCCTGCCTCGGCAGCCACAACCGTTACAACAGGCACGGCAGGTATTGTTTTTAGCATCTGGTACTTCTGGTTAGGCCATACTACCAGTATGCTGTCGATATTCCGTATGCTGTCGAGCCCGAAATGCAGTTTAGTATCGCAGGACGACTGGAAACCCCTGGTAAGCATAAGCTGCTGGTATTGCATTTTACCCCCCGCAAACACCCAGGCTTTGGCGCCGATACCAAATGTATTTTTATCATTCCCCTTAAAAACAAGATCAACCGAGTATTTCGCCGGAGCATTATTTTTCAGCACTACCGCAGGGCCCTCGATGGAGTTGATGACCATATCCACATTGCCATCATTGTTAAGATCGGCATAAGCTGCGCCATTATAGTATCCCTTCATGTCGCCCGTGCCCCAGGTATTGCTTACATCAGTAAAATTGATCTTACCGTCTCCCTTAAAAAAGAAGGGGTGGCAACTGCCATCAGGCATGCTTTTGATTGCCTCATCATCGTAGATATCCGTTTCCTGCCGCCCCCTTTTCATATCGAGGTCGGAAACAAAACGCACATAATCAAGGTCAACAGGACGTTTTACAATACCCGAACTGATGAAAAGATCCTTATTGCCATCATTGTCAAAGTCTGCAAACAAAGGAGCCCAACTCCAGTCAGTAGCAGCCATACCGCTCAGCAATGCCGTTTCGCTAAAGCTGCTGCCGTTGCCGTTGTTCCTTTGCAGGCAGTTCCTCGAATATTGCTTCTGGTAGCCATGCAGCTCCAGTTTTAGTTTGTAGATATCTGCATTCTCGTCACTGCCATAGGTTTTAAGGGTTTGCTCATCAGGCGGCAGCATATCCACCGTAACAACATCAAGCTGGCCGTCGTTATTATAATCAGCCACATCATTACCCATGCTGAAACGGCTGTAGTGTTTAAAATGAGAAGCGCCGCTTTCTGTAAAATGGCCGTTGCCGTTATTGATATAATAATAATCGTTCTCATGAAAATCATTTCCTATATAAATATCATCCCAGCCGTCATTATTAATGTCGGCAATCGCCAGCCCAAGCCCATACCCGAGGTTGCTCTGGTAAATACCGGCCTGTGCAGACACATCGGTAAACTTCCCGGTAGTGCCCATATCGTTGCGGTACAGCCTGTCGCCCGAAGCAGGGTCATAGGTTCGCCTGTTGCTGGTATCTACAATATTTGCATGGGGGTGGTGCGACTGGTTAAGCAGGTAACAGTCCAGGTCGCCATCACGGTCAAAATCAAAAAAGGCAGCCTGTGTACTCAACCCCGAAAAATCCAGCCCGTATTCGGCAGCGCGTTCCTTAAAGGTACCGTTGCCGTTATTAATAAATAATTCGTTATGCCCTGTCAGGTTATACTTACCCGTAATGGCGCTTACATAAAGGTCAAGAAATCCATCTCCGTTTACATCAGCCATTGTTACCCCGGTGCACCAGCCCGCCGTACCGGCAACGCCTGCTTTATCCGTAATATCTTCAAACCGGAAGTTCCCTTTATTGAGGTAGAGCTTATTGCCTCCTTTATTGTTGGCTGTAAAATAAATATCCGGCAGGCCATCATTGTTAATGTCGCCGGTAGCTACGCCACCACCATTATAATAATACAGGTAATAGAGAATATTAAACAGTTTATGCTTCTCCAGTTTATTGGTAAAGCTGATATTCGTTGCAGAAGGGGAGAGGCTTTCAAACATGGAATCTGTTTTCCCTTTGCAGGAAAACAGCAGGATAGCGCCCGTACAGGCAGCTAAAAAAGTCAACGGTAAAGAAACTTTCACTGGCATGTAGATCGGGAAGTAAAAGCGCTGTTTAAAATGAAAGGGCTGAAACAATAAATTTGTCCAGCCCTTTTTGCTTATTAACGACTGCTTGCTAAGAGACAGAATTGACTATTGCCTGTTGGTATACAGTGCCAGGATTTCTGCATCAGACAAGGCTTTGTTATACAGCCTGAACTGATCCAGGCCACCCTGCCACGACTGTATCCAGTCATCCGTTAAACCGGGCAAACCAACATGCTTGCTCATACCCCCCAATATCAGGTTGGTCACCTTGGCAGGCGTGAGGTTGATCGGACCATGACCGGTCCAGCTCAGCGTATTCACCAATGCACCATCCCTGTATATCTTCATATTGGAAGTAGTTTCATCATAAGTAAAGGCAAGGTGATGCCAGTTGTTGTCCAGCACACCTTTCAGTTTATTACTGCCGGTAAGTTCAAACCAGTGGTCGCCGTTATTATCAGCAATGTAAAACTTTACCACAGCCGAGTCATTCGTAGCGCCTGAGCCGGTATGATCAAACAGTATGAACATCGCCGTACTGCTCCAGTAATCCCTGTCCTGCACAGAAAAGGCAAATTGCGCTTTATCGCCCGTGGGTACTGTATTCTTTTCCCAAAAGGCAACCGTAATGCTCGATGCCTTACCAAAATCGTTGGCGTTCATGTATTTGATCGCTTTCTGATCTGCACCTTTTACCGCCTTTCCGTTTACGCCATCGATAAACGTAAGTGAGTTCTGTATTGCAGGGTTGCCCGAAATACTGTCAGACACATTAAAGCGCGCCTGTGCATTGTTGCCACCTACAGGAACAAAAAACCGCAGGTTGCCACCTGGTAAAACCTGGTCATCCTTTGGGTAATCACCGAGGGCTGGTCTTTCCATTTTTTGACAGCCGCCGATAGCCAGCACAACAAGCGCTGCTGCAACGGAGGTTCTGATCTTATTATTCATAACTAATTTTTTTTAATGATGATTAAGGGGATATGATTATGGCCAGTCCGGGTTTTGTACCAGTTTAGGATTTGCATTCAGCACAGCCGTCGGTATCGGGAAATAACGGTGCTTTGGCTGGTAACCCAGCGAGCCTAATACCGCAGGTGCATCACCCCATCGTACGAGGTCGTAAAAACGTTCGTACTCCATGGCAAACTCAGCCCTTCTTTCCTTTTTGATCGCATCCCTCATTTGTGCCTGTGAGGAGAAGCTGATGTTGGGCAGGCTGGCCCTGGCACGTACCTGGTTAACCCAGGCCACCGCTGCCGCCTGGTTAGAAGTACCGCCGATCTCATTAGCCGCCTCTGCCGCCATCAGTAACACATCGGCATAGCGCAGTACCCTGTGGTTTACAAACGTATTCTGTGCCTCATTGTTTGGAGTGCCCAAACCGGCAGCGATATAATCACTGTAATTGTTGTACACCTTTTTATTCCAGTAAAGAGAGTTGGTCAGGTTAGGCAGTGTGAGGCCATAACCGCCTGTGCTTGTACCGCCGTCGGACTGGTTAGAGTAAAGGATTGTAGCATCCTTCCTTGCATCACCGGGTTCATACGAACCCACCAGTGTAGAAGAAGGCGTGTTCCATCCCCAGCCGAGATCCCATGTACCCGATCCGCGTACACCCTGGCACTGCCCGAGACGGCTCCAGTAAATATTACCATCACCACCGCTTTTGGCAGCCTGTATTTCAAAGATAGATTCGGAACACAGCTCACCTTCCAGCTTAAAGATCTTCCAGTAAGGAGTAAACAGTTGGTACTGGTTAGAACTGATCACCTGGTTACAGAGCGATAAAGCCTGCGCCCAGTTTTGCCTGTACAACAGGGCTTTGGCATGCATAGCCCTTGCAGCGCCTGAGGTAAGGCGGCCGATATATTTAGGCTCCCAGCTTGTAGGCAGGTATTGTTCTGCGTAAGTAAGGTCAGCATCAATCAGTGCATATATCTCAGCCACAGGCGATTTAGCTATCTGTGCATCCGCAGGGTTCTTGATCCTGAAATCGATCTTGGGAACCTCGCCGAAAGCCCTTACCATATCAAAATAAGCATAGGCCCTGAAGAACCTGGCTTCAGCCACATTGATCATCGATTTAGCATCCGTAAGGTTGCCCGTAACTGCTGCATCAATAGCATCGTTGCAAAGACCGATAAATACGTAGTGCTTATTCCAGTACATACCCGCACCCCAGTCGTCTTTTGTGTACTGGAAGTTATCGTAAGTCTGGTGCCAGGCCGATGCACCAGGGTCGGCCACCAGTTCCGCATCGTCGGAGCGGAAACCGTTCATCGCCACCCAGGGAATATTCTCAAATCCATCCCCGCAATATGGTTCACTGCTTGAGCTCCTGATGGCGCCATACAAACCCTTCACCTGTCCGTCAAGGGCACCGCCAATATCATTAATAGTAGCGGAAAGCGGCTGCCTGTCCAGGAACTTCTTACACCCCGAAAAAAAGGCGATAGTCGGGAAGGCGATCAACAGGCACGCTATCAGTTGTTTAATCTTTATCATGAGTCGAACTTTTTAAAATTTACAATCAGTCGATTAGAAATTAACATTTAAGCCAAAAGTTGTGATCCTTGGAAGAGCACTGCCTGCTCCGCCATAGTCAATACCAAAGTATGTGGCATTACCGGAGAACTCGGGAGAGTACCCTGTATTGTTTTTCCACGTTTTAAGGTTTTGTACCGTTAAGAACAACCTCAGGTTTTTAATATGTGCGCCAACCGGCAGTTTGGTAAAACTGTAGCCCAGGCTCAGGGTCCTGATCCTGAAATAACTGCCGTCCTCAATACCATAAGTAGAAGGCGCCCTGTTGATCAGGTGGGTCTGGTTCACGATAGGAATAAAGTTTGAACTGCCGGGAGCCGTCCAGCCTTCGGTATAGTTACGGGGATAGTTGTACACCGAGTTCTTCTGTTCGGATGTACCCCAAACCCTGTATACTTCATTACCATATACACCGGCAAAATCAATACCCAGGTCAAATCCTTTGTATTTCAGGTTTGTGCTGATTGCATAGGTAAAATCAGGAGTAGGGTTACCGATAGAGGTCCTGTCCTTATCATCAATGATACCATCACCATTAAGATCCTTATACTTCAGGTCGCCGGGTTTTGCCCCGCCGCCGTTGATCGTATTATCAGGCGAAAGCAGGATATCGCGGTAAGACTGGTAAATACCCTCAACTACAAGGCCATAGAAGTAACCGATGGGGCGGCCCACTTCCGACTGGTTGGGGTTGGGCTGGCTGCTCGAACCGGCGAGCAGGGGATAATCCAGCGAAAGCACCTTATTTTTATACGTAGTCAGGTTGCCCGAAACAGAGAGCGTCATATCTTTTGAAAGTCTCTGGTTCCAGCCTGCTGTAAGTTCAAACCCTTTGTTTTCAATAGAACCCGCGTTAGTAAGGGTGGGGAGTATGCCCGGAGGGGTAAACAGCACCAGCAGGTCCTTTGTTTTCTTATAATAATAATCAGCTTCAATATGCAGGCGGCTGTTCAGCAGGTCTGCCTCAATGCCGATTTCGGTAGAGTAAACCTTTTCCCAGTGCAGGTTGGGGTCGTACAGGTAATCCTGTGTGTACACCGGTTCAAGCGTATTGCCAAATACGGCAGAAGCACTTGAAGAAACGGTTGGGTAAGCAGGGTAGTCCTTACCCTGTGTGGTAAAGTTACCCAGCAAACCGGTAGACGCTTTCAACTTCAGGAAGTTGAAGATATCCTGTTGTTTCATAAAGTTTTCCCTGGTCAGCTCCCATGCAGCACCCAGTGCCCAGAAGTTCTGGAACTTATCCTTATACACCTGGCTGATCTGGCTGGCGCCATCCCTGCGGAAGCTGGCATTCAGGTAATACCTGCCTTTGTAATTGTAGAGCACCCTTGCCAGACCGGATACGGTAGCATATTCGTGCTGGTTGGAAGAAGAGGTACGCGTGCTCTGATCACCAAAGCCGGTATTGATATACCAGAACCTTTTATTGTCCGGAATAATGCTCAGGCCAATTTGCTTTTGGTTGATATTCGTCTTAGTCTGGCCGTAATTATAATAGTAAGTAGTAAAACCAGCCGTAGCCGTCAGCGAATGATCGCCCAGCTTCTTCTTATACGTTGCAATATAATCCTGCTGGAAAGATTTGGTATTCTCCAGCTCATGGCTTACCGCAGTAAGGCTGTTTTTAGCAAATACCTGGTTGCCTGCCGCCGCTGTAGGATCGTACAGGTTATAGAGCGGGGTATATTCCCTGTTTTCACGGTTGCTTATGTTCGCATACCAGGTACTCCTGATGTTCAGATCTTTAGTGATATTGAAGTCGATAAAAGCGCTGCCCACATAGCGGTAACGGATATCGATCTTCTTGTCATAGAAGTTCTCCAATGTAGCCAGTGGATTGGTTTCGGAGTTCTGGATGATGGGAGTGGTAGCGTAGAGATTGTAATAACCCGAGTCAATATCATACGGGTTCTTCATGTAAAACTGTTTGGTATCAGAAGGAATGATCGGTAAAGCTCTTCTTGCATTTTCAAGAGCACCACTGTTATAAGGCAGGCGCTCCCTTGAGCCGATCAGGTTAAAGCCAACCTTCCATTTGCTGTTCAGCTTAAATTCGTCGCTGATGTTAAGCGTCATCCTTTCGTAGTTAACATGCTTCACCAGGCCCTCATCGTATGTGTACCCCAGGCCCATGTGAATACGGTTCTTTTCAGAACTGCCGTCGAGGCTCAGGTTGGTAGTATTGAACTTGGCTTTGCGGGTTACAGCATCCACCCAGTCTGTATTGCCGGTATAGGCAGAAAGGCCGGGCCCTCCCACATTGTTTACAAAGTTTAAAAGTGAATTGGCAGAAGGATCGTCGGCAACCCGGTTATTGGCTTCAAAAGCCAGCAGGGAACGGAACTGGTCGCCGTTTGCAAGCTGTATTTTATCTACCAGGTTCTTAATGCCCACCGTGCTGTTGAAATTGATATTGAGCTGCCCCGCTTTTGCTTTTTTGGTAGTTACCAGTATCGCGCCCGCAGCACCCTTGATACCAAATACAGCCAGCGAAGAAGGGTCTTTTAATACCTCAACGCTTTCAATCTCGTTGGGGTTTACAAAATCCATATTATCACTGAAAATACCGTCGATAATATATACCGGGCGTACAGAACCGATACTGATCGTTCCCCTGATCCTTACATCGGGCGCTGTGCCGGGTACTGCATCATTAACAATGGAAAGACCCGCTACTTTCGACTGCAGCGAAGACAATGGGTTAGTATTGGGCTGGGCTGCAAGTACATCGCCCTTTACCTTTGTTACCGAACCCGTCAGGTCGCGCTTACTGGCCTGGCCGTAACCAATCACAACCACTTCATCCGCTTTTTTGATCGACGGTTTCAGGTTAATGTCTATAACAGAGCGGCCGTTTACTTTTACCTCTATGATTTCGTAACCGATATTGCTTATCACAAGGGTAGCATTATTAGACACGGTAAGGGTAAAGTTTCCGTTGTTATCGGCAAAAGTACCATTGTTGGTACCCTTTTCCTGCACGGAAGCCCCTGCAAGCGCTTCTCCGTTTTCGCCCGTAACCTTACCCGTTATTTTAATTACACTGTTTTCTTTCTCGTTTGTGGAAAGTACAACTACCAGGTTGTTGCTGAGCAGTTTATAAGTAAGTGTGGTACCCGAAAAAAGTACGTTTAATGATTCTGAAATAGAAAGGTTGGTTACAGAAAAATTAACCTTCGATTTGAGCCCCTTAAGATCAGAATTGTAAAGAAAACGGTAGGCGCCCTGTCCCTCAATGGTCTTGAGTACTTTCTTGATTTCAGTCTGGTTCATGTTCAGGCTCACGTTCTGCCCCGACAGGGGGGTAGCCTTCACCTGGAATACGGTAAATAAGAGTAGAAAAATGGCAAGCTTCATAACAAGCAGAGTTTTTAGAAACGCCCGTGGCCAAAGATCCCGGCCATCAAATGCACTTTTTTGCATAATTTTGGTTTTGACATTAAAAGAATACAAAACACCTCAGGCCACAGGCCATAAGTGTTTTGATATGATTTTGCGGGAAATGTTGCAGCATTTCCCGTTTTTTGCTCATTCTTTAAACCCGGCTATTTTTTGCCAAGCGTAATATCGTTGTCTTTAATAGTATAACTGAAAGATACCAGTAGCTGGAGCTCCTTCAATGCCTCTTCCACGGTTTCATTTACAAATGACCCGCTAAGGCGGATATACTTAAGCCTATCGTTAGTAATATTGATCTTTACATTGTACCAGCGTTCCATCTTGAGGGCGAGATCGCTGAATGTTTCATCTTCAAAGCTGAGTTTGTTATACACCCACGATGTTTCTACAATATTGCTGTCGGCAACATGCCTGTTAAGAGGTTTAATAGAGATAGAAGAATGCCGGATAGTTTCGGGGTAAGGTGCGGAATTGTTTTTAGAGAGTACGGTTTCGGGCGGAACATTATCCTCAAACTTATTGTAAACTAACTTTTCCAGTGGTTTCAGTATCACTTTAACTGCATCGGGCTGGTTTTTCTTTACCACTTCAATCATGCCATGGATCAGGGTAGTCTCGATCGTCGAATCCGAAGCATAGGCTTTTACATTAAACGAGGTACCCAGTACCCGCACGTCGATACCCGCGGTATGTACAATAAAGGGGCGGCGCGGATCCCTTGCCACATCAAAATAAGCCTCGCCTGTGAGCTCCACCTCACGGAACTTATCCGTAAAAGAGCCTGCATAAGTGAGTTTGCTGCCAGCGTTCAGCCATACCTGCGAGCCGTCGGGCAACTGTATTTTAGACCGGGAGCCCGGGCTGACTGAAAATTCGTTAAGTTGTTTAGTACCCGCAGCAGGTGAAGAAGCAGTGCCCGGCCAATTCAGCCACACTAATGCAGCCAAACCAACAAATACGGTGGCAGCTACGGCATAAAATGAACGTTTTCTGTACCAGGGCAACCCGGTATAAATAAAATCATCAACAGGGGGTACGTATTCTTCAATACTGAATTCAGGAGCCTGTTCGTGTAAACGGCTGATGTGCAGCAGGTAAGCATCTTCATCTCCTTGTGCTGT
>CAZPXP010000022.1:0-77892 GCA_964590975.1 uncultured Ferruginibacter sp. | reverse complement strand
TAAAATTTTTTGTTTCCCTCTGTAAAATCCCGCTTGGGTACCATTATTTCGGAACGGAAAAACATATACGACACCAGCCAACCCCGCCAGATTGCCATTATTATCGGAACAGAAAAACATATGCGGTCAGTTGTAAAACCCCGTAGGGGTGACATTACTATAGGAACGGAAAAATATATGCGGTCAGGTGTATAACCCCGCCAGATTACCATTATTATCGGAAGGGAAAAATATATGCGGTCAGTTGTATAACCCCGTAGGGGTGACATTATTATAGCCCGAATTATTAATATCAGAATCGAATACTAAACGCCTGTTTTTCCTTAAACCCCGGATTAAAAAACACCAACCCGATAAAGAAAAGGTCAATGCTGAGCGTAACGGCCGGGTGCTGCACAATCACCGCCCACGCCTCTTCCATTTCCACACTCCAGTGAATATCATCAAAAATGAATATAGACCGGTGGTTGACTTTGGTAAGTAACTGTTCAAAATAGGCCAGCGTCGGTGCTTTGCGGTGATTGCCATCTATAAAGGCCAGGTCAACTTTGTCCAGTGTTTCAAGTAATATGGGTAATGTTTTGGTAAAGTCGCCCTGTAATAAAAAAGTATTCTGCAACCCCAGCCAGTTAAACTGTTGCTGCGCAATGGCAGCGATAGACCTCGAACCCTCGCAGGTAAATACTTTCGCCTGGTTATTACCCGATGCCAGGTAGGAGGAGGTAATGCCAAAGGAAGTGCCCAGTTCTACGATCACTTCCGGCCGGTAATGATTAACAATACGGAAGAGAAGCTGCGCAAATTTCCGCGGTTTTAAAGAAGAAGCAGCAATTGCACTGACTTTTCGTTCGTTACTTTTAATAACAGAAGAACCCGCGCCAAAATCTTCCACGGTTATGACCGTTTCATCATGCAGAAGTTGGTCACGCAACAATTCTATTTGTGTATAGCAGTAAAATTTTCTTTTATCACGCAGTACAAATTTGATAAAATCAAATACAAAAGGGGAGTGTACACCATGTCCTTTACCATTGGAAGCTGTAAAGTAATACCGTACAAACTTGCGCGCCAGTTGAAAAGAAGAATACATGATCAGGCGTTGGCTTTTTTTCGTTTCCACAGTTGGAAGTGAAAAGGGTAGGCGTGTTTGTCATCCGCGGCAACGGCGTCATCCGATACCATCTGCCATACCGCGAGGTCCAGCTCGGGGAAAAAGGCATCACCTTCAAGGCTTACCTCCACACGGGTGAGGTAAACTTTATCCGTCAGCGGGAGAGCATGTTTGTATATTTCACCGCCACCGATAACAAATGCTTCTTTATAATGCCTGTCTTCAGCCATTTGGATAGCAGTGTCAAGGTCGGGGGCTGTCAATACCCCTTCGGCAGTCCAGTCATTGTTGCGGGTAATAACGATGTTAAGCCTGCCCGGGAGAGCTTTGTTCATCGACGTGTAGGTTTTTCGTCCCATGATTACCGGCATAGCCCAGGTCGTATTCTTAAAAAAACGCAGGTCCGCCGGCAGGTGCCAGAGCAGCTTGCCTTCCTTACCAATGGCATTATTGGTTGCCGCCGCTACTACAATACTGATTATCATGCAGTGAAGAGTATAAAGAGAAAATTAGTTTGAGTGTATATCCTATACCGCTACCGGTGCTTTTATCGCCGGGTGAAACTGGTAATTCACCAGTTCAAAATCTTCGTAAGCAAATCCGAAAATATCTTTTACCCCTGTATTGAGGCGCATCTGTGGCAGGGGGAAAGGAGTGCGCGAGAGTTGCAGTTTAGCCTGTTCAAAATGATTACTGTACAGGTGAGCATCCCCAAAGCTGTGTATAAACTCCCCCGGCTCCATATCACATACCTGTGCGATCATAAGGGTAAGCAGGGCGTACGAAGCAATATTAAAAGGCACACCGAGAAACACATCCGCCGAGCGTTGGTAGAGCTGGCAGCTCAGCTTACGCTTCCCGTCAGCCAATACTGTAGTATAAAACTGGAACAGGCAGTGGCAGGGCATCAGGTGCATCCGTGGCAGGTCAGCCACATTCCAGGCACTTATGATCAGCCTGCGGCTGTCGGGGTTGGTTTTTAGTTGGTGGATCAGTTCCGTCACCTGGTCAACCGTGTTACCATTCGCGCCCTCCCAGCTCCGCCATTGTTTACCATATACCGGTCCCAGGTTGCCATCCTCATCCGCCCATTCATCCCAGATGCTCACATTATGCGCTTTCAGGTATGCCGTATTCGTATCGCCACGTAAAAACCAGAGCAGTTCATAAATAATGCTTTTCAGATGACATTTCTTGGTCGTTACCAGTGGAAAACCCTCCTTCAGGTCAAAGCGCATCTGGTAGCCAAAAACGCTCCTTGTGCCGGTACCTGTCCGGTCATTTTTATCCACCCCGGTGTCCAGGATATGCTGGAGTAAACGATGGTATTGCTGCATAGCCGCAAGTTAATAATAAATGGCCGAAGTAGGCAGCAGCGCATGATGTTGTATCTTTGCACCAAGGAGTCAGGCAATGAGTAAAAAAGGTAAGGTATTGATGGCAATGAGCGGAGGTATTGATAGTACCGTGGCCGCCCTCATGCTCCACCACGAAGGATACGAAATAGTGGGTATTACCATGAAAACCTGGGATTATGCCACCAGCGTGGGCACCACAGGTAAAAAAGAAACAGGCTGTTGTAACCTCGATAGTTTTAATGACGCCCGTGCAGCAGCAGTACAGCACGGTTTTCCCCATTTTATACTCGACATCCGCGAAGAATTTGGCGATTTTGTGATCGACAACTTCGTCGAAGAATATATGGCAGGCCGTACACCAAATCCCTGCGTAATGTGCAATACACACATTAAGTGGCGCGCCCTGCTTAAAAGGGCCGACGCCCTCAACTGCGATTATATCGCTACGGGTCACTATGCGCAGGTACACCAGCATACCAATGGCCGTTATTTTATCCGTAAGGGGATCGACGAAAGCAAAGACCAGAGTTATGTGCTTTGGGGATTGCAGCAGGATCTGCTGAGCCGAACCCTCCTGCCTTTGGGCACATACCATAAAACAGCGATCCGCCAGATGGCATTCGATTATGGCTATCCCGGGCTTGCCAAAAAAGCCGAAAGCTACGAGATCTGTTTTGTGCCCGATAACGATTACCGTGGGTTTCTCCGGCGCCGTGTAGATAAGCTCGATGAAAAAGTAGACGGCGGGCATTTTGTCGATAAATCAGGCAGGATACTGGGTAAACACAAGGGCTACCCCTTTTATACGGTAGGGCAGCGCAAAGGGCTGGATATAGCCCTTGGCAAACCCGTATTTGTAACAGAGATTGTTCCCGAAACCAACACAGTAGTACTGGGCGACGAGCAGGACCTGCAGCAGGCAGCTACCAAAGTGGCAAAGATCAACTGGATCAAATACGACGGTATTACTGAGGAGCAGGAAGCCATTACCAAGATCCGTTATAAAGATAAAGGCGCTCTCAGTATCCTTACTACATACGAAAATGGAGTAAATGTGCGTTTCTACGAGGAAGTAAAAGGAATAGCCCCGGGGCAGAGCGCCGTCTTTTATGAAGGCGACGACGTCATCGGCGGCGGAATAATTCAACGAAAAGAGCAGCCTTTTGCGCTGGGGTAGAGTCTGATTATAGTGTGCGGGTACACTTTTCGGCATTTCCCGACGGGAATAATACAATTACTAATGAAAAGAACAGCATTAATATTGGGAGGAATCGCGCTCCTGTTCATAGTCTCCTGTGGTAAAACCACAGACACACTGAGCTTTGGCGACATCAGGGAATACAACCTGCAGAAGCCGGGTAAATACATCATTTACAAGCTCGATTCCCTCGTGTTCATCAATTTTGGTAAAAAAGATACCATCATCAGCTATGAGGCAAAGGATTCTGTAGCGGCAGAAATTACGGATAACCTGGGCCGTACAGCCTATCGCATCATGCGCTTTATCCGTAAACATCCCACCGACGCCTGGATACCCAACAATACCTTTATGACGGTACCTACCGGGCAAACGGTAGAGTTTATCGAGAACAACCTGCGCTTTATCAAGCTCAAACAACCCCTCCGCGATGGCTATTCATGGAAGGGTAACTCTTATATCGATACCCGCTCCTCTGGCTCCCCCTATGCTTATCTCGACGACTGGGACTATTTTTACCAGAACATCGACCAGCGCATCACACTCGGTACGCTTAGTGTAGACAATACCATCACCATCAGCCAGGCAGACACCACTTATGGTAATGCCAGCGATATTGATACGTACAGTGAAAGAAATTACGGCCTGGAAAAATATGCTAAAGGCATTGGTATGGTCTACCGCAAACTGGAGTACTGGGAATACCAGCCGCCCGCGCCCCCACCCGTAGGCACTCCCCCAGATCCCAACAGGAGGGGTACCAAATCAGGGTATGGCATCACACTCACGATGTTGAGTCACAATTGATGGATATACAACTTAAAAAATATTACCGGCGTCCGGATAACCAGCGCCGGTTTTCTTTTATATAGGAAGCATATTTACATTACTAACCCGTACCCGGCCTGTACCGGCATGCTGGTAATAGATAACCGGTCAAAAATCTGGTGGTTTACCACCGTGTAAATTTGCAGGAATAAAGTAGTATTGTGGCCGCATACAAACCTTAACTATGGTCAACAAATCTATGATCAGCCTGAACTATGCCCGCATGACCGACGACCAGTTGCTGAACCTGGCCCGGGCAGAAGGAGAAACACTCACAGGCGATGCACTCGCTCTCTTACAACAGGAATTTATAAAACGTAATCTCGATACTGCTGTCTTTAGTATTATCGACGGAAACAAAACACTCCAGGCAAAAGAGGATATCGAGAACAGCAAACAGGAAATAGGGCCGGGCCATCTGAATAAATTCTGGAAATATGCATTAAAAGAAAAGAAACAGGGGAAACTGGATGGCGAGATTCACAACGGCCTAATCGGGCAGGGGTTGGATGAAGAATACGCATTGATGATTACCAATACTATGGAAGAAAAGGTAAAAGAACTCATCGATAAGTATGATACAAAAATGCTCCAGGGCATATTCTTTTTCATGCTTGGATTGATCGTAACATTAATATCGTATGGTATCGCATCCACCGATGGCGGCGTATTCTTTTTCACCTACGGGTCTATCCTTTGGGGTGCTTATGATTTCCTTATCGGGGTAACAAAGAAAGGGGATTTTAAAGCCATATTACTCGTTATCCAGCGCCAGCAAAATGCCCGGCTGCGTCATTAATACCCGCCGCAGGCATATTTATCGAAACCTTTATCTCACCCCGTCCAGCCGTTTACTGTATAATCTCGGCCCCATTAAACCTTCCCCTCCTTCTGTAGTCTATTATCCTGAAGCAATAAAAATGATAGCAATGAAAACAATCATCATCACCGCCATGGCACTGCTTACAGCAGGTGCCGTCAGTGCACAGGAGTTTAAAAAAGGCCGCCACTTAAACAAACACCATCATCGTGTTGAAATGAGCAGGCAGCTCAACTTTACCGATGCCCAGAAAGCCCAGGTAAAAGCCTTTCGTGAGGCACAGCGCAGGCAATTGGTTGAACTGAACAGGAACGAGAATATTACGGTAAAAGAATACCGCGACAGGAAAGCCGCCATGCACAAAGCATATAAAGACCAGATGGCCGGCCTCCTCACACCCGAGCAGAAAAGCAAACTGGCGCAGCTTAAAGCAGAGCGGCACGCAAAAGCAGAAGCCCTGTACATCAAAAGGCTCGATAAGATGCGCAGTACCCTCCAGTTAACGGAAGACCAGGCTGCAAAGCTCAAAGCCAACAGGGAATCCTTACAGGCACGGCATAAAGCCATCAGGGAAGACCAAACCCTCAGCCGCGAACAGCGTAAAACAGCCTTAATCGCCCTGCGTGAAGAAAGAAAAAAACAAGTGGAGAGCATATTCACACAGGAGCAGAAAGACAAACTCCGTGAGATGAAAAAAAGACATAAAGACAAAGTAACGGTCAAATAAAGCAAGATTTAGGATTTTTCAGGCGCCCCGCAAGGGCGCCTTTTTTTACGCACAAGGGCTAAAAGACCCTCCTTTATCGGGAAATCTTACCTTTACACCTCACCACTGTTGTAAGAACAGTACATTTATCCGCATTATGAGTCAGCAGCACTTTAAGAAGTTCGTCAAAAAAAAGAAAAACAGCGTAGTAAAAGAAGAACTGCGCCAGGAACGTAAGAAAGCCAAAAGAGAAAGAGCCGCTTACTTCGACAAAGTCCGTGAAGAAAAAAGGCAGGCGATGCAACAGGCAGAACCTCCCTCCGGTAATAAAAAAACGGCCCCGGGTTCTAACGCCCCCGTTAAACGGTCATACGAGGAGAAAAAAGGCTACGGTCGCCCTGCCATCGGCACCGTACGCCCCCAGCCACAGGCCGCAGTCGTAAAAACAACACCAGCCAAACCCACGGCAGGCAAAGGCGAAGCCGATATGCCGCTCAATAAGTTCCTTGCCCATTGCGGTGTCGCTTCCCGCCGCGAAGCGGTAGATATTATAAAAGAAGGCAAGGTCAAGGTAAATGGCATAGCCATAACCAACCCGGCGCAGAAAATATTATCCTCCGATGAAGTAAAATATAACGGTAAAAAGCTGTTTGTAACCAGGAATCTTGTCTATATACTGCTCAACAAACCCAAAGATTATATCACTACGACAGACGATCCCCAGGGCCGGAAAACTGTTCTGCAACTGACAAAATCAGCTACCACCGAAAGGATATACCCCATCGGCCGCCTCGACCGTAATACCTCCGGTGTGCTACTCCTTACCAACGACGGTGAGCTCACACAACAATTATCACACCCCAGTTATGAAATAAGAAAAGTATATGAGGTAAAACTCGACAAACCCCTCACAAAGGCCGATTTCGACAAGATATTAAAAGGCCTTACCCTCGAAGACGGTCCCGTACATGTAGATGCACTGGCCTATGCAGATACAAAAGATAAAAGTGTCATCGGCATAGAGATACACAGCGGCCGTAACCGCATCGTACGCCGCATCTTCGAATCCTTGAAATATGATGTAAAAGGGCTCGACAGGGTGATGTACGCCAACCTTACCAAGAAGAATGTGGAAAGAGGCAAATGGCGCTTTCTCAGTGAAAAAGAAATCCGCCTCCTGAAATATTTGAACAAATCACGCAAACCCGCCGCTAAGAAATAATGAGTGATACAGCAATAGTAAATACTCCTCCCCCCAAATGGGAACTGCCGGTACTGTATGAAAATGATGCCTTTGTAGTAGTAAACAAACCCGCAGGCCTACTGACAATACCAGACCGACACGATGAAGCCGTACCTTCAGTGCAGCGCATACTCGGCAGCAGGTACGACAGGATATTCACCGTACACCGGCTCGACAGAGACACAAGCGGCGCCATTGTTTTTGCCAAAACAGAAGAAGCACACCGTTACCTTTCAGGGTTATTCGAAGAAAGAGCGGTAGAAAAGATATACCAGGGTATCGTACATGGCACACCCGTTAATACAACTGGTACCGTCGATGCTCCCATTGCAGCCCACCCCGTAACAAAAGGAATAATGGTTGTGCATCGTAAAGGAAAACCCGCGCTAACAGAGTATGAAGTACTTCAGGCGCATGGTTCGTATGCGCTGCTCCGGTTCCATATTCATACCGGCCGCACACACCAGATACGCCTGCACATGCAGCACATTGGTCATCCCATTGTATGCGATCCTTTGTATGGCGACGGTAAACCCTTTCTCCTTTCTTCAGTGAAGAAAAAGTTTAAGCTTGGGAAGTTTCAGGAAGAAGAAAAACCCATATTGGCGCGATTAGGATTACACGCAGCCGAACTTTCATTTACAGGAGAAAATGGACAAGCATACAGATTTGAAGCGCCGCAGCCAAAAGATATGCGGGCCATGCTGCAGCAACTTGGAAAAATCAACCGGTAAAGCGGTCAATGCCCGGCCGGTTTTGTACTTTTGTGAAACGATTGTTTAAGCACTATTATACCTTACTGTTATGTTATCAAAAAAGACACAATACGCACTAAAAGCCTTGGGCTACCTGGCGGCTAAATACGGCGAAGGACCGGTACTCATCGCAGAAATTGCTAAAAGGAAGAAAATTCCCCTGAAATTTCTTGAAAGCATACTGCTCACCCTGAAGCAAAGCGGCATACTCGACAGTAAGAAAGGAAAGGGTGGGGGGTATAGCTTTGCAAAATCACCCAGGAAAACCTCAATTGCAAGCGCAATACGTGTAGTGGATGGACCAATAGCAATGGTGCCCTGTGTAAGCCTTAACTTTTACGAACGCTGTAAGGATTGCAACGAAGCCACCTGTGGGCTCAACAGGGTAATGGCGCAAACCAGGGATGCTACCCTTAAAGTGCTGGAAAGAAAAACGCTTCACGACCTGATCGATCAGTAATGATCAGTTGGAAGAAGCACGCTTAAGCAGCTTTTTACCAAACTTATTTTTCACATCGTCTATCGCTTTATAAAGGTCAGACTTCTTCTCCGTATCACTGAATAAATTAGTCTGTATAGCTTCATTAGTCAGCTCGCTCAGGCGTACGCCCATCAACCGGATAGGCTGGCCCTTCCTGTACAACTGCCTGAACAGCTCCTTGGCAACAGGAATGATCTCGTCATCGGCACTGGTATAAGGAACAGAAGTCTGCTTACTCGTAGTCTCAAAATCAGGGTAACGGATCTTCACCGTCACACAGCCCGCCACCTTCCCATCCTGCCGCAACTCGTAGGCAACACGCTCGCACATACGCACCAGCTCACTCATAAGGAAACGCATATCCGTTTTGTTCTCCTCAAAAGTATTTTCCGTAGATACAGATTTAGCTTCATGATACTGGGTAACCTCCCCCGTATGAATACCCTGGCTTTTGTACCAGAGATCAACACCCCACTTACCCAATCGCTCCTCCATCTCCTCCATACTCCTCAGGCCGATATCACTGATAAGCTTTATACCCATCGCCTTGAGCGACTCCTGTGTATGTTCACCCACTCCCGGTATCTTACCAACAGGCATAGGCGCCAGGAACTCCTTTTCCCTCCCAAAAGGAATTTGCAGGTAACCATTAGGTTTAGCCTCGTCCGTAGCCATCTTGGCAATCATCTTATTGCTGGCCAGCCCGAAAGAGATAGGCAGGTGTGTCTGGTCAATGATCTCCTGGCGCAGGTCTATCGTCCATTGCAAAGGGTTAAAAAACTTTTCCATACCCGTAAGATCAAGGTAAAACTCGTCAATAGATGCTTTCTCAAACAGGGGAGCCCTATCCGCAATGATCTGGGTAACCCAGCGGCTGTAACGGCTGTATTCTCCCCTCGACCCTTTGATGACGATCGCATCAGGACATAACTGCAACGCTTTTTTGGCAGGCATAGCACTATGTATACCAAACTTTCTTGCCTCGTAGTTACACGCAGCAACCACTCCCCGCTCTCTGCCGCCAACAATAACAGGCTTACCCTTCAGGGAAGGATTGTTCAGTAACTCTACCGATGCAAAAAAGGAATCAAGATCAAAATGTGCTATGATGCGTTGCGGTTGCTTCACCCTATAAAATTACAAACAATTTATGGTGTACGGCAGGTAAGCCGTCAGTTGTAAATATCCAGCAAGCCATCGGGCAACTGCACATAAACTTTACGGTTCTTCGTATCGATCTTTTCAAGAAAGGCTTCGTTAATAGGGATAAGCGCTTCCTTACCATTAAAAATAATACTGCACAGTACCTGGTGAGGTTGCTCAATCACCTCCTGCACCTCGCCCAGCACCGTATCATCCTGGATCATGGTAAAGCCAAGAAGGGATATAGGAGCAGCTTTAGCAGCAAACTTCTTAAAGTCAGCAGCCTCCAGCCATACCTCGCGCCGGCAAAGCAACCGTGCAGCCTCCTTGGTATCGATCTGCTCCAGCTTCAGGTAAACCTCCTCATCATTTTTAATTTTGGCCGACTGGATAAAGTAGGGAAGAAAATTGTTTTTCTGGTCCTCGATAAATATCGTTTCAAGCCCCTTAAGAGAAGTCTTTTTACCAAGGCTGTGCTTGAAGACCAGTTCACCCTTCAGGCCATAGGCAGCTACCAGTTTTCCCGTTTTGAAATATTCATTCATCAGTACAAAGGTATGCAAAAGCGCCGGGCAGAAAGAAGCAGGCTCCGTTCAGAAACAGGCTCAAATAAAAAAGCAACCCCGGATATATGGGGTTGCTGAATGAATTACTGTAACAGAGGTGAAAATTATTCTTCTGTCTTAGTTTCTTCGGCTGCAGTAGGAGCAGGGGCATCGCTGGCAGGAGTCACTCTGCGTACTACAGGCTGATTACGTCTTGTCATACGGGCTTTCTTATGTTCACCCTGGCGCTTGGCTACATTAGCTTCATGTTCCGCACTCCATTTGGTAAACTTCTCCATCGCTGCTGCTTCGTCGAACAAGCCTAAGCTTACACCACGGAGCAGATGTTTCAGGAACAGTACGCCTTTGAAAGACAGGATACGACGCACGGTGTCAGTAGGCTGAGCACCTTTGTGTAACCAGTCCAACGCCTTTTGACGGTCGATCTGGATAGTCGCAGGAACCGTTTGGGGGTTGTAAGTACCAAGTTTCTGAATGAATTTTCCGTCACGCGGAGAGCGGGCATCGGCAACGACGATGAAATAGAATGGCCTCTTCTTTGAGCCATGACGTTGCAGTCTCATTTTAACCATAAAAAATTGACATTTTTTTTGGGTTGTGAATAAATATAGGTTTCATTCCCCGGGATTACCCTTTGGGGATGGCGAAGATAATAAGCGAAAGTAAAAAAAACAAATTTTAACAAGCCACCCGTCTAAAAAATAACTGGGGTACAACTTAATACATGCATAACCACGTTGGTGTTATCTTTTACCCATACCCGGCATACGTCCCATCGGCATTTTATTCATCATTTTCATCATGCTTTTCATCTGCTCAAACTGCTTCAGAAACTGGTTGAGCTCATTCATATCCTTACCACTGCCCTTGGCAATACGATTCTTACGGCCGGGATTGATCAGATCCGGGTTACGTCTTTCCTCAGGCGTCATAGAATTGATCATGGCTTCAATGCCCTTGAAAGCATCATCCTTAATGTCAAGATCCTTGATCTGCTTGCCTACACCCGGAATCATACCCATCAGGTCCTTCAGGTTACCCATCTTCTTGATCTGCTGCAACTGCGTCTTAAAATCCTCGAAATCAAACTGGTTCTTACGGATCTTCTTCTCCAGTTTCGCAGCCTCCCGCTCATCAAACTGCTCCTGCGCACGTTCTACAAGGCTTACAATATCACCCATACCCAGAATACGCTGCGCCATACGCTCAGGATAGAAAATATCAAGCGTATCCATCTTCTCGCCACTGCTCACAAACTTGATAGGCTTCCGTACAGTATATTTAATAGACAGAGCGGCACCACCACGTGTATCACCATCCAGCTTGGTAAGCACCACCCCGCTGAAATCCAGCCGCTCATTAAAGGCCGCCGCTGTATTAACAGCATCCTGGCCCGTCATGCTGTCCACCACAAACAATATCTCTGTCGGGTTAATGGCAGCCTTGATATTAGCTACTTCTGTCATCATAGCCTCATCCACAGCCAGGCGGCCGGCCGTATCAATGATAACTACATTCTTATTTTTGGATTTCGCCTCACGGATCGCGTTCTGTGCAATCGCTACCGCATCCTTATTCTCCGGCTCACTATAAACATCAACGTTGATCTGGCCACCTAATACCTTCAACTGGTCGATCGCCGCAGGACGGTAAATATCCGCTGCCACAAGCAGCGGGCTCTTACCCCTTTTCGTTTTCAGGTAATTCGCCAGCTTACCGCTGAACGTCGTTTTACCACTACCCTGCAAGCCCGCTATCAGCACAACCGCCGGGTTACCCGTAATATTAAACTCGCTTTCCGTACCCCCCATAAGCCCGGTAAGCTCATCCTGCACAATCTTTACCATCTGCTGGCCCGGGTTCACCGCCATGAGTACTTTAGCACCAATAGCTTCATCCTTTACCTTGTCCGTAAATTCTTTGGCAATCTTATAGTTTACATCCGCATCAACCAGCGCACGGCGGATATCTTTTACCGTATTCGCAATATTTAACTCTGTAATGCGGCCCTGGCCCTTGATATTTTTAAACGCCGCTTCTAACTTCTCTGATAATGAATTGAACATACGATTCCTTTTAAAAAGAGGGCAAAGGTAGGAGTTTTGGACGAAGGGTTAATACATAAAGATACCCCGTCCACCCATTCCGGGAGCATGGTTAAACCGTGTCTAAACCCACGGCAGCAGTATAGTAAAAGTATAGTAACAGTAAGGATAGCCCACTAATTGCCCACTGATAGCCCATTGATGCCCTGGTACCCTATGGATGTATCCAGAAAGCGTGTTCAGCAAAATTCTCGCTCAGCCACCAGCCCGCAGTGCCGGTACCAGTCTTAAAGTTTACAGCACCCGCCTGGCTCTGTACCGGGGCAATGATATTCCCCATGCTGTCACGCCTTGCCTTAACCGTATCAGTCTCCGGTACTACCATCGTAACATGCCCCGAACGGCCCTCAATCTTCCTCCGCGCAATGATCATACCCAACCCACCCAGGTTAGCGGCATTTTGAAGCTTGTTGAGATCACTCGTCTGACGCCAGCCAAACAATTCCCCAAAATCTTTAAGCCAGCGCAGCAGGTCATTGGCCCGGATCTCCTCAATAGTATCACCAAGCAGTGGTAAAACCGTTTCACCCCGCGAAAGACGTATGAGCGCTTTGGACGTCCACCACACCCTCGGAAAATATACACCCGCCAGGTGGCAGAAGTCATGTGTATAGATATTGCAGAAAGTCTTGCCACCCCCCGGCTGGTACCTTTTATGGGCAGGCTTTTCCACGTTCAGCCAGTCAAGTATGGTGCCCAGAGATTGTTTTAACTGTGCAGGGTCACCATCCACCGGCCTTCCGGGCTGCCCGGGCTCGTTAAGCGAAAAAGCATTGGCAAGCTCCGTACGCTTGGTGATCGTTCCCGCTTTCCGGGGCATAAACACCGCTACAATACCCGTTGTCGGGTTGGCAGCAGCAGGTGTACTTACTGGAATAACAGCCGGCTCATCCTTTACAAGGGTCAGAAAGCGCGTCGCCGCAAAACCCCTGAAAAAAGCACCGTTCAGGCTCGTCTCCACCTCCAGCCACTCATCCGTGCCCTTGCCCGACACCCAGTTAACAAGATGCCCGTTAGGCAGTTGCGCCTTTACATTGCTGCGGGGGTTAGGCTTAGGTATCCTGGGCTCCGACCGCAGATTAAGCGGGTCGCTCGTTACCTGTACACGGTACATCTTCTTTGCCGTTGGCACAGGTGTAGGCGCCGGTAATGGGGCAGGTCCTGGCGACGGCTGCACAACACCGCTGATATCAATCGTGCGGGCAATATTCATATACTCAAAAATACACTCCCCGTAAAAACGCCCGTCATCACTGCGGAAACCCTGCTTAAACCCTTTCCTGGGGTCAGCACTGCCCTTATTGTATGCGATAGCTACAAATACCTTTTCTTCATCAGTAAGGCTCGTCTTGTTCTGCCATCCCTGCCTGCGCTGTGCATCCTTCAACTCCTGTATGCAGAGCGCAAAACAATTGTCCGCATCAGCCCAGCGTTTCTCAAGGAAGAAATCAGGATTAGCAAGATAATGCTGAAGATCAAATTGGAAAATGCCATAACCATGGCAGAATTTATTTTTGTTGTTAACCACTTTCTGGTAACCCTTTACGTGCACGGCCATACGCACCAGGCAGTCACGCGCAATAGCAAACATCTCCGCTCCGCGGGGCTGCGCCAGCAGGGCCGCCTTATCACGCGGAAAAGCTTTACGGTTAGGAAAGTCAAGCGTATCGCCCACAGAAAGTAAAAGAATCTCATCAACCGTAAGCTTATCTATCATCGTCATCCATATCGACCCCGTTTCCTGGAATCCCATGGCACAAAGCATATCTACACTATAAGGGGTATTCTGCACAGCCGCCTGCAGGCGGTCGGCAAAAGTGGTTTTAAACCACTTGATGGCGTCTTTTGTTTGCATGATATAGTTTTTTATAAATATATAATAATTTGAGGAAATATATAGTTATGGCAGGCCAAAAGAAAGCTCCCGTCTGCACAACGGGAGCCCTGGTGTTTTTTGCTCAATGTACGGGTACGGGCAGGTGCCCTTATTTTATAAGCTGTCGGGTTGATAAATTTTAACTACCCCATCATTTTCACTGCTTACGATCAGCAGGCTCTTTTTAATGGGGCTGTCCTTTGCAGGGATAAACAATACCCCTTCAGGCGCATCACCACATTTGATCATCTGTAAAAAAACAGGAGCCGCAGGGTTGGTAATATCATAGATCGCTACAGCATCCGCACGCTCCAGGCCAACAAAAGCTACCATAGTATTACCCACCTTGCCAATGGTAATGCCTTCAGGCTCGGTCGATTTATCATCACTGCGCCCATCATCATACACATTTAACGCCTGGGCCTTTTTATCAAGCTCATTCTTGCTGTCAAACACAATCGATCCCGTATTGCCATTCCATACAGAAAAAGAACGCGCCCCGAAAGAATACAACTCATCAAGGTCGCCATCCCCATCAGTATCGCCCAGCTTCGTAGTCACATTGAGGCGCCCCAGTTGCGCATCCTGCTTCAGTACAGCAGCATTGGGGAAAGCCGTGGGGTCAAGTGTAAGCGATTTAACACGCTTGGCTTCGGTAAGCGCAGAATACTCTCTTGCATCCCCCTCGTTAACAGTAAACAGGTAAGGAATACCGTTATACTCCAGCACACTGATCGCATCAGGTAAATACATGCCCTTTACTTTCCATTTTGCATAGTTGATGCCGCCGTCAAGATCGCTCATATCCACCTCATTGCCGTCAATATTATAGTCTTTAAAACCTAAAGGGAAAATCTGTGTTACCGTTTTGCTGCCAATATCAATCCTGGCAATAGCATTATTTTCCTGTAAGGTTACCCACGCCGTTTTAGAATCTGCCGATGTTGTAATATATTCAGGCTCAAGATCTTTCACAAAATTGTTGCCAACACCAAATACCCGCAAACCAGCCGCCTGCAGAGCCGTCTGCTGGGGCGCAAAAGCGCTGAAATCAATAGTGGTAACAGCATAGTTGTTATTTACCTCCACGATCGATACAGTCCCCGGAGGATCATTGGTATAATTGTCAGAAGGCTCACCCTCGTTGGCGCTCAGAATATAATTACCATCCTTTGTAAAGCAGATCATATCAGGCAACGCACCCGCAGGAATAACCTTTATTTCAGCATACGTCGTAGTATTGAACACCACGATCTTGCCATCAGCCTGCTTATTAACAGCCTCAATAGCCGCTGCCAGTTTACCATTGCTTACGTCAAGGCTGTTCACCGCCCCGGCATAACCAGCGAGGCCGATACTGTGAATCACGGAAGGAGCAGCCGGGTTGCTCAGGTCTACCACATCAATACGGTTCGTAGCGCTGTTATTCACTACAAACAGGCGCTTCGTCTGCGCGTCATACGTAGAGATCTCGGCAGCGCCAAGCCCCCCAATACCCAGCGACCCGATCTCCTTAAATGTAGAAGGATTTTCATTAACAAAAAACTCCTTTACCTCATCTTTCTTATTACAGGCAGTGGCCAGGAGCAGGCATGCCGGGAGTACAAATGCAATCAGTTTCATGTTGTGCTTTTTGAATGGGCACAAAGGTGCCTTCGCCATGTTGCGTTTACATGAATAAATGATTAAGAAAAAATTAAGAGCGGCTCAGTTCAGCACACTATGCGTTACAAACACGCGCGCATACCCTGCCGCCAGTTACAGGGCACGCAGTATGAGGCGTATCAGGGCAAGAAATTGAAAAAACTAACTACATAGTAAATGCAGTGTTCACAATTTCAGCCTGCTCCTGTGCATGTATTTTAGCAAAGCCGGTAGCCGTAGCGGCACTCGCCTGGCGGCTGATGATGTAGAAGTTAATATTCTTAAGGTTCATACGCAGGTGCGCCGCCGCACCCATATTAAGAGGTTCTTCCTGTACCCAGTACCAAACCGCTTTGGCGTATTTTTTATACAGTTCATCCAGTTGCCTCTGTGGCAATGGATACAGTTGCTCTATCCTGATAATGGCAACCTCCCCATTGTTCTCTTTCTGTTGTCTTTCAGCAAGATCGAAATACATTTTACCGCTGCACAGCAATACCTTCTTTACAGCAGCAGGGTCCTTAACAAAGCCATCGTCAATAACCTCCTTAAAACCACCGCTGGTAAATTCATTTATGGTGCTATAGCTGCCCGGGTGGCGCAGGTTGGCCTTGGGCGAGAAGTTGATCAATGGTTTGCGGAACGGCCATGCCACCTGCCTGCGCAGCGCATGGAAAAAGTTGGCCGCTGTGGTAATATTTGTAATTACCATATTCAGTTCAGCACACATCTGCAGGAAACGCTCCAAACGGGCGCTGCTGTGCTCAGGCCCCTGGCCCTCATAGCCATGCGGCAACAGCATCACCACCCCGTTCATACGCTGCCATTTCGTCTCCGCCGCAGCAATAAACTGGTCAATCATCGTCTGGGCCCCATTGCAGAAATCCCCAAACTGCGCTTCCCATACCACAAGCGCCTGTGGGTTAGCCATAGCATAACCATATTCAAAACCCAGCACGCCATATTCACTCAAAAGCGAGTTATAAATACGGAAAGGCTGTTGATCATCGGTAAAATGATCAAGGCGGTTATATCCCTTGTTCGTAGTCTCGTCATAGATCACGGCATGCCGGTGACTGAACGTGCCCCGCTTAACATCCTGCCCGCTCATACGTACACCCATCCCCTCCGTAAGCAGGCTGCCATACGCAAGCAACTCACCAGTGGCCCAGTCTACCTTTTGTTCGTCAGCCAGCAGTTTCACCTTATCCTGCACCATCTTGTCCACCTTGCGCAAGGGCTTGAAATCAGATGGCCATTGCATCAGTTTGTTAAACATAGACTGGAACAGCGTCTCGCTGATAGCCGTTACAGGCGAGCCGTCAAAATCTGCCGCTGTGGCACGGCGCAGGCTCTTCCACCATTCCTCCGGTTTCTGGTAGTTATAAGGCAGAGGATTCTGCTTCACCTCGTCAAGCCGTTCCTGCAACTGGCTCCAGAACTGCTGCTCCATCTCCCTGGCCATCTGCTGCGCATCAGCCTCACCGTTCTGGATCAGGTATTGCGTATACACTTCACGCGGGTTCAGGTGCTTGTCAATCAAAGCATACATCTGCGGTTGCGTAAATTTTGGTTCATCACCCTCGTTATGGCCATGCTTACGGTAACAAACCATATCAATAAAGATATCGCTGTTAAACTCCTGGCGGTAACGCGTGGCAATCTGCGATGCTTTGATTACCGCTTCCGCATCGTCACCGTTAACATGCAATACCGGCGCTTTTACCATAGCCGCAATAGAAGTACAGTAATCTGCACTGCGCGCATCGTCAAAATCAGTAGTAAAACCAATCTGGTTATTGATCACAAAATGAATAGTGCCCCCCGTATAATAGCCCGGAAGGTCACTCATTTGTAATACTTCGTATACAACACCCTGGCCTGCAACAGAAGAGTCGCCATGGATCAGGATGGGTAATATTTTATCATAATCACTGTTGTACAGCACATCAGCCTTGCTGCGCGCAAAACCCACAACAACAGGGTCAACAGCCTCAAGATGCGAAGGATTAGGGCAGAGCTTAAGATAAATCCGCTTACCCCCCTCCGTTTCTACCTCACTGCTGAAACCAAGATGGTACTTTACATCGCCGCTGCCCATCGTAGTGTCAGGGATGGCATTACCCTCAAATTCGTTGAATATATTCTCATAGGTCTTACCCATAATATTAGCCAGTACGTTAAGACGGCCACGGTGTGCCATACCGATCACCACCTCCTGAACGCCATTGGCGCTGGCAGTATTGATGATGGTATCCAGTGCAGGTATAGTGGTCTCACCACCTTCAAGGCTGAACCTTTTCTGACCAATATATTTAGTATGCAGGAACTTTTCAAACATTACCCCCTCATTCAGTTTTTGCAGGATGCGCTTCCGTTGCGCAAGCGGCAGCGGCTCCATCATCGTCTGCTCAACGGCATGGATAAGCCATTCCACCCTGGGGCTGTCATTCAGTGAACTGATCTCCACACCCACATGAGTAGTGTAGCAACGTTGCAGGTGCGCAATAATATCCGCAAGAGGCGCTTTCCCCAATCCTACAAACTGGCCTGCTTCAAACGAAGTGTTGAGATCGGCGTCAGAAAGGCCGAAATACTTCAGGTCAAGATTGGCACCACGGTCTTTGCGCTCGCGGATAGGGTTAGTCCTGGCAATAAGATGACCCTTATGCCGGTAGGCCTGGATCAACTGGTAAACCCCGAACTCCCTCGCCAGCATGCCGCCGTCTGTTACAACAGCCCCGGAAGGCACAGGGGCGCCATGGCTGCTGCCATTCATACCGCCATGCGTTACCGCAAAGTCAAACCCCTCAAAAAACTTGCGCATATCCACATCTACGCTGTTGGGGTCTTTGGCAAAATCATTATACAGGTTCTCTATGTAACTGGGGTGAGAGTTGGTGATAAACTGAAAATCCTTCATCGCGATAAAGACAATTAAATAGTGTTTAGAGGCCCACAGTCACCCTATGCACTGCGCAGCAGTATCCGAACCACTGGTGTTGAATTCCGCCGGCCTGTAAGGAGTGAAGTAAACCAAATGGGCGACAAATATCGGCAAATAATCCCGAATCCTGTGAAAGCAGCCATTCTTGTCAAAAAAAGATAGTTTTACCTTAAAAACAAGCCCTCTGTACCTGTAAATACCAGTACAAAATCAAGGCCGGCACCCCGTCAACTTAAAAAACTTTTACCCGGCCTTGGCTGTTTCACAATATCCTCTTATCTTTGCAGCCCAAAAATTGATAGAACATGGCAAATCACGCAGCCACCAAAAAAGATGTTAGGCAGAGCAGGAAACGTAACGAACGCAACCGTTATTACGGCAAAACAACCCGTAATGCGATCCGCGATCTGAAGGAAGTGGGCGAAAAAGCAGTAGCGGCAGAACAGATGCCTACCGTAGCAGCGATGATCGATAAGCTGGCCAAACGTGGTGTTATTCACAAAAATAAAGCCTCCAACCTGAAACGCAAGCTGGCCAAACGTGTGAACGCACTGGCTTAATTACTACAGGTTTTGCAATTAATAATAGTATTCAAATTGCCCGTCAAATTCAACCTTGATGGGCTTTTTTGTTGATAAAATAATATAGCGGCAGGCAACATATACAACCTGTCACTTGTCCCTTTACTACCACAAAATCCAGGTATGATGAAAAAGATGATAATGGCAGCCGGCCTTATAGGGCTGGTAATCTGTTCCGCAGCAGCCCAGGTAAGTATTACCAATGTAGGTACCCCCTACACCGAAAACTTCAGTACCCTGGCAAGTTCAGGTACATCCTCCACCCTGCCCACCGGCTGGCTTTTTATAGAAACCGGCTCAGGCTCCAATACCACCTATGGGGCAGATAATGGCTCAGGTACTGCCGGTAATACCTACAGCTATGGCGCCACCAGCAATGCAGAACGCGCTTTCGGAAGCCTCCAGAGCGGCAGCGTTATACCCGTGATCGGTGTAGCCTTTACCAATAACAGCATTGTCCCCATTACAGCCCTTACCATTTCATATACAGGCGAACAATGGCGCGCTGGCGTTGCCGGCCGTACGGTAGCCGATACACTCAATTTTCAGTACAGTACCGATGCCACGAGCCTTACCACAGGCACCTGGGTCGACGAAAACGGGCTCGACTTTACTTCCCCTGCTTCAGGTGCACCCCTCGGAGCGCTGGATGGTAACCTGGCCGCCAATCGTACCAATAAATCTTTTACCATTACCGGCCTCAGCATTGCCCCCGGGGCAACTTTCTACCTCCGGTGGACAGACTATAACATTTCCGGGGCAGACGATGGCCTCGCCGTCGATGATGTCGACATCGTCTTTAATCCCGCAGCCCTTAGCCCCTGCACAGAACCAGCCGCACAGCCCACCAACCTCGTACTTACCCCAACCCCTACAAGCATATCAGGTACCTTCGATCCCGCCAGTCCTGCCGCCGACGAATACATCGTTATCCGCAGCACTTCAGCAACCCTCTCCGCCGACCCCGCAGATGGCATATCCTACAATACCGGGCAATCCCTCGGCGGCGGCACCGTAATCATTGTTACCTCAGGCAACAGCTTTGCAGACGTAAATCTCACAGCCAATACCACTTATTATTATTTTGTATACGCAGTAAGCAGTGAAAACTGTACCGGCGGCCCCAACTATCTCACCACCACCCCCCTCGTTCAGAACATCGCCACACTGCCCCTGCCCGCATGCATTACACCCTCAGGTACGCCCGCCGGCCTCAGCCTCAGTGCCACAGGCACCACCGTATCAGGGTCCTTTACAGCAGCAGCGGGCGCCAATCGTTACCTGGTGGTAAGAAGCCTCAGCAGTACACTTTCCGCAAGCCCCGTTAACGGAGTTACCTATACAGGCGGTCAGGCTTTTGGAGGCGGCCTGGTAGTCACTTATGGTACCGGCACATCTTTTACCGCAAATGGCCTCACCGCCAGCACACTGTATTACTTCTTTGTATTTGCCGCCAGCGGCGATTGCAGTGGAGAACCCTTTTATAATAATACTTCGCTCAACGGTAATATCTCCACCACCAACGCAACAGGAGGCATACCCACCGGTTACTATAATGCAGCCAGTGGCCTTACCTGTCAGCCCCTGAAAACAGCATTAAAAACAATCATCTCTTCCGGCACACAGGTATTCACCTATACCCCGGGCGTATGGAACGCTTACCGCTATACAGATATGCACAGGAACGATGCCAACACGGCCGACATCATCTGGGATATTTATTCCGACCTCCCCACAGGCAGTACCTACTACAATGGTACCAGCGAAATACAATTTACCTACGGTGGAGACCAGTGCGGTACATATTCCAGCGAAGGCGATTGCTACAACCGCGAACACTCTTTCCCCCAATCATGGTTCGCTAACTCATCGCCGATGGTAACAGACCTGCATCACCTTTTCCCGACAGACGGTAAAGTCAATAACGTACGCGATAACTATCCCTTCGGCGAAGTGCAGAAAGCAAATACCAGCGCTCCGCAATATTATAAAAGTAAAAATGAAAGCTACCGCGGTGCACCACTTGCCACAATGGGATACACCGGCAATATCGTGTTTGAACCGCGCGACGAATATAAAGGCGACCTCGCCCGCGCACAACTCTATATGGCCGTGCGTTATGAAGATCAGATAAACAGTTGGTCAGGCAATGGTAATGCAGACGATGTACTCCTGAGCCCATCCAATGAACCCGATCCCGTAAAAAGAAAACTGCAGGTGTACGACGACTGGTATATCCGCCTCCTGCTCAAATGGCATACACAAGACCCCGTTAGTCAGAAAGAGATCGACAGGAACAATGCCATCTATTATCAATTGGTAACAGACGGAGCAGCCACCAAAAAACAGGGCAACCGCAACCCCTTTGTAGATCATCCCGAATACGCAGCCCTCATCTGGCAGTGCACCAACGCAGTGCCCGTAACACTCGTTAGCTTTTCAGCCAGCCGCTATGATAACAGTATCATATTGAAATGGTATGCCACCCGCGAAACAGGCTTTAAACAATACGTGGTTGAACGCAGCACAAACGGTACCAGCTTCTCAACTTCAGGAACAATCCCAGGGCAGAACCTCGCCAACTATACGTTTACCGATGCACAACCGCCCGCAGTAAAAATGGTGTATTACCGCCTGAAAATGATCGATCAGGATGGCAGCGCCCGCTACAGCAACATAATAAGTGTTCGCCTCGATGGATATAATGGGTCATTCATCTACCCCAACCCCGTAGCAGATAAATTTACCCTGCAGCTCCAGCAGCCGCTCACAGAAAACGCTGTGCTTCGCATCATGGATATGGCAGGAAGAACAGTTCAGCAGCAACAGGTACCAGCCCGCCAGGCAACCATCCTGCTCAACGCACAACACCTGCCCGCAGGCCGTTATTTCGTTGCTGTTAACAATGGAGCTACAATGATCAACCAGTCATTTACCGTCGCCCGGTAAAAAGAACGACCCATCATTAAAGATGGCGTCATGATATAACAATACAATGTCTTTTTATAATTGAGGTCTGCATAATGCAGACCTCTCTTTTGATCAGTGGTTCCGCTGCCTTGTAAAAAAATGGTAGCTTAGGGCCAAATACTGTCAGATGATCAAACCGCTCGCTTTTCTCTTTTTCTGTTACATAAGCTACAGCGCAGAAGCCCAGCAATGCCGCTTTGAACGCTCCAGTGGCAAAGCCTCTGCCACTTATTTCGAAGCCATCGAATGGTACAGGCAGCTCGATAAAGCATCAACGAAGGTTACCATGAAAGAAATGGGCCCTACCGATGCAGGATACCCGTTGCACCTCGTATTGGTAAGCAGCGATGGAACAGCAGACCCCGTGCAGTGGCGTAAGAAGAACAAAGCCGTCATCATGATTAATAATGGCATACACCCCGGCGAACCCGATGGTATAGACGCCAGTATGATGCTGGTAAGAGACATTGTAAACGGTAAAGTAATACTTCCCCCCAATGTCGCACTCGGTATAATCCCCGTTTACAATATAGGCGGCTGTCTCAACCGCAACAGCACTTCAAGAGCCAACCAGGACGGCCCCGAAGAATACGGATTTCGTGGTAATGCACAGAACCTCGACCTCAACCGCGACTTCACCAAGTGCGACAGCAAAGAGGCAAAAAGCTTCGCAGCCACTTTTCACTGGCTCAATCCCGATATCCTGGTAGACAATCACGTAAGCGACGGCGCCGATTACAAGTACACCATGACGATGCTTACCACCCAATACGATAAACTCGGTGCCGACCTCGGCGAATGGCTCAGGGATGAATTTGAACCGCAACTCTATCAGGGAATGAAAGAAAAGCAATGGGAAATGTGCCCTTATGTAAACTTCGAAACCACCGACTTTGGCAAAGGAATGCAACAGTTCTACGACCCGCCAAGATACTCCAGTGGCTATGCTGCACTGTTTCAGACAATTGGTTTTGTACCCGAAACACACATGCTCAAACCATTTGCAGACCGCGTAAAATCAACCTATGCCTTCATGGAAGTGCTGATCGGCAAAACCGGGAGTAATGCAGCAACACTCCTCGCACAACGGAAAAAACTAAAAGAAGAAGTCATAAAGGAAAAAGCATTCCCGTTAAGCTGGGATGCCGATAGTACCGTTTACTCCACCATTCCCTTTAGTGGATACGAAAGAGATACCACAATAAGTGAAGCCACAGGCCTCCCCCGCATGTTCTACAACCACAAAAAGCCCTTTGTAAAAGAAATCAGGTATTACAACCGCTTCAGGCCGCTTAATTTCGTTACACGCCCAGCAGCCTATATTATCCCGCAGGGATGGAACATCGTAATCGACCTGCTCAGGCTGAACGGCGTGGATATGCGCCCTCTACAGAGAGATACGGTTATCGAGGTGGAAGCCTATCGTATTGAAGACTATAAAAGCTACCCCAGGCCCTACGAAAAACACCATAAGAACTACGACGTAAAACTGGCCACGCAGAAACAAAAAATCAGGTTCCTGAAAGGCGATGTAGTAATAAACATGTCCCAAACAGCTAATCGTTATATCATGGAAATGCTGGAACCCACCGCCGACGACAGTTTCTTTGCATGGAATTTTTTCGATGGTATCTTACAGCAGAAAGAAGGATACAGCGACTACCGCTGGGAAGAAATAGCAGCAGAAGAGCTGAAAGCAAATCCCGAATTACAGAAGCAGTTAAACGAAAAACGTAAAGCAGATCCTAAATTCGCCGCCAGCAGCCAGGCCCAGCTCGCATTCATTTATAAAAACTCGCGGTATTATGAACCCGCACACATGCGTTACCCCGTCTACAGGATAACCGCACCTTAAAATATATAACCTAAACTGAGAGCAAGACAACGGAATTTATAGGGCTGGCTGTTTTCACCCGGGTTACTGTTGGAAAAAGAGGGGCTGTATTGCATAGTCAGATGGATACTCTTGTACTGGCTTCTTACCAGTATATTCATCCCTATATCCGACCTCTTAAAATCATCATTATTGTCATTGCCAAACTTAACATCGCCAGACTGGCTGATCTGTCCGCCAAAAGTGCTCGCCGTGCCTTTATAAGTACCATTTAATGCCCGGGCAAAATATATACCCGTGCCTGTGCCAAAAGAAAAGCCACGAACAGCCCTGGTCATAACCATAAAATTCTGCGAAAAAACAAGATACCGTAATTGGTAATCAAGCACGCTCATATTATCGGGCATAGGAGCAGAAGTGTAATGCAACTGCCTTTTCTGGTAAGCCACTCCTGTCACTCCGCTCAATTGGCGGAAAATCCTGTAACAAGCCGAAGCACCCGCTGTAAAACCATTCCCGGGCTTAAAACTCCCTGCGCCTGTCAGGTCCTTGTTGTGATCGTAACTGCTGTTAAGTAAGCCTGCTTCAACTGCAAGCCTCACCTGTGTCCTGCCATGCAGTGCACAAAACAATATAATGAAGGTGGCGAATATTCTTTTCATGCTGTTTTTTCTGGTTGACAGGCTGGTACAGTCAAACGTTGCATTATTACTATTTAAGCCCCTGGCGCTTAGCCAGCCGGTAAGCCAGTAGCAGGGTAGAGGCAACAATGATTATACTGAGGTATCCCACCCATTCATACCGGTGTATTTTACCACCGCTATCCTTCAATACGATCATGCCGGCAATAACAGACGCAAGCCCGGTAAAGAGCTGCTGTATAGATGAGTTAAAACTCATGAATAAACCCCTGTGCTCAGGGTTCACTACCGTACTGATCATGGCCTGCGCAGGAATGCTCCTGCCCGTGGAAAAACTAAACCAGAAACCAAATACGATCAGTACAAAGTAGAACGGTATAGCCGGCATATTGGTAATCAGAAAAATGGGCAGCAGTGAAGCCGCAGCACAGATTAGGTAGATACGCAGTTTTCCATGCTTATCCGCCATCCGTCCGATAACGAATGAAGCAAAGAGACTGCATGCCCCACCCACCATGTAGATCAGTGGCGTCTGGTCCTTGGAAAACCCAACGTTAAACTCCATATAAGGATTGATAAAGGGAATGATCAGGAAATGCCCCATCATAAGCATGGCCGAAAGCCCCAGTGCCAGCAACTGCGCCTTATTTCTTGAAAGCTCTGCAATAACAGCAAGGGGAGAGGTCCTTTCACTGCTTTGGTTTTCAAGATGCCTGGTCATAGGTGGCAGAAACCGTATAATTAATGGTATAATCACTATGCCAAGAATACCGATAAAAAGAAAAGGTGCATGCCAGCTGATGAGCCGGGCAAGATAAAGGCTGAAAGGTACCCCGATGATAGACGACACCGAGAAAGCCGTAAATATGGTTCCCATAGCCCTGCCACGAAGCTCATAGCTGAAAGTATCAGCCACAATACTAAGTACCTGTGCGCCGATCAAACCACCAAAAAGCCCCGTAAGAATACGTGCTGCCATAAGAAAAATGGCATCAGGCGCAATACCGCAGCAGATAGTGCCGATGAGAAAACCGATATAAGCACCCAGCAGTACTTTTTTACGGTCAAAGCGGTCAACAAAAAAAGCAGCCCCAACACCCGAACAAAAGGCTGTAATAGGATATGCAGCTACAATCCAGCTAAAAAACTGGGCAGAAATATTAAAATGCGGCATCAGGAAGTTACCCAATGGCATCATAATCATGAAATCAAGGATATGGGTAAAATTGATAGAAGCGAGTAAGACGAGGATAATCCGTTGTTTTTTTGTCATAATTCGGTGCAAAGATACCCCCATTTACCCCCATACCTTTGCGAAATGCGGATAAATAGACAATTTTAACCCGCATCGGTTAAAATCCCGAAACGGCTGCCTGCGGGAAACTATTGAAATAATCCTTTAAAGCTACTTGTACTTTAGCCCGGAAACCTTACCTTTGCACCCCAAATCTCTTTTCGGGGAGATGATTAAATCTATTTTTTAACCAGCTCGCTGCAAAGCGGGCAACAAAATCAGGGAAATGCAGAATTACGAATTGATGGTGATTTTTACCCCTGTGCTTTCTGACGACGACTTTAAAGCCGCTCAGAAGAAATACGCCGCTCTTGTCACAGACAATGGCGGGGAAATCGTGCACAACAATCCCTGGGGACTGAAATCACTGGCCTATCCCATTGCCAAGAAGACCACTGGTATTTACTGGGTAATGGAGTACACAGCGCCAACCAACTTCAATGAGAAGCTGAAAACTCAGCTCCTGCGTGACGAGGCTGTTATGCGTCACATGTTCACTGTTCTCGATAAATACGCCGTCGAGTACAATGCCAAAAAGAGAAGTGGTGTATCTTCAGCAACAGAAAAAACGGAGGCATAAACTATGGCAAAGAATGAGATTAAGTATCTGACTGCGATTAAGCAGGAGAAGCGTGCCAAAAAATACTGCCGCTTTAAAAAACTGGGTATCCATTATATCGACTATAAAGATGCTGAGTTTCTGAAAAAATTTCTGAACGAACAGGGAAAACTATTGCCCCGTCGCCTTAGCGGTAACTCATTGAAGTACCAGCGTAAAGTGAGCGCAGCAGTAAAAAAAGCCCGTCAGATGGCGATATTGCCGTACGTAACCGATCTTTTAAAATAAGGAGGAAGCCATGCAGGTAATATTAATTCAAGACGTAAACAATTTGGGCGGAGCCAACGAACTCGTAACCGTGAAGAATGGTTATGGCCGTAACTTCCTCATCCCGCAAAAAATGGCGGTAGAAGCCAATCCTTCCAATATGAAAATGCTGGAAGAGAAGAAAAAACAACAGGCTAAGAAAGAAGCGAAATTGCTCGCTGAGATCAATAGTGTAATCGCCGTACTGAAAGATGGTGCCATTAAAGTAGGTGCTAAAACCGGTACAAGCGGTAAAATCTTCGGTAGCGTAACCTCTGTACAGATCGCCAGGGCAATCCGCGAACAGAAAAACTACGAAATCGACCGCCGCAGGATCACTATACTCGACGAAGTAAAAGAACTCGGTACATTTAAGGCAAAAATCGATTTTGGCAACGGCAACGAAACTGAGATCGAATTTGAAGTAGTGGGCGAATAACCCCAATTTTCACTGAATTGACGACTATAGACACCTCTTTCCCGCCCGGGAAAGAGGTTTTTTTAACTCAAAACACCTATTTTAAGGCTGTTTTTCTATCTGTCCCCGCCCTGTAACCCCATTTTTACACGGCAAGGGCAAACTTTTTCTTTTATTTTCCATCTAAACACCTATCTTTACCCCGCTTTAATGGTTTTAGTTTTTCTCTTTTGGCTGATAAAGCTTCTCTAAGTCATGTTCAGTTCTTTGTAGCAACTAAGTCATTACGGTTTTATTTATTAATTTTTTTAAACGTTTTACAATGAACATTTATGTAGGCAATCTGAGCTGGAGCATGACTGATGACGACTTGATGAATCTCTTCTCACAGTTTGGCACAGTATCAAGTGCAAAAATCTTAAAAGACAAAATGAATGGCCGCAGCAAAGGCTTTGGTTTTGTTGAAATGGACGATGCTGAAGCAGCACAAAACGCTATCAGCAATTTACACGAAACTGAAATTCAGGGTCGTAAATTGATCGTTAACGAATCACAGCCCCGCGAAGAAGGCGGTGGCGGTGGTGGCTACAAGAAACGCAGCTTCGGCAGCGGCGGTGGTGGTGGCGGCTACAAGAAAAGTGGCGGCGGCGGATACGGCGGCGGCGGTGGAAGCCGTGGTGGCTATGGCGGCGGTGGAAACCGTGGCGGTGGTTACAACAGAGACTATTAATATTTGTAATGATCATAAAGAAAGCCTTCCTGCATGCAGGAAGGCTTTCTTATTATACCCTGTTCGTTTAAGACCCGGATCAACCGGTATATATTTCTTATTTGTACTCGTATTCTATAATACCCTGTAGGTTCCTCGGCCCAGGTGCATAAGGGTCACGGATCAATGGATCCGATTTCTTATTGTAAAAACATTTCTCCCTTATCTTTAATCCGTTGTCATAAGTGTATTTCCAGGTATAATAAAATACCGAACCCTCCTCCGCAGTAATCATCTGTACAATCTGGCCCCTGCTATTATACTCATACATCACGATCGGCAGCAGCTTACGCAGAGAACTGTTATAATATACCACGTCTGTAAGCCGGTTCTGCCCGTCATAATAGTAATAATATGATTTGCCGGAAGCCCCTTCCTTCTCTTCTATAACATTCCCTTTTTCATCCAGTACAAATATCACAACAATACTATCGCTGTTGTTTTTTACCCTGATCATCTTTTCCGGCTGGCCATTGGCATTGTAGGTATACAGGTGTGTCTCCGCAGCCTCACTTATAAAATCCTCATCAGTAGAATGAGCCCCCGAACGTACAGACAGCAGGTTGCCCTTGTCATCATAGGTGTAGTCTACCACACCCACTGCAATCGAAGTCGAGTCAACGCTCTGTATAATCTGACCCTGCTTATTAAAATAAGAAGTAAGAGTAGAAGGTGGAGTAGCGTACGACCTTGTAACCATTTCAGATTGCAGGTAATCCCTTTGTATTTTCTTTTCACAGAAAAAACCTTCGCTGGGCTCATCCTCCCTGTCAAAACTCTTTACTTTAACCGTTCTGATCTTCTGTTCCTTAAGAATGGCCATTTCAGCGATAGAGTGCCTGTTCAGCACAATATCCTTGTAATAATGTTGTGCATCTACTGCACTGCCTGCAAGGAGTCCGGCGGTCAGGCTTAAGAGAAATCGTTTCATACGGTAAAATTAGTATTTATAGCCAGAAGTTAAACCCCTAAACCATGCCACAGACGCAATAGCAGAAAGGTCTGCCGTTTTTTAGCAAATCATTAAGAATTTCGGCTGGGCTTATAATATCAAAAACCCCGGCAGTCACCTGCCGGGGTTAATATTCTTTGCCATAAAGTGTACTTTAACTTTTCTCCTCCCAGATCATGCAGAGATGTACAATCGTTTCTGCAGCCCTGGCCATATCCTTTGTACCAACCCATTCCAGCTTGCTGTGAATATTCTGCATACCAGTAAAAATATTCGGACACGGAAGCCCCATATAGCTCAGCCTGCTGCCATCCGTTCCGCCACGGATACTTTCCTTTTTTACCGTAAGCCCCGTTCTTTGTATCGCTTCCTCAGCATAAGCTACCACATGCGGATACTCGTCCAGTATTTCCTTCATATTACGATACTGCTCCCTTACCTCATACTGCATGGTGGCACCCGGGAAAGCAGCCACAACTTCCTGCGCTATTGCATTCAGCCGCTGGTGATGCCGCTGTAATCCTGCAACCGTAAAATCGCGTACGATAAACTGTATGGTAGCCTTCTCAGCTATACCACTCATACTTACAGGATGCACAAAACCCTCCCGGTCAGCAGTCGTCTCCGGGCTCCATTCCGCCTTGGGCAGCGCATCAAGAATAGCCCCGCACGCCTTGAGTGCATTCACCAGCTTATTCTTTGCATATCCGGGGTGGGCAATCACACCATAAATAGTAATAATTGCTGCATCAGCACTGAAAGTTTCGTCTTCAAGGCAGCCCGCATCACCACTATCCATCGTGTACCCGAAAGCAGCCCCCAGCTTATCCATATCAACGCGTGCAGTGCCTTTGCCAACCTCCTCGTCAGGAGTAAAAAGAATCTTGATCGGACCATGCTTCACCGCCGGGTTCTGTACAAAAAACATGGCAGCCTCCATGATAGCCGTCACCCCGGCCTTATCATCCGCACCCAGCAACGTTAACCCGCTGGCCGTAATAACGCCGTTATTGATATGTTCCTTAAGATAGGGCGACTCACTTACCCGGATCACCTGCGAAGGATCATCCGGAAGTGTGAGATCACTACCATCATAATATCGGTGTAGAATGGGTTTTACATCAGTACCACTACAGTCCGGTGTAGTGTCCACGTGTGAGCAAAAACAAATAGCAGGTATATCACGCTTGTCAGAGTTGGATGCAATAGTGGCGTACACATAACCAAATTCATCCGTTTCCGCGTTAGTGATACCCATCCCCCTGAGCTCATTGCAGAGCAACCGGCTCAGGTCTTTTTGCTTTTGCGTAGTGGGGTGTTCGTTACTTTCAGGGCTGCTTTGCGTATCAATACGTACATACCGCATAAAACGCTCCGCAACAGCATCCTGGCTGATCTGGATCATTTCCGTTAACAAGTTGGTTGAAAAATTATAATGTAAAAATCAGGGAACTGTCAATACAAACAATGCTTAACCGATACTTACCAGCTCAACATCGAATATAAGTTCTTTACCCGCAAGAAAATGGTTGGCATCAAGCAATACCACATCATCCTTCACTTCAATTACAACTACCGGTACAGGCTGCCCCTGTTGGTTGCTCAGCGTCAGTTGCATACCAGGTTGTAAAACCATATCCGGGGGTACATTTTCCTTGGGGAAAGGAATAACAGCTTCTTCACTGCGTTCGCCATAAGCGTCTTGGGGGGAAATGTTGATGGTTTTTTTGTCACCAACGGCCATACCCGGTATAGCAGCGTCAAAGCCTTTGATCATCTGGCCTGCACCAACGGTAAATTCCAGCGGATCCCTGCCGGCTGAAGAGTCAAATTGTTCACCAGATACCAGTTTGCCTGTGTAGTGTACTTTTACCAGGTCTCCGTTTTTTGCTTGTTGCATGTTGATATTTTTACTTAGTGCAAATGGTCAGAAGAAAACAGCGTGATCGGTTAATTGGTTCTGCCCTTTGCGCTGTGTCGCTGCTTTCTGTAGCCTGCAAGGTATTACATTTCTTTCGACGATAACCCATTTCCCGCCGATTTTGCATCGCTTTAAAAACTTTTGATGAACTTTGAGGCATGAAGTACATATTATCCGTTTTAACAGCCTTGGTTTTTAGTATTTCGGCTATGCATGCCGTAGCACAAAACAAGATCATACCCGGCGCAGAACGCACAGAGGTGTACCTGCCCCTGCTCAAAGGAAAAAAAGTAGCCGTTTTTGCCAATCCTACCTCAACCGTCAGTAACACTCATCTTATAGATACCCTCCTGGCATCAGGCATACGCGTAGTAAAAATATTCGCTCCCGAGCATGGCTTTCGCGGCGACGCAGATGCCGGAGAACATGTAAAAGATTATACGGATACCAAAACAGGCCTGCCGGTAATAAGCCTGTACGGCGATCACAGGAAACCCACACCCGCCGACATCAGCGATGTAGACGTGCTGGTATTTGATATACAGGATGTAGGCGTACGCTTCTACACCTTCATATCTTCCCTCCAGTACTATCTTGAAGCCGCACTGGAAAATCATAAACCATTACTGCTGCTCGATAGACCCAATCCCAACGGCTTTTATGTAGACGGCCCGGTGCTCGATATGAAGTTTAAAAGCTTTATCGGTATGCAACCCGTTCCCATCGTATATGGCATGACAATAGGTGAATACGGCATGATGCTCGCCGGGGAAAAATGGCTCTCTCCGGCCGCCAATGCAATCAATACATACAACGCTTCAACAAAACCCAGCAGCGATACCCCCTTTCATTTCCTCGTCATCAAATGCAGGAACTACGACCATAAAAGCCACTACACACTTCCTGTAATGCCTTCACCCAACCTGAAAGAGATGCAGAGTATATACTGGTATCCCTCCACCTGCTTTTTTGAAGGAACCGTACTGAGTGAGGGTAGGGGTACAGATAAACCATTCCAGGTGTTCGGGCATCCCTCCCTGCCCAAAAACCTGTATGCCTTTACCCCCAATCCCAACCTTGGGGCTAAATCCAGTAAATGCTTCGGACAGAAATGTTATGGCTGGAACCTCAGCGGTACCATACCGCAGGTACTCACCAAAGTCAATGGCAGGATACAGTTGAAACACCTGCTCGATGCATGGAAACTTTTTCCCGGGAAGGATACCTTCTTCCTCAAATCCAAAACCGGTAAACCCGAAGATGTTTTCTTCAACAAATTGGCAGGTAATGCCACGCTGATGCAGCAGTTAAAAGCCGGCCGCACAGAAGCCGATATCCGCAAAAGCTGGGCCCCCGGTCTTACAGCCTTTAAGGCAATTCGCAAAAAGTATTTATTGTATAAAGATTTTGAATAAGTCCCCGGCCAATCACATGACAGCACAGGTTAATGAAGCAGCAAGAAAATTACGCATTGTCTTTATGGGTACCCCCGAATTTGCAGTGGCATCGCTCAACCACCTGGTCAGCGCAGGCTGCAATATTGTGGGAGTAGTTACCGCACCCGACAAAGCAGCAGGACGTGGTATGCAACTCCAGCAAAGCCCCGTAAAGAAATATGCTGTAGAGAAAGGCCTCTGTGTGCTCCAGCCCGATAAACTCCGTGCCCCTGTATTTCTCGACGACCTGCGCAGCCTTGAAGCCGACCTTCAGATCGTAGTTGCATTCCGTATGTTACCCGAAATAGTATGGAGTATGCCACCCATGGGTACCCTGAACTTACACGGTTCCCTCCTGCCCCAATACCGTGGCGCAGCCCCCATCAACTGGGCCATTATCAACGGTGAAAAAGAAACAGGCGTTACCACGTTCAGGTTACAGCATGCCATAGATACAGGCGATATCCTGCTCAGTGAAAAGATACCCATCTCAGACGCAATGACAGCAGGCGAACTGCATGATGTGATGAAAGAAGTGGGAGCACATGTATTGTTAAAAACAGTGCAAGGATTGGCAGATGACACCTTACAGGCTGTTCCGCAAAGCAATACAGGAATTATAGCACTGCAGCATGCCCCTAAAATATTTACAGATACCTGCAGCATCAACTGGAATAAATCCACAGACGAAATATATAACCTGATCCGCGGTCTCTCACCATATCCGGCAGCCTTTACAAAACTGGAAGGAAAAACGGTAAAGATTTACAAAGCCGAAAAAGGAGAAGAAAGAGGAGAACCAGGCCAGTTATTGACCGACCAAAAAACCAGCTTGCAATTCGCTACGGCAGATGGTAGCATCAAACCGCTCGAACTTCAGTTGGAAGGAAAGAAACGCTTGCCTGTGCAGGACTTTCTGAGAGGTTATCGTTTTGCAACAGATTAGGCAAACTGGGTAAGATAAGTTTTCATTTCTTCCTGGTACTGTATGGCAATGCTGCGGGCCTCTGCGGCAAAATCTTCTTTCTCGGAAGCGTATATAATAGCGCGGCTGGCATTCACCAGCAACCCACAGTCTTTATTCATACCATATTCACTTACTTCACGCAAACTGCCACCCTGAAAACCAACGCCAGGCACCAGTAAGAAATGATCGGGGATGATTGCACGGATATTCTTCAGTTCACCCGCCTGTGTAGCACCCACTACAAACATGAGGTTATCAGGAGTGCCCCATTTACTTACCGTACGGAGCACCTTTTCATAAAGCAGCCCTTCACCCATCTGCTGTAACTCAAAATCTTCTGCCCCCTTATTACTGGTAAGCGCCAGCACAATGGCCCATTTATTTTCATAATCAAGAAACGGGCTTACACTGTCTTCACCCATATAAGGCGCTACAGTAATAGCATCAAACCGAAGTGTATCAAAAAAAGCCTTGGCATATTGTGAAGATGTATTGCCAATATCACCACGTTTCGCATCGGCAATCTTAAGACATTCCTCCGGTATATACGCTGCTGTACGCTGCATAATATCCCAACCACTTGCTCCAAGGATTTCATAAAAAGCTGTATTGATCTTATATGCCACGCAAAGATCCTTCGTAGCATCAATAATTGCTTTGTTGAATTCAAACACAGCATCAGGATGGCTCCTGAGATGGATAGGTATTTTTGTGATATCAGTATCAAGACCTACACAAAGAAAAGATTCTTTCTCGCGGATTTGATCGACAAGTGCTGCTCTGTTCATGCCGCAAAGATAACAGTAAACAGGATTTGAGTAAAATGCTTGCTGAACAACCTCAGCCAGCATATCACTGTTTAGCCATTCACTGCAGTAGAGGCAGGAATCTGGTTCTCCAGCGGAGCCGGCTTATCTTTTGTCTGGTTACGTTTGCCCGCATATGCAAACACGATCGATAACAACGCCGCAGCGCCAAAGTTCACAACAATCGCATTAAGCCCCAGCATAAATACCAACCCTGATGGTCTGCTGATCTGCGCCGCAGCAGGTAGATTTTCTACAATCTGATCTTTACTGTAATAAGCAAACAGATCAGGAAAATATAGCATTACACCAATCACAATCATCACCAGCGAAAACACAATGCCTGTTAGCACTGCCGTATGGCCCGCCAATAGCATTGCCACAGCTCTTCTTCCATCATAAGGTCGCTTGATCAGGATAAGATAATACATCGCAATAATGAACATAAAAACAATATTGCCGATGTAAAGAAGGTACATATAATTGTAATCAGTCTTTTGCAGGAAAAGAAATACAAATATGCTGTAGCCAATGGCACTTAAGAGTCCAAACAGCAGGTATTCTTTTATGTGCTTTCTGTCAAAAAGTGGATTTATCATAAAAGTTAAAGTTAATTCATATACAATCTTGCAATATCTGTGCCACAAGAACTAAGTATATGGTAATCAGTTACTTAGTATAATACGGAAAGAAAAGGATTAAATCATTGCAGCCGGGAGTATTACTCCACCAGCGGAAAGGTGAATATTACGACAATGCCTATATTTATATCCTGCCCCTGTCGCACAATTAATCTCATATATCTACTGCTTATGCGTAACATTAGTTTTCCAAAGATCATTACAGCAGGACTGCTTGTAGGCACATTGGATATAAGCGCTGCGCTGATAAGGTATTATGCAAAAACAGGTAAGAATCCGATGACTGTGCCGAAGTATATCGCCAGCGCAGTATTCGGTGAAGAAGCGTTTGCCGGGGGAAATAGCATGATCATCTGGGGTTTCCTCTTTCACTATCTGATCGCTGTGAGCTTTACTATTTTCTTCTTCTTCCTGTACAGGAATCTGCGGTTGCTTTCTTACAACCCAGTGTTAACAGGCATTGTGTACGGGCTCTTTATATGGGCGGTGATGGATATGCTCATAGTACCCCTTTCTGCTGCTCCCGTTATCCCGTTCTCATTAAGCGGTGCAGTCATCGCGGCACTGATCCTTATTATATGTATTGGTATGCCCCTTGCCCTTTTAGCCCGTCACTGGAGTAAAGAGTAGGTGAAGTAAGTGTCAGGTTTATTGCCCAAGTCTTTCCAGCATCATCGTTTCTATCTCCTGCGTATCCCACAGATCTGCAATACCCGGGGTAGCCATTACCTCCTGCATAATGGTTTCCAGTCTCTGGCCGTTGCGTAAAGCCTCACTGTAACGAATATGCGGGCTGAAAGTTACCTGCGAGTACGCAGGGATCCATTTGTCAGGGTATTTGCTGCTGAAGCGGGCCTCAATCTTTTTTTGCAGGAGAAAGGAAGGATCAGCAACCTTATCCCGCATCTCTGTAAAATTATTCAGCGCCAGCGTGGCGATGGCATCTCCGTCAGGCTTTCTTAGCCGCTGGTAGGCTTCAAGGATCACCGGCCAGTCGTGGTTATACTTACCGATCAGTTCATTCAGTATGGCGCAGTCTTCAAAACCACAGTTCATACCCTGCCCAAAAAATGGTACAATAGCATGAGCCGCATCCCCAATTAGTGCGAAACGACCCTCTCTTATCCACGGATAGCATTTTACAGTTACCAGCGAAGAAGTGGGGTTGTTAAAGAAGTCTTCTGTAAGTGTGGGCATCAGCGGTATCACATCGGCAAATGTCTGCTCAAAGAACTGCGTTACCTTCTCCTTCGTATCCAGGCTTGCAAACGAAGGATCGCCGTCAAAGGGGAAGAAAAGTGTGCAGGTAAAACTGCCATCTGTATTAGGAAGCGCGATAAGCATGTAATTACCCCTCGGCCAGATATGCAGTGCATTTTTCTCCATCAGAAAATCACCCGCATTGCCCGGGGGAATATTGAGCTCCTTATAACCATAGTCAATATAAAACTGCTGGTAATCAAAACGGTCATGCTGGATCTGGTGCTGTAATCTTGCCGCAGAAAAGGCTCCATCCGCACCAAAGATCAGCCCTGTCTTTACCGTATGGAAAGCCTGTGTGCCAGTATCCTCAAAACGGATCTCGTTGGTACTCCAGTTGATCATGTCGCACCTGCGACGGAAAACAATCTTTACGCCCTGCTCCTCCGCAAGGTCCATCAACGTACAATTAAGCGTCCGGCGCGAAACAGAATTGATAAACTGGCCCTCCCTCCCATAAGGTTGGTAAGCAGTATTTCCATCAGCAGTATGTATCAGCCTGCCATGCATGGGGATGGCAATTGCTCTTACCGCATCCATGGCACCAACTTCTTCCAGCGCACGTATGCCTCTGTCGCTCAATGCGAGGTTGATAGACCTGCCCGCAACGATGCTGGCGGTACGCATGTCCTCCCTTCTTTCGTATATGGTTACACGATAACCTTGCCGGGACAGGTAGATGGAAAGTAAACTGCCCACCAATCCCGCACCGATGATGGCTACGTCTTTGCTGTTTTCACCCGCTTCGATTCCCGTGTACATTGATGTATAATTGTTAAATGAAAAATATATCAGCCCGCCAGTACCTTGCTGATGATTTGCCCAAACCTGTACACATCCGTAAAGCTGTTGTACAGGGGCACAGGGGCTACCCTGATCACATTAGGTTCACGCCAGTCTGCAATTACACCCTGTTGTGTAAGCGCATCAAAAATCTCCCTGCCGCGTTGAAGCATCAGCATGCTTACCTGGCAGCCCCTTTCCGTATCCGTACGCGGAGTGATGATTTCGATAAGAGGTTCTGTACTTCCTGCATTTACTTCATCAAGCAGGTACATCAGGTAACCACTCAGCAGCCTGCCTTTTTGTACAAGAGCATCCATGCCCGCTTCGTTGAAAATGTCTACCGAAGCAAGATGTGCCGCCATGCTTAGTACAGGGGCATTACTTACCTGCCAGCCCTCAGCCGTAGGAATGGCACGGAATCCTTTCTCCATCTGGAAACGCGTAGCCTTATCATAACCCCACCAGCCAGCAAGTCTTGGTAATGTGGTATCAGCAATATGCCGCTCATGAATAAATACACCCGCTACACCACCCGGGCCGCTGTTTAGGTATTTATAACTGCACCAGCAGGCAAAATCCGCCCCCCAGTCATGCAACTGCAACAGTACATTCCCTGCCGCATGCGCAAGGTCAAATCCTACAAAAGCACCGGCTTTTTTTCCAGCAACAGTAATAGAACGCATGTCAAATACCTGCCCGCTGTAATAATTAAGACCACCAAATAATACAAGTGCCGTTTCTGCCCCATGCGCTTCTATAGTGGCAATAATATCTTCCGTCCGCAGGTTATGCTCGCCGTCACGGGGAGCTACTTCTATAATAGCATCGTCAGGAGCATAGCCATGCAGCCTTACCTGCGATTCAAGAGCATACTGGTCAGAAGGAAAAGCCTTGGCCTCGCAGATGATCTTATACCGCTGTGCATCCGGGCGGTAAAACGTGGTCATCAACAGGTGAAGGTTAATGGTCAGTTGGTTCATTACCACGATCTCCTGCGGCAGCGCACCCACGATCCTGCTTACCTTTTCGGGGAAAAGTTCGTGATAACTCAACCAGGGCTTGCGGCCATGAAAATGACCTTCCACACCAAAATTGGCCCAGTCTTCCAGCTCATTCAGTACGTAGTCCTGTGTAGTCCTGGGTTGTAAACCCAACGAATTACCCGTAAGATAAACACATTCGCTTCCATTTATAACGGGTATATAGAAACGGCTGCGGTAGCTGCCCAGTGGGTCATTTGCATCCTGCTCCTGTGCAAAGCCAGCCGTATTTTCAAATTGTATAGGCATCAGTTTGTCAGTAGAGTTTAGTCAATCAGGGCGATCACTTTTAGTTCTATAGCAATAGGCGCAGGCAGGTTCGATACTTCAACCGTGGTCCTGCAGGCCTGCACCTTTTCAAAATAACTGTTGTACACTTTATTATATACAGGAAAATCTTTCATACTGGTAAGAAAAACCGTTACATCTATTATCTTTTCCCAACTGCTGCCGCTCGCTTCAAGCACAGCTTTTACATTGGCAAAAACAGAATGACACTCAGCCTCAATGTCATAACCGGTAGTATTGCCATCAGCATCAAATATACGGCCGGGCACAACATTATCTTCTGCCCTGCGCGGGCCAATACCCGATAAAAAAAGAAGGTTCCCCGCCCTGCGCGAATGTGGGTAGGTACCAAGCGGCTGTGCCGCGTTTAAAGTGTGTGTAATGTCAGACATGGTACAAGTATCGTTGTTAAATCAAAAATGAAACCAGTAATGATTACCTGCTGTAGTTAGGCGCTTCCTTCGTAATCTCAATGTCGTGAGCATGACTTTCGCGCATACCCGCGTTAGTGATCTTGATAAAAGTAGCCTGTTGCAGTTCTGCAATTGTCTTCGCGCCACAATACCCCATGCCAGCCCGGAGGCCGCCGGTAAACTGGTGCACTACTTCCCGAAGATAACCCTTGAAAGCCACACGACCTTCTATCCCTTCCGGAACAAATTTCTTTATATCGTCTTCCACATCCTGGAAATAGCGGTCACTGCTGCCCTGTGCCATCGCGCCGAGAGAACCCATGCCACGGTACTGTTTAAACTTCCGGCCTTCAAAAATGATCGTTTCACCAGGGCTTTCTTCCGTACCGGCAAAAACATTACCCATCATTACACAACTGGCACCGGCCGCAAGGGCCTTCACCATATCGCCAGTATAGCGTATGCCGCCATCGCTGATGATACCAACATTCTTTCCTTTTAAAGCTGCCGCAGCTTCCATTACAGCAGTGATCTGCGGCACACCCGTACCCGCAACGATACGTGTAGTACAGATTGATCCGGGACCAATACCCACTTTGATCGCATCAGCACCCGCTTCGGCCAGCGCCTTGGCCCCCGCCGCTGTACCTACGTTACCCGCAATAACCTGCAAACCCTTAAAGTTTTTACGGATACTCTTCAGCGCATCTATTACACCACGCGTATGCCCGTGCGCACTGTCAAGACAAACCACATCAACACCCAACTGGTGAAGAGCAGCAACCCTGTCATTAATATCTTTGGTAATACCTACACCCGCACCAACCAAAAGACGGCCAAAACTGTCTTTCGCAGCATTCGGGTGATTGGTCACCTGTAAAATATCGCGGTAAGTAATAAGCCCTGTAAGTTTGCCCTGGCGGTTTACAATAGGTAGTTTCTCAATTTTGTAATTGCGTAGGATCTTCGCGGCACCCTTAAGATCAGTGCCTTCGGGAGCAATGATCAGGCCTTCCTTTGTCATAACATCCCGTACCAGTTTCTTCATATCATCTTCAAAACGAAGATCTCGGTTGGTAAGAATGCCCGTTAGTTTTTTATTGCTGTCAACAATAGGTATTCCACCGATCTTGTTCTCCCTCATCAAACGGAGCGCATCGCCGATAGTAGCACCTTCATGCAGGGTTACGGGATCAATGATCAAACCGCTTTCACTGCGTTTTACTCGGCGTACCTGTTCCGCCTGTTGCTCAATACTCATGTTTTTGTGGAGAATACCAAGACCACCTTCCCGGGCCAGCGCAATTGCAAGCTGAGCCTCTGTAACAGTGTCCATAGCCGCACTGAGCATAGGAACATTAAGCGTTATACCTTTGGTAAGTTTAGCTGAAATATTTACGTCGCGGGGTAAAACCTGCGAGTAAGCGGGCTGTAAAAGCACGTCATCAAATGTGAGACCTTCGCCGAAAATTTTCCTGGAATTGCCTTTGGAGGGGTTATTTATTGTTGCCATGTGCAAAGGTAAGAAGATTTTTTATACAGCCATAAAACCAATTTATGTTGCTGTTTCATCAGGCAAGCTGGTAAATCTTTCCCGGTAGTGCGCGTATTATACCATTTATTTCAAGTTGAAGTAATGCAGCGGCTACCATACTGCTGCTTAATCCGCTCTGGTAATAAAGTTCGTCAATGGGCAAACTCTCATGCTGCCGCAGCAGGTGAAGAAGTGCCTCCTCCTGTGCACTGTGTTCAATAAATAGTGTTCTTTGCTTTTGTACTGCCGGTGCCGTGGCTGTCCACCCCATACTATCCAGCAGGTCGCCGGCAGAAGTGATCAGCCCGGCCTTGTTCTGACGTATAAGCTGGTTACAACCCTCACTTTTACTATCGCTACACCTTCCCGGTACCGCAAACACATCCCTGTTATAACCATTACCCAACTCTGCGGTAATTAGTGATCCGCCCTTATTACCGCTTTCTATTACAATCAGTGCGTCACACATACCGGCAACAATACGGTTCCGTCTCGGAAAATTCTGCCTGTCCGGCGCCTGCCCGCTGATAAAGTCGGTAAGCAGCCCGCCTTGTCCGGTCATCTGCCGCGCAAGCGCATGATTCCCCGTAGGATAGATACGGTCCAGCCCGTGCGCCAGCACCCCGATGGTAGGTAACCCGTATTTCAATGCAGTTCTGTGCGCTATGGTGTCTATACCAAAAGCCAATCCGCTGATAATAAGTACACCCTCCTGTTGTAAATCCTCAATAAGCTTTTCAGTAAACCATTTGCCATACTCCGAGTGATTACGGGTACCAACAACAGCCACGGTACGGCTCGTATTAAGATCAGCATTGCCACGATAATATAGCATTGTGGGGCTATCATAGCACTGCAGCAATCGTTTCGGATAGGTGGCATCAGAGATAAAGAGTGGAGTAATGCTGTGCTTTTCAATAAAGGAGATTTCCGTTTCCGCACGGTTAAAACCCGTAAATCTTTTAATGTGCCGGGCCCTTACTTCGCCAATACCCTCAAGCAATTCGAGTGTACTCTTTTTAGCAGCAAAAACATTACGCGCATCACCAAAGTACTGTATAAGCGCTTTGGCATGTACGTCACCGATAGTAGGTACAAGTGTGATAGCGATCCGGTAGAGCAGGTCGTTATTCATGGTAGCATGGTTTAGGTAAGCGTAAAGATAAATCAGTTGCTCATCACCACCAACGCTGTGCGGCGGTTGAGCGCCCTTCCCGCCTCTGTACTGTTATCGGCAACAGGTTTGGTAGCGCCAAAACCTTTGGAAACCAGCCGCGCCAGCCCAATACCCTTCTGCTGCAGGTAAGCCACTACAGCTTTCGACCGGTTATTGCTCAGCAACAAGTTATCAGTTGGCTTACCCACATTATCCGTATGTCCTTCAATCTGTACCCTCAGCCTGGGGTTCTCAGTCAGCAGTTGCACCACTTTATCCAGCTCAACGAGCGATTCAGGCCTGAGGTCAAACTGTTTGGTATCAAAGAAAATATTCTTCAGTACAATCTCAGCGCCAGGCTCTATCGGTTGCAGGGGGATGTCAATAGTATAAGTAGTATCAGGCGCATTGGTAACAAGCGAAAAGTTATCTGAATAAAACAGATAACCCCTGCGGTTTACATTAAAGGCATACTCCCGTCCAACCGGCAGCGTGATAAAATAATTACCCTCCTCGTCGGTCTGTACCCGGCTGATGACCTGCCGCTTCTTCACATCTGCCAACTCAACCGCCGAAGGCAAGCCCTGCTTTGTCTTTTTGTCAAAAACCTTACCCTTTATCCAAAGAGTTTGTGCCGGCCGTATGTCTTCACGAAGCTGGAAGCTGTACAGGTCGAGCCCGCCTTTCGTATCCGCCGTCTCACTCGCATAGATGGCCGTTTTTCCATCGGCTGTTACAATAAGTGAGCCCTGCTCGTCGATGGTATTGATAGGATAGCCCAGGTTTTCCGGGCGGCTCCAGGTGCTGTCATTGATCTTCCTGCTCACAAAAAGATCAGCCTCCCCGTATCCGGGGTGTCCATTACTGTTGAAATAGAGCGTCTGGTTATCGGCGTGTATAAAAGGACAACTCTCGTCACCGCTTGTGTTGATCGTTGGGCCCAGGTTCTCCGGGCGGCTCCAGCCACCACCTGGCAGCCGGTGCGTAACAAAAATGTCTTTACCACCATACCCTTCGGGAAAACTGCTCGAAAAATACAGGTCCCTTTTATCTGGCGAAAGCGTGGGCGACGACTCCCAGTAATCCGTATTAACAATGCCCCCAAGGTTCTGCGGCTCCGTCCAGTTGCCATTCCTGGTAAGGGTAGCCATATACAGATCGCAACTGCCCTGCCCTTCCGGGTAGTTACAACCCGTAAAGATCAGCCATTGCCCGTCCTGCGAAATATTCTGCGCGCCTTCGTTCAGGTTGGTATTGATACGCCCCTTAACTGGTTGAGCTTTTGTCCAGTGCCCACCCACATACTGGCTCTCATAAAAATCTTCATCATTATTCTCGCGGCGGGTATAGATCAGGTGCGAGCCATCAATAGTAAGCGAAGGAAAATATTCAAGAGCTTTACTGTTGATGCTGTCACCCATATTATGCGGGGTAAATACATAAGTGCCAGCCGGGTGTTTACGCGCATAGTCAAGTGCAAACGTATAACAGCGCTGACGGTAACGGCCTGCAGCCATACTTTTATCATTCAGCTTGGGAATAGTCAGGAAATTATTTACCGCATTCAGGGCTGCCTCAAAATTACCCGTGCCGGCCAGCGATACAGAATACGGCAGGAGAAAGATGCGGGAATAAACAGAATCCAGTTGCAGGCAGGTTTCATAATCCTTAACAGACTGTACGTAGTCCTTCATATTGGCATAAATGCCCGCCCTCGACAGGTAGGCATCCACCAGTTTAGGATCAATCTTCAGCGCTTCATTGATATGCTGTATCGCTTCGGCATATTTGCCATCCTGCGCTTCTTCATAAGCCCGGCCATAGATCTCACCCGCCTTTTTATTCACCTTTTCAGGATCATACCATTGCCCATGCAGGATAGAAGCGTTAACCAGCAGGCAAAACAACAGCAATAGCTTTATATGGATATGGTATTTCATGCTACACTAATAAAAAATGAAGATAAAGCGATTTGCCAGAAAAAGGCGTGAGCGAATGTTAAAATGAGGGTAGACAACGTGGATGTACACGCATAATGAGTAAACGATCAGCCGGGGTTAGCCCATAGATAGCCCACTGATGGCCCACTGCTACGCCACTGATAAGCCGGTATAATGGTATTCCTTATGGTACGTTGATGTATTTGTGCGACTGGATAGACAATTCCCACTCAGGATGAGCTTTGATATAGTCTATAATGAGGGGAAGCATCACTGCCGACTTATCCCATTCGGGCTGCAGGTAAAGTTTACAGGAAGAACTTACCTGTGCGGCGTACTGCTCAGCCCAGGCAAAATCCGATTTATTAAAGATAACCACTTTCAGCTCATGTGCCACGGTAAGAATGGCGGGCAACGGCGCTTTGAATTTTTTGGGCGACAGGCAGATCCAGTCCCACTCACCACTCAGGGGATATGCCCCCGATGTTTCGATATTAGTTTCAAAACCCGCCCCTTTAAGCGTTGCGGTAAGAGCATCAAGAGAATGCATCAACGGCTCACCTCCGGTAACCACGGCCAGCCTCCCGGGCCACTGGGCCGCCTCTGCAACGATAGTCGCTACAGGCCTTACAGGATGAGCTTCCATATCCCAGCTTTCCTTTACATCACACCATACGCAGCCCACATCGCAACCACCGAGGCGGATAAAATAAGCAGCCCTGCCCTGGTGAAAACCTTCACCCTGCAGCGTATAAAACTGCTCCATAACAGGTAATGATGTAACGTGTTTTGTCAATTGGAAATGCTGTTTTTTTGTTCGCAGGCATTAAGCGTATTGGTCATCAGTGCGGCAATAGTCATCAGCCCCACGCCACCCGGCACAGGAGTAATATAGCTGCATTTTGGTGCTACCGCATCAAAGTCCACATCGCCCTTTATAGCATAGCCCGTTTTCTTAGTGGCATCCGGCACCCGGGTAATACCCACATCCACCACCACAGCCCCTTCTTTAACCATATCCCCTTTCAGGAAACCCGGGCGGCCCAGCGCAGCAACAATAATATCAGCCTGGCGGCAGATATCTGCAAGATGCTCTGTATGGCTGTGGCAAACAGTTACTGTACAGTTGCCGGGATAACCATTGCGGTTGAGCAGTATACTGATAGGACGGCCTACAATATTGCTCCGGCCAATCACCACCGCATGCTTACCCTTCGTTTCAATCTTATAATGTTCAAGCAACAGTAAAATACCGTATGGAGTGGCTGGTATAAAAGAGGGCAGCCCCTGTACCATACGCCCGATACTCACAGGGTGAAAACCATCCACGTCTTTATGCGGTGCAATAAGATTGATAATACGTTCTTCACTGATCTGTTTCGGCAGGGGCAGTTGTACAAGTATCCCGTCAATATCATCGTTAGCATTAAGCTCTTCCACAATACCCACCAACTCCGCTTCGGAACTTGCTCCGCCAAGCCGGATAAGCGTACTCCTGAAACCGATCTCTTCACAATTTTTTACCTTGCTGGCCACGTATGTTTCGCTGGCCCCGTCATTACCCACCAGCACAGCGGCAAGATGAGGTGTCTTTTTTCCTTCTGCTATGTGCCGGGCTGTCCTTGCTTTGAGCGATTCCTTAACCGATTGTGCAACTAATTTGCCGTCTAAAATCTGCATGGCCGCAAAATTACTTAAAAGAGTGGGGTTTCACCTTGGCCATTTGTATTATTTTCCTGTTATTTGCCGCGCTGACAAAAGATTACTATGAAAAGGATTACACCCCTTCTGTGCACCATCCTCATGCACTTACCATTCGTAAAAAACTACGCCCAACCAACGGCACAGCCTTGCCTCGGTGCAACAGCTTACAATCCCGCCCGGGCAGACGCTTTTGCTTTTACCATCAATCCCGCCGCGCTGGCCTCCCTTCAAAAAACGATGGCAGGCATATACGTCGAGCAACCTTTTTTAATACAGCAGGCAGGCTTTTACCGCGCCGTATCCGCATTTACTGTAAAAAAAGAACATTTTGGTCTCAGGGCAGACCAGTCAGGCATACCCGCTTTTCGTGAAACAAGGCTGGGAGCAGCCTATGGCCGCTCTCTTGGCCGTGTACTCGATGCAGGGCTCCTGTTTGAATATGCCGGTTACCGTCTGCGTGGATACGGAACCGCAATGGCCGTCACAGCAGGCGTCGGACTAATATGGCATGGTAATGAAAAAGTACACGGTGGTATCAGCCTGTACAACCCTGTGCGTGTACCCTGGCGGCCAACAGGAGAGCGGATGCCTGCAATTTACAGGGTGGGAGTGGGGTATGCTGCCTCGGGCCGGTTTTATATCCACACCGAACTCATTAAAGAAGAGGAAAAACCTGTCGATATACTCGCAGGAGTACAATATAGCATAGCGCCCGGTATCACCCTTTGCGCAGGCCTGCGTTCGGGCCTTTCCTCAATATATGCAGGAGGCAGTATCGGGTGGAGTCATTTTCGTGCACTCCTATCCGTGAGCCATCACCCTGAGCTGGGCATTTCGCCGGGTATCGCATTGCTGTACTCAAAATAAAGCATCTTTAAAAAGCTGCCGCAAACACCTTTGGGAGTACCCGTTTTGTATGCTTAAAATAAGATCATGAAAAACATATACGCGCTCCTGTGCGGGGCATTACTGATGATTACTGCTGTGCACGGACAAACCGTTACAACAGAATTGCAGGCAGAAGCCATAGCCGAACGCACGGGAGAACAGGGCTGGGACGATGAACGTCACCAGCAAATATGGGAGTGGTTGTTAAAACACCCCCTCAGCCTCAATACCATAAACGAAGAAGAACTGGTAGAAACCGGTCTTTTCACAACCTTGCAGGTGGCCAATTTCCTGCAGTACAGGAGGCTCTTTGGCAAGCTCCTCAGTATCTATGAATTACAGGCTGTACCGGGCTGGGATATCACATTGCTGCAAAAACTGAAACCAGTCCTTACAGTCGAGGAAACGGTCAGGGTTTGGCCATCCATACTCAGCAGGCTGAAGAATGGTACCCACCAGTTCCTGCTGCGGTCAGCCCGGGTGCTGGGCCAGGCCGGCAGTGCGGCTACGCGCTATGCAGGATCACCACATCATATCCTTTTCCGCTACCGTTATAAATCAGCAGGCGGACTGGAATATGGAATAACAGGAGAGAAGGATGCAGGAGAGGCTTTCTTTGGCAAAGCACAACCCCTCGGATTCGACTTCTGCTCAGCACATCTTTTTGTGCAGCGTACAGGCAGGCTGAAAGCACTCGCAGTAGGTGATTTTACCGTACAGATGGGGCAGGGGCTGATTCAATGGCAGGGCTTTGCACTGTCAAAAGGCGCCGATGTATTACAGATAAAGCGGCAGTCACCCGTACTCCGGCCCTATCATGGCAGCGGTGAGTTTTATTTTCACCGGGGTATAGGTATTACACTGGGTATGGGGCGCTGGGAACTGACAGGGTTTGCATCAGTACGCAGGCTCGATGCCAGTAGGGGTAAAGACAGCAGCGGCACGCCGGTCAATCAGGTAACAGCGCTGCAGAACAGCGGGTATCACCGTACCGCAGGTGAGCTGGCAGACAAATCGGTACAACAACAGCAGGTCTATGGGGCTAACCTCAACACCCGCACGTCGCGTTCCCGTCTGGGAGTTAACTTTTTGCTGTACCGGTTCAGGTATCCCTTTGCGGTACAGCCGGCACTTTACCGGCGCTTTGCATTCAGCGGCAGCCAGTTGCTGAACTATAGCGGCTATTACAGCTATACACTGCACAACTTTCATTTTTTTGGCGAAGTAGCCGCCGACGGAAACGGTCATACAGCCTTTGTACAGGGAGCCCTGTACAGCGCAGCACCCGGCATAGATATGGCGCTGTTATACAGAAAAATCAGCAGAACATACCATACATTATATAGTAATGCCTTTACCGAAAGCGATGAAATAGCCAATGAAAGTGGATTATACACAGGCATCACTGTACGGCCGGGTTCAGCCTGGCGCATTGAAGCCTATGCCGATATGTACCGGTTCCCCTGGCTTCGTTACCATGCCGATGGCCCCTCCGAAGGCACAGATTACCTCGTACAGGCAGTATGGAAACCCGGTAAGCACCTGGAGGCGTATAGCCGTTTCCGTTCCGGCATCCGATCCGTCAACCAGGCAGGTACCGCGGCAACATTACCACCCCCCTTGGAAATACCGCTGCGGTCCTGGCGGTTGCAGGTGCAATACCAGCTCACCGCTGCACTTCAAATGCGGCAAAGAGCCGAAATAGTATGGTATAACCGGGGTAATCCCGGCCGGGAAGAGGGCTTTTTATGGTACACCGACCTGGTGTTTAAACCCCTCCTGAAGCCATATAGCGGTAACCTCAGGGTCATGTATTTTGAAACAGACAGCTATAATACCCGTTTATATGCCTATGAAAACGATGTGCTGTATGGTGGAACAGTACCGTTCGTCCAGGGAAAAGGATGGCGCTTTTACATAAACTCGCATCTGAATATTCGTAAAAATGTCTCTCTCTGGATGCGCCTTTCACATACCTTGCCTTTTCGTAAGTCATTGATTAGTAATGTGTTGAACGTCTCCGACATATCAAGCCAAACAGAGGTCAAATTGCAACTACTGTTTACCATTCAACAATTTTAACATTTTGTGCAGCGCATACAAACCGTTTAATGTCCGTTTATATAAGAATCCAGCCCTGCAAGAAATTTAACAATATTTTGACATTTGGAAAATATCCCTATTTTTACAGAATCACAAAAACTAACTAAATCTAAATCGCACATGAGAAGATTTTTATCACTGTTTACAATGCTAATGCTTTGTGGAGCACTAGCGTATGCCCAGAGCCGGGTGGTGTCCGGTAAGGTTACCGACGAGTCGGGTAACCCTGTGCCCTTCGCCTCAGTAAAGGTCAAAGGGTCCAGGTCGGGTGTTTCTGCTGATGCCTATGGACAATACACAATTAAAGTAAAAGATGGTGATGTACTTGAGGTCTCAGGTACCGGATTTAAAGCCAAAGACGTAAACGTTGGAACGCAAACAGCGATTACAACTTCTATTGAGAAAAGTGATGCTTCCAATTTAACTGAAGTGGTGGTAACGGGTGCTTTTAACACCAAACGTACGGCAAGGAGTAATTCATCCAACGTACAGAAAGTAGCAGGCGAAGGATTGACGCAGGCTGGTATGCTCAATGTGAACAATTCCCTTGCCGGTAAAGTTGCAGGGGCACAGGTACGCAGCCAGTCAGCCGCAGCACTCGGTCGTGAAACTACAGTGCGTCTTCGTGGTGAGAATGGTTTTGGTGCAGGCGCAGGTGCGCTCTACGTGGTAGATGGTACCATCATCCCCAGCAGCGGTGACATAAACCCCGGTGATATTGAGGACGTAACTGTTCTCCAGGGGCCTGCTGCTGCGGCCCTTTTTGGCCCCGAAGCAAAAAACGGTGCGATTGTAATCAATACCAAGCGAGCAAAAAGGACTCAGAAAAGCCTCGGTATCGAGCTCAACAGCGCTGCCCAGTTCGATCAGATTTATATTACGCCCAATTACCAGAACACTTATGCCGGCGGCGGCTCAAGCGATATGATCCAGTACAACTGGAAACCCACCCACCCCGCCGAATGGAAAGACCTGGATGGCAAATTCTTCCACGATTTTACAGATGATGCCAGTTGGGGCCCCCGCATGGTAGGTCAGGAATACATTCCCTGGTATGCTTTTTACCCCGGTACAAAATATACAGGTAAAACAGCACGCCTTACCCCTCAACCCAATAACGCAAAAGATTATTACAATACAGGTGTTACCCTTACCAATAACATTAACCTCTCTAAAGCAGGCGATAATTACAACTTCAGGTTCTCTTATACCAACCTTGATATAAAAGGCATAGTACCTAATGAATACCTGAAACGTCATACACTCAATTTCAATACAAGTATCGACCTCAACCCTCATTTCACCCTGGGCGCCAACATCAATTATATCGCGCAGGACAGGAACTCAGAAAGCAACGATGGTTACTCTAACCAGAGTACCGGTTCCTTCAACCAGTGGTTCCACAGAGACCTGGATATGGGTATCATGCGGGAAATGCGCGCAGTAAAAACCCCGAATGGTATACTGAGCTCATGGAACCACTCAAACCCCGGCGCTTACGATCCAACCGATCCCGATGCGTTCTACAGGGGTAACTACTGGTTCAACTTCTACAGCTATTTCGATAATGTAAGCAATAAAGACAGGAGAGACCGCGTATTTGGCGACGTTTCACTGACGTATAAGTTTAACAACGATCTGCGTTTCCGGTTTACTTATCGCAAACAGCAACTTACAACAAATGCTGAATCCATCCAGAAAAGCGAACTCGAAAATAGCGGCTCTCAAACAGGCTTCAACTATTACGAAGCCAACAATAAAGCCTCTTACGGCACTAGCAATACCTTCAGCGACAGGCAGAACTATGAAGGTCTGATTTCTTACAGTAAGAAAATTAAAGACTTCTCTATCAACGCCAACGCAGGTATCGACATCCTTAAACAGGCAGGCCGTTCACTCAACGCTAATACAATGGGTGGCCTCAACGTACAGGGACTCTATGCACTCACCAATTCTAAAAATGATATCAACTACGGTAATGCCCGCACGAAATATGCACGCAGGGCTCTTTTTGCAAGAGCCGACTTCGGCTTCAGGAACTACCTGTTCGTGGAAGGATCATTCCGCAGGGATTATATCTCCACACAGCCCGCTGGTATCCCGATCGATTCTAAATCACTGGGTCTGTCCTTTGTATTCAGCGATCTGATCAAAGACCAGGTACCTTTCCTCTCCTTCGGTAAGATCCGTGCATCATGGGGTGAAATCATAGACGCCCTTGATATTTACCAGTTGAACTCCGATTACTCTGTTATTACACAGCAATGGGGCACCAACTTCCTGATGACAACCCCCGACAGGGTGCCTTCACCTACACTCAGCGGTTCAGTTAACCAGGAAAAAGAAATCGGTATCGAACTGCGCTTCCTGAAAAACCGTCTCGGTCTATCAGCTACATACTGGAACAGGGTGAACGATCAGTTCCCTGTTAACGCATCCGTAAACGGTGCTTCGGGTGTAAGTGTACTGTCCCTTAACGCAGGCCGTATCGAGAAAGAAGGTTTCGACCTGACGTTGAACCTCAAACCATTTGTTAAAAAGAACTTCTCATGGGATCTCAACGCCACATGGGGACTGCTCATGAAGAATACCATCGCTGAAATTGCAGATGGCCTGAACAGGCTGGTGGTAGCCTCAGGCGCATTCTCCGGTACCTCTTCCGCTTATACCGTAAACGAAAGAGGCCAGAAATGGGGTATGATGATTGGCGGTGGTATCAAACGCCTCAACGGTCAGCCCGTACTCACAAGCAGTGGCCTGTTCATCAGGGAAGCCGATGTTAAATTCGGTAGCGTACTGCCCGACTATACCGGTGGTGTGCAGAACAGCTTTAACATCATGAAGAACTTCATCGTAAACGTGAATATCGACTACTCATGGGGTGGTAAGTTCTTCTCACTGTCCGACTTCTGGGGTTCATTCTCCGGCCTGACAGCACGCACTGCAACACTGAACGACCGTGGCAACCCCATTAGGGACCCGGTAAATAATGGTGGTGGTGTACACGTGTCAGGTGTCGACGCTACAGGCAAACCTGTAGACTATTATGTAGACGCACAAACCTACTACCATCAGTTCCGTAATGCGAACATCTCGGAAGCAAGTGTATACGACCTCACTTTTGTAAAACTGCGTGAATTGAGCATCGGATATAAAATTCCGGTTAACAAACTGGGTAAGGCCGGTAAATACATTAACAACGCTGTATTCTCTGTTATTTCAAGGAATCCCTGGTTAATCTACTCAAAAACCAAAGACTTTGATCCTTCAGAAATCAGCGCAGTACAGGGAGAAGATGGCCAGTTCCCCGGAACAAGGTCAATCGGAGTTAACCTGAAAATTGGATTCTAATTCACTAAAAACAATTCGAGATGAAAAAAATAACATATAAATTTCTTTCCCTGGCTGCCATAGTTGCTGTAATGGCCGGTGCCAACGGATGTAAAAAATTGGAAGACTTTGGCGATACCAATATCAACCCCAATACTACACCTCTGCCCGTTACTGCAGCACTCCTTACCAACGTCGAAAGCGGTATAGGTGGCTTTGCATCACAAACACGTGGAGGCCTGTACTGCCAGTATTTTTCTGAAACACAGTACACAGACGTGTCGCTGTATTCGCTCCCTCAGTTAGACTTTGACGGTATCTATGCAGCCAGCCTGATGGACTGTCAGAATATTATTAACCAGAACAGCAACGAAAGTACAAAGCTGTACGCAGCCCAGTCCGGTTCAAATGCCAACCAGATCGCAGCAGCCAAGATCCTGAAATCGTACATTATGTGGACCATCACCGACCGTTGGGGTGATGCTCCCTATAGTGAAGCACTTAAGGGTACAGCAAACCTTTATCCTAAATACGACAAACAGGAGGATATCTATAAAGCCATTCTGAAAGACCTCAAAGACGCAGTAGCCGGCTTCGACGGTGGTACTGCCCTGAAAGGCGACATTTTGTTCAGCGGCAACAACGCCAGTTGGAAAAAATGGGCTAACTCACTCCGTATGCTGGTTTCATTGCGTTTGAGTAAGCAGTATCCCGCTCCGGGTGGTTTTGCAGCTACCGAGTTCGCCGCAGCACTCGCCGATGCCTCCGGTTCTATCAGTACCAATACCGATAATGTAGTACTTAACTACCCCGGCGGCGGTTACAGAAACCCCTGGTTCCTGCTCTACGACGGCCGCAACGACTTTGCCGTAAGCTCAACGTTTACCACACTGCTGGCAAACCTGGGCGATAATCGCATCAGCGCCATGGCCTCATCTACAGTGGGCTTCCCTTATGGCCTTACCAGGGATCAGGCCGTTGCCTTCGGCGATGCCAATACCAACTATGCCAAAATACTGCCCGCATCACGTCGCACTGAAACCTCTCCCTATGTAGCGCTTAGCGCTGCCCAGGTACTCCTGGCACGCGCAGAAGCAGCAGAAAGGGGATGGACAACCGAAACCGCTGCAACCCTCTACGCTCAGGGTATCGCAGCTTCCTTTAACCAATGGGGTGTTACTATGCCGGGTGCTTATATGAGTGCCCCTAATGTAGACTATGCAAATACAGCCAATACCAAACTCCAGAAGATTGGTACACAACGCTATATAGCTACTTATCCCGATGGTATCCAGGGTTGGAGTGAATGGAGAAGAACTGGTGTTCCCGCCCTTACACCCACTGTAAACGCCTCAAACGCCAGCAAGCAGATCCCAAGAAGGTACACTTACGGTACACGTGAGTCAAGCCTTAACCCGGCAAGCCTTGCTGCTGCAATAGCCGCAATGTCAGGTGGCGATACTCAGGACTCAAGGGTATGGTGGGATAAGCCATAATTAATACTATATTTGAACCGGGTGTTCTAAAGCCCGGTTCAATCCTAAACTTTATACATATAAAAAAACTCAGATCATGAAATATTTTAACTTTTCAGGAACCCTGGTTGCACTCTCCCTTACCGCGCTGATGTTCAGCTCTTGCGATAAGGCAGAAAAACCCACCCCGTTGGGCGATGCAGGACAAACCATCGTTAAGTTCATGCAGGTAGATAAAAAAACCATTAATGTAGACCTGGTAAGTACTACCCAGCCACTGCTGATGGTCGATATTCGTCGCGATGTTCCCAACGCCGCAGAACTCAACAAGACACTTAAGGTTACAGTTAAAGACAACCCGGGCGCTGTGTCCGACTATAACGCAGCCAACGGTACCAGTTTCGAGGCAATTCCCGCAGCACTATACACCGTTGATGCTTCAAATCCAAGGGTAGGTACAGATTACACCGTAACCCTGAACCCCGGTGAATTTGCAAAATGGTTGAAATTTAACCTCCCCAACGCCCTCTCGCTCGACCTGTCTAAAACCTATGCTTTCGGTTTTAGCATTGCAGCCGTAGACGGTAACGGTAAGATTTCTGCTGACGCTAAAACCATCGTTGTAGAAATTGGTGTTAAAAACCAATGGGATGGCCGTTATAAACTCAACGGTTACTTCAACCACCCTTCTTATACCGGTTATTACAGCACAGACAAGATAGAACTGCGTACAGCAGGTGCAAACATTCTCGACCAGTTCTGCACCATCTGGGATGAATACTGCCAGCCTTTTAACGTTGGTGGTGGTGTACTGAACAGGTTTGCCGATGTGGCTCCCCGTTATATCGTTAACGCCAATAACTCTATCTCACTGAGCAATGCAGGCCCCGGTAATACCCTCGCTTTCTCCGTTCCTCCCGGGTTTACCAACAGGTACGATCCCACCAGCAAGACTTTCTATATCACACACGCCTACCAGAATGCTGCAGGTGCCTACAGAACATGGAATGATACACTGGTATATCTCGGCCCCAGGTAATATAGATTAATTGCAATCAGGTAACCCCTGAAAGCAACTGTAAAAGATAAAAAAAGAGCAGGCTGTTAACAACAGCCTGCTCTTTTTTATAATATAACCAACACCATGCCGCAGGCTGGCAACGATAAATTTCCCGCACCGCAAGGTTTCTGTTTATCTTTGCAGCATAAAAATGATATATTATGAGCATTTCAAATGAACAACAAGGACAATTGAATATTGAAATTTCTGAAGAAGTATCTGAAGGAGAATACGCTAACCTGGCCATCATTACGCATAGCCATGCCGAATTTGTTATTGATTTTGTTAATGTGATGCCCGGCACACCCAAGAGTAAGGTAAAGAGCAGGATTATACTTACGCCCTTTCATGCCAAACGGTTTATGAAAGCTATGGTGGAAAACGTAAAGAAATTTGAAGCGGCAAATGGCACAATACAGGATATGGAAGCAGTTGAACTGCCCTTTACTTTTGGCGGCCCAACAGCACAGGCTTAATCTTACTCAGGGTCATAACAGGCCATTATCGGCAAAACTGTAATAGCCTTCTTCACTAACAATAATATGATCTGTTACCCTGATATCAAAATAGCTGGCAGCGATCCTGATTTTTGAGGTAATCTCCTCATCAGATTTACTGGGTATCAGGCTGCCCGATGGGTGATTGTGACAAAGCACCAATGCAGTAGCTTCTTCTTCAAGCGCTTTTTTGAGGATGATCCTCGGATCCGCAACGGTACTCGTAATGCCACCCCTGCTTATTATCTCAAAGCTTTTGATCTTATTGGCGCGGTTAAGAAAGATGACCGCAAAAACCTCGTAAGGATAATCTTTAAGCATAGCCCGCAGGTAATTGCCCGTATCCTTACTGGTACGTATTACAGGTTTTTCGAGTATGTTGGCTACCTGCCTGCGCCTGCCCAGTTCCATAGCAGCAGCAATAGTGATAGCCTTCGCTTTACCGATCCCCTTGATCTGGCTGAACTCATTTACACTTAGTTTGCCTAATTCGTTAAGATTATTTTCGCCAAGGTTTAATACCTCTTTTGCCAGGTCAACTGCCGATTTTTTACGGTTGCCGGTATGCAGCAATATAGCCAGCAATTCTGAATTGCTCAGGCTTGCTGCACCATTGTTCATCATTTTTTCTCTTGGTCTGTCGTCGGTAGCCCAGTGTTTTATAGATGTGGAAGGGTTGTTGAAATTTTCCATCCTATAAAGATAATCATCAAAACTTTAATGATAAATTCGCACCAAATATTTCTTCCCAATTTCTTCATTATGGCATTAAACTTATCAATTTTCTCGGGTACCGGTTCAAGATACCTCGCAGAAAGAATTGCAGAAAAATTCGATGTACCCTTAGGCAAGGTTAATATCCAACGCTTCAGTGATGGAGAGATTGGTGTGGAATTTCAGGAAAGCATCCGCGGGCAGTTTGTGTTTTTAATACAAAGCACATTCGCCCCGTCCGACAACCTCATGGAACTATTGCTGATGATCGACGCAGCAAAACGCGCGTCTGCATATAAAGTGATCGCAGTGATTCCTTATTATGGCTACGCCCGCCAGGATCGGAAAGACCGGCCGCGCGTGGCGATAGGCTCCAAACTGGTCGCCAATATGCTTACGGCAGCAGGGGCAGACAGGGTGATCACAATGGATCTCCATGCTCCGCAGATACAAGGTTACTTTGATATCCCGGTGGATCACCTCGACTCTTCAGCCGTATTTATTCCTTATATCGAACAACTTGGGCTTACCAACCTCACCTTTGCCGCCCCTGATGTGGGGAGCGCCAACAGGATTCGCGAAATTGCCAGTTACTTTGAAGTAGAAATGGTAATCTGCGACAAACACCGTAAAAGGGCCAACGAAATATCAAGCATGGTCGTAATCGGCGACGTGACAGATAGAGACATTGTGATGATCGATGATATATGCGATACAGGTGGCACGCTTGCCAAAAGCGCGGGCCTCATGAAGGAAAAAGGCGCCCGGAGCGTAAGAGCACTCTGTACACACCCGGTATTGAGTGGAAAAGCGTATGAAAATATCGAGAACAGTGCATTGGAAGAACTGGTAGTTTGCGATACCATTCCCTTGAAACAGGCTACCAGTAAGATCAAAGTACTGTCCGTCGATGAACTTTTTGCAGTAACACTCAGGAACGCTTACGAGAACAAAAGTATCAACAGCCTGTTCCTGCGCAGCCGGATAGCTAATAAAAAATAAGGGCGGCAATAGGTTTCAATTCCCGGTATAGCCAATCTTACCAGGAAAAAAGCTCAAAAAGTGCCTGGAACGACGTTTTTTCCATACCTTCGCGCCTCATAAAAATAATAATAATGAAAACAATTACAATCGAAGGACAACTGAGGACCGGATTCGGCAAAACAGCCACCCGCCAGCTCCGCTCTCAGGAACAAGTGCCAGGTGTAATTTACGGGGGTGCTAAGGAGGTTAACTTCTATGCTCCGGCAACAGCCTTCAAATCGCTGGTGTACACCTCCGAATTTATGCTTGCAGAAGTTAAATTAGACAATACAACCTATCGTTGTATCCTGAAAGACCTCCAGTTCGACAAAGTGTCAGATACGCTCACTCATGTTGACCTGCTCGAACTCGTAGACGACAAAAAAGTAGTTGCCACACTGCCATTGAAACTCGTCGGTACACCCGTAGGTGTAAAAGCCGGTGGTAAACTGGTAACGAAGATCAAATCACTCAAGGTAAAAACATTACCTAAGTTTCTGAAAGAGCATATCGAACTCGATATCACCAATCTCGAACTGAACGGTAACATCCGTGTAGAAGATGTGATCGCCGGCGATCTGGAAATACTGAACTCACCACGTATCCCCATCGCCTCCGTAACAATGACGCGTCAGCTCAAACAGGAAGAAGCTACAGCCGCTAAAGCTGCAGCCGCTACTAAAGGAGCAAAAAAATAAGATTACCGTATAAACGGTCTTAAAAAGGCCGTCACGCTTCTGGCGTGGCGGCCTTTTCCATACAGACACTGTACAGTTAACCTCCCCGTAGGCATAAATCCGGTAAAACCCAAGAAAAGCCCCGCATTATTAACAGCGGCAGGTACAACTTGATAACTAAATCATACCTTTGCCCACTCAAAATAAACAATATGGGATTTGACAGAAATACGGTGATTGGTTTTGTGCTGATAGGATTATTGCTGATTGGAATGTTCTATTTTAACAGCAAAGACAGCTTGGCCCACCAGGCCGAACAAAAACGCATCGCCGACTCTCTTGAAAAACTTAAACCCAAAACAGACCCTAAGGTAGCTCAACTGGATTCCCTCAAAAAAGACTCCGCACGCCTTCAAACCGCTGCCGGCGATTTCCAGCGCTTTACCAATGGAACCACTTCCGAAACCATACTGGAAAACGAAGTGGTAAAGATCACGTTCAGCAATAAAGGAGCACAGCCCTTAAAAGCAGAATTGAAGAAGTTTAAGTCATTTAACGGCACCCCGATTATTCTCCTGAATGATCCTAAGCTGAATAAATTGTCTTACGACTTTAATTCTTCGTCAACCAGTAAAGCCAAAACCGGTGAGCTGTACTTCGACGTGGTAAAATCTGCCGGTGCCGATAGCAGTCAGGTAGCCGTTTTCACTATCGGCGACAGTACCGGACGTAAGATCGAACACAGGTACACGCTTCGTCCCGGCGAGTATATGCTGGATATAGACCTGAAGCTGGGTGGTGCAGATAAGCTCCTCACACAAAATACGCTCGACCTGTCCTGGCAGACAGCCGCCCCACAGGCAGAAAAAGACATGAAGTATGAACGCTCACAGACACATGTGTGTTACATGGCGAATAACTCATTTGATTTTGAGTACCTGGGTTCGGGAGGCGAGAAAAAATTTGATAAGACGGTTAACTGGGTAAGCCTCAAGCAACAGTTCTTTGTAACCAGCCTCGGTGCAAAAAATAAGTTCCAGTCAGCCGATGTCACCTGGCGCGTGCCCGGAGATACAACGAAGGAAGTGGCCGAAATGACAGTAAACAGTCGCATAAACGTGCCCAATGGTACCGAGGTAACAATTCCATTACAAATGTATTTTGGCCCCAGCGACTATAACGTCCTGAAAAAATACGATAACCAGATGCAAAATATTGTACCTTATGGTACAGGTATATTTGCCTTTGTAAAATATATCAACAGGCATTTCCTGTTGCCCGTGTGGGATTTTCTCCGGAATAATATTACAAGCTATGGTATTGTCATCCTGCTGCTTACGCTCTTTATCCGGCTCCTTACCTCACCAATCCTCTATAAGAGTTATGTAAGCGGTGCAAAAATGAAAGCCCTTAAGCCCGAGATCGATGAATTAAAAGCCAGGTATGGCGACGACAAGCAGGCATTTGGTATGGAGCAGATGAAACTCTGGAAAAGCGCAGGGGTGAGTCCGTTGGGCGGATGTCTGCCTGCATTGCTACAGATACCAATCTTTATGTCGCTGTATTATTTCTTCCAGTCAAATATATCGTTACGCGGCCAGTCATTCCTCTGGGCTAAAGACCTCGCAGCATACGATAGTATAGCTAACCTGCCATTTAATATTCCTTTTTATGGCAGCCATGTTAGCCTCTTTACGCTCACCGCAGTACTTACGAGCCTGCTGATCTCCATTTACAGTATGAGCAATATGCAGGGCAACGATAACCCCATGATGAAGTATATGCCCTATATATTTCCGGTATTGCTCCTTGGCGTGTTTAACAGCCTGCCTTCAGCCCTTACCTGGTATTATACGGTTTCCAATACAATCACACTCATCCTGCAGATAGTGATACAGAAGTATATCATCAATCACGATAAGCTGCGCGCACAAATTGAAGAAAACAAAAAGCGACCGGCCAAAACAGGGGGGTGGGGTGAAAAATTACAGGCAATGCAGGAAGCCAATAAACGAATGCAGGACATGCGGGCCAAAACCAATAATAATAATGGCGGTAAGCGTAAGTAAGCCACCGGTTATCATATTTACAGCCGCAGGATCAGTACCTGCGGCTTTTTTGTGCAACTGATTGTTAAAATTAACAGCCTTTACCATCGGTTCTGTTAAATAAAAAATGCCCGATCTCATTTGGCACGGGATTTTATTATCTTTATCCAAAGAAAAGCATAATGAAACATTGTTACATAGTCACTTGTTTACACCTGCTGCTTTGCAGTAATACCGTTACAGCGCAGAAAACGCTGTCGGAGGGTACAGTGCTTTATGACATTACAGTAAAGACAGGCAGTGCGGAACCCAAAATGGCAGACCTGCTTAACGGCGCCACTACTACAGTGTACCTCAAAGGCAACCAGAGCCGTACCGATATGGTAAGCGCCCTCGGTAAGGAGAGCACCATTCATGACGCCAAACTCGGTAATGCCGTGATCCTCAAAGAGTACAGTGGACAAAAACTGATGATTACCCTTACAAAAGATAACTGGGCAGAAAAGAATAAAAAGTACGACGATATCAGCTTTACCTCAACCACAGAAACAAAAACCATTGCAGGATACAATTGTAATAAAGCAATCGCAAAGCTGAAAGACGGTAGTACGTTCAACGTGTATTACACTACAGATATAAGCGTAGCAAATAAAGATTACGACAATACATTTAAGAACCTCCCCGGTCTGGCCATGGAATACGAGATCGAATTTGGAAAGATGAAGATCACCTATACCGCAGCTAAAGTAAGTTTCGAACCCGTAATGGCTTCGAGATTCGACTTCCCTAAAACAGGCTATCGCGTAATGACCTACGACGAAAACCAGAAGTTGAAGTCAGGTACCCGTTAAAAGATTTTAGTAGTTAAGCCTGTCGAGCAGTAATTCATTAAAATTTTGCAGGGAAGATATCTTCAGATCGGCTGCACTCCAGCGGTTTTCATGGTGATGCTGTGGAGCTGGTACGACCACGCATTTCATTCGCGCAGCTTTAGCCGCTATCATACCGTTAAAAGAGTCTTCAAAACAAATACATTCCACAGGGTGGGCGTTCAGGGCCATAGCACAATCGAGGTAAACCTGTGGGTGCGGTTTGCCATAAGGCAGCGCCTCTGCCGAAACAATAGCTTGCAGCCATTTTCCAATATTAAGAGTGTCAATAACCACATCAATCAACTCGCGGCCTGAAGAAGTGGCCAGCCCGATCCTGAAATTACGTTCCTCAAAAAAGGTAAAAATATGTTGTATCCCGGGGAGCGGCCTCCCCTTTTCCTTTACTTTCTTAATCACCAACTGTACAATATCTCTTTCAGCCTCATCAGCATGTATCGCATCTATATTGAACCGGGCAAACCACCAGCGCACAAACTCAGGCGTACGTAAACCGGTGGTAATCGAATAATGCTCAGGTTTCAGCTTTATGCCGTAACGGATAAATACCTCATTCGCAGCCTCATTCCATATAGGCTCACTGTCAATCAGCAGGCCATCCATATCAAAAATAGCAGTAGTAAGCTCCATATTGAATAAACGCAATTGTCTGCGAATATATATCTTGTTTTCAGTAAATTGCGATAGCCACAGACTTAAACAACGATTGCATGAGCAGATTCACAGACTGGTTAAAAGAAACCAAGATTGTTAAAGGAACAGTATATGCGATAGTAGGACTTTTTTCTTACCCTGGTCTTAATATTGTTAACCGGCTGGAAATCCATGGCATGGAACACTTGGAACATCTGCCCAGAAATAATGTACTTTTTGTAAGCAATCACCAGACTTATTTTGCAGATGTAATCACTTTCCTGCACATCTTTTGTGCAAGGCAGTGGGGGAGAAAGAATAGGCTCGGTCTGCCATTCTATCTGCTCTGGCCTTTTACAAGGGTTAAGTTTGTAGCCGCAGAAGAAACCATGAAGAAAAACTGGATCAGTAAGCTCTTTGCACTGGCGGGGGCCATTACAGTAAAACGTACCTGGCGGGCGGAAGGCAGCGAAGTACGCAGAAATCTCGACCCTAAAGACACCCGCAACATTACCCGTGCTCTCAATAAAAACTGGGTAATCACTTTTCCGCAGGGCACTACCAAACCCTTCGCGCCGGGAAGAAAGGGTACTGCATTTATCATTAAAAACAATCAGCCCGTAGTAATACCTGTAGTAATCAGCGGCTACTGGCGGGCATTCAACAAAAAGGGACTGAAATTTAAAAAGAAGGGCTCACAATTGTCAGTGACATTTAAAGCTCCGCTTGATATTGATTATTCAGATACCAACGAACACATCCTGGAAAAAGTGATGGATGCCATTGAGCAAAGCAAAAAATTCATGCTTAAAGGAAAACACCACCTTATGTCGCTGATCGATAAATAACGGGGATTACACATTCTCTTTTGTAAACAGGGCTTTGAGCTCTTCTGCCTCTTCGGGTTTCATTTTACCACCAAGGATCAGCCTGATCTGTCTCCTGCGCAGGGCGCCTTCATATAACCTTTTCTCCTCTTCCGTTTCAGGAATCAGTTCTGGCACAGGCCGTGGTTTGCGGTTGGGATCAAGAGCTACAAACGTAAAATAAGCTTCGTTGCTTTCATATTTATACTGGTGCAAAGTATCCTCTCCCCATACCTTGATGTGTATCTCCATCGAGGTCGTAAACGCCCTCGACACTTTAGCTTCAATGTGTACAATATTGCCCAGCTTGATCGGATTCTTAAAGCTGAGATTATCAACCGACGCTGTCATGCTCGGTGTATTACAATGTTTACCCGCAGCCATACCCGCGGCAATATCCATCCAGTACATAAGTCGCCCCCCCATCAGGTTGCCAAACACATTGGTATCATTAGGCAGTACCAGTTCATTCATTATTGTAAAGCTTTCGCTTGCATTCTTTGCTTCCATTACTGAAATTTTGTGCAAAGGTAATACATCCGCAGGCCAGGGCATAAAAAAACAGGCCGGAAGCCTGTTATATAAAAATGATATGATGGTGAGTTATGGTAAACTGATCCCGTATTTCTTTTTATACCGCTCATTGAGCTGTTTATGCTTATCCGTGAGGTCAATATCCCGCCCCTGGATATATGCCTTTATAATAATGCTGGTGCGCATATCAAGAATATCACCTTCGCTGATAACGATATTGGCATCTTTGCCCGTTTCGATACTACCCGTTTTATCTGCAACACCAAGTATGCGGGCAGCATTAAGGGTAATGGCCGCCAGGGCTTCCTCGCGGGTAAGACCATAAGCCGCAGCAGTGCCTGCATTAAACATAAGATTGCGCCCGCGCGTCTGGCCATCATCATCCGTAATAGCAAAAAGCACCCCTGCCTTCTGCAAAGCAGCCGGCGTTTTAAATGGCTGATCAATATCGTCATCAGATGATGTAGGCAGGTTGTGCATCTGCCGTAATATCACAGAAATATTATGCTTTTTCAGTAGGTCCGCCACCAGCCACGAATCACTTCCTCCAATAATGGTAACATCAAAGCCAAACTCCGATACAAAATCAATGGCAAGCAGTAACTCCTTCACAATATTACAATGAATGAACAGGCGTTGACTTTTATCAAACAAACCCTTTACAGCAATAAATTTTAGGTTGGTACTGTCGGGCCTCGGTTGCTTAAGATAAGCCTTGGCATCACGGAAGAATACCTTTACTTTTTCTATCTGGTCAAGCCCCAGCTTTACAGGGTCGGGAGGGGGAGGGCCGCCGGGCTGTGCAGCAAAAGGATTAGGCCTTGCAAAAAGCGAAGGCATATAAAAATGTATCCCATAGTCCTTACGGTATGCAGCATCTTCCCAGTTCCAGGCATCCAGTTGCACCGTCGAAGAAGAGCCTCCGAGCAGGCTTCCGGAAGGAACAATATTGGCGATCAGTATACCGTTACTGCGCAGGGTATTCGTGATTTTAGAATCGGTGTTATACGCTACAATGCTGCGTACGTTCGGGTTCAGCTCACCCAGTTCCTGAAAGTCGTTACTGCCCCTTACCGCATTGCCGATCTCCTGCAAACCAAGATTCGTCGAAGAGAGAATAAGACCGGGGTATACATGCTTCCCCCGGCAGTCGATCACCTTACCCGTATTAAGCGGGGTAGTGCCTACAGCGGTAATTTGCCCGTTATTGAAGCTCACATAACCATTTTCAATAACACTGCCGTTACCTACGTGGATAGTAGCATTCGCCAGCGTAACCGCTTCGCTTTGCGCTTTGGCAGGATACACATTATCCTGTGCACTTGCCGTTGCTGCAATAGCCGTTATGAGTAATGTTGAAAAATACTTTTTCATGTGTTGATTTTTTATTGAGCGCGATGGCCTCATTTCATTAGTGTGGGTTAAAAACCAAAATATTAATTCTGACCTATTGTTCCTTCTTCGTCATTATCGATCACCATCAGGCCATGATCGTGTCCGTGTTCCTCACAAGTATGCATCTTTTTCATACTTGGTGCAGCAGGTATCACCGGGCGGCCTTCTTTCTTCTCACCAATCATTTTCTGGATCAGTCTTGTGCGTTCTGCAGCAATCTGCTGGCGCAACTGTTTATCCCTTTCCCTGTCGAAGTAAACAATGCCATCTACAATCGTTTCTTCAACCTTCGCGTAGATGCTGAGGGGATTATCGCTCCACAGTACGAGGTCGGCATCCTTGCCTGGTTTGATACTGCCTACGCGGTTGTCAATATGCAACATTACAGCAGGATTGATTGTAACCATTTTAAGTGCTTCTTCCTCACTCAGACCACCATATTTTACTGATTTGGCAGCCTCCTGGTTCAGGCGGCGGGCCATCTCAGCATCGTCACTGTTGATCGCTACATTTAGTCCTGTCCTGTACATAATAGCAGCGTTATAGGGTATGGCGTCCTGCACCTCCATTTTATACGCCCACCAGTCACTGAACGTAGAAGCATTTGAACCGTGTGCCTTCATCTTATCGGCTACCTTATACCCTTCAAGAATATGCGTAAAAGTATTGAGTGTAAAACCAAAACGTTCCGCGATCCTGATCATGCTGGTGATCTCGCTCTGCACATAGCTATGACAGGTGATGAAGCGCTTGCGGTTCATGATCTCCACGAGGGCATCCAGTTCAAGATCGCGCCTTACCGATGCAGCATTGGGGCCTCTGAGAGCCGATTCATAATCCTTAGCCCTCGTAAAGGCATCAACCAGCACCTGGTCTACCCCCATACGCGTATCAGGAAAACGATTGTTATTCTGGGATGGTGTTCTCTTTACGTTCTCGCCAAGTGCAAATTTGATAAACGGATCATTACCCCCAAACTTGATCTGACTGTCATTGCCCCCCCAGCGCAGTTTGATAAGTTGTGTTTGTCCCCCGATAGTGTTGGCACTTCCATGCAGGATGTGAGAAGTTGTGACACCCCCACTCAATTGACGGTAAATATCATCATCGTCAGGGTTGAGATTATCGCCAATACGAACTTCTGAGGTAACCGATTGACCGCCCTCATTAATAGACGCAGCAGCAATATGCGAATGTTCGTCTATAATACCCGCAGTGAGGTGTTTGCCAGTACCATCGATCACACGTGCAGCAGGGTCAGACAAACCTTTACCGATCTGTGCAATCTTACCATTTCTCACCAGCACATCAGTATTGGTGAGCTTGCCCGCCGCATCACTGGTCCATACTGTAGCATTTTTAATAAGTAGGGTTTCCAGCTTGGGTAGCTCCTCGAAGCCATACGCACCATTGGGCCAGGTAAGTTTAGCTTTTACAGCATTCTCCTTTTTTCTTGTACTGTCCGCTTTCCCCATATTACCCCTGGCAGAGTCCTTTGGCTTTTCTGTCACTGCGCTCCATGTAGCCGACCAGGTAAACCTTTTTCCGGTTAGATCTTCCCCCAGCCCGTTCCACTCATTGCCTGTTCGCATACCACTAAACCGCAGGCTCAGTTTACCACCTTTCTCTGGAGGGAAACTGAATTTAACCTGTTTGCCCTCCATACTGAACTTGGCAGCAATAGTATCTTTCCCGATGATATTCATGGTGTTATTTTTCAGGCTGGCAGTATACAGTTGCGTAGTGCCGCCCATATTGAGTGTCAGCGAATAATTACCATCAGGAGATGCCCAGTTATTGTCTTTGATAGCATATTTTTCACCCTGTATCCAGTTCTGATAAATTGTCGTTTTCTCAGCAAATACAGGTCCCGAAGTAATGAGGAAATTAGCCCATTTGCCCGCGTCCAGGCTGCCGGTCTCATTATAAACACCCAAAAGAGTCGCAGGGATTTTTGTAAGCGCTTCCAGCGCTTTGGTTTCTGTAAGCCCATTCTCAATAGCCTTACGCAGGTTAGGGAGAAACTGTTTGATATCTCTCAGGTCCGATGAAGTAAGACAGAAATTAATGCCTGCTTTCTCAAAAGCTGCAGGATTACCGGGAGCCATTTCCCAGTTCTTAAGATCAGCAAGCGATACAAAGCGTGCATCGTTCGGATCTTCCACGTCCATTGCCTGCGGAAAGTTGAGTGGCAGTATAAAACTGGCCTTGGTCGCTCCTACTTCATTAATGCGTTGATATTCATTAGTGGCGCCCTTAATAATGTACTGTACACCAAACTCATCCCCGATCCTGTCAGCACGGAGATCATTCCATTTATCATTAGCTTCAAAAATCTGTGGAAGAGAAAGATTGTCGTTCCAGGCCTGAAGGCTAAGGTTTACGCCTTCTCCCGCAGGACGGTTTTTATACCAGCGGGCATCCATAAAAGTCTGCCGCAGAAGGGCAATGCTGCCCATCATGGAGCTGGGGTAGCTTTGGTTCGAGATGCCCTTGTTAAATGAGTAATGAGCCGATGCCTTTTCCTTTAGCACCACCAGGTTCTCTTTCTTATTGGCAAGAGTTACCACCATACCCGTTCCCCGGGCAATACCGTCTTTCTGGTGGGTAAGCACAGTGCCAAAACCCAGCTCGCGCAGAGGGGCAGCTTTACTGTCATCCGCAACAAATAACGACGCAGCATCCACTTCCGAACGTATAGCCTGGTTCCAGCCATAAGCCCCCTTCGTATTAGTGGTTAACTGCGAAGGCGCATTGAAATTAAATCCCCCGCCAGGTGGGCGTTGAGGCGTATTAATACCGTAATCTGTATATAAATCTATAAATGAAGGATAAATATATTTACCGCTGCAATCCACCACAACAGCATCGGGCGGGATAGAAACCCCACTACCCGCCGCAACAATCCTGCCGTTACGGATCACCAGTGTGGCATTACTGATCGTGGTTTGTGCATCCTTAATTAGGGTGGCATTGGTAAAAGCATAACAACCGCTTCTGTTGTCAGCTACGCCATTGACAGGTTGCGTAACCTGTGCAGAAAGTTTTGCGCAAAGCAATAGCAGAACTGGGATAAGCCATCCCGTTTTTTTCTTCATAACAGTAGTATTTTGTAAAAGGAATGTTAAATTTAAGATATTACAGTAAAATTGTACCTCACTATTTAACCGCTCATCATATTTTGCCCCGTTTGCCTACATTTACAATATGATAGCAAAGAATATTGATCATACCGTCCTCAAGCCCACTACCACCATCGCCAATATTGAACAATTGTGTGCGGAAGCCGTTCAGTGGGGCTTTGCTGCTGTTTGCGTACCTCCCTTATTTGTAAGGAAAGCCAGGGAGCAAACAGCAGGTACGGATGTAAAAGTGGCCACGGTGATTGGCTTTCCATTCGGGTATTCAGCCATAGAAGCCAAAGTGGCGGAAACAGTACTGGCCATTGTAGATGGGGCAGATGAACTGGATGTAGTGATCAATATCAGCGCTATTAAGAATAATGACTGGCAGTTTCTGGCCGGAGAATTGAATACATTGCTGCCGCTGATACGCAAAAGGGAAAAAGTAGTAAAGATCATCATTGAAAGTGGTATTCTTACAGACGAAGAAATCATCAAATGCTGCGACTTATACGGTGCAGCCGGGGTCGATTTTATGAAAACCAGTACAGGATACGCCGAGAAAGGAGCAACGGTTGAAGCCGTAAAGTTGATGCGTCGCCACTTAGCCGATACCGTTAAAATAAAGGCCTCGGGGGGGATAAAAAATTATACTTTTGCACGGCAACTGATCGATGCAGGGGCCGACCGGCTGGGATGCAGCAACAGCGTGGCTATCGTTTCAGAAGAACCACCCCGTTAATAGTGGAATGATTATTGACAAAAAACGGGTCGGAACAAAAAGAGTACACATGAAGAAAATATTGTTGAGTATATTTTTGAGTATGTCCATTGCAGGAGTAACAAAGGCGCAGATAACCCCTGTAGCCCCCTCCGCAATACCCGATACGGCAGTAAACGGCAGAATCGTAGTACATAAGGATCCCCGTATAGAATTGCTTGCCAGTAAACAGGCCCCTAAGGACCTGCTAGGGCCGCGCGCAGCCAAAGGATACCGCCTGATGATACTTAATACCAACGACCGCGATCTGGCACTTCGCGTACGATCGCAGTTGCTGCAACGTTTTCCCGAGCAGAAAGTGTATATGAGTTTTAAACCTCCCTACATCCAGTTGAAGTTCGGGAATTTTGTAGAAAAGGCAGAAGCAGAACGCTATAAGACACTGGTAAAAAAAGGCGGATTGGTATCAACAAATATATATGCCGTGCCGGAAATAGTAGAAGTAAAAGCGCCTAAAGAAGACGAAAAAGACAGATAAATAGGGCAATAAAAACTAATATGGCTAATATTCCATAAAAGAGTTTCACCCACGAAACTCTTTTTTTTATGTTGCAATATTATACGAAATTACCATCATGATTAAAGAAAGGATCCTGCAGTTGGCAGCGGAGTATAAAGAAGAATTTATTAGTATACGGGAGCATCTTCATGCCCATCCTGAGCTCAGTTATCAGGAATACGAAACCTCTGCTTTTATACAGGAAAAGCTGGGTGAACTGGGTATCCCGTTCACAGTCATTGCAGGTACAGGCGTTGTAGGTATTGTCAGGGGAAAGAACCCCGATAGCCGCATCGTCGCGCTCCGGGCAGATATGGATGCACTCCCTGTAACAGAAGAAAATGAAGTGCCTTACAGGTCGGTACGACCGGGTATTATGCACGCCTGCGGGCACGATGTACATACCACCTGCTTACTCGGGGCTGCAAAAATACTTATGGCCATGCGGGAAGAGTGGACCGGTACAGTAAAGCTTATCTTCCAGCCGGGCGAAGAAAAAAATCCCGGAGGGGCAAGCATAATGATACGTGAAGGAGTACTCGAAAACCCCACCCCGGAAAAAATATTTGCATTGCACGTGCACCCGGGTCTGGAAACTGGTAAATTGAGCTTTCGTGGGGGCATGGTAATGGCCAGTGCAGACGAAATATACATTACCATAAAAAGTAAGGGTGGTCATGCTGCGGCGCCACAACTTACAGCAGATACTATACTCATTGCTTCGCATCTTATAGTGAGCCTGCAGCAGATCATAGCGCGCAATAACAACCCTTTCAATCCATCTGTATTATCTATAACATCTTTTCAGGGCGGCAATGCAACCAATATCATCCCTTCCGAAGTAAAACTGATGGGTACATTTCGGGCGATGGATGAAGAATGGCGCTTTAAAGCGCACGGGTTGATCCGTAAACAAACAATTGAACTGGTGGCTGCGATGGGTGCAGAAGCGACCATCCATATTGATGTAGGCTATCCTTTTGTACTGAATAATGAAGCACTCAATGAGGCTGCACGGAGGCAGGCTGAAGCATACATAGGACCACAGAACGTAGAAACCACCGAGCTGCGGATGGGAGCAGAAGATTTTGGTTATTATTCACACCGCTTACCCGGTTGCTTTTTTAGGCTGGGTGCAGGTAATAAAGCAAAAGGTATCATAGCCAATGTACACACACCCATTTTTAATATTGATCAGAATGCAATCCCGATCGGCATGGGCATAATGGCCTGGCTTGCGGTAAGCGTAGAATAAACTAACAATAAACCAGGTATATGAAACTTTCTTTTCATGGCGCCGCCCGTACAGTTACCGGTAGCAAACATTTATTAACGCTCAGAGATGGAAGGCGACTGCTGCTCGACTGTGGTATGTTCCAGGGTATGGGGAAAGACACGGATGCCCTGAATCGCGACTTTGGCTTTGATCCGGCATCTGTAAACTACATGATCCTTTCTCATGCACACATTGACCATAGCGGGCTGATCCCACGCCTTGTAAAAGACGGCTATAAAGGGCCGATCTTCGTAACACCCGCTACAAAAGACCTGTCCGCTGTATTACTCGAAGACAGCGCAGGTATACAGGAAAGCGATGCAAAGTTTATCAACAAACGACGGGCCCAGGAAGGTAAACCCTATATTGAGCCACTGTATAATGAGGAAGACGCAAGAAAAGCAGTAGAGCAGTTTGAAATAGTAGATTATGATCAATGGCATACTATTGCAGAGGGGATTGAGTTCTGTTATACCGATGCAGGGCATATTATAGGCAGTGCTGCTGTGCACTTGCGTATTACTGAAAATGGACAGACAACCCGCATCACTTTCAGTGGCGATGTCGGTCGCTACCGGGATGTAATCCTCAAATCACCGGCTCCTTTCAGCCAGGCAGATTATATTATCATTGAGTCTACTTACGGCAACAGTTTGCACGATGAGTTTCACCCTACACCAGACACATTGCTGGAATGGATAAATAAGACCTGTATTTCCAAAAAGGGAAAGTTGATTATCCCGGCTTTTAGTGTAGGCCGCACACAGGAACTATTGTATGCCCTTAACCAGTTGTCACTTGAAGGCCGCCTGCCTCGTCTGGATTATTTTCTCGACAGCCCATTGAGTATCGAAGCAACGGAAATCATCAAAAGATATCCGCAATACTTTAACACCCGTATCCGGAAAGTACTAATGCAGGATGATGATCCTTTTGCCTTTCCCGGCTTGCGCACTATAAAATCCGTAGATGAAAGCAAGGCACTTAACTACCACCGCGAACCCTGTGTAATCATTTCAGCAAGTGGTATGGCAGAGGCCGGAAGAGTCAAGCATCATATCAGCAACAATATCGAAAACAGCCGTAACACCATCCTGCTGACAGGCTACTGTGAGCCTAACTCACTTGGCGGCAGGTTGAAGAATAAACCTAAGGAAGTGGGCATCTTTGGCCAGATTCATGAAGTGAATGCCGGGATAGGTGAGATGCGCAGTATGAGTGCCCATGGCGATTATGAAGACCTGTGTCAATTTCTTGCCTGCCAGGACGCCCGGCAGGTAAAGAAACTCTTCCTGGTACATGGCGAATATGAAGTGCAGGAAGACTTTAAGCAACGCCTGCTCCGTAAAGGCTTTAAAGATGTGATTATACCGGAGATGCATTTTGAGTTAGGCTTAGGCATATAGTAAGCCAATACCATCATTTATCGACCAGGATTCGGGTAAGTAGTATATAAACTTATCCAAATCGTTGCGTACCAAAAGCACTGCAATCAATACTCGTTTTTCTGCCAGATAATATTTCCGTTACCAGTTTACCTGTCCCCGTAGCCTGGGAAACCCCCAGCATTGCATGCCCGCCGGCAATAACAAGATTGTTGTACATACTGTGTTTGCCAATATATGGCAATCCATCAGGGGTAACAGGCCGTAGTCCATGCCAGATACGATCAGTCGACGGGAACTCGATGGGCAGGTCGGGATAAAAATCAAGTGCAGAACTATAAATACCCCGCATGCGGTTCACCAGTACCCGGCTGTTTATTCCGCTGATCTCCATAGTACCGCCAATGCGAAGCTTACGGCCCCAGGGTGTCATCGCACAGCGCCCATCCACCAGGATAGACGGATAATGTATATTCTTGTCTACATTTCCATAAGTGTAGCTGTACCCTTTACCCGGTTGCAGCAGTAGGTATATGCCCATCTGTTTTGCCACCTGCGGTATCCAGCTGCCAGCTGCCAGTATTACCCTCTCGGTATTGATCTTCTCTTTGTCAGTAAGTATCCCTGTTAGCCGGTTACCCACCTTTTCAAAACCTGTCACTTCACATTCCAGCCGGAAAACAACCCCTTCGTTCTGCAGGTACTCTTTGAGCGCCAGCATAAGTCGCCCGGGATTGAAATGGCAATCATCTTTATATAATACTCCGCCTCTTACATTTACTTCCACCTCAGGCTCAAGTCCCTGCACGCCGGCAGCATCCAGCCGTTCTGTCTGTAATCCAAAATGCGCTGCTTCCTCTGCCAGGTGAAGCTCATGCTCCTCAGCCGCCGCACCTTTGTATAATAAAAGACACCCTTTCTCTTCAAGCTCGAATATATTGCCAAGATCTTCAACAAAATCATTCACTAATCCACGGCTCAGTTGCAGTATGTTATTCAGGTGGGGCGCATTTCTTTTTACTGTTGCGCTGTTACTGCTCTTCCAGAAACGGATACCCCATCGCAACAGGTCAAGGCTCAGCCTTGGCTTGACATAAAAGGGGCTGCTACTGCTCATCATATGGCGCAGTCCTTCTTTAATAATACCCGGTGAAGCAAGGGGAACAAAATGACTGGGTGATACATAACCCATATTACCAAAGGAGCAGTTATTCGAAATATCCCCGCGATCAATAACCGTTACCTGATAGCCTTCCTTTTTTAAATAGTACGCACAACTCAATCCGATGATACCGCCACCGATGATGCTGACTTCCATAAGCAATAATATTAATTAAGGGCCTGTGAAGACCCTAATGACTGATCAGATTACAGTAAACCCAAGCGCATAAGGATCATCTTCCTCATCTATTGATATCCTGTTCTCACCATATATCCTTGCCCATCCTTCTATTGATGGGCGTATACAGGGTTTGCCCGCAAAGACCCCTTCCTCCTCTATGCGACCGGTAAATTTGCTGCCGATAATACTCTCGTGAATAAAAAGATCGCCCTTCTTCAGTTTCCCTTTGACATACCATTGTGCCATACGTGCAGATGTACCCGTGCCGCAAGGGCTGCGGTCAATAGCTTTGTCGCCGTAAAAAACTGCGTTGCGTGCGGTAGAGTAGGCATCCAGCACTGCGCCCGTCCACAATATATGGCTGCACCCCCTGATCGTTGCGTCTTCGGGATGCACAAATTCGTACCGTTCATTTATGCGCTGGCGCAATACCCTTGCCCAGCCGATCAGTTGCTCTGCTTTAAAGTGCTCAAGACCTGGAAAATGTTCCTGCACATCTACAATGGCATAAAAATTACCACCATAACTTACATCAATCCGGAGCATACCGAGGTCGGGACATTCTACCTCCAATCCCTCCGAATGCAGGAAGGAAAATACATTAGTAAGTCGCACAGATTTTACCTTCCCCCGTTCTTCCGTATAATGCACTTTGACCAAACCCGCTGGAGCTTCCATCAACACGGTACCAGGCTGCTTGGGTTGTATCAATCCCTTCTCTATCGCAATCGTAATGGTGCCTATGGTGCCGTGGCCACACATCGGGAGGCAGCCGCTGGTTTCGATAAACAACACTGCCACATCATGCTCAGGATCGTGAGGTGGGTACAGGATACTGCCACTCATCATGTCATGCCCGCGGGGCTCAAACATTAAACCCTTCCTGATCCAGTCGTAGTGTTGTTGAAAATAACTTCGTTTCTCGCTCATGCTGCTACCCGGCAGCATAGGGCCACCTGATTTTACAAGCCGTACAGGATTGCCGCAGGTATGCGCGTCGATACATTCAAAAATTGCTGCCATACATCGGGGGTTAAGAACGATCAGGCTGATTGAATAAAGGTAATCATACCCGGATCACGTCTGTGTCGCGAATGTACAACAGTTTTAGATGCGCCCCTTGCATCCATCCTTTGCCCGATTCGGTAAGCATTTAACACCCGGCAGGCTTTGTGACGCTCCTTATTTTGTTTATATTTGAATAAGATAATTCAATTTAAATGGAGACCTACGGTAAAATATTACTAATAGCCATGCCCGCTTTTCTTACCCTCGTATTACTCGAAAAATGGTACGCATGGTATAAGAAGAAAGACCCTGTACGTAATATGGACATGATCAGCAGCCTGAGCAGCGGAATGACCAATGTTACTAAAGACGTGCTTGGGCTTAGTATAACCATTCTCGCTTATGGATGGTTCCTCAATAAGCTGGCTATAGTGCAACTGAAGTCCACCATCTGGATGTATATCATTGCCTTTATCGTTATCGATTTTGCAGGCTACTGGATACACCGCTGGAGCCATCACATCAATTTCTTCTGGAACACTCACATCATCCATCACAGCAGCGAAGATTTTAACCTGGCCTGCGCACTCCGGCAGAGCATCTCCACTTTCTTCAACCCATTTACCTTCCTGCTCATTCCCGCTGCAATCATGGGCGTTCCCGAAGTAGTGATCGCCACAGTAACACCACTACACCTGTTTGCACAATTCTGGTATCATACCGTACACATCAAAAGAATGGGCTTTATAGAAAAAATATTGGTTACTCCATCGCACCATAGAGTTCACCATGCCCTCAACCCTGAATACCTTGATAAGAATCTCGGGCAGATATTTATCGTATGGGATAAGCTCTTTGGCACTTTTCAGGAAGAACTGCCCAATGTGCCGCCTGTATATGGAATTACCCGTCCTGTACGTACCTGGAATCCTGTCAAGATCAATTTTCAGCATCTCTGGCTTATGATTAAGGATGCTTGGCGTACCAACAGTATAAAAGCTAAGTTCCTCGTCTGGATCAAGCCTACAGGCTGGCGCCCACCCGATGTTATAGAAAAATACCCGGTCTATAAAATCAACGACGTGTACAATTTCGAAAAATATGAACCCGCAAACTCTAAAGCCCTTAATATATGGAGTTGGGTACAGATAGGAACCACACTACTGCTGATCAGTTACCTGTTCGGTAATTTGGGCAGTATTGGCAGCCCTGGTATATTCTGGTATGGTGGGTATATCTTTCTCGCTGTATATGCCTATACAGAACTGATGGACCGTAACCCCTATGCCATTTTCTGGGAAAGTATAAAGAATGGTTATGGCCTGTTCCTGTTTTTCAAAACGGGCGACTGGTTTGGGAGCAGCCAACTGGTCCCCGGTATCCAGTATGTAATCATGGCTTATTTTATTATTGCTACCCTTATTACAGTTGCACTGGTTATGAAAAATGCAAAAGAAGACCGTAGTACGCTCAATTATTCCTTTTCTGTCGATACATAGCGGCAGATGGATAGCCCATCTTGCAGCGGCAGCATAAATGTTTCCGGCAACGGTGTTGCACCATCCTCTTTTGATGCTTCCGGTGCCAGTAACAGGTAGTTACCCAATACCTCATGAAGTGTCAGTGTACCCGTTATGTAATGCACTGCTACTCTATGAGCTGCTGCATTGTGAATATCCGACTCAATCAGCTCAAATTTATACGTTTCAAAAGCAACAGGCTGCCCCAGCGTATCTTTCAACCCCGGTATAATATGCTTAAGATCTTCAATATAACCGCTCACCCGAAAACCGACCTTATAATGCAATGAGTTGGCACGGCCATCATGGGCCTTCATTGCTGAAAAAGTAGTGAGTACCCCCTCCGGATTATATGCCTGTGATTTGAGTTTAAATTCAGCGTAAGAATAGTGCAGAATACCTTTTGCAAAAGTATCCTGCATGTCCGGTCCCAGTACCTGGCGGAAAGTTAATTTGACCAATGCTTTTGCCATATCATACTTTTAGTATAAAGTAAAAGAAAGTCGCCTTAATGCAACCCCTCCCGTGCTTTTCTTTCTCTTCCCTACAGAGCAATACCAATAGTATATGTACCAGTATAACCCGTTGCCACACTGCCAGTAAGCGCCACTGTTTCATTAGCAAGATCAGTAGCCGGGTTGTTAAAGATGCCATCAGAAGAATTACGCATGGTATTGACACCATGAGCAGCGTATAAAGATGAAACGTGCACCGTATCCGAGATGGTTTCCGGGAAAGTGATCTGCGTTGTTTTCCTGAGTACATTACTCACAAAAACTTCAAGGTGTATATGTGTTGCCCTCCCCATATACCATCCGGGATAAATGGTAATAAACTGTACTTTGCCATTGCTGTCCGCCAGTTGGTATCCTCGCAGCCATGTTTGCCCCACATAGCTTTGTGTGCCAAGTGTTCCACCCGTTTGCGAACCGTAACCAGAATAGTATCCATCCTTATTACAATGCCAGACATCTACCCTTGCCCCGGAAACTACCGCGCAGTTATTGTTGGTATTGACCACCACAAAATTCAGCACAAGCGGTACGCCGGTCTGTCCTCCGGTAACGTCAGAACGTAACAATGGATTACTCGATTCACCACCAGGATAAGGGTAGGGGCCTTCTACCTCTTCCGGGCTGGTGATACACCCCCCGCTTCCGGAGCCGGTGCCCGTTCCGCTGCCGCTCGAAACATCATTTTTCTTGCAGGCGCCAAGTATGATACTACCTGCACCGATTAGACCGATTGAGTTTCTTAAAAAGTCTTTTCTTTCCATAACCACGATTTTAAATGTGAATAATAACACAGTAAAACTATCAGCTATAGAGCCACAATGAAAATAAACCCGGTAAACAGGAGAAAAGTACCGACTAAAATTTTGTTAAAGAGGCTTATACATCCATTCATTTACATGGTCAGCGTAACTTTCTCCAACAGGTAATTCTTTACCGGTGGTAAGAGTAACCCTTTTGTTGACTATCGTACCAACTTTCGATAAGGGTACAATATAACTGCGGTGAATACGAAGGAACTTTCCGGCAGGAAGCTTTTCCAGCACGGCTTTCAGTGTCATAAGGGTTAGCGCCGGTTTGGCATGCTCTATGTGTATTCTGATATAATCTTCGAGACCTTCAATATAATCAATGGAAGAAATATCTATTTTGATCATCCGGTATTCCGAACGTACAAACAGAAATTCCGCTGTAGTAGGTAGTGAATTCTGCTGATGTTTAGCTACTGCTTTGAGTACACTCCTGTAAAACCTGTCGTAGTCAATGGGTTTCAGCAGGTAATCGGCAGCGTCCAGTTCAAATCCTTCGTAGGCAAACTTTTTATAAGCAGTGGTAAAGATAATAAGAGGTTTATGCTCCAGGTTGCGTACAAGATCTATACCCGAAATGTCCGGCATATTGATGTCTGCAAAGAGCACATCAATCTGTGCTGTCTTTAGAAACTCCAGGCCCGAAATGGCATCTTCAAATACCTGTATCATATGCAGCAAAGGCGTCCTGAAAGCATACTCCTGCAGCAGCTTTAATGCAAGCGGTTCGTCATCAATCGCAACACACCGTAATATCTTTTTATCCATAACCCGTTGTATGAACCTAAGATAACAAAGTTAAGGTTACCGTGTATAAACCATCCTGTTTGGTAATAACAAGATCGTGTCTGCCCTGGTACAGATGAGCAAGTCTCTTTTTTGCATTTTCAATACCCAGCCCTTGTCTTTCCGGCACAACCCTTAAAGCAAACAGTTGGTTCTGGCAGAAGAAAATAATAGATCGTCCTTCCACCGAAAGTCGTATCGTGATGACCGCAGGCTGGTTATTGCTAGTGCCATGCTTAAATACATTCTCCACAAAAGTACTAAGCAGCAGTGGCGGAATATACTGGTCTTCAATTCTGCCCGTTATGGTAAAGCTGAGTTGAATACTGCTCCCTAGCCGGAGGCTGTGGAGCGCGATCAGGTTTTCCAGGAAGCTTGCCTCATCCCGTAGCAGTACGAAATCCTCCTCCGCTTCGCTGGTAATGTACCGCATGATATTCGACAACTGCATAATGCTTTCTGCCGTATGCTCACTGTTAGTTGCTGCCAGTGTATAAATGTTGTTGAGTGTATTGAATAAAAAGTGCGGGTTTACCTGAGCTTTAAGAAAAGCAAGTTCTGCATTAGCTTTATCTGCCTGTGCCAGCAGGTACTGTTGGCGGGCATACTGCCACTGCTTCGTCAGCGGTACGATCGTACTCAGACCCACCGTTACGCCCAGCAGGAATAAACTCATCACGTCTGTACCACGTCCATTACCGGGAAGGAGAGGCGGTGGTGTACTCTTGGCTCCTGGAGATGCACTGAACGGCGCAGGCCACCACGAAATAATATGATCAAATGGCCTCGACCGGTAAGTGATCAATCCCAATACCCCAATGGCAAGTATATACAGCCACTGCTTCTTCTTGAGATACAATAGAGGAAATAAGAGATAAGCAATAACGTAGAACACAGCGAGATAAAAGAAACAGAAAAACCAATACCAGGGAATAGATATGATATCCCTGAAACTTGCATCCTGCGGACCACTCATAAAAAAAGCAGCAGGCATAAGCAGGAAAACCAATATGCCGGCAATATGAATAACCGGGTATGGGTTGTATCTTAAACGCATGCCCAAAGAAATGAGTTTATTCCATGTCATGATAGCTTTTAACCGTGAACCGATGGTTTGTATAGACGAATGTGATAGGTACAACTCTGCTGCTCCCTGCTTACTCCTGCTTGCCGTTTACCCTTCTCGGTATGCCAAGAGGATTGGCAGCCTTTAGTTCATCCGGCAGCAGCTCATCCGGGCAGTTCTGGTAGGCTACAGGTCTTACCCAGCGTTTCACAGCATCAATGCCTACAGCCGTAAAGCGTTTATCTGTAGTGGCAGGGAAAGGCCCGCCATGTACCATCGATGCGCAAACCTCCACACCCGTAGGTATGCCGTTGAAGATAATACGGCCAGCCACCTGTTCAGCTATGGCAATAAGGTCAGAATGCTCTTCAAAATCTTTGGATGTTCCCAGCAGCGAAGTCGTCAGTTGACCGCCAATACTTTGCCAGGCCGCGATAAGTTCTTTCTTATGCTTGCAAACCACCAGCAGGGCATAGGGACCAAATACTTCCTCATGCAGTGTGGGTTGAGTAAGAAAATCACTGCCTGTTACCATAGCAATGGTAGGCAGAGGCTCTAACTCATGCGGCGCTACCACCGACTGGTTAACCACTTGCACACCGGGCGCTGCCAGCGCTGCTGCCGCCTGGCACACGGCTGGTGTCCCACGGATTGCG